>JANRJO010000023.1:0-57002 GCA_033763935.1 Bryobacteraceae bacterium
CTTTCTACGCTTCGCCGTGCGCCTCGCGACGCACTGCGCAAGATCAAGGTCAGAATAGAGTCGCTGCTCCTTTTCTGTAGGGCTCTCTCATCCCTTACAACATGCCGGTTTATCCCGGCGCACTCGCATCCCTGCGTTGCCGTATCCTCCGCTCAGGTATCTCCAGAGTGGAGCAACCGCAACTCCACCGTCCACGATCATTCAGTGGACGGCGACAACCCCGTTAACTTGGTGTCTCACTCCAGGGGTTCACTTCAGCCGCCGTCCGCGCCCTCGCCGCCCACGCCCACGCCGTCTACGTCTTCACCGGCCCCCTCTTCGAAGGCCTACCCGCCACCATCGGCGAAGGCCGCGTCGCCGTCCCCACCCATCTCTTCAAAGCCGTCCTCGCGGTTCGCCACCACCAGCGCACCATGCTCGCCGCCATCGTCCCCAACTCCCCCTCCCCCAAAACCCCCCTCGCCCACTTCCTCACCACCGTCGACGACATCGAAGCCCGCACCGGCCTCGACCTCTTCTCCGCCCTTGATGACGAAGAAGAACAAACCCTCGAATCCACCCGCACGCCCCGTTAGCAGGCCTCGGTCCCGGTCCGCAAACATGCCGGACTGCGGCCCCACACCCCTGCGCTATAGTGCGAAGGGCAGCCTCACTCATGCTGGACGCACGCGCAGTGTCGCTCCCGATCGCAAGAAGGCACATGCAATGACCGAACCCGCCCGCCATCGCCTCACCGGTCCCCGCGTCGCCATCCTCTCCATGGCCGTCAGCGGCGCCCTGGCTGTCGCCAAAGTCGTCCTCGGCTACCTTGCCGGCTCCACCTCCGTCGTCGCTGACGGCATGGAGTCCGCCTCTGATGTCGTCGCTTCCGCCGCCGTCCTCTTCGGACTCGCCCTCGCCGCCCGACCCGCCGACGCCGAACACCCCTACGGCCACGGCCGCATCGAAACCCTCACCGGCCTCGGCCTCGGCCTCATCCTCGCCGTGACCGGTCTCGCCATCTGCATCCGCTCCCTCGACCGCATCGAAGAAGTGCACCCGCCGCCCGCCGCTTGGGCCATCTGGCCCCTCATCGCCTCCATCGGAGCCAAGTCGTTCCTCAGCGTCTTCAAATTCCGCACCGGCCGACGCATTCACTCGGAAGCCTTGATCGCCGATGCCTGGAACGACTCGGTCGACATCCTCTCAGGCTTCACCGCCATCGCCGCCCTCACCCTTACCCTCTACGATCCCTCACGCTTCCTCGCCGCAGACCACTACGGGGGCTTCGCCGTCGGCCTCATCGTTATCTTTCTCGGCCTCCGCGTCGTTCGCGACACCTCGCTGCAACTCATGGACACCATGCCGGACGAGGACACCATGCGCCGCATTCGTCAGGTCGCCCAAACCGTCCCTGGCGCCCTCGCCGTCGAGAAGTGCTTCGCCCGCAAAACCGGCCTCAAGTACCACGTCGACCTCCACTTGGAAGTCGAACCCGAGATGACCGTCCGCCAGTCTCACGACATCGCCACCCAGGTCCGCATTCGCATCATCCACGAGCTCGACTGCGTTGCCGACGTCCTGGTCCACGTAGAGCCCTTTAGCGGCCCCACCCCCGACACCTACGGCCGCGCTACCGAGCCGCGACCGTCAGGGAGCGGTCCCCGACCCCAATGAAACCCCTCGAGAACCGCGACCTCGCGCGCATGCTCGCCGAAACCGCCGACCTCATGGAAATCGCCGGCGAAGACGGATTCCGCATTCGCAGTTACCGTAATGCCGCCTCCGCCATCGACGGCTGGCCCGAGCGTATCCTCGACATTCTCAAAGACCCCGAGCGCAAAGTCACCGACATCCCCGGCATCGGCAAGGGCATCGCCTCCATCCTGTGCGAAATCGTTGAACGCGGCAGCTTCTCGCGACGGGACGAAATGCTCGAGCGCTACCCGCCGACCGCCCTCGAACTGCTGCGTATCCCCGGCCTTGGCCCCAAGAGCATCGCCGTCCTCTTTGAACACTTCCGCGTCTCCACCATCGACGGCCTAGAGAAGATCTGCCGCGAACAAAAGCTTCGCACCCTCCCCCGCATGGGCGCGAAGCTCGAAGAGAAGGTCCTCAAAGCCATCAGCCAGTATCGTCAGTCTGCCGGCCGCTACCTCCTCAGCTTCGCCGACGGCGTCGCCCACGAACTCACCGCATACTTCGCCTGCCTCGACGGCATCGACCAGATCACTCCCGCCGGCAGTCTCCGGCGCGGTAAGGAAACTGTCGGCGACCTCGACATCCTCGTCACGGGCCCCAACGCCGTCGCCGCCCTCGACCACTTCACCAGGCACCCGAAAGTTGGCGATGTCCTCGCCCGCGGCGAGAACAAAGCTTCCGCCCTCTTCGGCCTCGAAGGACTCCAGGTCGACGTCCGGGCCCTCCCCGCCGAGAGCTTCGGAGCGGCGATGCAGTACTTCACTGGCAGCAAGGAGCACAACGTCCTCCTCCGTACCCGCGCCCTCAAACTGGGCTACACCCTCAACGAGTACGGCCTCTCCCGTCTCGACGACAACACCATCGCTGCCTCGCGCACCGAGGAGGAGATCTATGAACTGCTGGGCCTCGCCTGGATCCCTCCAGAGCTCCGCGAGAACTCCGGCGAGATCGAGGCCGCCGAAGAACGGCGCCTGCCGCATCTACTCACCCTCCAGAGCATCCGCGGCGACCTCCACATGCACACCCGCGAAACCGACGGCCGCGCCACCCTCGAAGAGATGGCCGACGCCGCCGCCGCCCTGGGCTACGAATACATCGCCATCACCGACCACTCGAAATCCCTCGCCATGGCGAACGGCCTCGACGAAGACCGCGCCGTCGCCTTTGCCGCCCGCGTCCGCGAACTCAACCAGTCCGGCGCCCTCCCCATCAAAGTCTTTAGCGGCCTCGAATGCGACATCAAGCGCGACGGCGCCATGGATCTCTCCGAAGACGCCCTCGCTGAACTTGATTTCGTAATCGGAAGCGTTCACAGCTACATGAATATGGAGGCCACCGAAATGACCGACCGCCTCCTCCGCGCCCTCGAAAGCCCCAACATCCACGCCATCGGCCATCCCACCGGCCGCATGCTCCTGCACCGCGACCCCTTCCCCTTCGACTTCGACCGCATCGCCACGATCTGCTCCCAGCGTGGAGTCCTGCTCGAAGTCAACGCCAGCCCCGAACGCCTCGACCTCAATGCCCAACTACTCCGCCACGCGAAGAGCAAGGGCTGCCGCTTCATCATTAGCACCGACGCCCATCACCCCAAACACTTACTCAACATGCGCTACGGAGTAACCATGGCCCGCCGCGGCTGGCTCCAGCCCGAAGATGTCTTGAACACCCTCAACGCCCAGGAATTCGAAGCTCAGATCAGGAAACCCCGATGAAATTGCTCAAGTCCGAGGAACGCTTCTCGAGCCCTATCTTCCGCGTCACCGAAGATCACGCCGTCGAACCCGATGGCTTCGAAATCCACCGCGCCATCGTCCAGCACGCCGGCTCCGCCGTCATGATGGCTGTCGATGACCGTAAGCGCATCTTGCTCGTCCGCCAGTACCGCCTCCCCGCGCGCCAATACCTCTGGGAGCTCCCCGCCGGCCGCCTCGACCCCGGCGAAAAACCCCTCGCCGCCGCCAAACGGGAGCTTGTCGAGGAAACCGGCTACCGCGCGAAGAAGTGGACCAGACTCGCCGGGTTTTACCCCAGCCCCGGCTACGTCGGTGAGAAGATGACCATCTACCTCGCCACCCAGCTCACCGAAGGCGAAGCCACCCCCACGGACGACGAGCGCATTGAGAAAAAATGGTTCAAGGCCAAGGAACTCGACGCCCTTATCGCCGCGGGAAAAATCATCGACGGCAAAACAATCATCGGCTTCCTTACTTGGAAGCGCTACCACAAGGCCAAATGAAACCCTCGTCTCGCTTACCGTTCAGGCTGATCCGCATTCCCGGCTGACATACCGGAACAACTGCTCCAGCGCCCGCCCGCGGTGGCTCACCGCCATTTTCCGTTCCGCCGCCACCTCTCCGAAGGTGCAGCCGAAAGGCGGATAGTAGAACAGCGGGTCGTACCCGAACCCGTATGCCCCCCTTGGCCCCTCGGCGATCATCCCTTCGACGGTCCCGCGAAATGTGCTGACCAACTGGCCCCCGCGCGCTAGCGCGATGACGCAAACGAAACGCGCTGTACGGTCCGCAACCCCCGCGAGCCGCGAAAGCACGAGTTCGTTATTCGCCGCGTCCGTCGCCCCTTCCCCGGCGTACCGCGCCGAGTACACCCCCGGCACCCCGCCAAGCCCGTCCACCTCCAGGCCCGAGTCGTCGACGAAGACGTACCCGTCAGTCCTCGCCGCATAGTACAGGGCCTTCTCCGCCGCGTTCGCCTCGAAAGTCTCGCCCGTCTCCGGCGCTACTCCCAGACTCGCCAGCTCCGGCACCGTCTGGACCTCGACGCCGTAGGCCGCCCCGGCAAGCTCGAACTCCCGCAGCTTGCCGCGGTTCGTCGTCGCGCAGTAGAGTATCATCGCCCGGCGAGCGTCTCCCGCTGCAGCGCGAACAGCTCGCCGGTACCCTTGCGCCCAAGCGCAATCAGAGCCGCCAGTTGGTCGTCGTCGAAGGCCTCCTGCTCCGCCGTCGCCTGCAACTCGACGAACCGGCCCGCTCCGGTCAGCACGATGTTCATATCAACTTCGGCCTTCGAATCCTCTTCGTAGTTGAGGTCAAGCATCGGCGTGCCGCGCACGATGCCCACGCTCGTTGCCGCCACGAAGTCCCGCAACGGGTCCTTCTTGAGCGTGCCGAAGCGCAGCAGCTTCTTCAGCGCAATCGCCAGGGCCACATAGGCGCCGGTCACGGATGCCGTCCGTGTTCCCCCGTCCGCCTGCAGGACATCGCAGTCCACGATGACACTGCGCTCGCCAAGCAGTTCGAGATCCACCACGCTTCGCAGGGAGCGCCCGATCAGCCGCTGGATCTCCTGCGTCCTCCCCGAAGGTTTGCCCTTCGTCACTTCGCGCGGCGTCCGCGTCGCCGTCGCTCGAGGCAGCATCGAATACTCCGCCGTCACCCAGCCCTTGCCACTATTGCGGAGAAACGAGGGTACGCTCTCCTCCACCGTGGCCGCGCACAGCACCCGAGTGTTGCCGGCTTCGATGAGCACCGAGCCCTCGGCAGTCAGTATGTAGTCCGGAGTCATTCGGACCGGCCGTAGCTGGTCCGCCGCGCGCTGGTCACTTCGCATTCGCGCCGCCCGCAAGTTCGTTCGTCATGTTGGTTACCGAGAGGAAGAAAGCATCGAAAAGAGGAGCAGCCCAATGAGCGCAAAGCCCAATATGATCAGCACCACGCACGAAATCGCTCCCGGCCGCGGCGGAGCCTTCTGCTTCCCCCGCGCCGGCTTCAACTTTGCCATGTCGTTTCTACGCTCCGCGCCCCTTGGCCGCCTTCGCTGCCTCTCTGAAGAACAGGTCCAGTGCCGCCAACGTCGGCGCCTCCAGGTCGCGCAGCGTCAGCGACACCACCGGCCGGCCCCGCTCCGCCAGCGCCATCTGCGTCGCCAGAAACTGCGCCCGATGATAGTCCGCTGTGTAATCGGCGGCCGCCAGCTTCTCCGCCTTCTCTGAGATCAACACCGTCGACAGACACTTCCCATGCCCGATCACCATCTCGTGGTACGAGTGGTTCATCGCCGGCCCCTCGCAGATGTCCACCGGCATCCGCAGCCGCGATCGGAACAGCACGTCGCCGGCTCGATCGAGCGCCTTACGGACCATCCGCCCCCCCGCCGAGTAGCGCATGTCTCCGAAATACGTCAACTCGCCGTACTCCATCTCCCGCGTGTCCGCGTATGAGCGCAGCAGCATCCCGTACACCTCTGCCGCGTTGGCCGAGTTCCAGGCCGCGCCGGGAATCGCATCAAGGTTCAGCGTAATCCCGCCCGCCCACTTCATCTGCCTCTGGCTGCCCTTCCAGCGCTGCCATTGCGCCGTCTTCTCCACACCGCCCACCCGCTGCGCTTCCTCGAACAACTTGTTCGTGATCGCCTTATACAGCTCAACGCCCGGCTGCGTCACGAAGTTCATGCCCCGCAGGTACGCAATGCCGAACACCGTGTAGTGGATGAACTGCATATAGCGAGAAACCGGGGCGTCCTTACCGAGCGTCAGCGTCGCGATCGGATACCCCGCCCGCCGTACCTTGATCGCATCCTCGTTCGCCGCGCCCTTCTCCTGCACCGCCAGGAAAACCCGGTCCTGCCCCGATTCGCGCGGGGAAAGATAATTGGCCAGCTTCGGCTTCTCGTCGATCACGATCTTGATGCCGATCTTCTCACTCTTGCCGAGGCTCTCTTCGAAATCCTGCTTCGTCCACAGCCCCGCACCGCTCAGCCGCTTGGGTAGCAGCAGCGTCACCTTGTCCCGCCCCGCTTCTCCCTGGGCGTGCAGGAACGCCGCAAGCCGCCACGCGTCGTGAATCGTCTGATCCGCCAGGAACGTCCCGTGTACCCACCGCCGCAGATCCACCCCCGCCAACGCCAGCGGATACAGGCTCCCCCGCGTCAGCGGCGAACTATGGCGGCCCGAAGTCGAATTCCCGCTGTCCAACTGCAGTTCAATCTTCCGGTACCCCCGCGAGCCCCCGAACTGGTCCAGCAGGGAGTTCGGCAGCGTCATGTACACAAAGTTCGCCCGCCCGTCCACCTTCGCGCGATCGTAAAGCGTTGCCAGCTTCTGCAGGTTGACCACCGGCTCGTACGACGTCATCCCCAGCGCCATGCCTACCACCAGCGTCGACTTCAGCGCCGTCGACAGCGACCCCTCCGTCCGCTGCGTCATGTCCTCGAGAATCGCCTTCAACTTGCCCGGATCCGTCGAATCGAGCACATAGACGCGCGGCCCCTTCCTCAGCAGGCCCAGCGCGTTGTACATCGACTTGTCTTCCGCTGACCCGCCCATTCCCGCCCAAATCAGGAACCGCAGCGGCGTCCCGTGTGCTTCCCTAATCGACGCCCGCAGCTCCGCCGCCTCGCGCTGCAACCGCTCCGGCCAATCGCCACTCTCCTCGGCCTGCCAGGCCAGGTGGAACACCCCGTAGCTGTTCTTCGTGATCCGGTTTGCCCCGTCCAATTCCATCCCCAGGCCGATTAGACGGTTCTTCGACGCGTCCAGCGATGCAAGACCATATCGACGCGCCTTGGCGTCCAGTGCCCTCAGTCGCTGCAGGGTGGAGTCTCTGATGAACCGGTCAAAGCACGAATCGGAAGGAGGAGAGTCCTGCGAGAGGGAAAGCTGCACCCCCTCGTTGTACCATAGGGGCGGCCATGCGAAAACCGCTTCCGCTGCTCGTCGCTGCCGTACTCTTATGCTCTTGCGGGCGCGAAGTCAAGCCCATCCAGTTGCCGCCAAAGGCTGACCAGTGGATCCTCGTTTCCCAGGCCCCGCAGGCGCCCGATCAGGCCCCCGAAACGGCCCGCCAGCTGGGCTTGCTTGAAGCCGTCCATGCAGACTACAACGGTCCCGCACCGGCCTCCGTCACTGTCTATCGTATGCGTAGCGAGACCGTCGCCTTCGAGCTGCTCCAGAAATGGCGCCGCCAGCCCGCTACGCTTCCCTTTCAACACCGGGACCTGCTCGTCGTTCCCCGCTCGGACGATAGCGAAGCCCTGCAACGGTTCGCCAAAGCCCTCGCCGCTACAATGAAACAGTGACCGCGGTCGAGCGCTTCTTTCAGGTCTCCCTGCTGGGAATGCTGGCGAGCGGCTACCTTGCCGTCGTCGGCTCCGGCTACCTCGACCTGCCGACCACGGTCCTCGTTGCCGCCGGCCTCATCCTTCGTGCCCTCGTCCTCGCCGGCTGGGTCCGCTTCACCATCTCGGACCGCGCCGTCACCGCCGCCACGATCGCCTATGTCGCCTTCTACCCCATCGACTACTACTGGCTCACCCGTGAGTTCATCCCCTCCACGGTCCACCTGATCTTCTTTCTCGCCATCGCCAAGCTCCTCACCATGCGTACCGACCGCGATGCCTTCTACGTCAAGGTCATCGCGTTCCTCGAACTCCTCGCCGCCGCCATCCTCTCCGCGGGCCTCAATTTCTTCCTCTTCCTCACACTCTTCATCGTCTTCAGCGTCGCCACCTTCATGGCCTCCGAGGTGCGCCGCGCCGAGCGGCTTCGCCGCGTCCTGCCCGCCTTTCCGCGCCGGCTCGCTGCGCTCGCGCTCTTCAGCACCTGTGGCATCCTCCTCCTCACCGCCGGCCTCTTCTTCGTCCTCCCGCGCACTGCCGTCGCCGCCTTCCGCCACCTCGTGCCCGAGCGGTATCACCTCAGCGGCTTCTCGAACGAAGTGGTCCTCGGTCAGATCGGCGAGCTGAAAAAACAGGGCGCCGTCGTCATGCACGTCAAGTTCTCCGGGCCGGAGCGCGAGTACCGGGTCAAGTGGCGGGGCACCGCGCTCACCGAGTTCGACGGCCGCCGCTGGTTCAATACGGAACGCGACGCCGAACGCCTCCTCGCTTCAGGCGGCCGTATCACATTCCCCGAGTCCAATCCTCGCCTGCTGCCCTACGTCTTCTACGAGGTGCAACTGAAGCCCATCGGCCCCGATGCGCTCTTCTTCGCCGGCCAGCCGGAATCCATGCAGATCCGCCTGCCCATGGTCCTCCGCACGCCCGTCGATGGCTACCGCCTACCCTTCCATCCCGATGGCCTTCGCTACACCGTCTACGCCTACCTCGGCGACCCTCGCCCCGATCGCCCCGGCTATGTCGAACGGGCCGTACCCGAACTCTCTCCTCCGCAGCGCGCGGCCGCCCTCCGCCTGCCCCGCGTCGACAACCGCCTCCGTACGCTTGCCCATACCGTGACCGCCCCCGCGCTCAACGACGCACAGCGCGCACTCCTCCTCGAACACCACCTGCGCACCCGCTACGGATATACGACCGACCTCCTCCAGTCCGAAGTAAACGACCCTCTGGCTCACTTCCTGTTCGACCGCCGCAAGGGCCACTGCGAATACTTCGCTAGCGCCATGGCTGTGCTCCTTCGACTGGAAGGCATCCCCTCCCGCGTCGTCACCGGCTTCCAGAGCGGCGTCTTCAATCCCATCAGCGGCTGGCATGTGATCCGCGCCTCCGATGCCCATAGCTGGGTTGAGGCATGGCTTCCCGGCCGCGGCTGGGTGACCTTCGATCCCACTCCCCCCGACAACACGAGCCCCGGCTGGGACATCGCCTCGAGAATCATGCTCTACTTCGATGCGGCCGAGACCTTCTGGCAGGACTGGGTCCTCAACTACAACGCCGATCGCCAGTTCAATCTCGCCTCGAGCATCGAGCAGTCCCGGCGCCGCCTCAACGGCCAGTGGCTCGACCGCCTTCAGACGGATGCCGCAGCCTGGTCGAAGGCGACCGTCGAATGGCTGCGCCTCCATGGGCCCGCCCTGATCGCCGCACTCTCCGCCGCCGTCCTGACGGCCTTCCTGCTGCCCTGGCTCTACCGGCGGTGGCAGGCGCGTAAGCGCCTCGGCCGGCTTCAGCGCGGGCACGCCCACGCCTCCGACGCCACTCTGCTTTACCAGAGAATGCTCGCTCTTCTTCGCCGCCGCGGCCTCGAAAAACCGGCCTGGATCACCCCCGGCGAGTTCGTGCGCCACATCCCGCAGCAGGAAACTGCCCTGCTCGTCGAACAGATCACCGAATCCTATAACGAACTTCGCTTCGGCGGACGCCGCGATGCCGCTCCCCGCCTGCTCTCGCTCCTGACGCGCCTCGAAGAAGCTATTTCTTCTCCGCCAGCGACGGAACCACGGACTGCGCGAAGTAATTGACTACCTTGGACTCATTCCGCGCCACTTCATAGTAGGCGGCTCTCAGCAGCTGCTCCTTGCGATTCCGCAGCTGCTCCCGAATGTTCTGCTGTACCCGAGGGTCAGTCAGCTCCCGCTGCCCTGCCGGCTCCTTCGAGATCACTTTCAGGATGCGGTAGCCCTCTTGCGTCTTGATCGGCGCCGAAGCCTGCCCCGGCTGCAGCGACATGATCAGCTTCCGTAACTCGGGGCTCGCCTGCTCCAGATCCGACTCCCGGACGAACCCCAGGTCCCCCCCGTTCGACGCCGTGTTCGGGTCCTCCGAGTAGTTCTGCGCCAGCATTCCGAAGTCCTCGCCCGCCTGGATTCGGTTGGCCAGCATGCGGACCTTCTTCTGTGCCTGGTCGTCGTTCTGTGCCTTGTCGTTCTTCAGGTTGCGCACGTTCGGATCGGGACTCGACGTCACCAGCAGCTGCGCCAGGTGCACCTGGGGCTCCGCGAAATTGAACGCGGCCTTGTTGGCGCTGTAGAAATCGTTGACATCTTTGTCGCTGATGTTGACGTGCGAAGAGACTTCTTTCGTGAGCAGCTTCTGAATACTGAGGTCCCGACGGAGCTGGGCCTTCAGGTCGTCCACCGACATCTTGCGCGCGTCGAGCTGCTTCTGGAACTCCTCCTGCGTATACGGTGCTTTCATCTCCGCAAGCTTGCCGTCCACCTCGGAGTCCGTCGCCATGAGACCGAGCTTCTCCGCTCGCTGCAGCATCACCTCGTTGTCCACCAGGATGCGCAGCACTTCGAGCTTCTGAATCAGCATCTGGTCGTCGCTCGGCCGGTCCGCCTGCGAGTAGAACTGCAACCGGTACTGCTTGTCGAGTTCCGCGTACGTGATCGGCCGGTCGTTGACGGTCGCCGCAACATTTGCCGGCGCCGCCTTCTTACAGGCTCCGGACAATACCATCGCCGCCAGAGCGGCCGTGAGAAGGCAGAAACGCGTCATGGGCTTTACGTTGTTATTGTAACTTCGCCAGATCCTCGGCTTCGCCGAACTTCTGCGCTTGCTTCGATTGGTCGATCTGCCTCAGCAGCCCGGACAAAACCGCGCCCGCGCCGACCTCTACGAAACGGTCGCAACCCTGCTCGAACAGCCGCGCCATGCTCTCCGTCCACCGTACCGGGTTCGGCACCTGCTCGTACAAGCCCTGCCGCGCCTCGTCTCCGCCCCGGATCAGGCGGGCCTGCCAATTGTTCACCAGCGGGATCTCGAGATCTCGAAACTCGGTCTTGTCGAGGTCGATGCAAAGGCGCTCCTGCGCGGGCTTCATCAGCGCGCAATGGAACGGCGCGCTCACCGGCAGCAGGACCGCTCGTTTCGCCCCAGCCGCTTTCGCCAGGTCCGCCGCGCGCTGGACCGCACCCGCGTGACCGGCGATCACTACCTGCTCAGGCGAGTTCAGGTTCGCCGCCGATACCACCTCGCCCTGCTCCGCCTCCGCCAGAATGCCTTCCAACTTGCCCGCCGGCAGCTTGAGGATCGCCGCCATGGCCCCTATTCCCTGTGGTACCGCCTCCTGCATGTACCGCCCCCGCTGCCGCACCAGGCGCACGGCGTCCTCGAATCGCAACGCTCCGGCCGCCACCAGCGCCGAGTACTCGCCCAGGCTGTGGCCTGCAACGAAGTCCGGGCGCCGGCCCTGCTCCTGCAACACTTCATAAGCAGCGACGGAAACCGTCAACAGGGCCGGTTGCGTGTTCTCCGTCAGCTTCAGAGACTCTTCAGGACCCTCGAAACAGAGCCGGGAGAGCGGGAAACCGAGCGCCTCGTCCGCCCGCTCGAACACCCGCGCTGCCACTGGAAATTGCTCCGCGAGGGACTTGCCCATGCCCGCGTACTGGGAACCCTGGCCCGGGAATAGAAAGGCAATTTTGGACATGAATCTCGTATTGTGTCACAGGCCGAAAGACTCGACGTGAATCGTGCCTGCATCCTCCCAGGCAAGCAGAACTCGCCCGGAAGGCAGCGCAACCAGCGACGGCCACGCGCCGGACCGCTCAACGCGGTCACTGTCGCTCAAGAACCGCACCCTCTTGCCGTCCATCCAGGCCACCGCCCGCCGGCCGCGGGAAACGGCGAGAACCGCGTTCTTACCCACCGCCACCGCTTCCTCGGGGCTACTTGGTGTACTGAGAAACAACTGGTTATCCCGTCGCCAGACCGCAACGGGCCTCCTTTCGGCATCCAACTGCAAGTCGCCGCCGTCCATCGGACAGCCTTCCAGCCTCCACGTTCCTAGCCCCATTTTCCGCGCCTCTCCCCAGGACTTACCCCCATTCGCCGAAGAAATCAGGTACATATCCCTGCTTCCCGCCACCACGTTTCGAAACATGAGGTGCACGTTCTTCCCGCTGACGGCGATCGCCGGATGACAGCATTCGCACACCGAACCGGAGGGCGATTCGTAAACCCGCCGGTCGTCGTGCCAGCTTCGGCCGCCGTCGGTTGAAATAGCTGCCCACAGTTGCGTGCCCTTGCCGCGCAGATCAAGCCATGCAACGGCCACTGTCCCGTCCTCTGAGGCGCCCATCGCATGCAGCCCCTCGCGCCCCGCGCGCTCCGCTGAGTTCAAGCGCCGCCCCGCACTCCAGGCCTTCCCGTCCTCTGAAAACCACGCCGTGACGTCACCATCTTCCCCGCGGAGCGTCTCGCCGGTTATGGCAGTCACCATGTACCCGTGCCTGGTAATCGCAACTCGAGGCCCGCGCCGCATCCCGAGCGCGATCTTACCCGTCACCGGAAGGGCAACCGGTTCTCCGAAGGTTGCGCCCGCGTCGCTCGACGACCGTACCAGGATGCGATCACCGGCGCCGTAGACAAGCGCCACCTTTGATCCCAAGATCGCCAGGTGCGGCTGCCGGTTCGGAACGCCGCCCGCGGCGGGCACAAATTGAAGAGCTAAAGCGAGTCCCCAGGACAACATGAGTTTTATTGTACGAGTGCTAGTCTGTGGAGAGTGCCCCTCCAGCTTGGCTCACAGGAGCAACTCGATCGCCTTCGCCATTACCTTCAGGCCGCGGGATACACCGAGAAGGCGATCCTCGGGCGGCTCGGCATCGAACGCCTCTCCCAGGCTCAACACCTCTTCACCGAACTGCCGCCCGACGACCTCCTCGACGCCTTGATCTACCTGTTCCTGCTCGGTCAAAGCGTCCCCCGGGAGAACCTCCCAGGCTCTGACCTCCTCGCTGAATTGGGCCTCATCCTGGACGAGGGAAGCCGCTACTCGGCCGAGGTTTCGCTCTACCCCACCCACGGCGTATACATAGCGTCCGATCGCAGCCGGGGCAGGGAACTCGCGGACGCCTCCTCGGAGCGTGTGTTCTCCGCCGTCAGCGCAAATACCGAAGAGTTCCTCTCCATCCTGCCGGAGGCTCCCTGTCCCGCCTTCCTTGAGCTCTGCTCCGGCGCGGCCGCCGCGGCCTTGATAGCCGCTTCCCGATATGCAGCCCATGCCTTCGCCTACGACATCTCCGCGCGTTCGCATCTGTTTGCGGAGTTCAATCGCCGGCTGAACGGCCTCTCCAACGTCACTCTCGCCCGCGGCGACCTGTATGCGCCCGCGCGAACCCGGACCTTCGATCGCATCGTCGCCCATCCTCCCTACGTGCCCTCGCTGCGCGCGGATCAGGTGTTTCGCGACGGCGGGGCCGACGGGGAGGCCCTCACCAGGCGGGTAATCGAAGGGCTGCCCGCCCACCTTCCTCCCGGCGGCCGCTTCTATGCCCTGGCCCTGATGGCGCGCTACCAGCACACCCCCATCGAGGACCGCGTCCGCGCCTGGCTTCGAGAGGCCCAGACGCAGTTCGATGTCGCTGTCATCACCCGGGCGGAGTTAAATCCCCCCGCGGTCATTCTCGACAACTGGTCTCCGCGGCACGCGCAGGAGGGTGACCTCGCGCGCTGGCAGACCGCGCTGCGGAGCCTGCGGATCGAGTCGTTCTCCTACGTCATGGTCGTAGTGGAACGTCACGCCGCGCAGCGGCGCCCGGCTACCGTCGCGCGGACCTCAATGGCGGATCGCTTCGTTCCGCGGCCGGTCGAACAGGCGCTGGCGGCCTCCCAGCTTCTCGCCGCCGGCAACTGGTGCCACCTGAACGTTCGTGCTCACCCCGACACCCTTGTCGTCACTCGCGCGCCCTTGCGGCAAACCGCACCTGCGCTCGTGGAGTACACGTCGCAATCTCCCTTCCTCGTCTCGTGCCGGGGTACGGCGGAGACAGCCGGGATCCTCCGCACCGGCCAGGGTTCGCCGGAGGAACTCGCCCGGCTGCTCTCCGACGGGCTGCTCACGTTTGCTCCCACGGTCATCGAGGCGCGCGAAGAACACCTCGAAACCGTGGCTACACTCTTTCGCGAGTACGCCGGCGCCGTCGATGAGCCCCGCTGCTTCCCGTCGTTCGAAGCCGAGTTGTCGTCGCTCCCGGCCGGCTACCTTCACCTGCTGCTGGCCGTGGACGCCACCGGCCCCCTGGGGGTCGCCGCGCTCCGTCCCTTCTCCCAGCAAGCCGGCGAGATGAAGCGCCTCTACGTCCGGCCCTCCGCCAGAGGGAGCCGCGTCGGCGAGCTTCTCGCGGAAACCATCATCGCCCTGGCGCGACGGCATGGTTTCGAACGTCTGTTGTTGGACACCTTGCCCGGCATGGACGCAGCCCGCGGCCTGTACCGCAAACTGGGCTTCCGGGAGATCCCGCCCTACCGCCCAAACGCCTTCCCCGGCGCGATACACATGGAATTGAGGCTGATCCGCAGCGAAGCGGAGGCTGCCTTCGAATCCGGCCGCGACAACGCCGCCAGCGGGCGGCTCGCCGAAGCTTTCGCCGCCTTCGAGCGATGCGTGCAACTCAATCCCGATCACGCCGCCGCATGCAAGGAACTCGCCCGCCTCTCACGGCTCGCCAACGAGGTTCGCGCTTTCACCAACTGGTGCCATGAGGCGATTCGTCTCGCTCCGGAAGACCCGGAGCCTCACAGCATGCTAGCCGAAGCTCTTGCCGCCGCCGGACGCCTGGACGAGGCCGCGGCCGAGGAGATCATTGCGCGCCGCCTAGCCGAGCGCCGCGATCTGCCCGTCGACGTGCGCTAACGCCTGCTCCAACATGCCCCGGTGGCGTGCATTGCAGGCCGCCTGCAACTCGCGCCGCAGGCGCGTCCGTTCCAACTCCAGTCCTTGCAGCTTCGCATTCCGCTCCACCTGCTCGGCGCTCAGCGGCGGCGTCCGCACGGCCTTTTCAGCCGCTAACATCTGTTCTTCGACCGACTTACTCTCCCAGCCTCTCGCCATGCTTTGATTATCCACCCAGGCCATTGCGCCTGCTTCCTGCGGTTTCGCGCGTTACTGAGTATGAGCACAGCCCTCCGAGCAGAAGTGCGGGCGGCCCAGGCAGCGCCCTTCGTCTGCTTTGCGAGCACCGGGAACACCGTCGAACACCCCAATATGTCGGTTTCGTCGCTCGCGCCCGCGCGCGTGACGGGTGCGGAAGTAAGCCTGCTGGAACTCGAACTGCGGCCCGGCTGCGAACCCCCGCCGCACCGCCACACCCGGGAGGACGAGGCATTCTACGTTCTGGACGGGGCGCTCGATGTGTTCGCCGGCAATCAACGCTTCCTGGCTCGCCGGGGAGACTGCATCTTCCTGCCGAAGAACCTGCCGCACGCCTTTGCCGTCCGCTCGCCCCAGGCGCGCGTGCTGTTGCTCGTCAGCCCGCCCGGTTTTGAAAATCTCCTGACTGGCCACGCCTCGCCGGGCGACGTCGGCATTGAGTTCGTCCCCGACACCCGTGTCAGCGGCCCGCAGCCCATGGCGTTCCTCAACCGCGTCGCCGCCGGCAATTCCTATTGGTACGCAACTCACCTGCTCACCTTCCTCGTGAACCGATACCAGTCGGATGGCCGGTACTCGTTGATGCAGGCTTCAGCGCGTCGCGGCTTCGAACCGCCGCCCCACGTCCACGAGAATGAGGACGAAATCTTCTACCTGCTGAACGGCGTCGCCGAGTTCAACGCTGGCGGCGTCGAGTTACATGCCGCGCCAGGCTCCTGCGTCTTCCTCCCGAAAGGAGTCCCACACTCGTTTCGCCTGTTGACGCCGGAAGCCACCGCTCTCATCCTGGCGGCGCCGGGAGGCATCGAGCAGTTCTTCCTGCACTTCTCGCGCCCCGCTCGCCAGCTCGTGCTGCCTCCGCTCAGTGCCTTGCCGCCCGGCTACGAGGAACAACGCGACGCCATGACGCGGGAGGGCGCTAAGTACGGGCTCCGGTTCGTCTAGTCCCAGCCCACGCCGATCTCGAAATCGTGCCGCTCCACCCGGCCCTCGCCTTCCACGCGAAACGCCGCCACACCGCCGCTGTCGGTGTCATAGACCAGGAACGTTGCCGCGACGTCTTCCCACCCCTTGCTCGTGAAGCCGGCGGCGCCCATCAGCGGCCCCGGATTCACCGCAAGCGTCTGCTTCACGCGCGTTACCCGCAAGCGATGATTGTGGCCGTAGCACACCAGGTCATAAAGACCGCTGTGCGCCAGCCCCCGCGCGATGTTGTCGTAGTGCTGCATCGCCACTCGCCGGCCGCCGAACTGGCCTTCGAAGAACTCCCCGTGCACGCGCACCCGGTCGTCGGACTTCTGCGTGATGCGGTACAGGTCTGCGTCGTTGTTCCCGAATACGATGTGCACCGCGCCGCTGAACAGGCGCAGCCGGTCCATCACGAACGGTGAACAGAGGTCGCCGCAGCAGAGCAACACTTCGCACTGCACTTCGCGAGCGTGCTTCACCGCGGCGCTCACGTTCCAGATGTTGTCGTGGATATCGGAGAGGATGGCGATCCGCATCTAACGCACGACGCCCTCGAGCGGGCTGCTGGCCGCGGCATACATCTTCTTCGGCATACGCCCGGACAGGTACGCGCCGCGGCCGGCCAGCGTCGCATACTTCATCGCTTCCGCCATCCGCACCGCATCCTCCGCCGCGGCGATCGCCGTGTTCAGCAGCACTCCGTCGAAGCCGAGCTCCATCGCGATCGCGACGTCCGAGGCTGTGCCCACGCCGGCGTCCACAATCAGCGGCACCTCCGTAATCATCTCCCGCAGGATCCGCAGGTTGTTCATGTTCTGGATTCCCAGGCCGCTGCCGATGGGAGCCGCCAGCGGCATCACTGCGGCCGCGCCGGCGTCGATCAACTTCCTCGCGTTCACCAGGTCGTCGTTGGTGTACGGCAGCACCACGAAGCCCTCTTTCACCAGCACCCGCGTCGCTTCCAGCAAGCCCTCATTGTCCGGAAACAGGGTCCGTTCGTCCCCGATGACTTCCAGCTTCACCCAGTGCGACAGCCCCACTTCGCGTCCCAGCCGCGCAGTCCGAATCGCTTCGTCCGCCGTGTAGCACGCCGCCGTGTTCGGCAGCAGGAAATACCGCGACCGGTCCACGTAGTCGAGCAGGCTCTCCTTCGAGCGGTCCGTAAGGTTGACCCGCCGCACCGCCACCGTCACCACTTCCGCGCCCGACGCCTCGTGGCAGCGCGCCATCTCCTGGTGACTCCGGTACTTTCCCGTGCCCACAAAAAGCCGGGAACGGAACTCTCGTCCCGCAATTCGCAACGTGTCGTTCATGCCTCTATTCTAGAGCTTCAACAGCGCGCGCAGCCGTTTCGTCTGCACCCGGCTCACGGGGATCTCCGTCTGCTTCTTGTCGTCCATCTTCAGCTGATAGGACGACTTGAACCATGGGATCACTTCGCGAATGCGGTTGATGTTCACCAGGAAGGACCTGTGCACGCGCCAGAATGTGTCGGGGTCGAGATTCGACTGCAACTCCTCGATCGTGCGGTAATTCGAAATACCCTCGATCGTCGTCGTCACTACCGTGATCAGGCCGTCCTCGATCGTCGCATAGATCACGTCGTTGGCGTCGATGATGAAGTTGCGGTTGCTTGCCTTCACCAGCAGCTTCGTCCGTTGCAGCGCGGGCTTCGAAGCCCCGCCCCCGGCTGCTTCCGCCGGCGCCTGCCGCTTGTCGAAGACGGCCCGCCGCGCCCGTTCCACCGTCAAGTCCAGACGTTCCCGCTCCACCGGCTTCAGCAGGTAATCCATCGCCTCCAGTTTGAAGGCCTCGATCGCGTACTGATCGTAGGCCGTGGCGAAGATGAAGTGCGGCAGGGGAACGTTCTTCTCCCGTAGCTGTCGGACCACCGATAGCCCGTCGCTGCCCGGCATCTGCACATCGAGAAAAACGATATCCGGCTCCAGTTCTTCGATCAACTGTGCCGCCTCGACGCCGTTCGAGCCGGTGGCCACGATTTCAATGTCCGGGTAGTCGCGCAGCAGGAATGCCAGTTCCTCCCGCGCCAGTTGCTCGTCATCGACCAGAATCGTCGAGAGTGTGCTCGTCGCGCGATGCTGCATGAAGTTGCTAGTATAACAATTCGGGCTCATTTTCCGACGTTCCGTGAGCTTCTGAGTTCACACTGGCGGCGTATCGCGAGCCGCGGTGAGAGGCCCGGCCGCGCTCGCCAAGGAGATGGCACTTGTCAGGCAATGATAACGTCCGTATCGCTCCCGCGGACGGTAAGTTAGGCATCTTGATCCCCGGCATCGGTGCGGTCAGCACTACCTTCATCGCGGGCGTAGAGGCCGTCAAACGCGGTATAGCCGAGCCTGTCGGTTCGCTCACCCAGATGGCCACCATCCGGCTGGGAAAGCGAACGGACGGCCGCTCACCGCGCATCAAGGATTTTGTCCCCCTCGCCGGCCTTAATCAGCTGGTCTTCGGCGGCTGGGACATCTTTGAGGACACCGCCTATGAGTCGGCGATGCACGCGCAGGTGCTTGAAAAGTCCCTGCTCGAGAAGGTGAAAGAGCCGCTCTCGGCCGTCAAGCCGATGAAGGCGGTCTTCGACCACGATTACGTCCGCCGCATCGACGGGCCCAACGTCAAAACGCAGGGCACCAAGATGGACAAGGCCCAGGCGCTGGTCGAGGACATCGAGAACTTTCGACGGGCAAATGGCTGCGACCGTCTGGTGATGATTTGGTGCGGTTCCACCGAGGTCTTCCACAAGCCCGCGCAGGTGCACCAGACCCTCAAGGACTTCGAGTGCGGCCTGCAGAAGAACGACCCCGACATTGCTCCCAGCCAGATCTATGCCTATGCCGCCATGCAGTGCGGCGTTCCCTTCGCGAACGGTGCGCCGAACCTGACCGTCGATGCTCCCGCCATCCAGGAACTCGCGCGCGAGCGAAACATCCCGATCGCCGGCAAAGACTTCAAGACCGGTCAGACCTTCATGAAGACCCTGCTGGCGCCCGGCCTGAAGGCCCGCATGCTGGGTATGTCTGGCTGGTTCTCCACCAACATCCTGGGAAACCGCGACGGTGAGGTGCTCGAAGATCCCGGCTCCTTTAAGAGCAAAGAGGAAACGAAACTCTCCGTTCTCGAGCACATCCTCCAGCCCGAACTCTACCCCAAGCTCTATAAGGACCTGTACCACGCCGTTCGCATCAACTACTATCCCCCGCGCGGCGACGCTAAGGAGGGCTGGGACAACATCGACATCTTCGGGTGGCTCGGCTATCCGATGCAGATCAAGATCGACTTCCTCTGCCGCGATTCCATCCTTGCCGCGCCGCTCGTCCTCGATCTGGTCCTCTTCCTCGATCTGGCCCAGCGCTGCGGCATGCGCGGCATCCAGGAATGGTTGAGCTTCTACTTCAAGGCACCCATGACCGCGCCCGGGCTCTACCCGGAACATGACATCTTCATTCAGCTGATGAAGCTGAAAAATACGCTTCGCTGGATGCGCGGCGAGGATTTAATTACGCATCTTGGCCTCGAATACTACGACTAACGGGACCTTCCGGTCCCGCCGCATCCTGGTTATCGGCGGCACCCTCTTCATCGGGCGCCGGCTGGTCTGCGAACTCGTGAAAGCGGGGCACGAGGTCACGGTCATGCACCGCCGCGCCGAGCATGACCTCGGCCGCAAAGTCGCTAACCTGACCGCCGATCGCAACGACCCGGCGGCCGTGCGCGCCGCCCTCGCCGGCAAGGGTTTCGAAGTCGTCTTCGACAACGTCTACGACTGGGAACGGGGTACCACCGCCGCCCACGTGGAGTCCACCGCCAAAGCCGCCGGCGACCGTCTCCACCGCTACGTCTTCATGTCGAGCGTCGCCGCCTACGGTGACGGCCTCAACCATCACGAAGGCGACGGCCTCGCTCCGGACGACCACCCCGACCTCTACGTCCGCAACAAGGCCATGAGTGAGCGCGCCCTCTTCCGCCTCCACCAGCGCCACGGCTGCCCCATCGTCACCCTGCGTCCTCCCTACATCTACGGCCCTGAAAACCCGTTCTATCGCGAAGCCTTCTTCTGGGATCGCTTGCGCGATGGCCGCCCCATCATCCTGCCCGGCGATGGCCGCCGCCTCATGCAGTTTTGTTACGTCAAGGACCTCGTCGCCGCCTGCCTCCGCGCGCTCGAGGAACCCAACGCCGTCGGGCACGCGTTCAACATCGCCAATTCCCGGCCCATCACCCAGCAGGACCTCGTGCACGCCCTCGCGGAGGCGGCCGGCAAGAAACCGCAGCTCATCCGCATGCCCCGCGAGCGCATTCTCCGCGCCGGTGGTCACCCGATGGGCCCGAAGCTCTACTTCGGCATGTACTACGACCTGCCGCCAATCACCCAGGTGGTCAACAAGGCCCAGCGCGTCCTCGGCCTCAAGGCAACCCCCTTGCAAGACGGACTCAAGGAGACCTATCGCTGGTGGAGCCGCAACAATCCGTTCCCCGCTCCCGACTACTCCTTCGAAGATGGCTTGCTGGCGCACGTTCCCGCGCTCGGCTAGTCCTCCCGATCGCCCTTCTCCTCATCGTCTACGTCTACGGCTTCCGTGACGGCGGTCTCCTTCAGCAAACCCTCTGGTCCGCCGACGGCAAACGCACCTTCCTCTCCTGGCTCGCCCTCTTCGCCCTGCTTGCGCTCCCGTTGGTAACGTTCCGCCCGCGATGGCTCCTGCCGTTCTCCCTCGGGGCCGTCGCGCTTTGGTCCGCTTGGGTAGCGGGACCAATCCCCGTCCTCGCGGCTGCCCTCATACTGTCCCTCGGCCTGGAGGCCCTCGCCGTCCTTGTCGCGGTCATGTCCCTTACCATCGCCTTCCCGATTCACTATTCGGCCCTGTACTGGGCTGCAATCCCTCCTGCCGTGTTCGTGCTCCGCCGTCGCGCCCTGCCGCTCGCCCTGCCGTCCCTCGACCGCCGCGAAGCTGCCGCTGCCGCTCTGCTCCTGTTCGCCCTCCTGTCGAACTGGCTCCTCGCCCTTAAGCCCGAAGTGAGCGCCGACGGCCTCGCCATGCACCTCGTCATACCCGCCCGGGTCGCGCTCGACCATCAATGGACCTTCGACGTCTCGCGCTTCACCTGGGCCGTGATGCCAATGGGCGGCGATTGGGCCTACACCGCCGCCTACCTGATGGCCGGCGAGGCCGCTGCGCGCTTACTCAACTTCGGCCTGCTCGCCTGGATTGCCTTCCTGCTCGTTCGCCTGCTCTCCCGCTGGACGTCGCTCGCCTGGGCCCTCCTGCTGACGGCGGTCTTCGCCTCCAGTCCGCTCGTCGCCATGGTCACCGGCTCGATGTTCGTCGAGAACTTCTGGTGCGCTCTGGTCATCGCCGCCCTGTCGGCGGTCTTCGAGCGTCGCTTCTACGCCGCTGCTTTGCTGCTCGGGGCCGCCGTCGCCTCCAAGCTGGGGGCGCTGGCCTTCGCCGTCGCCATCCTTGTCCTGCTCGCAGTCGAGGCGCTGCGGCTGCCCGGCTTCCCCTGGTTTCGGACGCTCGCCGCCTCGCTCGCCATCTTTGCCGCTCTTGCCTCCATACCGTACGCGACCGCTTGGATCGTCACCGGAAATCCGGTCTTCCCCTTCCTGAACACCACCTTCAAATCCCCGCTCTACGACACCACCACCGTCTTCCAGGACAACCGCTATAAGGCGCCGCTTTCGCTCTCGCTCTTCTACGACACCGTCTTCCACACCCGCCGCTACCTGGAATCGTTCAATGGCGGATTCGCCTTCCACTGGTTGGCGCTTGTGGTCGTTCCCCTCGCGGCCTTGCGTCGTTGGACCTATCCCGCTGCTGCGGCCATGCTCATCACGCTCTTCTGCTTCTTCGCCGTGTTCTCCGGCCAATCGTACGTTCGCTATGTCTATCCCCTTCTCGCCCTCGCCCTCATCCCTGCCGCCTACATCCGAGGCGCGGCGTTCGCGCTGTCGCTGATTGCCCTCTACGCGCTCAACCTCGCCTTCCTCCCCGCCCCGGGAGGCTACCACCGCGACTTCACCGCCACGCCCCTGCCCGATGAGCGTCGGGTGATCGATTACATGAACAGCCGGCCAGGCGCCCCCGGTGTCGCCTTCCTTGAGGGCAACGCTATCGGCGCCCTGCGCGGCAGCGCGGTCACCAACTCCTGGCATAGCGACCGCTTCTGGCGCGCCTTACGCAATGTCAGGTCCGCCGATGAAACCTTCGCCTTACTCCGGAAACACCGCGCCGAGTATGTTGTCGCCTTCAACCCCGAATCCCCCGCTACGCCGTCGCACACCTTCGCCTCCGAACTCCTCCTGCGCTACACCGATCCCGAGTTCGTCGCCGGCCGCTATTACGTCGGCAAACTCCGCTCCGAGCCCCAGACCTCGCTCCAACGGTTCACCGCCCTTCCCGGGGCTCACGAAGACAGCTCGGGTACCGTCGCCTATCGCGGCGCTTGGTCCCGCGACACCCAGTTCAAGGAAGCCACCGGAGGTACGGTCACCTACTCCGAGCGCCCCGGCGATGAGTTCCTGATTCGCTTCACCGGCGTTCGCTTCACTTGGTTCTTCACTCGCGCCTCCAACCGGGGCCGCGCGCAGGTCTTCATCGATGACCAGCCTCGGGGCGAGGTGAATCAGTTCGCCGCCGACGTCCAGTGGCAATCCTCCGCCGTCTTCGACGGCTTGCCTCCCGGCCCCCACACGGTGCGCGTGCGCATCCTTGAGGGCTTCATCGACCTCGATCGCTTTGTGGTCGAGTAACTCGAAACAGCATCATTCGCTGGGTGAACACCAGCGGCCACAGCAGCCGTTCCGCCATCAACTCGCCTCGTTCCCCCACCGCTTGGAGCACCTCTTCGCGCTCGAGCGGCCGCTCGTCGGGAAACTTCCAGACGCCGGCCCCCTCTGCCATCCCCCGCGCCAGTCGGTACAGCCAGGTCGGCGTCGGGAAAGAAAGCAACACGTGTTCTCGCGCCGCATCGAAGTGCGTATGCACCGCGCGCCGCGTTCCCGCCGGGTCGAAATGCTCGATTAGCCCCACGCTGAACACTACGTCCGCCCGCACCGCCGGATCTCCTGCAAGCACATCTCCCCGCCTCGCCTCGGCTCCCGGCACTCGCGCCGGAAGCAGCGAAAGTCCGTACTCGTTGGTGTCCACCGCCATGTATCGCCGCGGTCGGACCGCCTTCATCACCGCCTCTGCGAAGCAGCTGTTCGCCCCGCCGAACTCCACCATCTCGCGCGCTTCCCCGCAGCGGCCAAGCATCGCGATGAGCTGTCGCTCGGTGTGCTTCCTCGTCAGGCGCGCCGTTGGCGGCGTGCGGCGATAGTACTCGTCCCAGTCCGTCGCCCGGCCGCGCTTGGTGAACACCACGTCCCGCTGCACCAGAAAATTCACCAGGAATAGCGTCGTCTCTGCCAACAGCTTGCCTGCCACCACCCCCGTTGCCGGCTCCAGGGACCGGATCAGCGCATAGGACACGGTCCCGCTCAGCAGCACCAGCAGAAGGTACCGCGGCAGCGTGCTCGTGTGCGGCTCGCGCGAGAGAAACACCGCCCGCCGTGCCGCCAGGTAGTTGAAGGCGATGGCCACCGCTCGCCCCGTCACCTGCGACTGCAGCACGTCTCCCGTGGATCGCCACGCCGCGTAAAACACGGCGTTGTCCACCAACGCTGTCAGCAGTGAGATGAAGCTGAAGCGCAGCAGCACGAAGTAGATCTTGAGCGAATCGAACAAGGGATTGAAGTGCGACGATGGATTGCCTTCTTCGTAGATTGTCGCAATCCCGACCTCCACCACGCGCGTTCGATGGTGCTTCGCCGCTACCAGCATGTCCAGCTCGTACTCGTATCCGTTCGACGGCAGCCGGACCAGTTCCTCGAGTAGCTCCGCCGGAATCCCCCGCAGGCCCGTCTGCGTGTCGCGCAGCCTCCGCCCCAGGACGAATCGCATCACTGTCCGCGTGAGGCCGTTCCCAATCCGGCTGCGCAGGGGAACGCGCCCGTCGAATCCCCGCGCCCCAAGGATCAGCGCGTCCCTCTCCCGCTCCAGTGCCGCGGCGACCTCACGGATGTCTTCCACCCGGTGTTGTCCGTCTGCGTCCGCCGTGACCACGCCATCCACGCCTCCTTGCTCCCGAAGGTGCTGGAACGCGGTCTTCAGTGCTGCGCCTTTTCCCCGGTTCACGCTATGCCGCAGTACGGTCGCGCCACGTAGATCCGCGAACACCGCCCCGTATGCCTCGCCGCTGCCGTCGTCCACCACCACCACTGGATGGAACTCCACCAGCTGCCGCACCAACACCGCCAGCGCCGGGCCAGGGCGGTAGGCCGGAATCGCCACCGCAACCATCTACGAGGCCCCGGCCGTCTTCCACCCCGTTTCCTCGAGCGATTCCTTGGCCGCAATCGCCGTGTTGTAGTGAATCGCCACCGTGTCCATCAGCTCGTATGCGTAGCCGCCCGCCAGTGAAATCACTACCGGAGCCTTGTACCGCAACGCCGTATCGATCACCAGGCGGTCGCGCGCCTTCAGCCCTTCGAGTGTCAGGGACAGCCCACCCAGCTGATCGTGCATGTACGGATCGGCCCCGGCCACATACATCACCAGGTCCGGCCGGAAACCGGACACCGCCATTTCGTACGGGCCTTTCAGTTTCTGCAGGTACTCGGCGTCCGCCACGCCGTCGGCCAGGTGAATATCGATCGTCGACGGCGGCTTTTCCGCGGGGTAGTTATTGAACTGATGAATCGACATGGTGAACACGCTCGCGTCGCCGGCGAAGATCGCGGCCGTGCCATTGCCGTGATGCACGTCGCAGTCAATCACCAGCGCCTTCTCGATCAACCCATCCTTCTGGAGCCGCCGGATGGCCACGGCGACATCATGGATCGCGCAGAACCCTTCCCCGTGTCCCGGAAAAGCATGGTGAAAACCGCCCCCGATGTTGTACCCCACCCCGTGCTCTAGCGCCAGTCGCCCCGCCAGGGTCGTCCCGGCCGCCGACAGCCAGTAAGCGTTCACCATCTGCCTCGAGTAGGGAACCTCCAGCCGCAGCACTTCCTGGAAGCTCAGCGTGCCGTTCTTCAGCCGCTCGATCCAGCCTTGCTCGTGCACCAGCAGCAGGTCTTCGTCGGCCGGCGGCTCCGGTTCCACGAAGTCTTCCGGTACCGCTACCCCTAAGCGCAGCAGCCGCGCGCGAATCAGCTTGTACTTGGTCGAAGGGAAAACGTGGGCGCCGAAGTTGAGATCGTAGCCATCGTGATACACCAGCCGGAACGGAAGCATGTCGCCGCCGTCAGCTTACCATCCTGCGGCATGGCTCGCTTGTTCAGATTGCAGCGCCGTCACCAACGCCACGCCGTAGATGTCATCGGCCGAGCAGCCGCGCGAGAGGTCGTTCGCCGGCTTCGCCAGCCCCTGTAGGAAGGGCCCGTAGCAAACCGCGCCGCCCAACCGCTCTACCAGCTTCACCCCGATATTGGCTGAGTTCAAGTCCGGGAAGATCAGCGTGTTCGCACGTCCCGCCACCGTCGACCCCCGGCTCTTCGACGAGCCGACCGCCGGCACCAGCGCCGCGTCCGCCTGCAATTCTCCGTCAACGTGCAACTCCGGCGCGCGCGCCCGCACCACCCGCAGCGCCTCCACAACCTTGTCGATCCACGGATGCTTGGCGCTGCCCTTCGTGGAGAACGACAGCAGGGCCACCGCCGGCTCGGCCCCGATGAGCGTCTTCGTCGACGCCGCCGTGGCAATCGCGATCTCCGCCAGCTCCACCGCCGACGGATCAATGACGATTGCGCAATCCGCCATCGCCAGCAGCCCCTGGTGCCCGTGGGAACGGTCTCGCACCGCCACGATGAAGACGCTCGACACCGTCTTCACCTTCGGCGCCAGCCCGATGCATTGAATCGCCGCGCGGACCGTCTCCCCAGTCGTGTTCGCCGCGCCCCCGACAAACCCGTCCGCCTCCCCTGCCGCTACCATCGCCGCGGAATAGAAGAGCGGCCGCCGCATGGTCTCCATGGCTTCCGTTTGCGTCACGCCCTTCGCTCGCCGCCGCTCGAAGAACACCTGTGCGTACTTCGGCGTCGAAGAGCACGTTGCCGGGTCCACGAACTTTACGCCCTCCGGCGCCCCCGCCGGCTTCGGCCCCACCAGCACCGGCTTCACCAACCCGTCCTTTGCCAGCCGTCCCGCCGCCTCAATCACGCGCGCGTCCGCGCCTTCCGGGAAGACAATGCGCTTCTGCTTCGGCAGCCGCCGCACGTGCTCGATCTGCGAGGCCAGGAAGGCCGCGGCCGACTCGGGTATGAACATGAATCCGCTATTCTAGCGATTTGTCATGAACCGCCGCCAATTCCTGCCGTCCTTGCTCGCGTTACCCGCCGCATTGCACGCCGCGCGCGACCTCGCCTTCGACGTCGCCGTCATTGGCGGTAGCACAGGTGGATGCGCCGCCGCACTCGCCGCTCTCCGCGCCGGCCACCGCGTCGTCCTCACCGAAGAAACCGATTGGATCGGCGGCCAACTGACTTCGCAATCCGTCCCGCCCGACGAACATCCGTGGATCGAAATGTTCGGGCGAACGGCCGCCTACGCCGCCTACCGCCACGCCGTCCGCCGCTACTACCACGATCACTTTCCCCTTACCGCCGTCGCGCGCGCCCGGACCCACCTCAACCCCGGTGACGGCAGCGTCTCCCGTATCACCCACGAACCCCGCGTTTCGCTCGCCGTGCTCGAGCAGATGCTGGCTCCTTACGCCAGCGGCGGCAAACTGGCCGTTCTCCTGCGTCACAAACCCACCTCCGCGCTTGTCTCCGCCGACACCGTTAAGTCGGTCACCGTGAGAAGCCTGGAAACCGGCCTCACGCGCACCATCACGGCGTCCTACTTCATCGACGCCACCGAACTCGGCGACCTCCTCCCGCTGACGAAAACCGAATATGTCACCGGCTTCGAATCCCGCCGCCAGACCGGTGAACCGAGTGCCCCGGAAGAGCCGCAGCCCGCCAACATGCAGGCCTTCACGGTCTGCTTCTCGCTCGACTACCTGCCGGGCGAGGACCATACCATCGACAAGCCCCGCGAATACCAGCGCTGGCGCGACTACATCCCCCAACTCAAGCCCGCCTGGCCCGGCCGCTTGCTGAGCTGGCAGATGAGCGATCCTCTCACACTGAAGCCCCGCCAGTTGGCCTTCGATCCCACCCTACAGCCCACGCCCCCCGGCATCCTCAATCTGTGGCTCTACCGCCGCATCGCCAGCAAGGCCAACTTCGAACCCGGCGCCTACGCCTCCGACATCACCCTCGTCAACTGGCCGCACAACGACTACTGGCTCGGCAACCTCTTCGAAGTGCCCGAAGCCGATGCCGCCCGGCACCTCGAGTCGGGCCGTCAACTGAGCCTCTCGCTCGTCTATTGGATGCAGACCGAGGCGCCGCGCCCCGACGGCGGCGCGGGCTGGAAAGGCTTGCGCATCCGTCCCGATGTCACCGGCACCGAAGACGGCTTGGCGAAGTATCCGTACATCCGTGAGTCTCGGCGTATACAGGCTGAATTCACCGTGCTCGAGCAGCACGTCGGTACCGACGCCCGAATGAAGCTCACCGGACAGAAACGCGACGAGGTCCGCGCCGAAGACTTCCCCGACTCCGTCGGCATCGGCAGCTACCGCATCGACCTCCACCCAAGCACCGGCGGCGACAATTACATCGACGTTAGCTCACTGCCATTTCAGATCCCACTCGGCGCTCTGCTCCCGAAGCGCGTGCGCAACCTCATCGCCGGCTGCAAGAACCTGGGCGTCACTCACATCACCAACGGCTGCTACCGCCTTCATCCGGTCGAATGGAACATCGGTGAAGCGGCGGGCTCACTCGCCGCGGAGTGCCTCCGCACCAAGCGGCTGCCGACCGAGATCCGCAACCAAAAGCCGCTGCTCGTAGAGTTCCAGCGCCGCCTCACCGCCCAAGGCGTCGAGCTTCGCTGGCCGGTATTGCGGCCGCTCTGACGGCCATCGATTCCCAGATTGATCTCGACGCCAAAAGCGGAGAGCCGCCAACGAATCTCGACAACCCACGATAACCCATAATCGCTCAGACACTCACGTTATTTCCCCAAGTATGGAGTAAGTGACTGAAAAATAGGGCGGAAGCGGGCGGAAGCAGATAGCGTAAAGTGACTATTGACGCGGTGGTTAAGTTGACCTAACATACCCATGGTTCCCGTCTTGCGATCGAATTGACGGCATTGAAAGGATGTGTATGCCTCTTCGATTACTTGTCTTCTTCGTCTTATTTTCGCTGATCCCCACCGCGCAAGCGCAACGCTGCCAGCCTTGGTTCTCGCTCGATTCGATGTGCGAAAATTCGTTCGAGCTACCTTGCGGTGAGGGGATCGTTGATTGCATGCCGATACAGTGCTTACGCAGCATGTACCTCAACTGCCGGGAAAGTGGAGGGTGCGACCTGTGTGAGTACTGTACGGGGTATCAGATCCGATGTGAATGTCCCGACAGTACGATTGTGAACTCGAGTGATTGCTCGGGCGGCACTTGCGATCCTTGCATATGGGCGCGCAGAAATAACTGGAGGAGGCTCGAATATGCGAAAGCGGTTCCATCATTTCTTACTACTGGTTACTTTGCCGGCCTCGTGCCGGCTAGTCAGCATGGCTGCCGAACCGCTCCGCTTGTCGTTCGACCTGGTCTGGCAGCAGAATCTGGGGCCGCGGTACGACGACGCACTCTTCCGCTGGGCGGTTTGCCGCGACGGCAGCTCCTACTTCACTGACGCGAAGGGACGACTCGCAATCCTGAATGCAGAGGGGCGGGTGCTATACGACTCCGCCCGGCACTCTGAGCTCCTCTCGACGGTCGCCATCGCTTGTGACCCGGAGGGGCGCTTCAGCGCCGCGAACGAGCGTCGGGTAATGACGTTCGCGTTCGACGGATCACGAGTGCAACTGGTCTCCGAAATCGATATTCGAGCTCATCGTGTGCGGCCAAGCAGGCTCTTGGTCCCCCCGTCCGGCGAGTTCGTTTTGACGGGCTTTCGCGACGGCGCTTCGTACATTCATGTAGTCCGCAGGGACGGTTCCCTGGCGCGGTCATTCGGGGAACCTCCGGCAGAACTCAATGCTTCGCTTGCAAGAGAGTCAGCGCGGCGCGCCAGTATCGCTTGGGATTTGTCGGGTGGCCGTCTCATCTACATCCCCATGAGCCACTTCGATGTGCGAGCGTACGCACTCGATGGCCAATTGCTGAAGAGATGCCCGGCGGCTCTTGCCGGCTTTCGCCAGCCTTCGCCCGACATCCTCACGGGTAGAGCGCGGCCGGGCGGCGAGGTTTTTTACGCTGCGGCCCTTCCTGATGGCTCGCTTGCCGTTCAAGCGGCCCTGGTTACCGACGGCCCTGCCCGGAAACCCTCGCAAAAGTTGACCCTTGCACTTTTGGATCGTGAACTCCAGGTGCCGTTTGCTCGCGTTCTCGATGCGAGTATGCCCGGCATTCTTCAAGGCGCCTCCGCCGATGGCACGCTCTACTTCATGTCGATTACGCCTCAGCAGGGCATACAACTTCGGGCAGGCCGCTTGATGGAGTAGCAGTCGCTATTGGCTCCGCAAAGTGACCGCTGGATCCAGCCGGCTCGCCGAGAACGCTGGCGCCGCCGTAGCCACCATCGACACAGCCAGCAACGCCCCCGCCACCGCCGCGATGGTTAACGGGTCGGTCGCCGCCACCCCGTACAGCATGCCGTCGAGGAGCCGCCGTAGCGCAAGCGACCCGCCGATCCCCAACACTACCCCCGCCGCGCCCAACAGCGCCCCTCGCCCCACAATCGACGCGACCACTCCCCGCACCGTAGCTCCCAACGCCATCCGCACCGCAATCTCGTGCGATCTCTGTGCCACCGTATACGAGATCACTCCATAGATCCCCGCCGTCGATAGCGCCAGCGCCACCAGCGCGAACACTCCCAGCAGCAGCATCTGGAACCGCTCCCGGCTGAGCGATCTCCCAATCACGGCCTCCAGCGACTGGAACCCCGAGAACGGCGTCTCCGCATCCACCGCGCGCATCTCGCGCTCTACCGCCGCCGCCAGGCCCGAACCTGCCCCCTCGCGATATCGCACCACCCAGCTCGCCGTGAACCAGCCGTGCGCCATCCGCATGAGCGTATCCGGCACCTGCTCCACCGGTACGAACATCGTCTCCGGCGCAGGCAGATTCAGCCGCATCTGCTTGTTGTCCCCCACCACGCCCACAATCGTGCGCGTCCGGTCGGCTACGTCGCCGTAGCCACACATGATGCACAACTGCTTCCCTATGGGGTTCTCGTTGCGATAGTACTTCCTCGCAAACGCCTCATTGACGATCACCACTGCTGGCCCGGTAGCGGAGTCCGACTCGCTGAACACACGCCCCGCGCGCAACGGCAAACGGACCGTGGCGAAGTAGTCCGGCGTAACGTACCGCCAGTCCGCCCCCGCGCGCTCGTTCGGCGCTTCCAGCCGCCGGAACGGCGCGTTCATCCCACGCTCGAGCGGCAGGTTGATGATCGCCGCCGCCGCTTCGACACCCGGCAGTTGACGAAGCTGTTGGAGTCCCCGTCGGTACAGCGAGGCCACCGCGGCGGTCGTCCCATACCGCTCTCCGCCGAGCGACATCTGTCCCGTCAGCACGTTCCGCGGATCAACGCCCGAGGGCAGGCCAGCGAGGTTCGTGAAACTCCTGATCAGCAGTCCCGCCGCGATCAACAACATCACGCTGAGCGCCATCTCCGCCACCACCAGCCCCTGACGCAGCCGGCCGCTCGACCGCCCTGCCGTCGTTCGCCCGCCGCCCTCCTTTACCGCCTCATTCAGATCGAGGCGCGTCATCGCCAGTGCCGGGGCCAATCCGAACACGATGCCCGTCACCACCGACAGCGCCAGCGTAAACGCCAGCACCACGCCGTCCACGGAGATCGTCCCGATCGCCGCCGTCTGCACCGAGTCCAGCTTCACTAGCGCCGGCAGCAGCAGCTGCGATAAGCCTGCGCCCACCGCCCCGCCCGCGAGCGACAGCAGCAGGCTCTCCACCAATAACTGCCGCACCAGCCGCCCACGTCCGGCGCCCAGCGTCGCGCGGATCGCCACCTCCTTGGTGCGCCCCGAGGCCCGCGCCAGCAGCAGATTCGCCAGGTTCGCACACGCAATCAACAACACCGCCGCCACCGCCGCTAGCAGCAGGTACAACGTCGGCTTGCGGTCCTGCCCCCGCCGGTGCAGGAAGGGCCGCACCACGTAGCGCAGCCCTTCCGGCGGCTTGGAGAAGGTTGCCTTGAAGAACTCCGGTAGCAGGCTATCCAGCTCCGCCTGCGCCTGCTCATAGGAAATGCCCGCCTTCAAACGCGCCCGCACCATGCGGTTCTGACCGCCATCCCCGGGATTCGGCCGCAGTGGCATCCAGGCATCAATGCCTTGGATGTCCCCCTCCGGAAGCACCCCCACCACCACATGCGCCTTGCCCCCCAGCGTCGCCCGGCGCCCCAGCACTCCGGAGTCGGCCCCGAACAGCCGCACCCAAAGGCCATGACCCAGAATGACGACATCCGCCCCGCCGGGCTCCGTCTCTTCCCGCAGAAACTCGCGTCCCAGCATCGGCCGCAGCCCGAGCGTCGCGAAATACCCGTCCGTCGCCCGCGCCGCTTCGATGTGAACGGCCTCGCCACCAGTGCTCAAGCTGATGCCGGAGAAGTTGCCGCTGCTCGCCACTGCCTCGTACGAACGCAGATGGTCCCTCAAGAAGAAGAACCCGGAGCCCGTGAATGCGGACGAGCCCTCCCGTCCCCGGTACTGCTGGTCGAACTGCACAATGCGCTCCGGCTCGGGGTAGGGAAGCGGCCGCAACAACACCGCGTTGATCACCGAGAAGATCGAAGTGTTCGCACCGATGCCCAGCGCCAGCGTCAAGACCGCTACTGCAGCGAAGCCAGGCTTCTTCACCAGCGTTCGCGCTGCGTATTTCGCGTCCTGCCACATCTGCTCCAGCCACGGCACACCGCCCTGGTCCCGATACGCGTCCTTCGCCGCCTCCACGCTGCCAAAGCGTCGCCGGGCCTCCGTCTCGGCCTCCCGGCGCGTCATCCCCTTCGCCACGTTTGCTTCCACCAAGCGCTCAAAATGGTCGGCGAATTCCTCGTCCATTCGCGACTCGAGCTCCCGCCGCCGGAACACACCCATCAGTCGTTCCCACATGGCGTTACTTCTCCGCCGCCAGCAGGCGGTTGATGATTGAGGACATGCGCAGCCAGTCCTCCGTCTCCTCGACAAGCTGCTTCCGTCCCGCCGCCGTCAGGCTGTAATACCGCGCCCGCCGGTTGTTCTCCGACGTGCCCCACTCGGAACGGATCAGCTTCCGCTGTTCCAGCCGCAGCAGGGCCGGATACAGCGTCCCCTGATTTAAGTACAGCGTCTCTTCTGAAATTTGCTCGATGCGCTGCGCGATTCCGTACCCGTGAATCGGTCCGAGCGTATCGAGAGTCTTGAGGACCATCAGATCGAGCGTGCCTTGCAGCACCTCCGAGCGGCTCTTGCTCATAGAACTCCTGTTGGCGGTCAACAGAAGTCTACTGGAACTCTTGTTGGCCGTCAACAGGAAGAGCGATTAGTTTACACGCCGGCGGCGAGCCAGAAGCGCCAGCCCCGCTAATGTCACCACCGTTAGCCCCCACGTTCCCGGCTCCGGCGCAACCAGTTCTCCGGCATCGTTGTGGCGTTCACTCCACGGTGCCGGGAATTGGCCGAACCGGGAAGGGAGGTGGTCCCACCCCTCAAACTTCACGATGGCAGTCCATTGCGGGTTCTGCTCGTTGATCCGTCCTGGAAACAGAAAGGGAGATCCAGACTCCACTGTCGTGGCGAAGAGTCTCTCGGGGGGAAGGCCTCCCGGTGCGAACTGGCCCTGGCCCAGCGCCATCAGAACGCCGCTGCCGGGCGCGAGGGCTGCCACGGCCGCCGCCATGTCCTCGAAGCCGGCAACCGCCAGTTGTCGCAGCGCCAGCACCCGTACGGCGGCTCCCGCCGGCGAGCGGTCTCGCTCATAATCGGTCGGAGTAATGATTTCGGCAGACGGCGTGAACAGTTCTCTTTCCCACACGAACTTGTTCTTCACCGGACCGGCGTTTGCGGAGACGAAAGCAATCAGCAGACAGAGCGCATACTTCATGAGCCTTCTCCGGGTAACGGCAGCAAACCGTTCCGGAGCGTCTGACGCTGCCCTGTAGAAAGCGTGTCGGGAAACTACTCGTATCGAAGCGCTGTCGTCGGCTGAATGCGTGCTGCTCGTCTGGCAGGGAGAAAACCCGCTAGCAAGGCCGATAAGCAAAGCGCCGCCACCGCGCCCGCCACCACCCACGGGTCAAAGGACTTCACGCCGAACAACTGGCTCTCGACAAGCTTCGCCAGCGCCACGGCTGCCGGCACGCCTACCAGGAGCCCTGCTCCTAGAATGAACATCGTCTCGTTCAACACCATCGCGCGAATGCTCCCCAACGGCGCGCCAAGCGCAAGCCGTATACCGATCTCTCGCGTGCGCCGGGTGACACTGTACGCCATCACGCCGTAGAGGCCCAGCATCGCCAGCGCCGTGGCCAGAACGGCAAAGGAGCCTGCCAGGTTCAGCACCATGCGGTCGGACCGGATATTGATCCGCACCTGTTCGTCGAGCGTCCGCAGGTCCTCGAGCGGCAGGTCCGCGTCCAGGTTCTTCATCGCGCGCCGGATCTGCGGGATCACCTGCTCCGCCGGAAGGGCGCTCCGCACGTAGAACGCGAGCGATCCGATCTCAGCGCTTTGCCGCCAGGGCAGGTAGTAGACGATCGGGTCTTCCTCTTTGACGCTCGCGTACTTCGAATCCCTGACTACCCCCACGATCTCCGTATCCGGTTTCTCACCACCCAGTCCGAACTTACGCCCTAGTGCATTCCGGTCACCGAAAAAGTGCTTCACAAACTTCTCGCTGACCACTGCCACCTTCGGCCCCGCCGCGTTGTCACTCTCCGTGAACTCTCGACCCGCCACCAGCGGAATTCCCATCTTGCCGAAGTAGCCCGCGCCGACCACGTTGAACCTCGAGTTGCGTTCGAAGTTCTGGTCCGCCGGCGCGCCTTCCACGTTCAAGTCGTTTCCCCAGGTGCTGCCCGCAATTAGCGGCACCAGCGAGCCCGTTACTCCCGCGACTCCCGGGATGGCGCCGACCTCGGCCTCCACTCGCTCGAACAACAGCTTGCTCTGCGCCGGCTTGTAGCCGCTTAACTCCGGCGAGATGCGGAACGTGTAGACGTTCTCCGTCCGCAGCCCCAGGTCCACCTGCAGCAGGTTCACCAGGCTCTTCAGGAACAGGCCGGTGGGAATCAGCAACAACGCCGAGACCATCACCTGCGCGCACACCAGAGCTTTCCGCACATTCGCGGTCGCCAGGTTTCCCGACACCTGTCCCGCCTCGTCTCGCAGCGTGGTCGCCAGCGTCCGCCGGCCCGCTTCCCATGCCGGATAGAGTCCCGCCAGTAAGCCGCTGGCCAGCGATGCGCCCACCGCGAACAGCAGCACTGGCCAGTCGAGCGTCGCCGTGATCTCCTCGCTCGCCCGTCCGTTCGAGAGCACCATCACGAACAGGCTTACCGTCCAGGAGGCCAGCAGGACTCCCGCCGCTCCCCCCGCCAATGACAACAGCAGAGCCTCGGTCAGCAACTGTCCCATGATCTCGCCGCGCCCCGCGCCCAGCGCCGCTCGAATCGTTACTTCTTTACGCCGCTGCGCCGCCCGCGCCAGCAGCAGGTTCGCCGTGTTCGCGATGGCAATCAGCAGCACCAGTCCGGTCGCCGCCATCAGGATCAACAGTGGCGTTTCCGTCGACCGCCGCACCGAGCTCTGCCCCTTCTCCCCCGGCTCCAGCGTCAAACGCGATTGCCGGAACCGCTCGATCCGCTTCGCGTTCCAGGCCTTCACTTCCGGCAGCGCCTGCTCCACCAGACCGGCATAGGTACTGTTCAACGCCGCCTCCGCCGCCTGTCTCGTCACGCCCGGCTTCAACCGCCCCGCCATGTAGATCCAGTAATCGCTCCAGCGGTCGGTCCCGTTCCAGTTCGGCGTCATCAGCGGCTTGAACGACATCGGGACGAACACGTCCGGTGCGTCGCCCAGCACCGTTCCCGTAAACCCATACGGCGCGATTCCCACAACCGTAAACAGATGCCCGTTCACGCGGATCGGCTGGTTCAGCACGTCCCGCCGCCCTCCGAGCTGGCTCTGCCAATAGTTATGCGCCAGCACCGCTACCGGACGCCCCGCCCCGTGAACATCGTCCTCCCGCTCCACCAGGCGCCCGACCACCGGCTTCACCCGCAACGTATCAAAGTAGCCGCCCGACACTACCATCACCGATCCATCCACCGTCTGCCCGCGAAACGACAGGTTCGCCGCCAGCGCGCGAAACCCAGCAATCCCCGTCAGTCCTTCCGGCCTCTTCTCCAACTCGCGGAACGTCCGATAGTTGAAGATCGAGTCGTGCTGCCCCGCATTATTCGTCGACGTTCGGCCACTCTTGAACTCCGCGGGCGACTTGATTAGCACCAGCTCCTCCGGCTTCTCCACCGGCAGCTTCTTCAAGACCATCTGGTACAGGAGCGAGAAAATCGCCGTATTCGCCCCGATCCCCAACCCCAGTGACAAAACCACCACCAGCACCAGCATTGGCGATCGGCCCAGCGTGCGAAGGGAGAACCGAAGGTAAGACATTCATCGCCCCACTCGCAATTCACGGTCCAACGTGTAAACTTATTGGCCAACAAGGTCTCCCGCTGCCCGCAGCGCGCGGCTTGTCCAGAAGCGAGAAACGCCCGTCCCGCAATCGAACAGTGTGACTGAAGTCATAGTGGCTTCGCGCCCGCCGCTCTACCCTCAGGGCAGGAGTCAAGGAATGACGTCATCCCAAGAACCGAAATCGGGCCTCTGGAAGCACGGCCTCCTCTTAACGATGTTGTTCGGCTTTACCGTCATGCTGGTCGGCGGGTTCTTCATGTACAAGACCCGCGCCCCCATCCCCGGCCGCATCGTCTCCCCCGATGGCGCCATCCTCTTCACCGCCTCCGACGTGCAGTCTGGCCAGGAGCTGTTCCGCAAACGCGACCTCATGAACTACGGCTCCGTCCTCGGCCACGGCGCTTACCTTGGCCCCGACTACACCGCCGAAGCCCTCCACGCCATCGCGGTGGAGATGCAGCAGGCAAAGTCCTCCGGCCGCTACGCCTCCATGTCCCCCGCCGAACGCGCCGCCATCGACGCCCAGGTCGCCGCCGAACTCAAGGCCAACAAGTACGACGCCGGCACCGACACCCTCACCCTCACCGCCCACCAGGCCGCAGCGTGGCGCGCCCTCATCGGCAAGTACGACCACGAATTCGCCCGCGGCGACGACGCCCGTTCTCTCCCCAAAGGCGCCCTCTTGCCCCCCGAGGAAGGCGGCAGCGACCCCGCCCGCCACGCCGAAGCTTCGAAACACTTCGCCGCCTTCGTCGGCTGGACCGCCTGGCTCTCCACTGCCAAGCGCCCCGAGGCCAACCACTCCTACACCAACAACTGGCCCTACGATCCCCAGGCCGGTAATGGCGCCACCGGCGGCGCGATGATCTGGTCCGCCGTGAGTGTCGCCGGCCTCATGATGTTCCTCGCCGTCATCCTCTTCTTCTGGCATCGCTACCGCCTCGAAGCCGAAGACGTCGCCAGCCCCAACTATCGCTTCGACATCGCCCGCCTCCCGCTCACCGCCTCCCAGAAAGCCACCGCCAAGTTCTTCGTCGTCGCCTTCCTGCTCTTCCTCGTCCAGGCTCTCCTCGGCGGCAAGATGGCGCATGACTACGCCGACGGCAACTCCTTCTACGGCTTCCCGCTCTCCGATTTCCTCCCCTTCAACGTCGCCCGTACCTGGCACCTGCAACTCGCCATCTTCTGGATCGCCACCGCCTGGCTCGGCATGGGCATGTTCATCGCGCCCGTCGTCAATCCCAACGAGCCCAAGCGCCAGAAACTCCTCATCAACGTTCTCTTCTCCGCCCTCGTCCTCGTCGTTGTCGGCAGCCTCGCCGGCGAATGGCTCTCCGTCAAAGGCATGCTCGGCAACGCCTGGTACTGGCTCGGAACCCAGGGCTGGGAGTACCTCGAACTCGGCCGCCTCTGGATGTACCTGCTCATCGCCGGCATGCTCATCTGGCTCTTCATCGTGTACCGCGGCCTCAAGGGCGCACTCAAAGAAGAAAAGGACAAAGGAGGCCTCACCCACCTGCTCCTCTACTCCGCCGCCGCCATCCCCATCTTCTATTGCTTCGCCCTCTTCATAGGCAAGGACTCTCACATCACCATGGCCGACTACTGGCGCTGGTGGCTCATCCACCTCTGGGTCGAAGGCATGTTCGAAGTCTTCGCCGTTGTCGTCATCGGCTTCCTGATGGTCCGACTGGGCCTCGTCACCGCGCGCTCCACGCTCCGCGCGCTCTACTTCCAGCTCATCATCCTGCTCGGCAGCGGCATCATCGGTACCGGCCACCATTACTACTGGATCGGCGCCCCCGAGTTCTGGATCGCACTCGGCAGCGTCTTCTCCGCAATGGAAGTCGTTCCGCTCTCGCTGCTCATGGTCGAAGCCTACGGCCAGTACCGCGTCATCAAGGACGGCGGCATCGAGTTCCCCTACAAAGCCGCCTTCTGGTTCCTCGTCGCCACGGCCTTCTGGAACCTCTTCGGCGCGGGCGTCCTCGGCTTCCTCATCAACCTGCCCTTCGTCAGCTACTTCCAGCACGGGTCGTTCCTTACCGCGGCTCACGGCCATGGCGCGCTCATGGGCGTCTACGGCATGCTCGCCATCGCGCTCGGCGTCTTCTCCCTACGCAACATCGTCAAGCCCGAGTACTGGAAGGAAGGTTGGGTGATGACCGGCTTCTGGGGTCTCAACATCGGCCTCATGGGCATGATCCTCATGACCCTCGTCCCCGTCGGCTTCATGCAGGCGATGGCGAGCTTCGACAAAGGCTACTGGTGGGCTCGCTCCTTCGACTTCTACACCCAGCCTCACGTCAACCAACTCCTCTGGCTGCGCGTCATTCCCGACACCATCTTCATCCTCGCCGGCATCGGACCCCTGGTCGCCGCCGCCCTTTACGGCTACTTCCACATGCGCGACGAGCGAGTGGTCAAGGTGAAGCCCGCCGCCGTCCCCGCAGCCGCCGACGGCCGCAGAATGGCCACGGGAGACTGACATGCGCGACTTCTCCGAAGCCCCGTTCCTCGTCATCTGGGAGCTCACGCAGGCATGCGACCTCGCCTGCCGCCACTGTCGCGCTTCGGCCGTGCCGGACCGCGACCCCCTCGAGCTCTCGACCCCGGAAGCCTTCCGCGTGCTCGAACAGATCAAGGACTTCGGCGACCCGCTCATGGTATTCACCGGCGGCGACCCTCTGAAGCGCCCCGACCTCTACGACATCGTCGAGCGGAGCGTGGCTCTCGGACTAAGAACCACCGTCACCCCCAGCGCGACGCCGCTGCTTACGGAGGCGGCCATATGCCGCCTCCAGCAGTGCGGCATCTCCCGCATGGCCGTCAGCCTCGACGGCGCCACCGCTGCCTCCCACGACGGCTTCCGCCGCGTTGAAGGCTCCTTCGCCCGCACCATCGCCGCCCTCGAAACCGCGAAGAAGATCGGCCTCGAAACCCAAGTCAACACCACCGTCACCCGCCACAACCGAGCGGAGCTCGAAAGCATCGCCCGCATCGTCGGTGAGTCCGCCTCCCGCCTCTGGAGCGTCTTCTTCTTAGTCGTCACCGGGCGCGCGCTCGCCGAAGACGACCTCACCGCCCCAGAGTACGAAGAGGTCTTCGCTTTCCTGTACCGAACCGCGAAGAAAGCCCCCTTCGACATCAAGACCACCGAAGCCCAACACTACCGCCGCTACGTTGCCCAGCAGAAGAAAGCCGGCAACGCCCTCCCGCGCGAAGCAGAGGCCGCCGGACCCATTGGCCGCCAGGCCGGCATCAACGATGGCAAAGGCTTCCTCTTCATCTCCCATACCGGCGAAATTTACCCCAGCGGCTTCCTTGAGGTCAGCGCCGGCAACGTCCGCCGCGATCCTGTGGCCTCCGTCTACCGGAATAGCCAACTCTTCCAGGTCCTCCGCGATGCCGATAACCTCCACGGCAAGTGCGGCCCCTGCGAATACCGCAACCTCTGCGGCGGCTCCCGCTCCCGCGCCTGGGCCCTCTCCGGCGACTACCTCGCCGAAGACCCCCGCTGCGTGTACATTCCCGCTGCGGCGCGAGTAGCCGCCCCTCCCGCAACTTCCGCCCCGAACCCGTGTTCCTAGAATCATGAAGCTGACTTTCATCGCCGTCATGGCACTCTTGGCAACGTCCGCGTTCGCCCAGGGCCCCGGCTCGGGCGGCCCCGGCCCCCGCGCCGCCGCCCCTCGCCTCGACTCTCTCAAGGAATACCTGTCCCTCACCGATGCTCAGGTCACTCAGCTCACCCAACTTCGTACCCAGCAGTTCGAAGCAAATCGGGGGCTCCGTGAAGAACTTTCCGCGAAATCTCGCGCCCTTCGCGACCTCCTCAACGCACCTTCACCCAACGCCGCCGCCATCGGTCAGGCCATGCTCGAACTCCAGGCTATCCGCAAGAAGCTCGAGGGCTCCAACGAAACCCGTCAGTCCCAGGCCCAAAACATCCTGACCGCGCCTCAGAAAGAAAAGCTGAAGGAGCTGGAAGCTGCCGCCGCCCTCCAGGATGAGATCCGCCAGGCCGCGGCCGTCGGTCTCCTTGACCGCGAGGACTTCGGCTTCATGATGCGGGGCAACGAAATGCGCGGTACCCGCGGCGCCGGTCGCGGCCGCATGATGCGCCGCTCCGTCCGGCTCTAGTCGAGCCCGAGCAGTCGCATCCGCAGGAAATTCAGCGCTGCATTCGTGACGAAGCCGCGAATGCGCTCCCGGTCCCCTCCGAACCGTAACAGCTTCACCTCGGTTCCGGAGGGGCCCGCCAGTCCCACGTACATCGTCCCCACCGGCGCGCCTGTCGCCGATTCCGGTCCCGCCTCTCCCGTCACCGAAAGTGCCCACGTGGCGCCCGTCTTCTCCCGTGCGTTCGCTGCCATCCACGCCGCCACCACTTCGCTCACCGCTGTGTTGGCCGCAATCAGTTCCTCGGGAACCCCCAGCAGCTTCGCCTTCGCCTCGTCGGAGTACGTCAGAAAACCACCCACGAAGTACTTCGAACTGCCGGCCACGCGCGTCAGCCGCTGCGCCAGCATGCCTCCGGTCGCGCTCTCCGCCACCGCCACCGTCTCGCCGCGTTCCCCTAGAATTCGTCCCACTGTTGCGTCTAGAGGTGTCCCATCGAGCGAGTACGCGCGGCTGCCCAGCAGCCCGAGAATCTTGTCGCCCAGCTCCGTACACAACCGCTCCGCTTCCTCGCCGGTCGCGCAGCGCGCCCGCAGATGGATCTCCACATCACCCGCGGACGCCAGAATCGTCGTCACCGGGTTGCTGTACTTCGTGTACTCCGGCGCAATCAACTGATCCAGGTCCGATTCCGGCATCCCCGCCACCCGAAACCACCGTTTCGCGATCGCCAGCGGCGGAACAAACGCCTGCAATCGCGGGAGGCACTCCCGAGTAAACATCGGCTTCAGCTCTCCCGGTGGCCCCGGCAACAGGACAACCGCTTTCCCGTTCACCGCAAGCCATTGTCCCGGCGCAGTACCGTTGGCGTTCGCCAGCACCTCGGCCCCTTCGATGACGTAAGCCTGGCGCTTGTTCACCTCCGACATCCGCCGCCCGAACCGGGCGAATCGCGCCTCAATCCCCGCACAAATGGCTTCGTCGAAGATGAGTTCGCGCCCCGTTGCCGCCGCCACCGCATCCCTCGTAAGGTCGTCTTCGGTCGGGCCCAGGCCCCCCGTCACGAACAGGATATCGGCACGCGCCAGCGCGTCTTGCACTCCTGCCGTGAGCCGCGCCCGCTCGTCCCCGATCACGGCTTTCTGTACCACCTCAACGCCGAGATCGTTGAGCTGATCCGTCAGCCACAGCGAGTTGGTATCCAGGCGCCCGGCGGTCAACAACTCGCTGCCGACAGCCACTATCTCCGCGTTCACCCGAGCGGCCTGCCCTTGATGCCCACGTCCACCCGGTACAACGCGTTTGTCGTCGCCACCAGCATCGCCTTTGAAGGCGTGAACGCCAGCCCGACGATGTTCGGACCCGAGAGAAACAGGCTCGCCTGTCGATCCGGCGTGATCCGGATCACGCCCTTCCGCCCACCCAGGGAACCCGCTACGTACACGTTATCCTCGGCATCGAATGCCAAACCTTGCGGCCGCCCAAGCCCTCGGTAGAAGGTCTCCACCTCCCCCTCGGGCGAGATCCGCGTCACCACGTCGAAACTCGAGGTCGTCGGTCCCGTCACGTACAGATAGTGCTCCGGCCCGAATGCGAGGTGATACGCGGCAATGGAGGGCTCGAGCGTCGCAAACACGTAAATCTGCCGCGACTGGCTGATCTTGAAAATCGTTCCCTGCCGGTCACCCACATACAGATCGCCGTTCGAATCGAACGCCAGACCCGTCGCCACCCCCATCCCCTCCACGAACACCGATGCCTGACCACCCGAGCTCACTCGGTACACAATGCCGTCGTAGCGGCTCGACACATACAGCGTCCCCTCGTTATCGATCGCCAGCCCGGTCGCGTTCATCAACTCCGTCACGAAGGGCTTCACGCTGTAATTCAAGTCGATCTTGTATACCGACACCGGCGTCTTCTGGCCCCGCGAGCCGCTGAACGTCGAGTAGATGTTCCCGAACGCATCCACCGCGGGGTTTGCCACCGGATGCAGACTGTCCGCAATCTGAACGCCCACCTCGCAGGTCCACGCGGGAGCAGTCTGTGTGCCGTTCCCCAGCACCAGATCCCCGGCCGATGCCCCTTCCGGCACCCGTACGATCACCAGCGAATCGGATCCTATGATGACCGGCGCCGCCACATCGCCGATCGTCACCTGCGGCCGTGCATTCTGCGATAGCCCCTTGCCCCGAATCTGTAGTTCGCCTCCGGGAATCGCGGCCGCTGGCGTCACTTCTGCAATCTGCGGCTTCCCGGCGTCGTTGTTCTTGCGAATTGGCATAGAAAGAGCGAGCGTCTAATACAGATTGAACCATCCACCCGCCCATAACACAAGCGCGCCATACACGCCCGCCGCCAGGTCGTCCGCTACAATGCCCGTTCCTCCCGGCAGCCGCTCCAGTTGCCGCACCGGCCACGGCTTCCAAATGTCAAAGACCCGGAAGAGCGCGAACGCCGCCAGCACTGCCTGCCAGTTCAAAGCCGGCGCCGCTGCCAAGGTCACCCAAACCCCCAGTACCTCGTCCACCACCACAATCTGCGGATCCTTGCGCCCCGTCCATCGAACCATCGCCGCCGAGGCCGCAATCGCCGGCCACGTCATCGCCCCCGCCAGTACCAGCAGCCAGCCCGGATGAAGCCCCAGCACCATCCACACCGGTACCACCGCCAGTGCCCCCGCCGCGCCCGCCGTTCCTGGCGCTTTCGGCGCCATGCCGCAACCGAACCACGTCGCCAGCAGCCACGCCGGCCTACTCGCCGTCTTCACCTTCGCCCTTCGGGGAGACCTCGCCCGGCTGCAACGGCCTGCTGATGACGTACTTCTCCGACGCCCAGTTGCCGAGATCGATCAACTTACAACGCTCGCTGCAGAACGGCAAGTACTCGCCCGTCAACGCTACATCCTTCCTACAAATCGGACAACGCACCGTACGCACTCATCACCTCACCGGTGGGGAAGAGCCGAAGGCCGCGCGTGCGCCGGCCCCAGCACGACGAAGGGGTTCATTGGGGCTGCGGCCGTCGCCGCTTCCACCGGCGCCTCATCCACCAACTCGCCCACCAGGTCGTAATCGTGCGCCTCCGTTACGCGCAGTTGGCGCATCTGGCCCGCGCGCAGCGGACCTTCCCCGGCGTCGCTGATGTAGCACACGCCATCGATCTCCGGTGCCTGTGTCGCCATGCGGCACTCCCAGAGCAGGTCGCTCTCTTTAGAGACGCCCTCTACCAGCACCTGGTACTCCCCGCCGATCATTTTCTTGTTTCGCGCCTTTGAGATCTTACGCTGCAGCGACATCAACCGGCGCTTCCGATTGTGAATCGTCCGCCCATCTAACTTGCCGTCTAAGTGATAACTGGCGCTCGTATCTTCGTCCGAGTAAGTGAATACTCCCAGGCGGTCAAATTGTGCCGCCTTCACAAACGCGCACAACTCTTCGAAGTCCGCCTCGCTCTCGCCCGGAAATCCGGCGATCATGCTCGTACGAATCGCCACCCCCGGGATCGTTCGCCGAATCCGCTCCAGCAGCTTCAGGAAGATGTCCCCGTTCGCGCCCCGCTTCATCCGCTTCAGCACGGCGCCGCTCGCGTGCTGCAGAGGCATGTCGATGTACTTCACCAGTGACCGATGCTCCGCAATCGTATCCAGCAGCTTCTGCGTAATCCGGTTGGGATAGCAGTAAAGAAACCTCACCCACTTCTCGTGCGGTGCATCAATGGTCGCCAGCCGCGCCAGCAGGTGCGCCAGCCCGTCCTTCAATTCCAGGTCCTCGCCGTACGCCGTCGTATCCTGTCCAATCAGGTTGATCTCCCGCACGCCCTGCGAAAATAAACGTGTCGCCTCGCTCACAACGGACTCAAAACGCCGGCTGCGCATCTTCCCGCGATACTGCGGAATCACGCAGAATGTGCAGGGATGGTCGCAGCCCTCGGAGATCTTGATGTATGCGTAATGCCTCGGCGTGGAGAGTACACGCGGCGTCAGGTCGTGGTACAGGTAGGGCGCGGCTTCGTGTTCGGCAACAAGACCCTCCTCGCACATCGCCACAATGTCGTCGAGTTCGTTCGTCCCCACCACCCCGTCCACTTCCGGAATGTCTTTGCGAATGTCCTCCCGGTAGCGCTCCACCAGGCAGCCCGCCACCACCAGCCGCTGCGCTCGCCCCGTCTTCTTGTACTCCGCCATCTCGAGGATCGTGTCCACCGACTCCTGCTTCGCCGGATCGATGAAACTGCACGTGTTCACGACGATCACGTCCGCTTCCGCCGCGTCCGTCGTCAACTCGTGTCCTCGCGCCGCAAGCTGGCCCATCATCACCTCGGAATCGACGAGGTTCTTCGGGCATCCTAGACTGACAAACCCAATTTTCAAGCGTTTTGTTTCCGAAGGGGAAGTGGGGACTCTCTCCAGATTAACACGCGATGATTACTCCTCGCCCCGCCGCAACGCCCTGGTAACACTTGGTTGCGCCGTCGCCTCCAACACATGTGGAGTTCGCCAGGAACTCCCGGACCACCTCCGGAGGAGGTTACGAAATGAAGCGTTTCAGAATCGGAATACTCAGCGGCGCACTGCTTGCCGCGGCCTTTACGGCCGCCTGCTCCCGGCAGCCTGGCACTACCGTCGCGGGAGGCGGAAACACCGGCGCGCCGACCTTGCGCGAGATCTCGCAGAACGCCGGCAATTACCAGGGTCAGACGGTCACCGTCACCGGACGCCCCGGCGAGATCATCGGCAGCAGAGTCTTCGTCCTTAGGGACGACGCCGTCGCCGGCGGCGGAGAGCTCCTCGTCATTTCACGCCTGGACTGGATGGGCAACCTGTCGCAACAGGAAGGCCAGATGAGCCAGGCTAACCGGCATCCCGTCGTCCAGGTCACCGGAACCGTTCGACAGATGGATGCAGCGGCAATGCGCACGGAGTCGGGCGGCACCGTCGATGAAGCCCGGCTCTCCTCTTGGGCAAATCGCCCAGTGATCCTCGCTACGAACGTCACCGCTGCCGGCCAGCCTGCGATGCAGGACGGCGGTACGGGTGGCATCGGCACTGATGGAACGGGCGGCACAGGCTCGGGCGGCACCGGTTCGGGCGGCACCGGTTCGGGCGGCACAGGCAGCGGCACTGGCTCCGGGTCAGGAGGCACTGGTCCCGGCACTTCCGGCGCAGGTTCGGGCAGAGGCTCCGGTTCCGCCGGCAGCGGTCGATAGAGCCCAGGGAGGACGGCGCCGAATTGACGCCGTCCTCCCCCATCTCCGGATGTGCGGATCCAACTGCGAGACCAGCTTTCCAATGCTGCTAATCTCAACGTCAGCGTGAGAACGTATGCTACCCTGAGTGGCGGTGTCGTTTGCCTCCTCGATTGACGGCTTCGCCGTCATCCACGCTGCCTTCCTGGCGCCCGCCCGGCGGCCTCATTTTGAGAACGAACTCAAGCGCGTGGGAGTGGAGAAGTTTCAGGTTGTCGAGACCCGACCTATCTCGGATCACGATCCCCGTTTGCAGTATTACAAGGGCCGCGCCAACGGGCTGTTGAGCCTCATCGACGGCTTCCTGTGCGCCCTGGAACTGGCTGAGAATTCGGCTTGGAAATCCGTCGCCATCCTAGAAGATGACATCGTCTTCCGGAGTAACTTCTCCAATCTCTGGTCCGAGGTCGAGGACGAAGTGCAGAAGACCCACTGGGGAGTTCTTACCCCCTTCCGTTGGCCCTGCGGCGGCGCCGTGCTCGTCGCCGAGCCGCTCTTTGCGAAGACGTCGCTCGTGGCTCTGCAGCATAACCTCGCTACGCATTGCGTCATTGTCAGCCGCGATCACTACTCGGCACTGAGAGAGTCTCTTCAACACTGCATCGCTCGCGGATATCCGTGTGACTTCTTTTACGGCATCTTCTCCAGCCTGTTCCCCCAGCGTCTGTTCGCTACAACCCGGAACCTTGCGGGTCAGGCTTCGCTCTTGTCGAGTACCCTGCAGCAGGGTCAGGTTCGAGGGGGAAGCAGATACGCCACCTACAGGTCCGCCAATCGCGTCGAGGCGGGGCTGATCAACCTTGCATACCGGCCACTTAACTCTCTGCGCAAGTGGACCCGAATTCGCGTGTAGACGACGCTGCCATCCTGCGGGCGCTTCATCTCGAGCGGCGGCGTATGTTGCGGAAAACGGCTAACTCACCCGATTGGCTACGTTCGTAATCGAAGTCCGTAAGCGCGCTCAGTACCTTCTCCTCGCAATCGTGCCCATGCAGTTCAATGCAGATATTCCGGACCTTGTCCAGCCAATGACACGTCGACCGGTCGAATAACTCCAACTCGCTTCTCTCAATATCGATCTTCAATAAGTCGATGCCGTCGGTGCCTAGCATTCCGCAAAGTGTCGGGACGTCAAAGCCCGCCACCGAGCCCGCTTCTCCTTCTTCTGACGAGGCAACCATCGTCGCCCACTCCCGGCCATCCCCATACACTCCCGGCATTAGCCGCAGGGTAGCGTTACGGGACCACGCGGCTCCCAGTACCGGCCGGGCCCGTCCTCCGTAAGGAGCCAGGTTTTGCTTGAGGAGCTCGTAATTGGCCGGGTCGGGCTCGACGGCAAGAAGGCTCGCATCGGGAAAGCAAGTAAGCAGGTAGGCACTCGCAAATCCGACGTTTGCACCGAGATCAATGATACACCGGGGATCCTTGATCGCTCTCGCGCACCCGTACTCCTCTAACACGAAGACCTGTCGGAAAACATCGAAGTCGCTAGAGTTGCCTCCGCGGATGCGCACCGGGTGTTGCGCGTTTCGCGGCTTTAGCCGATAAGAACGCGCAGAACCGGCGCCGAGCGACCGCGAAACACGGTACATGCTGTATCGGATGGCCGGCCACCAGCCAGCCACTCGGCCGAACTTCAGCGCCGCCCGGATCACACCCGCCACCCCAGCTTCCACGGCTCGTCGATTGAACTCATCACGGCTCTTCCCCAGTCTCGTCCGCCCCCACGTCCTCAGCTCAACTGCCCCACTATCTCCTTCCCCTTCTCCAGCAGCATCCCCGCCTCGCTCGCACACCCCAGAAACAGCATCCCGCGCTCCCGCCAGAACTTCGCCAGCCCCACATTGCGCGTCTGCGTCCCCGGCGCAACGCCGTGCGCTACACACGCATCCCGGATCTTCTCCATCGCCTCCACCATCTTCGGATGTTGGAAGTCGCCCGGCACACCCAGCGAAATCGAAAGGTCCACCGGCCCCACCATCACCGCATCGATCCCCGGCACCGACAGCAGCTCGTCCCGCATATCGATCGCCTTCTGCGTCTCGATTTGCAGCACCACCAGTGTGTTCTCGTTCATGTGCGCGCCGATTTGCGGAATCGTCACCGGTTCGTGATCCACGTGCAGCGGCGTCAAACCGAACCCCCGCACGCCCTCCGGCGGAAACTTCGTCCAGCTCACCGCGCGCTCCAGCAGCTTCGCGTCTTCCACCCGGGGAAAAATAATGCCCCAGCCGCCACAATCGAGCGCCCGCGAAACCAGGCTGTATTGCAGGTCCGGTACTCGCACAATCGGCGCCAGCCCGTACAGCGCCGACGTCCGGCAAACGTCGTACACCGTCTCGATGTCGTAACAGCCGTGCTCGGTGTCGATGAACGCCCACTGAAAGCCCGCGGCCGCGAGAATCCGGCCCACATCCGCGGACCGCAGCATCCCATACGACGTGCCCAACTGCACCTTGCCCTGCTTGAGGGCCTGCTTTACATGATTTGTCTTCATCGGAAGCTGAGATGGTATCAGACCGTCATCACCACGTGGTCTGGACAATCCAGGTGGACGTTCTCATACAGGCGGTCCAGCAGCTCGAACCCGTGCCGCGCCAAAAACGGAAGGATGCTGTAAAACCGCTCCTGCAGATGTTTCCGCGGATACAGCAACCCCGCCAGTGACGAGGCCGCCGCCGCCGCGCGCTCGTCCCGCCGCATCGCCTCCCGTGCCGCCTTCTTCCGGTTCTTCTCTAGCTGATAGACAATCTTCGCGTGGCTCTTCTCGAGCGCCGCTTCCAGTGTCGGGTCGAAGGACAGCAGGTCCGCCCGTAGCCGCTCGATCTCGTCCCCCACTGCACGCTCCACGTGTTGGAACCGCTGTTCCAGGTGCGCCGGGATCAACGCCCGTGCGATCCGCTCGCGTAGCGCCTCTTCCCCGTGCAGCACGGCGTCCATCCCCAGCCCGAACCGCTTCATCAGCTTCGCCGCCGTCCCATCGATCAGGCTGAATGCCGCCCTCGGCGGCAGCACCGGCACTCGACCCAACAGCCGCCGGTACAAGACCTCCGACTGCGCGAAATACGCGATCTCCGCCGGCCCGCCGCAGTACGCGACCGTCGGCAGAATATAGTCCTGAACCACCGGCCGCAGCAGCGCATTCGGCGAAAGATGCTCCGCCTGCGCGGCTAACTCCGCCGTGCTCCACCGTCGGTCCTTCGCCGAATACCCGTCCTCCGTACGCCGCAACGCCAGCCGCCGCTCGTCGTCGAGCAGAAACACGAGCGACGTCTCCGCCTCCAGATGCACTTGTGCGTGATAGCCCGCCGCGGCGAGCTCCTTATCGCGCGCCAGCAGTGCAGCACTCAGCTCCGGAGCCCGGTCCAGCGCCGCCCCCAGCAGCGGCGCCGCCAGTCGCCGGATCGCCGGCTGCAGCGGGTCGACAAACAAGAATCCGTAGCCGGAAAGCAACCGTCGCATCAACGAAGCGAAAGCGCCGGCAAGGCTCTCGCCCTCCCGATACGACTCCTCCACCATCTCCGCCACCGGAGCCCCGAACGGAAACGTCTCCAACTCCTTACGCAATTCCGCCAGCGGTACACTCCGCAGCCGCTCCGGCCCCACCGGCCCTTCCCCGTTCCGCGCCGGCAGCCGCAGCACCCCGGGCTGGTTGCCTTCGTCGAACACCCAACAGTGGTCCACCTCTGCGAAGTCGTGGTCCTCGGAAGCGAGCCAGAACACCGGAACCGCCGGAATCCCCTGCTCGTTCAGTCGCTGCGTAAGTCTCGCCGCCGTCAGCGCCTTATACACCGTGTAGGCCGGCCCCGAGAACAACCCCACCTGCTGCCCCGTCACCACCGCCACCGTGCCCGGCAACTCCAGCAAGTCCAGCGTGCGGCCCGGCGGATTCTGCTCGCGCAACGCCGCTACCAACGCCGAGCGCCGCTCCTCCGGAAAATCGATCTTCGCCGCCGCTCGCCGGTACGAGTCGTCGTCGAAGGGACGGTGCTCGTAGAATTTACTGACGCGATCGAAATGGTACAGGTAGTCGGCAAAGAGCGCCGTCGTGTGTGGAAGGTCGGTATGGCGGAGACAGTATGAGTCCATGTCCAGTTCGGCACTCGGCGGGCAACGGTCCAAGCGTAACAGATGCTCGCCTGCCTCAAAAGGTCACAGATGTTACCTTCAAAGTATCCGCACCCGCTCGCCGATACCCCTATGTTGGACGAACAGCAATTCAAGAACCGCGCCGATGAAGCGCTCCAGGAAATTCACGATGCCGTGAATGAGGCCGCTGAAGACTATGAGGGCTTCGAGGCTGACTTTTCGAGCGGCGCCCTCGCCATCGAATTCGAAGCCCCGCCCGCGAAGTTCGTCGTCAGCCCGAACGCTCCCGTGCGCCAGATCTGGGTCTCCGCCCACACCACCAGTTTCAAGCTCGATTGGGATTCAGAACGCGAAGAGTTCGTCTACCCTGAAACCAACCAAAGCCTCCTCGAACTCATGGAGTGGGCCATCGGCAAGCAGATCGGCAAGGAAGTCGTGCTGTAGTGTCCGGCGTCTATATCTCCTACCCGTTCTGCGCCCAGAAGTGCACCTACTGCAACTTCGCCAGCGGTGTCCTGCCTCGCGAGCTTGAGCCCCACTACCTCAACGCCCTCGTCGCCGAACTCACCGCCTACCCCTGGTCCTGGCAGCCCGAAACCGTTTACCTCGGCGGCGGCACACCCAGCCAGCTCGCCCTCACCGACCTCGACCGCATCCTCTCCGCAATCCCCGCCGCTCCCTGGCGCGAAGCCACAATCGAAGCCGCTCCCGGCGGCGTCACCCCCGAACGCGCCCATGCCTGGCGCCGCCTTGGCATCAACCGCGTGAGCCTCGGCGTCCAGAGTTTTATTCCCCGCGAACTGGCCCGCACCGGCCGTAAACACACTCCCGAAATCGTCGCCGCCGAAATCGACATCCTCCGCTCGGCCGGCATTCACGAAATCAACATCGACCTCATCGCCGGTCTCCCCCACCAGACCGAAGCCTCCTGGAGCGAGTCCCTCGCCTGGATCGCCCGCCTCGCGCCAACGCACGTCTCCGTCTACATGCTTGAAGTCGACGAAGACAGCCGCCTCGGCCAGGAAGTGCTCCTCAACGGCAAACGCTACGGCGCGCCCGAAGTCCCCTCCGACGAACTCATCGCCGCCCTCTACCAGCTCGCCGTCGACGAACTTGCCCGCTTGAACCTCCCCCGCTACGAAATCTCCAACTTCGCCCGCCCCGGCTCCCAGTCGCTTCATAACCTCAAGTACTGGCGCCTCGAACCCTACGCCGGCTTCGGCGCCGACGCCCACTCGTTCGAACACGGCCTCCGCCGCCAGAACGTCGAAACCGCGCAGGAATACGTCGCCCGCTACGAATCCGGCCAACCACCCACCTCCGAAACCACCCCTGCCCAGCTCGACGAAGAGCGCTTCTTCGTCGGCCTCCGCCTCACCGAAGGCATCCGGCCCGACCCCGCTGAATGGTCTCGCTTCGAAGCCCCCATCCGCCGCTTCGTCGACCTCGGCCTGCTCGAATCCGACGGCCGCACCCTCCGCCTCACACCGCGCGGCGTCCTGCTCTCGAACGAAGTCTTCCAGGAGTTTCTTGCCGCATGAACGATGTCATCGACCTTCGCAGCGACACCGTCACCAAACCCACTCCCGCCATGCGCCGCGCCATGGCCGAGGCCGAAGTGGGCGACGACGTCTACGGCGAAGATCCCACCGTCAATCGCCTCGAACAACGCGCCGCCGGGATCCTCGGCAAAGAGGCCGCCCTCTTCGTGCCCACCGGCACCATGGGCAACACCATCGCCATTAAGCTCCTCACCGAGCACGGCCAGGAAGTCATCTGCGAAGCCCGCGGCCATCTCCTTAACTACGAACTCGCCATGACCGCTTGGTTCGCCGGCTGCGTCATGCGCACCATCGCCTCCCCCGACGGCATCCTCACCTGGGAGCATATCCGTCGCGAAGTCAAACCGCTCGGCCCCCACTGGGCGCCCACCGGCTGCGTCGAAATCGAAAACACGCACAACATGGCCGGCGGTACGGTCTACCCCCAAACCACCATCGACGAGGTTTGTTTCGAAGCCCACAAGCTCGGCCTCAAGGTCCACATGGACGGCGCTCGCGTATTCAACGCCTCAGCCGCCACCGGCTGCCCCGTGAAGACGATCGTGCGCAACGTCGACACCGTCATGTTCTGCCTGTCGAAGGGTCTCGGCGCGCCCGTAGGTTCCATGTTGGCCGGCGCTCGCGACCTCATCGATAAAGGACGCCTTTACCGCAAACGTCTTGGCGGCGGCATGCGCCAGGCCGGCATCCTCGCCGCCGCCGGCCTCATCGCCCTCGAAGAAATGCCGCTGCGCCTCCACGAGGATCACGCCAACGCCCGCTTCCTCGCCGACGGCCTGGCCAAACTCCCCGGTGTCACCCTGGACCCCGCTGCCGTCCAGACCAACATCGTCATCTTCTCCGTCGACGACGCTCCCGCCCTCAGCGCGAAGCTCAAGCGGCAGAACGTCCTCGCTAACCCTGTCAGCGCCCGCGAACTCCGCATGGTCACGCATTACGACGTGGACCGAGCCGCCTGCCAACACGCCCTCCACGCCGTCGAAGCCGCACTACAATAGCCATCGTGCCCTTCACGCTCAACGGAAAAACCGCCCTCGTCACCGGCGCGGGGCGGGGAATTGGCCGCGAAATCGCCCGCCAGCTCGCCCAAGCCGGTGCACAAGTGTTCTTGAACGACCTCGATTCCGCCGTCGTCGCCGAATCCGAGGCCATCCTCAAACAGGCCGGCGCCAAAGCCGCCCACCTCCCCGGCGACCTCACCGATCCCGCCTTCCCCCAGCAACTGGTCGATAAGGCCCTGGCCACCTTCGGCGCCCTCGACATCGTCGTCAACAACGCCGGCTACACCTGGGACAACGTCATCCAGAAGATGTCCGACGAGCAGTTCGCCGCCATGCTCGACATCCACCTCGTCGCCCCCTTTCGCATCCTCCGCGCTGCGTCCACCTTCATCCGCGATGCCGCCAAGCGCGAATCCGCCGAGGGCCGCCGGGTCATGCGGAAGGTCGTCAACATCACGTCCATCTCCGGCACCGACGGCAACGCTGGTCAGGCCGGCTACGCCGCCGGCAAGGCAGGCGTTATTGGCCTCACCAAGACGCTCGCCAAAGAGTGGGGCCGCTACAATGTCAACGTGAATGCGGTCGGCTTCGGCCTCATCGAAACCCGTCTCATCCAACCCATCACCGATCAACCCGCCACCATCGACATCAAGGGCCGCCAGATCAACGTCGGCGTCCAGCCCAAGGTCCTCGAAGCCGTGAAACAGATGTGCCCCCTCGGCCGCCTCGGCAGCCCCGAGGAGGCCGCCGGCGCCGTCCTCTTCTTCTGCTCCCCCCTCTCGGACTACGTCAGCGGCGAAGTCCTGATCGCGAGCGGCGGCGCGCACTTCTAAGCGCCGCCTACACACGCCCCAAATGCAACGCCACCACCCCTAACGTCATCCGCTCAAACTCAACGCGGACAAACCCCGCCCCCCGCATCTCCTCCGCCAGTTCCTCCGCCCCCGGGAACTTCCGCACGCTCTCCGGCAAATACGTATAAGCGTCCGGCGACCCCGATATCGCCCCGCCCAGCACCGGCAGCACTCGGGTTGAGTAGAACCCGTACAACCCCCGGACCAACCCATTCGGCGGCGTCGAAAACTCCAGAATCGCCGCCACGCCCCCCGGCCGCAAAATCCGTCGCAATTCCGCTAAACCCGCCCGATAATTCGCGAAATTCCGGAACCCGAACGCCACCGTCACCAGGTCGAGCGAAGCATCCGCCAGCGGCAGCCGCAGTCCGTCCGCCTCGAACAACACCGCCGCCGCCCGCCGTCGCGCAATCTTCTCCGCCGCCGCCTCCAGCATCGGATGACAGAAATCGCTCCCGTACACGAGCGCCCTTCGCCGCTCGGCCAGCGCCAGCAGCAGATCCCCCGTCCCGCAGCACAAATCCATCGCCCGCGCCCCGTCCCGCTCCAGCACCTCCCGCACCCGAGCCACCGTCCGCGCCCGCCAGTACCGGTCAATCTGAAACGACAGCAAGTGATTCAGCAGGTCATACCGCGGCGCAACCCGGCCGAACATCCCCCGCACCCACTGCGCCGCCTGCTCTTCGTTCGCCGCCCCGGGCGGCGTCGTCCCCCTCATTCCATCGCCTGCGCGATCGCCCGCAGCACCGTCTTCTCGTCAATCCCCGACACCACTTTCGTCTGCCCGATCGCCGTCGCCAGCACCCAGTGCACCGTCCCCATCACCGTCTTCTTATCGCTCCGCAGCCGCGCCGCCAGCCGCTCCGGCGTCACCCCGTCCAGCGGCGGAATCACCGCAAATCGCGCAATCGCCTGCAGCATGTCCACGCTGTCCTCACCCGAAAGATGCCCCGTCAGGTGCGAGAGATGCACCGCCGCCTTCATCCCGAACGCCACCGCCTCCCCGTGCAGCAGCGCCGTGTATGCCGTCTCCGCCTCCAGCGCGTGCCCCACCGTATGCCCGAAGTTCAAAATGCGCCGCAGCCCGCTCTCCCGCTCATCGAGCGACACCACGTCCGCCTTCACCTTCACCGCGCATTCGATCAGCTCGTCCAGTATCCGTGCCTCTCTTCGCAACACCGCCTCGTACCCGTCCGCCATCACGTGATACAGGTACGGGTCGCGAATGATCCCCGCCTTCAACACCTCCATCAACCCCGCGCGGTACTCCCGTTCACTCAACGTCGAAAGCACCTCCGGATCGATCACCACCGCCGCCGGCTGATGAAACGCCCCCACCAGGTTCTTCCCGGATTCGAGGTTCACCCCCGTCTTCCCCCCGATCGCCGCGTCCACCTGCGCCAGCAGCGTCGTCGGAACCTGCACCACCGGGATCCCCCGCATAAAGGACGCCGCCAGGAACCCCGCCACGTCCGTCACAATGCCCCCACCAAAGGCGATCACCAGGCTCTTCCGGTCCGCCCCCTGCGCCACCATCTCCTCCGCTAGCGCCTCCACCGAGGCCAGCCGCTTCCGCTCCTCTCCCCCGGGGAAGAACAACACCGCGTGCTCTCGCCCCTCCAGGACCGCCAGCATCGGCCCGCAGTGCAGCTTCCAAACGTCCCGCGTCGTCACCACGAACAGCTTGCCGCTCCCCGGCGGAACGAACTCGCCCACCCGCGCTAAGCACCCGCGCTCTACATGCACTCCGTAGTTTCCACCCTGCGTTCGTACCGGGATCGCTGGCATTCTTCCGTTGTAACATGAAGGAATCGAAGGCTTCGCACAACAGATCGACACCGATTTCCTCGTCGTGGGAGCTGGCGTTGCGGGCCTCCGGGCAGCCATCGAGCTCGCCCCTGCCGGCCGCGTTCTCGTCGTCGCCAAGGACACCCTCGAAGAGTCATCCTCCCAATACGCGCAGGGCGGCATCGCCGTCGCCTTGAGCGACGACGACGACATCGAACTCCACGAACAGGACACCCTCGCCGCCGGCGATGGCCTCTGCAACCCCGACGCCGTTCGCACCCTCGTCGAAGAAGGCCCCGCTGCCATTCAGGAACTCATCGATTGGGGCGCCGCCTTCGACCGCGAAGCCGGCCGCCTCGTCTTCGCTCGCGAAGGCGCCCACAGCCGCAGCCGCGTCCTCCACGCCCACGGCGACTCCACCGGTCAGGAAATCGCTCGCACCCTCTACTTCCGCGCCTCCGCGAACCGTAACATTGAGTTCCGCAGCTTTTCCTCCATCACCGACCTCCTCATGGCTGATGGACACTGCGCCGGCGCCATCGCCTTCGACGAGCGCACTAACACCCGCATCCCCATCCGCGCCCGCGCCGTCCTCCTCGCCACCGGCGGCCTCGGCCGCGTCTACCTCAACACCACCAATCCCCAGGTCGCCACCGGTGACGGCGTGGCACTGGCCTGGAGCGCCGGCGCCGAGATCAGCGACATAGAGTTCGTCCAGTTCCACCCCACCGCTCTCCACGTGGAGAACGCCCCCCGCTTCCTCCTCTCCGAAGCCCTCCGCGGCGAAGGCGCCCGCCTCATCAACATCAAAGGCCAGGCCTTCATGGCGAAGTACCACGACCTCGAAGAGCTCGCCCCCCGCGACGTCGTCTCCCGCGCCATCGTCGCCGAGATGGAGCGCACCCGCCAGCCCCACGTCTTCCTCGATCTCACCCACCTCGACGCCGCCTTCCTCCGCCGCCGCTTCCCCCGCATCTACGAAACCTGCCTCACCTATGGCATCGACCTGGCCGCCCAACCGGCACCCGTCCACCCCGCTGCCCACTACGCCATGGGCGGCGTCCGCACCGGCCTCGATGCGAAAACAAGCGTGCCCCGCCTCTACGCCGCCGGCGAGGTAGCCTGCACCGGCGTCCACGGCGCCAATCGCCTCGCCAGCAACTCACTCTTGGAAGGCGTAGTCTTTGGCGCCCGAGCCGGCCGCGCCATGCTCGACTGGTCCTCCGCCCCCCACCTCACCGCGCTACCTCCCGGCCCGCCGCGCTTCCCCGCCACCACCGAACTTGGACTCCGAACCATCGCGTGGAACTACTGCGGCATTGCCCGTACCGCCCAAGGCCTCACCGAAGCCCTCGCGCGCCTCGACAAACCCGAGCAACCCCCCGCCACTCACCCCACCCGCGCCGCCTTCGAACTCCGCAACATGCACACCGTCGCCACCCTCATCGCCCGCGCCGCCCTAGCCCGCGAAGAAAGCCGCGGCGGCCACTACCGCCTCGACCACCCCACCCGCCGCCCCGAGTTCCAGAAACACTCCGTCCTGTTGGGCCATGCCGGCGTCCGCTTCTCCGATTAACCCCCGCCTCCCCGCACACCACGCCGGCTACCTCACCCCGCCCCCGACTTCGCCTCCTCCCCGTCCCACCGAGAATTGCCGACCGCAATCCCACGGCGCCGATCACAAAGTCTCCCGGCTCGCCTACCAACTCCTCCTCGCAGATGCCGCCCACTGCGCGTCCGCCAATATTCCCCACCCGTAACAAACCGGCCCCCGACGCCCTCCGCGCCACCTTCCTCCTCTCCAACGCCGTCCCTCAAATCCAATCGTCATCGCCATCCGCCACCACCAACGCACCATGCTCGCCGCCATCGGCCCGAAACACTCCGCTCGCCCTCGTTCTCACCACCGGGAACTACCCCACCCTCCCCCCCAGAACAAACCCGATCACTAACGTTTTAAACAATTTCTAAAGCTTCTGTTCCAACCATCCGATAGAGAAAGTGTATGGCGCAAACCGCAATCCTCCTCCTCCTCGCCGCCACCCTCCTCACCGCCCAACCCGCCCGCTTCGGCCTCCCCGCCTGCTCCCCCTCCCACCACGAACTCGCCGACCACGCCTACTTCCTCCTCTGCCACGACCCCGCCCTCAAGGTCTCCCGCTGGGTCGCCTACGAACGCTTCCCCCAGCCCCTCCACCACCTCCCCGCGCCATGCCCCTCCCGCTTCCGCCCCGACCCCCAACAAGCCCACCCCCCCCCCCGAGACACCGACAAACCCCACAGCGGCTTCTCCCCCGGCCCCCAACCCCCCCCCCCCCACGTCCCCAGGTCCCCCCAAGCCCCCCAAACCACCCTCC
>JANRJO010000026.1:0-117787 GCA_033763935.1 Bryobacteraceae bacterium
TGGGGGGACGTCGGCGAGGTCGTCGTTCTTGACCGTGGGCAGGACGATGGAGTCGAGGGGGAACATGTCGAAGTACTTCTTCGGCACGTACCAGGGCAGGTGAGGACGCGTCATGCCGCAGGCGAGGAACATGGGGGTGTCTCGCTTCTTGCCAAGCTCGCGGCTCACCCATTCGGCGACCTGGAAGTCGCCCATGTCTTCATCGGGGTTGTCGATGGGTCCCCAATCGAAGTGCGAGGTGCGCGGCATGCCGTTGAGCGGGCGGGCGGCGGCGGGCGGCAGGGGGCTTGGCGGGACATCGCGGCCCTTGTTGTCGGGGTAATAGTCGTTCCAGCTTTGGGGGTCGGGGAAGCCGCCGTGGAAGATTTTGCCGCTGCCGATGGCGGTGTAGCCGGAGGCCAAGAGGTGTTGTGTGAGGGTGACCGCGTCGCGACCTTTGGCGGATTGGCGAAAGGGCTGGCTGTTGTCGTAGACGCCGCTGGTGGAGGGGCGGAGACCGGTCATCAGGGCGACGCGCGAAGGGTTACAGAGAGGCGCGGCGCAGTGGGCGGAAGTGAAGTTGACGCCGGAGGCGGCGAAGCGATCGAGGTTGGGGGTACGGGTTTGCGGGTGGCCGTTGAGAGAGCCGACCCAGTCATTCAAATCGTCGATGGAGATGAAGAGGACGTTTTGGCGGGTGGGTGCGGCGGCGAGGCGGGCGGCGGCGAGACAGGCAGCACCGGAAGCGAGGAAGCGGCGGCGGAGCATGGTGGTTTGCATTATATGTGGCTAGGGATTGATCTGGATGGGCGTCTGGTTGGGGACCAGAGGCCAGAGTTCTTCGATTTCTTCGTTGGTCACGGCGATGCAACCCTCGGTCCAGTCCGTGCGGGCATGTTCGGGGCCGAGGTGCGGCTGAGAGTTGGGAAGGCCGTGGATCATGATGTCGCCGCCTGGGCTGACGCCGGCGCGAGCGGCGCGGGCGCGATCGGCGGGGCTGGGGTAGGAGATGCGCAGGGACAGGTGGAAGGCGCTGCGGGGATTGCGGCCGGAGATGATGTAGGCGCCTTCGGGCGTTTTGCCATCGCCTTCGCGCTCCTTGGGTCCCACGGGGGTACGGCCCAGGGCGATGCGGTAGTGGCGGATCACGCGGCCGCCACGGAGGAGGAGCAGTTCGCGCTGCTGCTTGTTGACGATGATGCGGTCAGCCGCGGGGTCGCCCGACATTCGCATCCGCTAATTTACACGATGCTGGAAACCGCGCGACCTTTGCGGCGTATCAGCTCTCATGCAGGACTTTCTCTCGGACCTTCGCTATGGGGCGCGGCTGCTGCTGAAGAAACCGGCGTTTTCGCTGATCGTGATTCTGGTGCTGGGGCTGGGGATCGGGGCGAACACGGCGATTTATTCGACTGTGGACGCGATGCTGATCCGTCCGCTCCCCTTTCATGAGGCGGAGCGGCTGGTGATGGTGTGGGAGGACATTACGCACCTGGGGTTCCCGCGGAACACGCCGGCGCCGGCGAACTTCGTGGACTGGCGGAAGCAGAACACGGTCTTCGAAGACATGGCGGCGTACCGCTTTCAGATTGCGAACCTGACGGGGGACGGCGCGCCGGAACAGATCGCGGGGCTGCGCACGATGCCGAACCTGTTTCCGATTCTCGGCGTGAAACCGCTGCTGGGGCGATGGCTGGAGGAGCGGGATGAGGTTTCCGAGCAGCGCTCGTTAGTGATCAGCTACGGTTTGTGGCAGCGAAGGTTCGGCGGCGACCCTAACGTTGTGGGACGCACGCTTTCCATGAGCGACGTGAACTACACGGTGGTCGGGGTGATGCCGGCGACCTTCCGCTTCCCTGCCGGTCAGTTCGACTACTATGCGCGGTCAGGGCTGACGGCGCGGGACCTGGCGCGGCGGGGATCGCATTTCCTGCAAGTGGTGGCGCGAATGAAACCGGGCGTGACACTCCAGGGCGCGCAGACGGAGATGGCGTCGATCATGAAGCGGCTGGAACGGGAGTATCCGGACACAAACCGGCGCGTGGGTGGGGTGGTACAGCCGTTGCGGGACGCGATGCTGGGCAAGACGGGCTTGGAGTTGCTGGTGTTGCTGGCGGCGTCGGCGTGCGTGCTGCTGATTGCGTGCGCGAACGTGGCGAACCTGCTGCTGGCGCGGTCATCGGCGCGATGGCGCGAGATGGCGGTGCGCAGCGCGCTCGGGGCGGGCGGCGGGAGGCTGGCGCGGCAACTGTTGACGGAGAGTTTGATGCTGGCGTCAGCGGGTGGGGTGGCCGGTGTGGCTGTGGCGTTCGGCAGTTTGGCGCTGCTGGCGAAGCTGATCCCGGAGCAGTTGCAGGGGCTGATGAAGCCGTCCGTGGATGCGCGCATGCTGGTGTTCGCGTTTGCGGTGGCGGTGGGGACGGGGTTGCTGTTCGGCGTGGCGCCGGCGTGGCAGGCGGCGCGGGCGGGGATGAGCGAGCGGCTGCGTGAGGGAGCACGGGCGGGCTCATCGCGGCGCAGCAAGCTGTTCCGGCATGCGCTGGTGGCGGGCGAGGTGGCGCTGGCGAGCTGTCTGCTGGCAGGCGCGGCGCTGTTGGTGCAAACGCTGCTGAACTTACAAAACACGGACATCGGGTTTGAGCCGCGTGGCGTACTGACGGCGCGGACCCGGCTGCCCCTGCCGCGTTATGCGGACAACGGGAAGAAGGCGCAGTTCTACGACAACGTGTTGAGCCGCATTGAAGGGTTGCCGGGGGTGGTGTCGGCAGGGTACACGTCGACGCTGCCGTTCCTGCAACGCGGGAACTCGACGGGCTTCGCGATCGAGGGGATGCCGCCGATTCCGGTGGATTCGTTGATTCGGGTTTGCACGAGCGAATATTTGACGACGATCGGCAGCCGCCTGCTGGAGGGCCGCCTCTTTGGGCGGGACGACCGGGCCCATACGCAGCGGGTGATGGTGATCAATGAGACATTCAAGAAGGCGTTTTTTCCGAACGAATCCGCGGTGGGGAAGCGGATCAGCGTGGACGGGAGCGACTGGTTCGTGGTGGCCGGCGTGGTGCGGGACGTACTGGAGCGCGGCTTGGAGCAGATGGCGAAGCCGACGTTTTACTTCCTCTACAACCAGCAGCCGGACACGTGGGCAGTGCCGGCGGAGATTGCCGTGAAAGCGACCGGCGACCCCATGCGGCTGGCCGCGGGCGTTCGCGAGGCGGTGTGGGCGGTGGACAAGGATCAGCCGGTGACGGCGGTGCGGACACTGGAGGAGATTGTGGGCGCGGAGGTGGCGGGGCGGAGGCAGCAGGTACAGATACTGACTGTGTTCACGGGTGTGGCGGTGCTGCTGGCCTGTTTGGGCATTTACGGGGTGCTGTCGTACATGGTGACGCTGGGGACGCGCGATATTGGGGTGAGGATGGCGCTGGGGGCTCGGGGCGGGGACGTTGTGTCGCTGGTGGTGGGGCAGGGATTGCGGCTGGCGGGCGTGGGGTTGCTGACGGGAATGGCCGCGGCGCTGGCGGGAGCGCGCCTGTTGAGCAGCTTGCTTTACGGGGTGAAGCCGGCGGACCCGGCGACGTTTGTCGGGGTGTGCCTGCTGATGGGGGTGGTGTCGGCCGCGGCCTGTTATTTACCGGCGAGGAGAGCGGCGAGGATTGATCCGATGGTGGCGCTGCGGGTGGATTGAGGGCCCGGTGCGCGCGCTATCATTCGCTCATGGATGCGCAGCCGGTATTGGCGGTGCTGGCACGGGCTCTTGAGGAGGCGCGGTTGGAGGCCATTCTGATCGGCAATATGGCAGCGGCCTTGCATGGGGCACCGGTATCGACGGTGGACGTTGATTTTTTCTTTCGCAAGACCAGGGGGAATCTCAAGAAGCTGAAAGAGGTGGCCGGGACGCTGCGGGCGAGCATTCTTCGTCCCTATTACCCCGCGTCCGGCCTGTTCCGCCTCCAGCGGGACGAAGACGCGTTGCAGGTGGACTTCATGAGCGCCATTGACGGCGTGGGGTCCTTTGAGCGCGTCCGCAGCCGGGCGAAGCGCCTTGCCATGGGCGGGCACGAGTTGCTGGTGGCCGACCTCGAGGACATCATCGCAAGCAAGAAGGCCGCTGGGCGAAGTAAGGACAAGGCGGTTCTCGATATATTGAGGGTGACCCTCGATGAAACGAAGCGGGCTCAACAAAGCAGAACGAGAGGCACTCCGGAAGGAAAGTGAGCGAGCTTTGCGGGAGTTGATCCGCAAGCGGCTGGCGCTGCCGGTGGAGAAGCGGTTGAATTGCCTGCGTAAGAAGGTTGGGCTGCGGGCGACGTGTTTGTGAGGGACGGCGACGACCGCGGCTGACGCGACTTACGCGGCGCCTACAGTGGCGTCCGCTTCCGCTCCGGCCAGTTCGGCTTGGTGGAACTGTTCCTCTTCGGTGGAGCCGTGGAGGGCAGCGGTGGAGGCGACGCCGCCGGCAATGGTGTTGGTGATTTCGTCGAAGTAGCCTGTGCCCACGAAGCGCTGATGGCGCACTGCGGTGTAGCCTTGGTGAGCAAGTTCGAACTCCTTTTCCTGGAGCTGCGCGTAGGCCGACATACCGGATTCGCGGTAGCCGGAGGCGAGTTCGAACATGCTGAGGTTCAGGGCTTATAACCCATCGACCAGAGCTCGCGCTGGAACTTAGCGATGGCGGCGGCGTCCAACTTACTCATAGGCGAGCAGCTTGCCGGGGAAGCGGTCATGGATGGCGTCGGCGAGGGTCCGGGCCTCTTCGATGCTGGGCTCGGAGGTTTCGCACCAGATTAAGTCGACGTAGCGGGCGTAGAGGAGGCCGCGGGTGATGGCGGCTTCGGAAGGGCTCGTCGTGGGTGTCGGCGGCTGCGGTGACCAGGCGCGCGCGGACTGCTGCAGGGCTGAGCGCTACTTCTGGATGTCGCGGTGGGTGCCTTTGACCTTGTAGCCGAGTTTGCTCAGGCGTTTGCGGATATCCTCCGCAATCATCACAGAGCGATGGTGGCCGCCGGTGCAGCCGAAGGCAATGGTGAGGTAACTCTTGCCTTCGCGCACGTAGTGCGGGATGAGGTATACGAGGAGCTCCGAGATGCGCTGGATGAAGTCAGTGGTTTGGGGGAAGGAGCGGATGTAGCGGGCGACGGAAGGGTTGCGCCCGGTGAGGTGTTTGAACTGCGGGATGTAGTTGGGGTTGGGGAGGAAGCGGACGTCGAAGACGAGATCGCTGTCGGCGGGAAGGCCGTGGCGGTAACCGAAGCTGGTGACGTAGACGAGGAGCTGGTTTTCGTCGCGGCCGGCGCCGAACTTTTCGCCGATGATTTCGCGCAATTCGTGCACGTTGAATTTTGAAGTGTTGATGACGTGGTCGGCGAGGGGGCGGATGGTTCGGAGGAGTTCGCGCTCATGCTTGATGGAGCGCATGACGGACTTGTCGGTTCCAAGGGGATGAGGGCGGCGGGTTTCACTGAAGCGGCGGAGGAGGGTTTCGTCGTCGGCCTCGAGGAAGATGATCTGAGTGGGGATGGACTCCTTGAGCCGCTGGAACATTCGCGGGAAGTCCTTGAGGCGGGCGCCTTCGCGAACGTCGACGACGAGGGCGGCGCGGCGGATGGTGGGTGAGGCGAGGGTCAGTTCGGCGAACTTCGGGATGAGTTCGACGGGGAGATTATCGACCGAGTAGTAGCCGAGGTCTTCGAGGCTCTTGAGGACGGTGGCCTTGCCCGAGCCGCTGAGCCCCGTAATGATGACCAACTGGGGGGCGGCAGCGGCCCGGGCAGAGGGAGCGTCAGGCGTTTCCTTTTTCGCTCTGGCCATGCGCCGGGTCAGGCCTCGACGAGATCGAAGTGGCCGTCGCGGCGGCGGACCAGCACGGACAGGCGGTCCGACTGAGCGTCGCGGTAGGCGACGTAATCGAGGCCATCTTCCATTTCGAGCATGGCCTCCTCCAGCGTCATGGGCTTGCGCGCGGCGTGGTGATTGACGCGGTAGATGCGTTTCTCCTGGCCCTCCTCGGGTTCGAAGACGGCGATCTCCTCGGGTTCGTTCTTGGGGGGCGCCGCCGAGCGTTTGGTGTCGCGCCACTTGGTCCGCAGCTTGAGGATCTGCTTTTCCAGCTTGTCGATGGCATCGCAGATGGCGGTGAAGAGGTCGCTATCGGAGCCGACGCAAACCACCGCGTGGTCGTACCACTGCACGGTGATTTCGGCGTGCTGGAGGTGGCGCTCGGTAGTGACGATGATTCTCGCCTCCTTTTCGCCTTTACGGTCGAAGAACTTGGCGAGCTTCGCGAAGCGTCCCTCGATTTTGGTCTGCTGGGCGGGCAACAACTTTTCGATCTTGCCTGTGTAGGTGACCTTCATGTGCGCCTCTCGAGGAGACTCGAGGCCCGGCGGCGTGTGCTAATTGCGAACGCGCCGTTCGTGTGTGGACGGGATGCGCATGTCCTCGCGGTACTTGGCCACAGTGCGGCGAGTGACCTGGATCCCCTCCGCCTGCAGCTTTGCCGTGATTTGCTCATCGGTCAACGGCCGGGTCTTGTCCTCCTCGTCAATCATCTTCTTCACTTTGCGCTTGAGAATCAAGAGAGGGGTAGCGGCGCCGGAGGGGCCTTGGACGGCCTCGGAGAAGAAGTAGCGCAGTTCGAAAACGCCTTGGGGGGTGTGGGCGTATTTGGCTGCGACGGCGCGGCTGACGGTGGAGGGGTGGACGCCGATTTCTTCGGCGACCTCTTTAATCATCATCGGCTTCAGCTGATCGATGCCGCGTTCGAGGAAGTCCTGCTGGCGGCGAACGATGGACTGGCAGACCTTGAGGATGGTCTGTTTCCGCTGCTCGATGTTCTTCATCAGCTGGAGCGCGGAAGCGTAACGCTCTTTGACGTAATTGCGAACTTCTTTGGAGGGCTCCTGATCGCGGTCGAGCATGCGCCGGTACTGCGAATTCAGGCGGAGTTGCGGTATGTCCTCATCGTTGAGCTGGATGACGTAATCGTCGCCTTCCTTGGAGATGTAGACATCGGGCTCAATGACGCGGGCGCCGGGACCGGAGAAGCGGAGGCCGGGGCGGCCGTCGAGGGTGCGAATGACGGCGAGCGCGATCTGGATGTGCTCCATCGGGCGCTTCAACAGGCGGGCGAGTTCCTTCCACTGCTTGGTTTCGACCAATCGCAGGTGGTCGGCGACGATCTGCCAGGCGAGGCCGCCATCGGCTTTGCGACTGGTCAGCTGCAGCAGGAGGCACTCACGGAGATCGCGAGCGGCGATGCCGGCGGGATCGAGGGACTGCACGGCCTTGAGCGCCGCTGCCACGTCGGGCACCGGGTGATTGCAGAAGGCCGCGACTTCTTCCACGGAGCCGATGAGGAAACCGTTCTCGTCCAGGTTGCCGACGACTGATTCGGCGGCGTCGCGGACATCCTCGGGGAGCACCATCAGGGCGAGCTGCGAATTCAAGTGATCGGCGAGAGTGACCGGGGCCGACAGGAAGGTCTCAAACGACGGCTTGTCGACTGTTTCGGAGGAGGGGCTTTTGTAGCCGGGATCGAGGTAGTCGTCGAAGTAGCTGCCGAAATCGATCTCGTCGAACGGGTCAGCGGATTCTTTGGCGGCTTCGGGGTCGGCTGCGGGCGCCTCGGCGGCGGGTGCGGCGGAGGCGGAGAAGTCGGGCTCCGGCTCGGGGAGTTCGAAGTCCATGGGGACGCCGTCGGCGACCTCGGGAGCGGACCCGAGATCGGCGGTCATTGCTTCCACCATGGCCTTGTCGGACGGATCGGCTACGCGTTCGGCCTCGAGGATCGCCTGTACTTCCTCGGGAGTCAGTTCGTCGCCATCGCCGGACTCCTCGAGAACCGGGTTTCGCGAAATCTCCTGCGTGATCATCTCCTTGAGCTCCAGCCGGTTCAACTGGAGCACGGTGACCATCTGCACGAGGCCCGGCGTGAGGATTTGCTTCTGCGCGACCTTTAACTGCAGCCTCGGCGAAAGCAAGCTCATGCTGCGTTCATTTTATCAGAGTCCCTTCTGAGGCAAGCAGGAAAAGGGCCTTATCTTGCGGGGAAACGCAACGTTCTGAGGAGGCGGGCCGTACACTTCTCATATGCGAGTGTCTATTGTTTTGTTGTTGGCGGCGCTTGCGGTTGGTGCCGGTCAGGCGAAGCCGGGTCAGGGAAAAGGGAAGGGCCACGAGAAGCAGGCGGCTGTCAGCCACGGCGGCGGACAGACCGGGAGGCCGGTCTTCGCGGCGTCTGACATCACGCTGATTCGGGGCTACTACGGGACGGCGGCACTCCCGCCCGGTATCCAGAAGCGGCTGATCCGCAAGGGAACGCTGCCGCCGGGTATCGCGAAGAAGATGACGCCGTTTCCGGTGGACCTTGATCGCCAGTTGCCGCCGCTGCCGGCCGGGTACAGGCGCGCGTATTACGATGGCTGGGCGCTGCTTGTGCACGACGCGACGAACGTCGTGCTGGACGTCATTGCGCTGACGCGCCGGTGAATGGCTACGCCGCGCGTTCGGGCGGGTTGAAGTTTTCGCCGAGGTAGACCTTGCGGACTTCGGGATCGCGGGCGAGCGCTTCGGGAGAGCCGGCGCGAAAGATCTGGCCGTTGTTGATGATGTAGGCGCGGTCCGTGACGGCGAGGGTTTCGCGGACGTTGTGATCGGTGATGAGGATACCGATACCGCTGCGCTTGAGGTCGAAGATGATGCGTTGCAGTTCGAGGACCTGGATGGGGTCGATACCGGAGAACGGCTCGTCGAGGAGGAGGAAGTTGGGCTCGATGACGAGCGAGCGAGCGATCTCGACGCGGCGGCGTTCGCCGCCGGAGAGCATGTAGCCCTGGCTCTGCTGCACCTTCTCGAGGCCCAGTTGCTCCACGAGGCGGACCATGCGTTCGCGGCGTTCGCGGGCGCTGATGGGGAGCGTCTCGAGAATGGCCATCAAGTTCTCTTCGACGGTGAGTTTGCGGAAGACGGAAGGCTCCTGGGGCAGGTAGCTGATGCCCTTGCGGGCGCGCTGGTACATGGGGAGCGAGGTGATGTCTTCCTCGTCGAGCAGGACGCGGCCGGACTCGGGAAGGATGAGGCCGACGATCATGTAGAACGATGTGGTTTTGCCGGCGCCGTTAGGGCCGAGCAAGCCGACGACTTCGCCGCTTTCCACGGAGACGGAGACGCTGTTGACGACGCGACGGCGGCGGTAGGTCTTAGAGATTTCGCAGGTGCGGAGCGTCGGCATCCCGGTCACTTCTTGCTGCGGATCCGGCTGACGGCGGGACCGCTACCCGTATTATCCACGAGCAAACGGTCTTCCCGGGCATACCAGGTAAGCATGCGGCCGCGGGTCTGGCCTTTGAGCGAATCGACCAGGAGGGGATTGCCTCCGGTGAGGATGGCCTTCTCTTCAGCGACGTAATACTCGCTGTGCTCGGCCGACCCGCGGAAGGTGCGGCCGGGCGACTGGCGGACGATGACGACATCGCCGTCGGTGAAGATCTTCTCGACGGAGTTCGAGCCATCCTTCCTGTCCTTGCCGGCGGGAACGGGATCGGGGGGCGAGAGCCAGGCGCGCATCTCGTTACCGGTGACGTCGAGGTTGGGGCGGGCGAGTTTGACGCCGCCGGTATAGTGGGCGAGGCGTTCGGCTTCCGTGTAGACGAGGCGCGGGGCGCGAATGACGGTGAAGGCGGGCGCGGTTTGCGGGCGCTTCGGGTCCGGCTTGTCGGAGAACTGGCTGACGACGCTGCCGGCGGCGGTGAGGCGCTGGGATTTGCGGTCGATTTCGATGTTGTCGGCTTCGATGCGGTTGGCGCCCTGCCAGAGGACGCTCTGCCCCTGGTAGTGGATGAGGCGGTTCTCGTCCACGGAGGTCATCTTCGCGGCGCGGGCCTGCAGCGGCTCGTCTTTCGACAGCATGCCGGACGCACTCTTCTTTTCCGGAGCCCGAACGGAGGTGACGTCACCGCTGGCGGTGAAGTCGCCGTTGGCCTGTTTGAGTTCGATGCGTTCGGCCGTCACGTTGCCGGTGTCGTCCCAGACGCGCGACCGCGGCCCAGTGAGGGTGATGAGGTCCTTGGCGGGCTCGAGGAGGGCGCGGTCGGAACGGGCGCGGCGCGGGCCCTCTTCGTAACGGAAGTCGCCCCACTGTTCGAGGCGGGCGAGATCGCCGGATTTGGGATCGAAGTCGGCGGTGAGGTCTTTGCTGAAGGTGAGCGATGGGGGTGCGTCTTTCTTGACGGCCTCGGTGCGGGTGGAGACCTGGGTGGAACGGAAGCTCTCGATCTGATTTTCCTTCCCGTAGGTGACGGTGATGCGATCGCCGTTCATGGTGCGGCGGCGCTGGCCGGGGCGGTTGGGAAGGAACTGCACTTCGCCGGGGCTATGGGTGATGACCTTGTCGATCTCTTCCCCGCCCTGGCGGAGAAACATCTCCACGGACTCGCTGCGCAGGATCCTCGTGTCGGCAAGCTGGCGGTTGGGCTGCGGCTTGGGCTTCGATTCGATCACCGCGCCGTCGCGTGCCCAGGCGTTGCGGAGGGTGCTCTCGTCCTTGCCGGGTTCGAAGAGCAGGTCGATGCGGCGCGCGGTGACGTTGGTCTCGGCGGCGGGTGCGGAGGAGGCCAGGCGGGCTTCGTTCTCGCCGTTGATCTCCTTGATGTGGCCCTCGGGATCGAATGTCATGCGGAGGTCTTTGGCTCCGAAGGAGACCTCGCGTGCCGTCAGTTTGCTGACGCCGCGCGCGTCCTTGGACTCGACGAGGTCGACGACGCCGTCCTTCAGGTTGATGAGCGAGTTGGCGGCGTCCACGGTGAGGGTGTCGCGGCGAAAGCGGGACCACGGGTAGAGGAGGATATGGCTGTCCCGCTCCTTGTAGATCATCTCGCCGGCTTCGATGATCATGGGCTTGGCGGCGCCGCTGGCGGTGCGCCAAGTGACCTGAACGTCCTTCTTCAGGCGCAGTTCCGAGATCCTGGAGTCATACCAGGCGCCGGTGGCTTTGCCTTCGCCGTGATCGAACTCGAAGGTTGTCTCGCGGTCCGTATTGACGGTGGCGTCCTGGCTATTGAAGGTCATGCCGGAGGAGCGGATGATCACTTTGCGTTTCGGCGCGGAGCCGTCGGCGGGGAGGCCTTTGACGATTTCGACGGCGCCTTCGGAGTAGAGGGTGTTTTCGGCGATGCGGAACTCGGCCTGGGCGGATTTGACGAGGTCGAACTGTTCCTTGCGGGCGTCGTAGATGCGCAATTCGACGCCTTCGAGGTCGAACTTAGGCGGGTCCTGCACTTGTTTGAAGCGCTGGGCGCGGACCTCGACGCTGGCATTTCCTCCGATGGTTTTGGACCAGGACCAGCCGGAGAGGGCGGCGGCGGAGATGTTATCGGGCAGAGAAGAGGGACGGGCGGGGGCGTCGTCGCGCCAGCGTGCGCGGGCGATGTAGTAGGAGGAGGCGACGACGGCGACGATGGCCGCGATGGTCAACAACACCAGCCATCGAAGTCCGCGCATGAGGGCTTACTTTCAGGATAACGGTTTCCTTGCGGGGAGGTTGATCTTCGTCACTGCAATTCGCGGATGCGCAGATTGCGGAACCAGGCTTCGTCATTGTGGTTTTGCAGAATGATGGGCGTGCGTTTTTTGGGGCGCGATGTGAGCAGCGTGAAGACGGGATTGTCTTTCCAGCGCGCGGCGAGGCGCTCGCGGATTTCGGGCGCGTCGAGGGATGTATCGACGACTTTCACGCCGTTGAGCCAGTGCTCGACGCGATCGCCGCGGCGGATGATGCGTCCGTAGTTCCATTCGCCCACTGGTTTGGCCATTGGTTTGGCGGCGGGGACGAGGCTGTAGAGCGCGCCCGCCTGATAGAGGCCGCCGCGGCGAGCGTCGGCATGACCGCCGTCGTCGATCACCTGGTATTCAAAGGCGACGGTATAGGCTTCGATCTTGCCTTGCGGGCCGGGCTGGGAGCGGTCACCTTCGCGGTGCTGCAATTCGTGGCCGACGAGGTCTTCGAAGCGAACGCCGCGCCGGGTCTTGTCGGCGTCGAGGATGGCATGGTCCTGCAGGAGATACTTGAGGCCGCTGTTGCCGCGGGGCGCGACCTTCCACTCGAAGGTCAGTTCGAAATCGGCGAAGGTGCGGTCCGTGATCAAGTCTTCACGGAGCTTGGGCCGGGCGACCACTTTGATGCAGCCGTCTTCGACGGTAAAGGAGTTGCCGGGAGGGGATTTTTTCGCCGGATCATTCCAACCCGATAATGTTTTACCGTCGAAAAGATCGGTCCATTCGGCGGCGGGGGCAGGGGCGGCGAGGATGGCGGCGACAGCGAAAGCACGTAGTGTCAAGAGAATATTTCCTTTAAGTACAGCAAGTTACGGCGGCCTATTGTCACTCCTCCCCGGAGTGTGCTAATACTACTGGACAGAGCCGGATTTGCCCGGCTCGACCATTCCGCAACGTCAAAACGACAGTTTCTCATGGAGGCCAAACCAATGGATATTCGTCCGCTCCACGACCGGATTGTAGTCAGGCGAGTCGAAGAGAGTGAAACGATCCAGGGCGGCATCATCATTCCCGATACCGCCAAGGAGAAGCCGCAACAGGGTGAAGTAGTGGCCGTCGGCAAGGGCAAGCGCCTGGAGGACGGCAAGGTTCTTCCGCTGGATGTACAGGTGGGGGACCGCATTCTGTTCGGCAAGTATTCGGGCAGCGACATTAAGCTCGACGGCAACGAGTTTCTGATTATGCGCGAGGACGAAGTCCTCGGCGTGCTGACCACGAACGGTAACGGCGCCAGCAGCAAGAAGAGCAAGTAAGGGAGGAAAACGAACATGGCAGCGAAGCAGATCGTTTATAGCGAAAATTCGCGTCAGGCCATCCTGCGCGGCGTCAACCAGCTGGCCGACGCAGTGAAGGTGACCCTGGGCCCGAAGGGCCGGAACGTTGTTTTGGAGAAGAAGTTCGGCGGTCCGACGATCACCAAGGACGGCGTGACCGTGGCGAAGGAGATCGAGCTGAAGGATCCGCTCGAGAACATGGGCGCGCAGATGGTGCGCGAGGTTGCCTCGAAGACCTCCGACGTGGCCGGCGACGGCACGACCACCGCGACCATCCTGGCGCAGAGCATCTTCCGCGAAGGCGTGAAGAGCGTTGCGGCGGGTGCGAACCCGATGGCGCTGAAGCGCGGTATCGAGCGCGCGGTTGAAGTTGTGGTTGGCGAAGTGGCGAAGTTCTCGAAGCCCGTGAGCGGCGACATGATCGCGCAGGTGGGCACGATTTCGGCGAACGGCGACTCGACGATCGGCAACATCATTGCCGAGGCTATGAAGAAGGTCGGCAAGGACGGCGTCATCACGGTGGAAGAGTCGAAGACGATGGCGACCGAGCTGCAGACCGTCGAAGGTATGCAGTTCGACCGCGGGTACCTGTCGCCGTACTTCGTCTCGGATCCGGAGCGGATGGAGGCGGTTCTCGAGGAGCCCTACATCCTGATCCACGAGAAGAAGATCAGCAACATGAAGGACCTGCTGCCGCTGCTCGAGCAGATTGCGCGCTCCGGCCGTCCGCTGCTGATCATTGCCGAGGAAGTGGAAGGCGAGGCGCTGGCGACGCTGGTGGTGAACAAGCTGCGGGGCACGCTGAACTGCTGCGCGGTGAAGGCTCCGGGCTTCGGCGACCGCCGCAAGGCGATGCTCGAGGACATCGGCATCCTGACGGGCGGCAAGGCGATCATGGAAGAGACCGGCATTAAGCTGGAGGGCGTTCGCCTGGATGACCTCGGGAAGGCGAAGCGCGTGGTGGTCGACAAGGACAACACGACGATCGTCGACGGCAACGGCAGCCAGAAGAACATCGAGGGCCGGATCAAGCAGCTGCGCGCGCAGATCGACGAGACCACGTCGGACTACGACCGCGAGAAGCTGCAGGAGCGGCTGGCGAAGCTGGCCGGCGGCGTGGCGGTGATCAAGGTTGGCGCCGCGACCGAGACCGAGATGAAGGAGAAGAAGGCCCGCGTTGAGGACGCGCTGCACGCGACCCGCGCGGCTGTCGAAGAGGGCATCGTTCCGGGCGGCGGCGTGGCGCTGCTGCGGGCTTCGAAGGCTCTCGTAGGCGTGAAGGGCGAGGGCGACGAGCAGATCGGGGTGGACATCATCCGCCGCGCCTGCCAGGAGCCGCTGCGCCAGATCTCCGGCAACGCCGGCTTCGAAGGCGCCATCGTCATCGAGAAGGTGTTCAACAACGACAGCGCCAACTACGGCTTCAACGCGGCCTCGGGCAACTATGAGGACCTCGTTACCGCCGGCGTCATTGACCCGACCAAGGTGACGCGCACGGCTCTGCAGAACGCTTCTTCGATCAGCGCGCTGATGCTGACGACGGAGGCGATGGTGGCCGAGATTCCGGAGAAGAAGGCTGCTCCGGCGGGTGGTCCCGGCGGCCACGGCCCGGACATGGACTACTAAACCGGTAGTTCGACAGCAAACTCGCTTCAGGGGAAACGCCCGCTCCGATAAGGGAGCGGGCGTTTTGTTTTTTGGGGTAGAGTAGACGCGATGACCAGGGAAGAACTGCTCGCGAAGCTGGACGAGATTCTGGAATTGCCCGCCGGAACGCTGCAGGGCGGGGAGAAGCTGGAGGATCTGGAGGGGTGGGATTCACTCGCCATGATGAGTTACATGGCTGTTGTTTCTGAGGCGTTCGACCGCAAGCTCTCGCCTCGCCAGTTCGTCAACTGTGAGACGGTGGGGGACGTGGTGGCGCTGGCGCTGCCCAGTGCGGCCGCAAGTTAACGTCTTTGCCTCTACAACCGCTGGATCTTAGTGGGCGCCATTACCTGGTGACCGGGGCTTCCTCCGGCATAGGCCGGGCAACCGCTGTCCTCCTGAGCCAACTCGGCGCGAAGCTGCTCATCACTGGACGTCACTCTGAGCGACTGGCGACAACCCTTAACTGCCTCGAAGGAGTTGGACACGCCCAATCGGTATTTGACCTTTGCGAGCTGCAGCGGATACCGGAGTGGCTTAAGGCTGCTGCCGCCGACCACGGCGTCTTCGATGGGCTGGTTCACTGCGCGGGAATTCGAGTGACGGCTCCGCTTCGAGCGCTGTCCTTGGCGAAGGCCGAGGACATGATGCGGGCAAACTTTCTGGCCGCGCTGATGCTCGCAAAAGCATATTGCCAGAAAGGCTGCCGGGCGGCCGGCGGTTCCATTGTTCTCCTGTCCTCGGCAGCGGCTACCGCCGGTGCTCCGGCCATATCCGGATACGCCGCAAGCAAAGCTGCTGTAGAGGGTCTAGTAAGATCGCTCGCCGTTGAGTTGGCACGTGATGGCATTCGTGTGAACTGCATCGCGCCGGGACTGGTGAAGACTGAGATGGCAGAGGAGATCTGGAGTATGCTCACCCCGGAGCAACTGCAGGAGCTGGAACGGGCGCACCCCTTGGGATTCGGGGAGCCGAGGGACGTGGCGTATGCCGCGGCCTTCCTGCTGGCAGACGCCGGGCGGTGGATTACGGGCACAACGCTCGTAGTGGATGGCGGCTATTTGGCACAGTAGAACCAAGGAGGGCTTGTGAAGGCAGCGGTGCAAGCCATTGAATATCATCTGCCGGAGCGGGTGCTTTCGACGGAGCAACTGTCGGCCGAGTTTCCAGAGTGGTCGGTTGCCAAGATTGATGCGAAAACGGGCATCCAATGCCGTCACATCGCCGGCGACCACGAGTGCTCTTCCGACCTCGCGGTGGCGGCTGCGCGGAAGCTCTTCGCGACCGGCGTCTGCCGGCCCGAAGACATTGACTATATCCTGCTCTGCACGCAGAGCCCCGATTACTTTCTGCCAACCACTGCGTGTCTGCTGCAGGAGCGGCTGGGCATCGCAACGACGACGGGGGCGATTGATATAAACCAGGGCTGCTCGGGGTTCGTCTACGGGCTCGGGCTGGCGCAGGGTTTGATTGAGACAGGGCAGGCGGCGAACGTTCTCTTGCTGACGGCGGAGACGTACAGCAAGTACATACATGCGCGGGACAAAAGTGTGAGAACCATCTTTGGGGACGCGGCTGCAGCAACGCTCGTGTCGGCAGTGGATGCGGCGGAGCCGTTCCTTGGGCCGTTCGTGTACGGCACGGACGGAGCGGGCGCCGAGAACTTGATCGTTCCAGTCGGCGCCATGCGCAAGGCACGCACTCCGGAAACCGCGCTCGAGGTGGAAGACGAATCCGGCGGCGTGAGGACAGCAGAGAACCTCTTCATGAACGGCTTGGAAGTCTTCAACTTTGCCGTCGAGAGGGTTCCCGAATCCATTCGGGGCGTGCTGCAGAAATCGGGCCGCTCTCATGAAGACATTGACCTCTTTGTGTTTCATCAGGCTAACCGATACATGTTGGACCACTTGAGAAAGAAGCTGCAGATTCCCGCCGAGAAATTCCAGGTGAGCATGGCGCACTGCGGCAACACCGTCTCATCGACGATACCGATTGCTTTGAAGCACGCTTCCGCTGAGGGCCGCATTGCGAAGGGCCAAATAGCGCTTCTTGCCGGTTTCGGCGTCGGCTACTCCTGGGCGGCGACGCTGCTGCGGTGGGCGGCTTAGTCCGCGACGATGTAAGCGCGAACGGGGCAGCTCGCGCCGCCTACCCATTTGAACGGCACGGCGTGGAGATGGCCGCCGAGGCGGGGCGCGGCGGCGAGGTTCGTCATGTGTTCGCAGATGGGGATGCCGGCGGCGAGCAGCGTGGTATGGGCGGGGCGGGCGAGATCGCGGGTGTCGTCGATGTTGAGCGAGTCGATGCCGACGAAGGCGGCGCCGGCGTCGCGGAGGGCTTCGCAGGCGGCACGGGTGAGGTAGGGGTTGTCCTGCAAGTAGCGCTCGGTGCGCCAGTGGCGGGAGAAGCCGGTGTGGACCAGCACCGCTTTGCCGGCGACATCTGACGCGCGAAAAGCCTCCGGGCCGATGGCTTCGGCGTCCACCGCATCAATGACGATCACCGGCAGATGGGCCAATCGCTCGAGCGGCAGGTTTGCGATGTCCGTGGCGCGGCGGAAGCGGTGGACGGGTGCATCGACATACGTCCCGGTGTTGCCGCACATGTGGAGCGACGCGATGTAGAACTCGGCCTGATCGGCGTAGCGGGCGCGGGACTGCTGGTAGTCGAAGACGGTCTCCACACGCGGTTCGGGAAGGCCGGGGTAGGTGACCATTCCGGCTTCGACGGCGTGACTCACGTCAATGAAGCGGGGCATGATGAGTACAGCCTCCATCATGTCACGCACCTTGTTCGTCTTCACGGGCGGCACGATTTCGATGTCCATCGATCCGACTCTCGGCGGCGCCGTGCCGACGCTGTCCGGCGAAGAGATCCTGTCGCACGCGCCGCGCATTTCGACGATGACCGAGCCGGAGCTCATCGATTTTTCGCGGCTGCCCGGCCCGCATGTCACGCCCGACCAGATGTGGCGGCTCTCGGAGCTGCTGGAGCAACACCTGACGCGCCCAGAGATTGGGGGGGCGGTGCTGACGCACGGAACCGATACGCTCGAGGAGACAGCCTACTTCCTGGACCTGCGCCACGCGACGGAGAAGCCGGTGGCTGTGGTGGGAGCGTTGCGCAACAGCTCCGAGCTCGGCTGGGACGGGCCGGCGAACCTGGAGGCGGCGGCGCGCACGGTGCTCGACGAGACGGCCCGCGGGCAGGGTGTCTTCGTGGTGCTGAACGACACGGTGCACGCGGCGAGCGAGGCGACGAAGACGGACACGCAGGCGCTCGACACCTTCCAGAGCCCGGTGTTCGGGCCGCTGGCAGTGATCGAGAAGGATCGCGTGTTGTGGCGGCGGCGGTTGACGCGCCGGCGCGTGGTGCGGGGGGGCGGGTTCGAGCCGCGGGTGGACCTGTTCACCATGTACTCGGGCTTCGACCCGCGGCTGATCGACTATGCGGTTGAGAGCGGCGCGCGAGGGCTGGTGATCGAGGGGACCGGACGCGGCAACGTGCCGCCGTTCGTGCTGCCGGCGATCGAAAAGGCCGTCGCCGCGGGAGTGGCGGTGGTCATCGCAACGCGGTGCTGGCACGGCCGCGTGCTCGACACGTACAGCTATCGCGGCGCCGGACGGGACCTGCGTCGGGCAGGGTGCGTGTTTGCGGGATCGCTGCCGGGTCCGAAGGCGCGGGTGCTGCTGATGCTGGCGCTGGGGGCAGGCGAGGTGCGGGGGGTGTTTGAGGAGGGAGAATACTGAGGGGGCCGCGGGTTAGTGGCTGCCGGCGGCGTGGGCCGCGGGGGCGCTGACGTTTTCGGGGGCGGGCTTGGGCTCAGTCTTGATGCCGGTCTGGTTGAGGACGACGATGTCGACGCGGCGGTTGTGGCCGCGACCCTCGTCGGTGTCATTCGGTTCGACGGGGACGGTGTCCGCGTAGCCGGCGATGGCCATGCGGGTACGCGGGATGTTGCAGCGGGTAGCAAAGAGCTCGAGCATGGCGATGGAGCGGGCAGCGGAGAGCTCCCAGTTCGAGCGGAATCGAGCGTTGTGGATGGGGATGGCGTCGGTGTGACCTTCGAGGCGAATCTGGTTGGGCAGGGAGCGGATGGAGTCGGCCACCTTCTCGAGGCTGGCGAGGCGCTCGGGCGCGATGTCGTCACCTCCGGAGGGGAAGAAGGCGGCTTGGCGAAGGGTGATGACCAGCCCGCGGGCTTCCATGCTGATCTTCATCTGCCCCGTTTCGATCTCCTTCTTCAGCTGCTGGGAGAGGACGTCGAGCGAGGGCAGCAACTCGGCCATCATGCCTTCGCTCGGGTCGGCCGCGCCGCCGCGCTCCTTTCCTTCGGGCGCCCGAACGCTGGTGTTTCCTTCGCCGCGGAATTGACGCGTGCCGCCGAGGAAGCCGGCGAGCACGGTGGGGAGTCTACCCTCCTCCATGGCCTGCCGCACGGACTCGGAGATCTGGCGCGCCTTCGCCTTATCGATATTCGAATTCGCGAACATCACCACGAAGAAGGCGAACAGCAGGGTGATGAAGTCGGCGTAGGAGACGAGCCACCGCTCGTGGTTCTCGTGCGCTTCCGGCTTCCTGCGGCGCATGTCGCTATCCTCTCGCCTGCACGGGCGCACCCGCGCGCGCCCCGCGTCCGCTTTTCTCACCGGAAGGCCTCTCTTCGAGGTAGGACTCGAGCTTGGCGCGGATGATCTTCGGATTGAGGCCCTCGACGATGCCGATCACTCCCTCGAGGATCAGCTCCTTGGCCTCGGCGTCGGCGTGCGCACGAGCTTTGATTTTGGCGGCGGCGGGAAGGCAAAAGATATTGGCGAAGCCTACGCCGTAGATGGTGGCGACGAACGCGGTGGCAATTCCCTCGCCGACCTTCTTAATGTCGGCGAGGTCGTGCATGACGAGGATCAGGCCGATGACGGCGCCGATGATGCCGATGGTCGGCGCGTAGCCGCCGGCGCATTCATAGACCTTGGCCTCGGATTCGGTGCGGTGCTCTTCGAGGCCGATCTCCAGTTCCATCATCTTGCGCAGTTCCTGGAGATCGGTGCCGTCCACAGCAAGATTCAGAGCCTTGCGGAGGAAGGGATCTTCTATCTCCAGGGCGTCATTTTCCAGGCTGACGATGCCGCTCTTGCGGGCTTTCGTGGCGTACTCGATGATCTCCTCGATGCGCTCGCCTGGGCTCTGGGCGCGTTCGAAGAAGACATCGCGAAGGCGCCCCAGGCCGCGCAGGAGGGTTCGCAGCGGAGTGGATACCATGACCGCGCCGAGTGTTCCGCCGAGCACGATCAAGGCGGCCGACAGCCCCTTCAACTGGTTGACGCTGCCGCCTTCCAGGTGCTGTCCGAAGAGGATGCCGCCGATGGCGACGGCGAGGCCGAGGAAACTGGAAATGTCGGGCCGAAACCCACCGCCCTTGCGCTTAGCGGCCATCGCCGGTCACGCTTGCGGTTTCCGAGTGGGGCGCCACGATGGGGCATCGCAACGCATCTCGATAGACCGCTCTCCGAAAGGCACAAACACGCTCAATGATTTCATCGGCCGTTTCAAGCACTCGGAACACCTGCCCGCAGGTAAGAGTGATCACCGTGTCCGGCGTCTCCTCGACGTGAGCAATGAGATCGGAGTTGAGCACCAGCGGAGCGTGATTGAGTCGCGTGAGCCGGATCATGGTGTTTCATGATCCTCATCGTCGCGATGAGAGAATGTGAGAGGGAGGAGGCGGGGGGTCGGTTACCTTAGGCGAGCAGATCGAGGATTCGCCTGAGTTCCTTGCGAATTTCTTCGAGCGCCGACTGGGGAACGTTGAAGAGTTCGCCCTGGCTCTGGCGGGCGCGGGCGGGGGGCTTGGCGGGCCGGTTGCGGCCGCGGCTGTCCAGGTAGTTGCGCGCGCCCTCGATGGTGAAGCGCTTCTCATAGAGGAGGAGCTTGATTTCGAGGAGCAACTCGACATCTTTGCGGCGGTACAGACGATGGTTGGCGCCGGACTTTTTCGGGCTGAGGCCTGGAAACTCCGATTCCCAGTAGCGCAGCACGTAGGGCTTGACGCCGACCAGGCGCGCCACCTCGCCGATCCGGAAGTACAGTTTGTCCGGAATTTCGGGCGTATTCGAGTTGTGCGCAGCGCCTTGCGCCATCGACATCCTTCTATCGTACCCCGTCATGGTATGCAGGCCGCATACGGGAGTCAACGGGTTACTATCGTGGGCGTGGCAGTGATTGCAGGCATTCATCCGGTTCGGGAGGCGCTACGGGCGCGGCGGCCGCTGGAGCGTATCGCGATCGCGAGAGGGACCTCCGGCCCGCGTGTGCAGGAGGTGATCGATCTGGCGCGGGAGGCGGGTGTGCCGGTCCGCTTTGAACCGCGGGAGGCGCTGGACCGGGCGAGCGGAGGCGCGGTGCACCAGGGCGTGGTTGCCATGGGCGGCAGCCAGAAATACGTCGACCTGGACGATATACCGGAGGCGGCGCAACTGGTGGTGGCGCTGGACGGTGTGGAGGACCCGCACAACCTGGGCGCCATCATCCGCACCGCCCACGCGTCGGGGGCGGAGGCGGTGATTATTCCCGAGCGGCGGGCGGCGGGCGTGACGGAGACGGTGGCGAAGGCGGCGGCGGGGGCGCTGGAGTACGTGACGCTGGTGCGCATTACGAACATGACGCAGGCGCTCGAGAAGCTGAAGGCGCGCGGGTTCTGGATTTACGGGCTGGACGAACGGGGCACGGTGGAGTACACGAAGGTGGATTGGGCGCGGCCGTCGTGCCTGGTGCTGGGGGGCGAGGGGAAGGGGCTTCATGAGAACGTGCGGAAACACTGCGATGTGCTGCTGCGCATCCCGATGGCGGGGGCGATCGCGTCGCTCAATGTGTCCGTGGCGGCGGGCGTCGTGCTGTTCGAGCACCGCAGGGCAACGCGCTAGAATCGTTCGAGTACGATGCGCCTGCTTGTTTCTCTCCTTCTGCCGATGGTTTTGCTGCCCTCGATGATCGCCGCGCGGCAGCCGGTGCGAGCGCGTAAGGCCATGGTGGTGGCGCAGGAACCGCACGCTACGGATGTCGGGGTGGCGGTGCTGAGAGCCGGAGGGAACGCGGTGGACGCGGCGGTGGCGGTGGGGTTCGCACTGGCCGTCACGCATCCCACGGCGGGCAACCTGGGAGGCGGGGGATTCCTGCTGCTGCGGAAGGCGGACGGCACGACCACGTTCCTCGACTTCCGGGAGCGCGCGCCGGAGGCGGCATCGCGGGACATGTACCTGGGGCAGGATGGCAAGCCGACGCGCGACAGCATGGTGGGCTGGCGGGCGGCGGGAGTTCCGGGCACGGTGCGCGGCCTGGAATACGCACACCGCAAGTTCGGCAGCAGACCTTGGGCGGAACTGGTGGCGCCGGCGGTGAAGCTGGCGGGCGACGGCTTTGAGGTGTCGTTCGCGCTCGCGCGTTCGCTGCGCGGCGCGGGGAAGCTGTTGGAGCAGTTCGCGGAGTCGAAGCGGATCTTTCTGAAGGGCGGCGCGGGGTGGGAGCCGGGCGAGAAGCTGGCGCAGCCGGAGTTAGCGGCTACGCTGCGGCGCATTGCGAAGGCGGGCGCGGCGGACTTCTATGAAGGCGAGACGGCGCGGCGGCTGGCGGCGGAGATGCAGGCCAACGGCGGCCTGATCACGCTCGAGGACCTGCGGCAGTATGCGGTGGTGGAGCGGAGACCGCTGCTGGGCTCCTACCGGGGCTACGACATTATCACCGCCCCGCCACCGAGTTCGGGCGGCATCGGCATCCTGCAGATGATGGGCATGCTGGAGGCGTCGGGGTACGAGAAGCACGGGGCGGGCTCGGCGGCGGCGACCCATTATGTGGCTGAGGCGATGCGCCGCTATTATGCGGACCGGAGCGAGTACATCGCGGATCCCGACTTTTATCGCGTGCCGGTGTCCGGCCTGCTCAGCAAGAGCTATATCGCCAAGCTGCGGGCGACCATCGACGCCGAGCGGGCCTCCACCAGCGACGCGGTGAAGCCGGGAGATCCGGCGCCCTACGAAGAGAAGACGGAGACGACGCATTTCTCGATTGTGGACGCCGAGGGCAACTCGGTGGCGCTGACGTATACGATCAACGGCGGCTACGGCAACGGTGTGACTCCGGCGGGTTTGGGTTTCCTGCTGAACAACGAGATGGACGATTTCGCGGCGAAGCCCGGGACGCCGAACATGTTCGGCCTGGTGCAAGGCGAGGCGAACCGGATTGAACCGCGAAAGCGGCCGCTCTCCTCGATGACGCCGACGATTGTGCTGAAGGACGGGAAGCTTTTCCTGGTGGTGGGGGCGCCGGGGGGCTCGCGGATCATCACGGGCGTGATGCAGGTGATCCTGAACGTCATCGATTTCGGGATGAACGTGCAGGAGGCGATCGACCAGCCGCGCTTCCATCATCAGTGGCGCCCGGACAAGCTGAGCCTGGAGCGCGGCTTCTCGCCCGATACGGCGGCGCTGCTGAGGGCGCGCGGGCACACGGTGGATTCCATTGCCGGCGTGGCGCTGGTGGAAGCGATCCACGCGGCCGACGGCTGGCTGCAAGGGGGCACGGACGGCCGCGCGAACGGGAAAGCTGCTGGTTACTAAGCCATGGACCATGTTCTGTCGACGTATCTGTTCGTGAATCACCGGCTGACGGCGGCGGTGTTGGATCGGATTTACAAAGCCGGCGTGCCGGCGGTGGAGATCTTCTGCGCCAAGCAGCACCTGGACTACACCAGCCGTTCGCAGGTGCGCGAGCTCGGTTTCTGGTTTCGGGATTCGCAGCTGCAGGTGCATTCGCTGCATGCTCCGATGTTCAACGACGACGTTTGGGGCCGCAGCGGGCCGCACGCGGTGCTGACGATCACGGAGCCCTCGAAGCCGCGCCGCACGGCGATGGTGGACGAGATCAAGCGGGCGATCGAGATTGCGGAGACCATCCCGTTCCAGTTCCTGATCCAACACATCGGCGTGAGCGGCGAGGAGTACGACGAGCGCAAGCTGGAGGCGGCGATGATCTCGCTCGAGGAGCTGCGGATCTTCGCGAAGCAGCGGGGCGTGGACATCCTGGTGGAGAACATTCCGAACGCGCTTTCCAGCGCGGAACGCCTGCACGCGTTTCTCGAGATTTCGCACCTCGGCCTCGGCTACTGCTTCGATACCGGGCACGCACACATGAATGAGGGTGTGGACGCGGCCTTCGAAATGATGGCGGCGCGCATCCGGTCCACGCATGTGCACGATAACGACGGCAAAGAGGACCTGCACCATTTTCCCTATCGCGGCGGCGGAAACATTCCCTGGAAGCGCGTGATGGAGTTGTTCCGTACGCGCCCGGGGCAGTTTCCGCTGGTGCTCGAGCTGGCCGAGATTCCCGATCTCGCGCAGCCGCTCGATGCCGTCCGCGAGGTCTTTGAAAGGTTGGAAAACGAGTAGATGAGCGTTCCGAGGATTGCGATTCGCGATGCCGCGAGGCATGACGGCGAGAGCGTGGAGATCGCCGGCTGGCTGTACAACCTGCGCCGCTCGGGCAAGATCGTCTTCCCGCTGCTGCGGGACGGCACGGGCATCCTGCAGTGCGTAGGCGTGAAAGCGGCGCTGCCGGAGGAGGTGTTCGAGGAGCTGAAGAACCTGACGCAGGAGTCTTCGCTGGTGATGCGCGGCAAGCTGCGGGCCGAGCCGCGGGCGCCGGGCGGCTTCGAGATGGACATCGAGGGCGTGGAGATTCTGCAGCGGGTACCCGAGACCGACCCGTATCCGATCACGCCGAAAGAGCACGGCGTCGATTTCCTGATGGATCACCGGCACCTGTGGCTGCGGAGCAAACGGCAGAACGCCATCATTCGGGTGCGCCACGAGATCATCAAGGCGATCCGCGATTACTTTGACTCGAACGGCTTCACGCTGGTGGATACGCCGATCTTCACGCCCGCGGCCTGCGAGGGGACGACGACGCTGTTCGAGGTGAACTACTTCGACGAGGAAAAGGTCTACCTGACGCAGTCCGGCCAGTTGTACAACGAAGCGACGGCGATGGCGTTCGGGAAGGTGTATACGTTCGGGCCGACGTTCCGCGCGGAGAAATCGAAGACGCGGCGGCATCTGACGGAGTTCTGGATGGTGGAGCCGGAGATGGCGTACGCCGATCTGGAAGATGTGAAGAACGTGGCCGAGGAGTTGATCGTTTTCATCGTCGGGCGGGTGCTCGAGAACCGCCGGCCGGAACTGCAGGCGCTGGAGCGGGACATCGCGAAGCTGGAGGCCATCCAGGCGCCGTTCCCGCGAATCAGCTATGACGACGCGGTGAAGCGGCTGCACGAGAAGGGCAGCGAGATCGCGTGGGGCGGGGACTTCGGGGGCACGGACGAGACCCTGCTGAGCGAAGACTACGACCGGCCGGTGATGGTGGACCGTTATCCGACGCAGGTGAAGGCCTTCTACTTTCAGCCGGCGCCGGAGCGTCCGGAGGTGGCGCTGGGAGTGGATGTTCTCGCGCCGGAGGGGTACGGCGAGATCATCGGCGGCGGACAGCGCATTCACGACGCGGACCTGTTGCTGAAGCGGATTGAAGAGCACGGGCTGCCGAAGGAGGCGTTCCAGTGGTACCTGGATTTGCGGAAGTACGGCACGGTGCCGCACGCCGGGTTCGGCATGGGAGTGGAGCGTACGGTGGCCTGGCTGTGCGGACTGGAGCATGTCCGGGAGACGATCGCGTTTCCGCGCATGCTCTATAGGACGCGGCCGTGAAGAACGGGCATGTGGCGGTGATCGGCGCGCCGCTCGATTTGGGAGCGGGACGCCGCGGCGTGGACATGGGTGCATCGGCGGTGCGCGTCGCGAACCTCTACGGGAAGCTGCAGGCGATGGGCTACCAGGTGGACGACCTCGGCAATGTGGCTGTGGAACAGGCCGAATCGGTGGCTGACGAGGGGCCCGCCAGCGCCCGCTACCTGCGCCAGATCGCGGCCACGTGCTGTTCGCTGGCGGAGATGGTGGACGGTGCGCTCGAGAACGGGCGGTTTCCGCTGGTGATCGGGGGCGACCACTCGGTGGCGGTGGGGACGGTGTCGGGCGTTTCCCAGCACTACCGCAAGCGCGAGCAGACTTTGGGCCTGGTTTGGATCGACGCGCACGCGGACATGAACACGCCGGAAACAAGTCCCAGCGGAAATGTTCATGGCATGCCGTTGGCCTGCTGCATCGGGCTGGGGCCGAAGGAACTGAGCGGCATCGGCGGGTATGCGCCGAAGGTGGACCCGAAGAACGTCGCGCTCGTGGGAATCCGCGATGTGGATCAGCTGGAGAAGAAGCATGTGAAGAAGTCCGGCGTGCGGGCTTTCACGATGCGCGACATCGACGAACGCGGGCTGCGCAGCGTGATGGAGGAGGCGCTCCACATCGCCTCCGCGGGCACGGACGCGATTCACCTGTCGTTCGACATGGACGCGGTGGACCCGGACGAGGCGCCGGGCGTGGGCACGCCGGTGCGCGGGGGCATCACGTACCGCGAAGCGCACCTGGCGATGGAGATCATTTGCGACTGCGGGCGGCTGGCGTCGATGGAGGTCGTCGAGGTGAACCCGGTGATTGATGTCGCCAACCGGACGGCGATTCTCGCGGTGGAACTGGTGACGTCGGCGTTAGGAAAACGAATTCTGTGAAGACAAGAGTGGCGGTGCTGTACGGCGGCAGGAGCGGCGAGCACGAGGTGTCGTTGCGCTCGGCTAAGTCGATCATGGACGCTTTGAACGGCGAGCGGTTCGAAGTGCTGCCGTTCCTGATCGGCAAGGATGGCCGGTGGTCCCCGCGCGCCATTAGCCCGGAGCCCGGCTCGAACCCCGGCATCGATGTCGTCTTTCCGGTGCTGCACGGAACGTTCGGAGAAGACGGGACGGTGCAGGGGCTGCTGGAAATGGCGGACCTGCCGTACGTGGGCGCGGGTGTGCTCGCGTCGTCGGTTTCGATGGACAAGGAGTTCATGAAGCGGCTGTGCGTGGAGCGCGGGCTCCCGGTGGTGGAGTACCTGATGGTAAGCCGCGGCGACCTTCGCGTAGAGGACATCCGTGCGCGTTTGCCGTATCCGGTGTTTGTCAAGCCGGCGAATCTTGGCTCGTCGGTCGGCATCTCGAAGGCACGAAACGATGAGGAACTACGAGCCGCGTTGGAACTGGCGGCGTCATTCGACCGCAAGGTGATTGTGGAGCGCGGAATCGCGGGCCGCGAGTTTGAGTGCTCGGTGCTGGGGAACGATCGACCGATCGCGGCGACACCCTGCGAGATTCTGCCATCACGCGAGTTCTACGATTACGAAGACAAGTATCTGCTGGATGCGGCGCGGATTGAATTGCCGGCGAAGCTGAGCGTGGAGCAGACGGCCGAGGTGCAGCGGCTGGCTGTCGCCTGTTATGAAGCCGTGAGCTGCGAGGGGATGGGCCGGGTCGATTTCCTGATGGAGGCGGCAACGGGCAAGTTCTACATCAACGAGATCAACACCATTCCCGGGTTCACATCCATCAGCATGTATCCCAAGATGTGGGAGCACGCGGGGGTGCCGTTCCGCGAACTTGTCGCGCGGCTAGTGGAGCTTGCGCTCGAGCGGCACGCCGCCAAGCAGGCCACGCGTTTCACGTTGTAAACAGCCACTGCGGGCTACACTGGGAGAAGATGCTCTCGCTGCTGCCTGTGCTGGCGATTCTGGCGACCGCGCCGGAGGATATCGAAGCCAGCGTGAAGCGATTCCTCGAAGTATTCGCGCTGGTGGAAGAGCACTCCTCCGACCCCGTGACGTGGGAGCGTGCCTTTTACGAGGGCGCGATTCCGGGCATGATGAAGCGCCTGGACCCGCATTCGGCGTTCTTCGATCCGGGGCAGTTCGAACAGCTCAAGGAGCTGGAGAATTCGATTCGTAAGGGATTCGGCAGCGTAGTGTCAGTGCTGCCGGGGCGGGTGGTGGTGCTGCAGGTGCAGCCGGGCGCGCCGTCGCAGCGAGCCGGCATTACTCCGGGCGATGAGATCCTGGCGATCAACAATATTCCGCTGAACCGGCTGGACCCGGAGCAGTTGATCGCGCTGCTGTCGCAATCGCGGCAGAAGCCCGTGGAGCTGGTGGTGCGCCGGTACGGGAACGCGCGGCTGCTGGAGTTCACGCTGATTCCGGAGGACATGCAGGCCGCTACGGTGGAGCGGGTGTTCACGCTACGGCCGGGCGTCGGCTATGTGCGGGTGACCAGCTTCGACGTGAACACCGGCAAAGAGATTCAGGCCGCGATTGAACGGCTGGGCGGGGCCGGGCTGAAGGGTTTGGTCTTCGACCTCCGCAACAACACGGGCGGGGTGATGGGGGCGGCGCTCGAAACCGCTTCGCTCTTTCTGGAGCCGGGCAAGAAACTGGTGAGCGTGAAGGGGCGCGCGGCGTCGGTGGCGAAGGACATTGAAGTGCCGGCCGGCTCGGCGAGTGTGTACCGGTTCCCGATGGCGGTGCTGATCAACGGCAAGAGCGCCAGTGCGGCGGAGATCGTCACGGGCGCGCTGCAGGATCACAAGCGCGCGAAGGTTCTGGGAGAAGTGAGCTTCGGCAAGGGCCTGGTGCAGAGCGTGTATCCGCTCTCCCAGAACACGGGCATGGCGTTGACGACTGCGTTTTACCACACGCCCTCGGGCCGGTCCATTCAGAAGCCGTTGGCGGGAACGCAGTTGGAGGAGGCCACGCGGCGCGATACGCAAGGGGGAATTCAACCCGACGCGGTGGTGTACCCGGAGGCGAATTCACGCCTGGGCATGGTGGTTGAAGCGACGGGTTCATTCACGTCGTTCGCCACGTCTTATCGCGATCGGGTGCGCACCATTCCGCTGAAGTTTGAGGTGACGCCGGCCATACTCGATGAGTTCCAGGCTTATCTTTCAGAGCGCAACATCCGGCCGTCCATAGCGGAGTGGTCGAAGGACCGGGAGTGGATTCGCCACCGCCTGAAGCAGGAGATCTTCAACCAGCAGTTCGGGGTGGAAAAGGGTGACGAAGTGGAACTGGAACGAGACCCCGTGGTGCTGCGGGCGCTGGCGGAGCTGGGCGCCCGCTGACTAGTCCCGGACGGCAGCGCCCGCCGGCGTGCGGCGCGCCTTCCATGCTTCGATGAGCACGGGCAGCACGCTCAGCACGATGATGCCGATGATGACCTTCTCGAAGTGCCGGCGCACGAACGGCACGTTCCCCAGGAAGTAGCCCATGGTGGTCATCAGAACCACCCAGCCGATGCCGCCGAAGATGTTGTACGAGAGGAAACGGCGGTAACTCATCTCGCCCACGCCGGCGATGAACGGGGCGAAGGTGCGGATGATGGGAATGAAGCGCGCGTAGACGATGGTCTTGCCGCCATGCTTCTCGTAGAACTCGTGCGTGCGGGTCACGTACTCGCGTTTGAAGAAGCGGGAATCGGGGCGGTTGAATATCGCTTTACCGGTTCTGCGGCCGAGCGTGTAGCCGACGCCGTCGCCGACGACGGCGGCGATGATGAGCACCAGATTGATGGTGAAGATATCGAGACCGCCGGCGCCGGCGACAACGCCCACCGTAAACAGGAGCGAGTCGCCCGGCAGAAAGAAGCCGACGAGCAGGCCGGTCTCGGCGAAGACGATGGCGAACAGGAGCGCGTACCCGTACCAGCCGCTGAAGACGGTGCTCAGCAGCGCCAGCAGCCGCTCCGGGTCGGTGAGGATGTGCAGGTAGTCGAGTAGCGTCCGGATCATGCGCGCCGCCGGGGGCTAACCACGACGGTACGCCGAGACCAGGCGGTTCATGACGTCCTGATTGATCTTGACCTTGCCGCTCTTGGTGAGGCGGCTGACGACGCTGTCGGAAAGGAGGTCCTTCCGCTCGCGGACCTTCTCCTGCTTCAGGCTCTGCTGGATCTTCGCGGTCTCAGCGGCCATGAGCGTCATGTCCGGCGGAATCTTCTCCACCACCTTCGCGAACAGCGAGCCGCCCGGGATGGTGATGGGGCCAACAATGCCGCCGATTTCCTTCGTGAAAGCGTCGGCTACGTAGCTGGCCGAACCGATTCCTTCGGGCGTACCGGCGCGGGTGAACGGGGAGGTGGTCTTCACCTCGAGCCCCATCTCCTTGGCCACCTTTTCGAGGTCATTGCCGGCAGCCTTGAGGCGGCCCTGAAACTCGGCGATCTTCTGCTGCGCCAACTGACCGGCTTTCTCCTCGAGCAGCCTGTCGCGCACCTGGGCTTCCACGTCGGCAAACTCGGCGGGGCGCGAAGCCTGAACGTCCGTCACCACAGCGAAGGCGAGCTTGTTGCCCGCCACCTGCGCCACCGGTGTCACCGCGCCGCGCTGGGCGGAGAAGATGGCTTCACTGAGTTCAGGCGCCACGCCCACCTCGGGAATCACGCCGCCGCGCTCGACGCGGTCGGCCTTCGACAGCTTGAGTCCATACTGGCGGGCGATCGCCTCGGCGTTCATGGGGGCCTTCACCAGCGCCTCGCGCGCCTGGTCGGCGGTTGACTGGAGGCGTTCGATCACGGCCTGCTGCTGCCGCTCCTTGGCGAGGTCCGCCTTCACTTCCTCGAAGGGCCTGAGACGCGCCTCTTCCTTCTCGAGCAGCTGGACGATGTGGAAGCCATACTCGGTCTCAATGACGCTGCTGATTTCCTTCGGCTTCAAGGTGAAGGACGTCTTCTCGAAGTTGGCCACCGTCTGCCCGCGCGTAATCCAGTCCATGGACCCACCATTCGCGGCCGAGACCGTGTCTTCCGAGTTCTTCTTCGCCAGCTCGGCGAAGTCGGCGCCGCCGCGGATCTGCTTCAACAGGTCCTCCGCCTTGGCCCGGATCTTGGGAATTTCGTCCTTCGGCTTTTCCGTGGTCTTCAGCAGGATATGGCGGACTTTGACGCGCTCCGGGGTTCGGAAGCGCTCCTTCTGCGCATCGTAGGCGCGGCGCAGTTCGTTGTCGTCCAGCCGCAGGGAGGCAGCCACGGACTCCTCGTCGAGCGACAGGGCCGTGAAACTGCGCTTCTCCGGCGTGATGTAGGTGGCGCGCGTCTTGTCAAAACTGGCCTTCACCTCTTCCGGCGTCACCGTCACCTGCGAGCGATACTTTTGCGGGTTCAGGGCCACCCACGCCAGCTTCACCTTTTCCTGTTCCCTGCGGAATTGCCGTTCCACGTCGGAGCGGCTGACCACGGCGCCTTCGACCACCAGGTCTTCCAGCTTCTTCAGCAGAAGCTGGCGTTTCACGTTCTCTTCGAACTGGTTGATGGTGAGATTCTGCTGCGCGAGGAACTGCGCGTAGACGTCGCGCCCGACGAAGTTGCCCGATTGGTCAAAGAGCTGAGGGATGAGGATACGGATGGTGCGCGAAACCTCTTCCTCGGTGACCTCCATGCCCAGCTCGCGGGCGTAGTGGGCGAGGGCGCGCTCGGAGACCATGCCCTGGACGTACATGGGCACATAGTGCTCGGCGATTTCGGGCGGGATGCGGGCGTCGCGCATGGCGGCGGAGAGGTTCAGCTGCGCTTCGCGCAGCGTGATTTCCTCCTTACCGATCGAGGCCAGTACGGGGTTGTTCGGGCTTCCGCCCGTACCGTAACCCGGCACCAGAGTAATCACCATAGACAGGGCAACCAACATCAGAAGGGCGCCCATCAAATAGCGGACGTTCTTCTCGCGGCTGCGGAAGAGATCAAACATACCTAACCTTCTCCTCGATCGATCACCGGAACGCGCGGACAAGCGAAGTGCGGGAACGTCCCAATCCAAGCTGTAGACAGGGGACTACCGCGGTGTGCCGGTACAGCGACTTCCTGGACATTATAGCAGTGGGGGTTCGAAGGGCGGGACCATCGGCCGGAGGGCGCGCGGTCCGCGCCCCCGGCCCAGAGACAGGCTTACCAGCGGGAATCAGGCCAGCGCGAATCGGGGTACCGGCCGCGGCCCGGCCAGGCGCCATAGCCGCCGCCGTTGTAGCGGCCGCCGCTCGCGCGGAAGTCACGCAGCGCGTACACATCGTTCATGAACATCTGCCGTTCGCGGGGATGAATGCGGCTGGACTCCGCGAGGTCCTTGAGATGGTCGATGGCGCCGTCCAGGCGGTCCTTGTCGAAGCGCCCGCGGTACCAGTTCTCACGGAAGCGCACGAGGTCGCGGCGCGCCTGCTCGAAGTCCTTCCGCTCGCTGTCGCCGGCGCGATAGTACGACTGCGACCGCTCCAGCCGCGAGAGGACGCGGTCCACCACCACCGGACTCTGCTGGCTGGTGCGCTGGCCCGGCCAGCGGCCATCGTCGCGCCTTCGCCCCCAATCGTCGTCGCGCCATTGCGCGAAGGTGCCGGTCGCGAAGATTACCATGCTTGCACCTAAGATCAAGTGCCTCATTGCGTCCTCCTGCGCAAACAGACGCAAGGGGGCGCGCGCTGGGGTACAGGCTAGGCAGTTAGGATCTCTTCACGATCGGGATCGAAGCGGACCGTTCGTTTGTCAAGGTACGACTGTACGCACAGGTGGGAAGCCTGGACGGAGCGGTGTCCGATGTAAGCGTCTGCAGTGGGCATACAGCGCGTGCGGCAGCACTCCAGGAAGTTCTGCACGTGATCGGCGGTGATGTCTCCGGGGATCTCCTTCTTCTCCGGAACGGCGCCTTTCTCGGCGGCCAGGAACTCGTAGCGGTGCCGGCTGATCCAGAGCATGCCCTCGGTCCCCAGAAACTCGATGTGGTAATCGGGCATATTGGGGAGCGCGGTCGATTCGAAGGTCACCGTAAAGCCCTTGCGGTACTGAAGCATCAGGTGGATGGTGTCGGGCGCGGTGCGGCCGTCCTTGAAGTCGTGATAAATCCCGCCGACGGCGGTTGCCGAGACCGGGCCGTCGTCTTCCAGGTACATGTGGACGACATCCACCCAGTGGGTGAAGAGATCGGTGATCTTGCCGCCACCGAAATCCGGGAGGAACGCGCGGTAGTTGAAATACATGTAGGGGTTCCACTCGCGCCACTTCACCTGGCCGAGGAACCGGTCCCAATCGAGGTTCGCGGGCTTTTGTGAAACCGTGGGCCGGAAGGGGCGGGCGGGGCCGCCGTGCCAGATGCACTTCGCCACCGTTACCTTGCCCAGCCGTCCGGTGCGGATGAACCGTTCCTGCGCCTCAAGGTAGATCTTGCCGGAGCGCTGCTGCATGCCCACCTGGCAGATCCGGTTATTCACGCGAGCGGCGCGCACGATCTGCGGCCCTTCCTCACGGCGGAGCGTCAACGGTTTCTCGACGTACACGTCTTTACCGGCGTTCATGGCGTCGATGGCCTGCGCGGCGTGCCAGTGATCGGGCGTGCCGATGAGCACCGCGTCGAGGTCCTTCATCTCCACGAGCTTGCGGTGATCGGTGAAGCTCCTGGCACCGGGGGCCGAGGTCAGCGCCTCATCGATGCGCTTGCCGTAGACGTCGCAGACCGCGGCGACCTCCACGCCGGGCTCCTTCTGGAAGATCTTCATGACGTAGATGCCGCGGCCGCCGGCGCCGCTGACGCCGAGACGGACGCGGTCATTCGCCCCGAGGATCTTCGAGTAGGAGGCGGCCGTCAGGGCCGCGGCGCCAATCACCGATCTCCGTGAAGTCACGCGCCTATTTTACTGCCGGGCGGTCTGCAGGATGCGATCGAGACCCTCGAGCGCGAGGTCGACCTCCGGCTGCTCAATGATGTACGGCGGCAGCATGCGGATTGTGGTGTCGTGTGTCACATTGATCAGCAGCCCAACCTCTTGCGCCGCGCCCACCAGGTGCTTGCAGGGAAAGTCCGGTTCGACGCCGATCATCAGACCCTCGCCACGCACCTCTTTGATGAAGGGATAGCGCGAGGCAAGGTCCCGCAGCCCGGCGCGGAAGTAGTCGCCCACACGGACCATCCGCGGCATGAGGTCTTTGAGGATGTCGTAGAACTCGATGGCAACGCGGCAGGCGAGGGCGCTGCCGCCGAAGGTGGTGCCGTGCATGCCTGGGGCGATAGCGGCTGCGGCTCGTTCGTTGCACATGATGGCGCCAAGGGGAAGGCCACAGGCAATGGGCTTGGCGATGGCGAGCACATCCGGCTTGATCTGGGGCTCGTGCAGCTGGAAGGCGTAGTGCCGGCCCGGGCGGCCGACTCCGCTTTGGATCTCGTCGAAGACGAGGAGGGCGTTGAAGCGATCCGCCAGTTGGCGTGCCTTGCGGACAAAGCGCTCGCAGACGGGGTAGATGCCTCCTTCGCCTTGAATGGATTCGATGACGATGCCCGCCGTGCGCTCGGAGACCGCGGCCTCAAGCGCGGCGTCATCGCGGCGGGGGACGAACTTCACTCCTTCCAAGAGCGGCTCGAAAGGCTCTCGGTACTTGGGCTGCCCAGTGAGTGAGAGCGCCCCCATGGTTCTGCCATGGAAGGAGTTCTCGAGCGAAACGATCTCGAACTTGTCCGGCGAGAGCTTGCGGCCGTGCGAGCGCATCATTTTGATTGCGCCCTCCATCGCCTCAGTGCCGGAGTTGCAGAAAAAGACTCGATCGAGTCCGCTTGTTTCGGCGAGGATCTTCGCCAGGGGGCCCTGGTACTCGTGGTAGTAGAGGTTCGATGAGTGAATGAGCAGGGCGGCCTGTTCCCGGATCACCTCCGTAATCCGGGGGTGGTTGTGGCCGAGGGCGTTCACACCAATGCCGCTCAGCAGGTCAAGATAGCGGCGGCCATCCACGTCATACAGCCAGCATCCATCGCCGCGCTTGAGGACCAGGTTGTAGCGGGCGTAGTTCTGCAAGAGGTACTGGCGCTCGAGGTCCATGACCTGCTGAGCGTGGGTGGAGGCACCAGGGATCCCGGTGGTGGTCGCCATCTTCGTATTGTAGCGGGACCGGAAATCCAGGCTACTAACGGCGAAAGAGGCGGCGCCACCAGCTGCGAGGGGCAGGCTCCGGCAGAGAGAGGTCAAGGGGGAGAAGGCCGGGATCCGATTCGTCGTCGGGCTCGCCGTCAGGATCGAGCATGGCGGCGGCCACGCCCTCGCGTCCTCCTTCATACAGGCTGAGTTGAGACTCGATGCGAGCGCGGAGGTCGGCGGGGTTCGCCGTAAGGCGACGGGCGGCAGCGGGTGGCAGGGGCGAGAGGACGAGTTCGAGATCCGGCGGGGCTTGGGGCGGAACCACGTGAAAGCCAAGCGCGTCTGCCGCACCGCAGGCGCAGTGGACAATGGTGAGCAGGTCAAGAGACTTCCCCTCGGGCGCGCGGTGATGGCCGGCGGCAACCGATTCGAAGACCGCCGGAAGGGCCCAACGGCGGGAGAGGAACTTGCCTGCGCTGGCGTGGTCCATGCCGAAATGACGGTACTCGGCTTCCTGGAGCGAGCCGCCGTCTTGGGCGACGGTACGGATCAGAGCGCCATACTCCTTTGGATAAGCGGCGAGCAGTCCGAGGCGGCCGATGTCATGCAGCAGGCCGGCGGTGTAGCCGAACTCGACAAAGAGCCCGCAGGCTGCGGTGATGGCATCGGCGAGAATGCCGCAGGCCACGGTGTGGCGCCAGCACTGGCGCATCTCTTCAGGGGCGCCGGCGCCGCGAACAAAGGTGGCGGCAGCGAGCGAAACCGTGACACGGCGAACCCGTTCCAGGCCAAGCAGCATCAGTGCCTGACGTACATCGGAGACCTCGGCGAGACGAGCGAATTCGGCCGAGTTGGCGCACTGCAGGATGCGGGCGGAGAAAACAGGATCGCTGGCGATGAGATCGGCCACCTGACGCACGGAAATATTGGGGGAGGAGAAAACGGTGAGCAGCCGCGCGGCGACGGGAGGAAACGCCGGCACAGTCCGCAGACCGGCCGGGATGGCCGGCAGTGTCGGTGTACTTCGCAAGAAGCGCTCCTCCAGAGTCACTTATCGTCCCTGGAGGAGTGAGCTTTAGCGAGTGCTGAGCCAGTTATGGATGCCGCTGGCGGCCTTACGGCCTTCGGCGATGGCCCACACGACCAGAGACTGGCCGCGCCGCATGTCGCCGGCGGCAAAGACGCCGGGCACGCTGGACATGTAGTTTGCATCCGCCTTGACGTTACCGCGCGCGTCGAGTTCGACGCCGAGTTGTTCGATCATGCCGCCGCGCACCGGTCCCGTGAAACCCATCGCCAGCAGCACCAGGTCGGCGGCGAAGGCCATTTCCGTTCCGGCGATGGGTTCGAACTTCGGCGGCGGGCCGAGCCGCACTGCATGCAGGCGAGAAACATTTCCGGCGGCATCGCCCTCGAACGCCGTGGTGCCAATTGCCCACTCGCGGATGCCTCCCTCTTCGTGGGAGCTCTCGACGCGCAATTGCAGGGGCCACAACGGCCAGGGCGTCGAAGCCGCGCGCTCCTCCGGCGGTCGCGGCATGATCTCGAACTGATGGACGCTGGCGGCGCGCTGGCGATGTGACGTTCCAAGACAGTCGGCGCCGGTGTCGCCGCCGCCAATGATGATGACGTGCTTGCCGGTAGCGAGAATCTGGCCGGGAACATCATCGCCTTCCGCTCGCCGGTTCGCCTGCGGCAGGAAATCCATAGCGAAGTGGATCCCCTTCAGGTCGCGTCCCGGAACGTTCAGATCACGAGGCTGCTCGGCGCCGCCGGCGAGGAGGACGGCGTGGAAGTCTTTGCGCAGATCCTCCACGGGCACGTTGACGCCAACGTGTCCGTTCACGACAAACTCCACCCCTTCGCCGCGCATCTGTGCGACGCGGCGGTCGATGAGGTGCTTCTCCATCTTGAAATTGGGGATGCCGTAACGGAGGAGGCCGCCAATGCGGTCCGCCTTTTCGAAGACGGTGACGTCATGACCGGCGCGGCGAAGCTGCTGCGCCGCGGCGAGGCCGGCCGGCCCACTGCCGATCACCGCGACGCGCTTGCCCGTCAAAACGGCGGGCGGCTCGGGCTTGATCCAGCTTTCGGCGAAGGCGTGGTCGATGATGGTGCGCTCGACGACCTTGATGGTTACGGGCGGCTCGTTGATGCCGAGGACGCAAGCGGCTTCACACGGCGCTGGGCAGATGCGGCCCGTGAACTCGGGGAAGTTATTGGTGGCGTGCAGGGCCCGTACGGCCTCGCGCCAGCGGTCCCGATAGACCAGGTCATTCCAGTCCGGGATGACGTTGTTGAGAGGGCAGCCCGTATGGCAGAAGGGCACGCCGCAGTCCATGCAGCGTGCGCCCTGCGTCCGCACATGCTCCTCGGGGAACGGCCGGTAAATCTCGAACCAATCGTTCAGCCGCTCGCTGACCGGGCGCCGCTCGGGCACCTGCCGGGCGTACTCAAGGAACCCCGTAACCTTACCCATGCAGCACCTGCCCCGCGGCTGTCTGCCGCGCCACCGCAATCGCCGCGCCCGGCACAAACGGCTGCTCCGCCCGGGCTACGCCGAGCACGCGCTTGTACTCGTGCGGGAAGACCTTTACAAACCTTGGTAGCATCGCGTACCAATGCTCCAGAATCCACTTCGCGCGCGGACTCGCCGTGTACACGGCATGCCGCGTAATGAGTCCGTGGATCATCTCGACGTCCTTCACGTCGATCACCGGCTCCAGGTCGACGCTTGCCTTATTGCAGCGCAAACTCGCAAACTCGCCGGTTTCGTCCAGCACGTACGCCAGGCCGCCCGTCATGCCCGCCGCGAAATTCTTGCCTGTCTGGCCGAGCACCAGCACCAGGCCCTTGGTCATGTACTCGCAACCGTGGTCGCCGACGCCCTCGACCACGGCCGTCGCGCCGGAATTGCGTACCGCGAACCGTTCGCCCGCCATACCGTTGAAGAACGCTTCGCCGCTGGTGGCGCCGTACAGCACGACGTTGCCGATCAGGATGTTCTCCTCGGGCACGAAGTTCGAAGTTCGCGGGGGGTACACGATGACGCGGCCGCCCGAGAGGCCTTTGCCTACGTAGTCATTGGCGTCGCCCTCGAGGGTCATGGTCACGCCAGGCGCCAGGAACGCGCCGAAGCTCTGCCCCGCCGAGCCGGTGAAGTTGAAGCGGATAGTGTCTTCCGGCAGCCCTTCCGAACCGTACTTCCGGGCGATCTCGCCGGAGAGCATCGCCCCCACGGTACGGTGAACGTTCTTAATGGGCATTTTGAACTCCACCGGGGTGCGCGAGTCGATGGCGTCCCGCGCGTGATCGATGAGGCGATAATCCAAGGCCTGTTCGAGCCCGTGATCCTGCGCGATGCTGCAGCGGCGGCCCACTCGCTCCGGCACCAGGGGGCTGTACAGGATGGAGGCGAAGTCGAGGCCCTTCGCTTTCCAATGATCGATGGCGTCGCGCATCCGCAGCCGCTCGACGCGGCCTACCATCTCGTCTACGGTGCGGAAACCCAGCCGCGCCATGTACTCGCGCAGCTCCTCGGCGACGAAGAAGAAATAGTTGATGACGTTCTCCGGCGCGCCGTGGAATTTCGCCCGCAGGACCGGGTCCTGCGTCGCAATTCCCACTGGGCAGGTGTTCAGGTGGCACTTGCGCATCATGATGCAGCCTAGCGTCACCAGAGGCGCCGTCGAGAAGCCGAACTCCTCGGCGCCGAGAAGCGCGGCAATGGCCACATCGCGACCGGTCGAGAGCTTCCCGTCAGTCTGCACTCGAATGCGGCTACGCAGGTCGTTCAGCACCAACACCTGCTGCGTCTCCGCCAAGCCGAGCTCCCAAGGCGCGCCGGCGTGCTTGATGGAGGTAAGCGGTGAAGCGCCGGTGCCGCCCGAGTCGCCGCTGATCAGCACCAGGTCTGCATGCGCCTTTGCCACCCCCGCCGCCACCGTGCCCACGCCCACCTCGGCCACCAGCCTCACCGAGATGCGCGCGCGGGGGTTCACGTTCTTCAGGTCGTAAATCAACTGCGCCAAGTCTTCGATGGAGTAGATGTCGTGGTGCGGCGGCGGAGAGATGAGGCCCACGCCGGGAATCGAGTGGCGCACGCGTGCGATGACGTCGTCCACCTTGTGTCCCGGAAGCTGGCCGCCTTCTCCGGGCTTCGCACCTTGGGCGATTTTGATCTGCAACTCGTCGGCGTTCACCAGGTAATTCGTCGTCACGCCGAAACGCGCCGAGGCCACCTGCTTGATGGAACTGCGACGCTGGTCGCGGAACCGCTCCTCGTCCTCGCCCCCTTCGCCCGTGTTTGAACGGCCGCCCAGCCGGTTCATTGCCATGGCGAGGGTTTCGTGCGCTTCCTTACTGATGGAGCCGTAGGACATCGCGCCCGTCGCAAAGCGCTTGACGATCTCGGCTGCCGGCTCCACCTCGTCTAATGAAATGGGGTGCGCCGCATACTTGAAGTCCATCAGCCCGCGGATGGTGCACAGCTGCCGGCTCTGGCTGTTGATGAGTTCGCTGTACTCTTTGAATGTCTCGTAGCTGTTCTTCTGAACGGAATGCTGCAGCTTGGTAATCGTGGCCGGATTCAGGAGGTGATACTCGCCGCGCATCCGGAAATGGTAATTGCCGCCCAAGTCGAGTTCGGGCTCGTTCTCGCTCAGGGGGCGGAACGCGCCAGCGTGCTTTAGCTGCGCCTCGCGAGCCAGCACCTCCAACCCCACGCCCTCAATGCGCGACGAGGTCCCGGTGAAGTACTTCTCCACCAGGCTCTTGTTCAACCCGATTGCTTCGAACACCTGCGCGCCCCGGTAGCTCTGGAGCGTCGAGATGCCCATCTTCGAAAAGACTTTGAGCAAGCCTTTGTTGATCGACTTCTTGTAGTTCTTTAGCGCGGTTTCAAAGCTGACGCCCTCCGGCAGCAGGCCCCGGAGGTGCATGGTCTCCAGTGTCTCGATGGCCAGGTAGGGGTTGACGGCGCTTGCACCATAGCCGATCAGCACGCAGAAGTGCATCACTTCCCGCGGCTCGCCGGACTCGATGATCAACGCCACCTGCGTCCGTGAGCCCTCGCGGATCAGGTGATTGTGCACCGCGGTGAGCGCGAGCAGGCTGGGAATCGGCGCGGACTCCTCGTCCACGCCGCGGTCCGACAGAATGAGCAGAGTGTAGCCGTTCTTAATGGCCAGCGACGCGCGCTTGCAGAGCGAGTCTAGCGCCCGCTCCAGTTCCACGGCGCCCCCGTCCACGCGGTAAAGCATCGGCAGCGTCGTCGCAAGAAAGTCGCCCCAGGACACGCGGCGAAGCTTCTCCAGGTCGCGATTCGTCAGGATCGGGTGCGCCAGCTTCAGCGTGTGACAGTGCTGCGGCGTCTCATCGAGGATGTTCCGCTCCGTACCGATATAGCTGGTGAGTGACATCACCAGCTCTTCGCGGATGGGGTCGATCGGCGGGTTGGTGACCTGCGCGAACAACTGCTTGAAGTAGTTGAAGAGTGGCTGGGGGCGGTCCGAAAGACACGCCAGCGGCGTGTCGGTGCCCATCGAACCTACCGGCTCTTCGCCCCTTGCCGCCATCGGCAACATCAACATCCGGAGGTCCTCGTCCGTGTACCCGAACACCCGCTGGCGCTCGAGCACCGTCTCGTGGTCTGTCGGGAAGTGCCGCGACGGCTCCGGCAAGGCGTCGAGATGAATCTGATTCTCGGCAAGCCACTTTGCGTACGGCTGCCGCGACCACAGTGACTGCTTGATCTCCTCATCGGGAACGATGCGCCCCTGGATGGTGTCCACCAGCAGCATCTTGCCCGGCTGCAGCCGGCCCTTCGCCTTCACATCTTCGGCCTTCACGGGCAGCACGCCCGTCTCGGAGGCCATGATCAGCATGTCGTCGTGCGTCACCAGCCATCGCGCCGGACGCAGGCCGTTGCGGTCGAGCGTGGCGCCGATCAGCCGCCCATCGGTGAACGCTACCGCTGCCGGCCCGTCCCACGGCTCCATCAATGACGCGTGGTACTCGTAGAACGCCCGCTTATCCGCGTGCATGGTCGAGTCGGCGTCCCAGGCCTCCGGAATCAGCATCGCCATGACGTGCGGCAGCGAACGGCCGGCAAGCGTCAACAACTCGACGGCGTTGTCGAGCATCGCCGAGTCGCTGCCCCCCGGCGGGATGATCGGAAACAGCTTTTTGATATCGTCGCCGAACAACGGCGACTTCATCACGTGCTGCCGCGCGTACATCCACGCCGCATTGCCCCGGATGGTGTTGATCTCCCCGTTGTGGCAGATGTAGCGGAACGGATGCGCGAGCTGCCAGCTGGGAAACGTGTTGGTGGAGAAACGCTGGTGCACCAGGCACAGGGCGCTGGTGGCGTCGGGGTCGGACAACTCCCGGTAAAACTCCGAAATCTGCGGCGCCAGCAACAAGCCCTTGTACACAACAGTCCGGGCCGACAGCGATGGCAGATAGAAGAAACTCTTGTCGCGGATGTCCGCCGCGGCGATCTCGCTCTCCGCACGCTTCCGGACCACGTACAGGCGCCGCTCCAGCTCGTCCTCGGTCATTCCCGGAGCACGGCGGACGAAAATCTGCTCAATGTAAGGTTGCGACGCTCGCGCCACGCGGCCGATGGCATCCACGTTGACCGGCGTGTCGCGCCACCCCAGCACCGAGAGGCCTTCCTCGCGTACGATTCGCTCGAGAATCCCTTCGCAAATCAGCCGCTGTTGCGGCTCCACCGGCAGGAACACCAGACCCATGCCGTACTCTCCGGGCGGGGGCAAGGTGAATCCAAGGCGGGCGCACTCCTTGGCGAAAAAGCGGTGCGGAATCTGAATCAGTATGCCTGCCCCGTCGCCCGTCTCCGGATCGCAGCCGCATGCGCCGCGATGGGTGAGGTTGATGAGGATCTGTATGCCTTTGAGAATGATGTCGTGGGAGGCGCGCCCATCAATGTTGACGACGAAGCCGATGCCGCATGCATCGTGTTCAAACTTCGGATCGTACAAACCTTGCGGCGGAGGGAGGGAGCAAGGATAGCCGACGTGGTCCATGGCCTTAGGGCGAGTATAGGGCCCCTGCGTACTATTAGTCAAATCGAACTTACTTCTTGACAGTATCGGTGCTGCTAATGTTACCCTTGAGGCGAAACCGGAGGCTTACCGGCCTGCCGGCCTGACCGCATGACCTTCGAGAGCCTTTCTTTATACCGCGATATCGTGCAGACGCGCAGTGTCAGCCGGGGAGCGGCGCTCAACGGCATCAGCCAGTCGGCGGCCAGCCAGTCGGTGCAGGAGTTGGAGCGCTGCCTGCAGGTGCGCCTGCTTGACCGCTCCACGCGCCCTCTCACGGTCACCGAGGCCGGCAAGCTGTACTACGACTACTGCCGTGACATCCTCCGCCGGAAGGAGCAGTTCGAGGCCCAGCTCCAGGGAGTCACGGGGCGTGTCGCCGGCACTGTCAGAGTTGCGGCCATCTACTCCGTCGGCATCTCGGATATTGCCAGCCTCGAGGCTGAGTTCACCCGCCGCTACCCGGACGCGGACCTCCACGTCGACTACCTGCGTCCTGAACGCGTTTATGAAGCGGTGCTCGAGGACCGCGCCGAGCTCGGTTTGGTGAGCTACCCGGAGGGCACGCGCGAACTGACGGTGCTGCCCTGGCGCGAAGAGGAGATGGTGCTCGCCCTCTCGCCGTCCCATGCGCTGGCGGGACTGCGCCGCGCGGGCGCGCACGAACTCGAGGGGCAGGACTTCGTCGCCTTCGACGACGATCTCCCCATCCGCCAGCACGTCGACCGTTACCTGCGGGAGCACGGCGTCAATGTCCGCATCGCCATGCGCTTCGACAACATCGGCAGCATGAAGGAGGCGCTGGCGCTGGGGCAGGGTGTATCGATTCTGCCGCGCCGCATGATGCTCAACGAGATCGCCCTCGGCACTCTGAGTGCGGTGCCACTGCGAAAGCCGTTGTCCCGGCCCCTGGGAATCGTCCGGCGCAAGCAGCAGGCTCTTCCGCGCGCCGCCGAACGGTTTCTCGAGCTCCTCCTGGAAACGCCGCTGTGAGTGTTATACTGCCTCCCACATAACCCGCGGTTTCCCGTAGGGAGGGAGAAAAGAATCGATGCGGATCAGGACGGGCGTGGTGTCTCTGGCGGCGACGCTTGCGGCAGCAACGTTGCCGCTCGCCTCGGGGGCGTCGTTCTCCGAGGTCGGCGACGCCGGCCAGAGCGTGATCACAGCGCAGCTTGCCGCCGGCCCCTCCGGCGCTCCCCTCACACGCATTGCGGGCTCGCTCGGTGACAGCGAGGCCGACCTCTTCCGAATTCGCTTGAGCGGAGGCGTCTTCTCCGCGTCCACCATCTCCACACTCGGGAACCTGTTCGATACCTCGCTGTTCCTGTTCACCAGCTCGGGCTTGGGCGTGTATGCGAACGACGACGCCTCGGGAGCCCAGGCCGCACTGCCCGCACGCATCCTGCCCGCGGGCGATTACCTGCTCGCCATCACCGCCGGCGGCTATGAGCCGCAGGGCCCGGGCGGACCCCTGTTCCCGCCCATCGACTTCTTCACTGTCTTTCCGGAAGACGTGCGCCAAGCCACGCAGGGCGCCGGCCCCCTCGCTGCCTGGGCCGGATTCTTCACGCTGCTATCGCCGCCGGTCGCCTACGCGATTGACCTGACCGGCGCCGAGTTCGCGCCCATTCCCGAGCCCGCAACCGTCGCGCTGTTCGCCGTGGGCCTCGCAGCCCTCGCCTGGCGCCGGCGTAGGGCCGCTGCCTGCGCCGCGCTCGCCCTCGTCGCCGGCGGCCTTGCCTGGGCTCAACCGCGCCGGCCGCCCGCAAAGATCGGGGGGCCGCTCGCTCATCTGGTCGGCCGGTATCTGAGCCGTGGAGCGTCGCTACCTCCCGGCGGCGTGCGCGATCTCGAGGTGGCGCATAGCCTGCCCAGCGGCCAGTTCGCGCTGGTTCGAGGCGATTCCCCTCTCTTGGTGGATCGCAGCGAGCGGGTGTTGGTGGACATCGTCCTCTCCTCCGGCGCCAACCTCGCCGAGACCCGCGCGGGGCTCGAACGCGCGGGGGCCCGTATCACGGGCGTCTTCCCTTATTACCGGGGAGGCGCTATCAGCGCCTACGCGCCGCTCGACGCCATCGTTGCCCTCGCCGGTGAAGCGCGCGTCGCATCCATCGCCGCCACCTCCCGGCCGCAGCGAGCCGCCGGATCCGTCACCTCACAGGGGCGTGCCGCGCACCGTGTCGACCTCGCCCCATTCACCGGCGCCGGCATCACCGTCGCAGTCCTTTCCGATAGCTTCAACACCTGCACTTCAAATTTCTGCCAGGGCGTTACGGCGGAAGCCGACGTCGCCACGGGCGACCTCCCGAACGATGCCCAGGGCCCCGGCCTCAAGGCCTTGCTCGACGATCTCGACCAACCGGGCACCGTTGATGAAGGGCGCGCCATGGCCCAAATTGTGCATGACCTGGCACCGCAGGCGAAGCTTTGTTTCGCGACTGCATTCAAGGGCCAGGCCAGTTTCGCCGCCAACATTCTTGCCCTCCGGGAAGACCCTGCCTGCCGCGCCGACATCATCGTGGACGACGTCTATTACTACACGGAGCCCTTTTTCAGCGATGGCATGATCGCCCAGGCGGTCGACCTTGCCGCCACGAGCACTGCCTTGGCTGGCCGCCGCGTTGCCTTCTTCTCGGCCGCCGGCAACGACGGCGGCAACGGCTACTACTCCGAACTACGATTCGTCCCCAGGACCACCGCCGCCGCCCTCCCGCAGCCCGTCGACCTTACGACGGTCCCCGCAGGCGTCCTCGCACTTTACGACGGCTTCCATGATTTCGAGCCTGGCCCCGGGGTCGCCATCTCGCAGTTTCTCGCCCTGGGAAACAACCCGGTGTTCTCCCTGCAATGGGACGATCCCTTTGACGTTCCCGGGGGTGTGACTACCGATTTCGACGTCTTCTTCTTCGACCCCACCACCGGCCAATTCCTCTTCGTCGTGAACGCCAACAACTTCGCCACGAACCAGCCATCGGAGTACTTCGGCTTGGTGGGCGAGGGTGGCGTTCGGCTCGTGCTGGCGCGCCGCAACACCGGAGCCCGCCTCGCCAGGCGCGTCAAGTACTTCGTACAGTCGCTTGCGGCTGCCAGCGAGTTCATCGGCAACCAATCCGCCGTTACCTTCGGCCACGCCACCGCGCGCGGGGCGTTCGGTGTCGGCGCGTATCGCTACGACCTCGCGCCGTACACCGGCCCGCTGACGCCGGGCCTTGAAGCCTTCTCCTCCGCCGGGCCCGCCTACATCGCCTTCGACGCCGCGGGCGCCCGCCTCCCCACGCTCGACGTCCGCCGGAAGCCTGACTTCTCGGCCGCGAACGGCGTCAATACCACGTTCTTCCGTTTCGGGGATGTCGAGGGCGACGGCTTCCCCAACTTCTTCGGAACCAGCGCCGCTGCGCCGCACGCCGCGGCCATCGCCGCCCTTCTCCTTCAAAAGGCCGGCGGGCCGGGCGCCCTCAGCCCTGCCCAGATCGGAACTTACCTGCAGCGATCCACGGGACCACGCGCCGACTACTACTTCGTGCGCGGCACGGCGGTTTCCGGCGCCGCCTCCGTCACGCTCACCGCCAACGGCACCGGCGCCTACGATTCGGGGTTCTTCCATCTCACCGTCACCGCGCCCGGCCAGATGCTGACGTCGCTGACGATCCGGCTGCCCGGCGCGAATGTCTTCGACTCTCGTGAGTTGTTCTCCGAAGGCGGCTATCCGGTGACGCTCGGCGAATCGAGCCCCGGCGTCTCCATTACCTCGCCCAATCCCAACGCGGTCTCGAACAGTGTGACACTCACTTTCAGCGGGTTGAGCTCGGGCAAGTTCGTGCGTTTCGGCATCGACCGCGACCCCTCGAACGGCGCAGACGCCATCGCGGGCGCTACGTTCACCGCCACGCTCTCCGGCCCCGGCCCCGCCACCCTCTCCGGCACGCTCGCCAACGGTTCCATCACCGGCTGGCGCGTTTATGACGGCTTCGGTTTCATTGACGCGGTGAACGCACTTGCGCTCGTTCCGTAAGGCGTGGAGTACCGGGTAGGAGAGCCGCCGTTACTTCAGATAATCGAACAGCGTCTGCTTCGGCAACTGCGCTCGCGACTGTAGAGCTGCCTCATAGTGGAATCGGGACTGCTCCAGTTCCAAAATCGCCGCCGTCAGATCCGCCTCTTCAATGCCCGCTACCTGTTCCTTCAGCCGCAACTCGCTCTTGTGCGCGTCCTCGAGGGCCGCGTTGATGCTGGTCTGTGCAATTCCGTAGAAGGAGTGCTGCCCATTGAGATAGTCGCCCGCGGAGTCGAGCGCTCCCAAGGCGGCCTCAATCGCTGCCATATCGTCTGCCAGCAGCGCGTCGCGAAGCTGTGTCATCCCTGCAAAGAGGCTCTCGCCCGCGTTCGGACTGTCGAACAGTTCCTGGGCGGTCTTTGCCAGCCGCAGCCGTGAGCCGTTCGGCAGCATGGCCTCGCGGGTGGAAGCGCTGCCCGCGTACACGCCCGTTGGCGGCGTCGCCGACCAATCCAAGGTGTATGGTGCCGTTCCGTCGCTGTCGCCGGAAAAGATGTACCGCCCCTCCACCGTGGTTTGCGACAGCCCCACCAGCGATCCCAGCAGCGCGCCGACTTCATCGCCCAGCGCGCGCCGCGTAGCAGCGTCCACCGCGAACGTTGCCCCCTGCGCCCCCAGCGTGCGCGCCCGGTCAACGATCCTCACCGCCGAGGCGATTGCGCCTTCCGCGGTGTCCGTTTCCGTCTTGAAGCGGTCCAGATTCGTCCGGATCTGGCGGTTGCGCTCCATGTCCGCCCGCAGCAGCAGTAGCGAACCCACCTGGTCTGGACTGTCCGACGCGGTGGTGACCCGCAGCCCGGAACTGATCTGCCGGTGCGCGTTGTCCATCCGGTCCTGAATCCCTCTGACCTGCCGCAGGAACCGCTGCGTATCGGGCGGTAAAGAGTCGATCATCGCCACCTATCTCCGAAGGTTGATCACCGTTTCCGTCAGTTCATCCAGGGTGCGGAAGACCTGCGCCGCCGCCTGGTAGGCGCGTTGGAACTCGATGATCCGCGCCGCTTCCTCGTCCATGTTGACGCCGGAAACTTCCTGCCGCAGGGCGCGGGCCTGCTCGAGCAGCAGACTTTCGGTCTCCTCGGCGTCCTTCGCCGACGACCGCTCGCGCCCCAGCCGGGCCGCGATGCTTCCATAAAAGCCCGTGAAGGAATAGCCGTCGATTTCGATGCTGGAGGCCAATTCGGCAAATGCGATCGCGTTCGCATTGCCCCCCGGCCCCGCCACCCCAGCCGCGGCAATGTCGCCCGGTCCTAACGCCGTCACCGACAACGTCACCGCCGCGTCGTCCGCCGTCGAGTACCAGAACACGGGCTGTCCCGCCGGCGCGCCGCTGCGATCGAGACCCGCCAGCTGTACTTCGTTCACGCGGTCGGCGACCGTCGCCGCCAGGCGATTGAGATCCGCCGCGTACGCCGGTATGTTGCTGTTGCGCACGTCCAACTGCGCCGCCAGCATCCCCTGCGTCACATGAGCCGTGATGTCTGCCCCGTTGTCGTCGCGAATCACGGTCGCCACCCCGGAAGAGTCGGCCCGGATCGGGTACGCGCTCTCGGCCATCACAAGCGGCGTCAGGCCGCCCAGAAACACACCGACGGTACCATCGGGCCGGCGTAGCACGGAAAAGTCGGTCAGCTCCGACAGCTCTTCGAGTGTCGAGTACATCTGCGCGTCCACGCCTGCGTCCAGCGTGCCGTCCGGATCGCGAGAGCTGCTCTGGTTCAACTGATGAATGCGTTCCGCCAGAGCATTGATGCGGTCCACCGTGTCGCCGATCTCCCGCCCCGCATCCGACGACGCCTTTGCCAGCGCCGACGAAGTCTGGTTCATCTCCCCCGCGAACTGTCGGGCCCGCTCAAGCACCGTCTGCCGCAGAGACGTATCGTTGGGCGTGACGCTTAAGGCGGAGAACGCCTGAAACAACTTGTTCAAGGCGTTCGGGATTCCTGTCTCCTTCGTCACGGGCAGTAGCGGCTCCAGACGGCTGAGGCTCCGATCGCTGGCCAGCGCCCGTCCATGGGCCTGGTTTCCCCGCCACACCGCCTCTTCCAGGAACCGGTCGCGAGCGTTCCCACGCCTGCCCGCCACCACGCCACCGCTCAGCCCCGCCTCGGGCTGAAACGCCATCGCTTCCGTGTTGAGAACCTGCTTTGCATAGCCTGGGGTCGAAGCGTTCGTCACGTTGTTCTGCGACACGGACAACACCCGCTCGTAGGCCCGCATCGCGCCCGCCGTGCCCAATAGCGACCCGAAGAGACTGCCCATGGCTATGCCTCCAACCGCAAGGCGCCCGCGCGAGCCGGCGGCTGTGGCGACCCGTCCTGTCCGTACGCCGCGCCGCGTCCGGACGCCCCCTCCAACGCCACGTTCTGCCACTCCTCGAGGACTAGCGCCGCTTGAGCTAAGAGCGCGCGGATGTGCCGCATCTCTCGCCGCAGCTCATGTTGTGCCGCCTCACCCAGAGGGCTTACTGCGAGCGACGCAATCGCCAGGTCAAGCGACGCCCGCGCCGCCTCGAGTTCCATGGCTGTCGGCCGTACCAGGCTCTTGCGCGCCGCCGTCACCTGCTCCAGGAGCGGCTGAAGTTCGGCCACCGCTCAAAACCCTTTCAGCGCGCCCTCTACCAGGTGCGCACTCAACTCCCGGCTGTCCACCTGGTAGGTGCCGGCCGCTACCGCCTTTCGGAGCTCCTCCACCCGCGCCGCCCGCTCCGGGCCGTCGTCACGCAACGCTTCATTCACCTTCGAGGCGAAGTCGGAGAGCTTTACCTGGTCCGTGCCTCCGCTTCGACCCGCCGCTCCGCCGCGCTCGCTGCGCCCCAGTCCCTCTGTTCCCTGAGCCCGTCCCAGGCTGTTCGATTGGACTGATGTCTTTGAAGGATCGTCAATTCGCATAGCGGGAGTCCTCCTCCCTATCCTGCTTATCGGTCGCCATCACTCTTCTTGTAGTCGAATGTCGAGAATTTTTTTCTCCCCCTCTTCGACTACCACCACCTGCTTGCGGGGTAAGGAAGCGCCCTCCTCCTCAGACCCGTACGAGATGTAGATCTCGTAGCGCCCCGGCGGAAGGCCCAGAAACTGATACCGCCCTTTCTCGTCTGCCTCGATACGCCGCTCCCCGCCGAGACGAGCGGCCAGATCCCCTTGCGCCTGCAGCATCACCGGCACCCCGATGGCCGGTGCGCCGTCGGACGTCTTCACCTCACCGGACACCGAGGCAGGTTTCGCCGACACCAGCACCTCGACGTTCTGCTGCTGAGATGGGAGCAACCGCAGACGATAGGAGCTTTCTCCAGGGCGGACATTCGTAACCGACGCGACGAAGTGCGTCAACTGGGCCGCCAGCAAAAGCTCCCATTCGCCGGGCTGGACGGCGATCGTCTCTCCACACGCAATTCGCTGCATCTGTGAGGTTTCGCCCTCAGCCAGCGGCCGGATAAACGCCGACAACGCCCCCGGCGGCGCTGTCCCCCCTCCCGGCTCGCGGCAGCGCACGGTGAGGGTCGGCGCGGGTGCCGGATCGAGCGTGACCGACTCGTTCTCCCGAGCCAGTGTCACTTCCCGGAATGCTGAGAGCTTGCCCGCCTCGAAGTGCAAGGTATAGGAGCCCGGCTCCAACTCTTCGAAACGCGCCACTGCTCCACCCCCGGCTCCAGCTGATCGTTTGGTTGCTTCGCCTCGCAGCGTAACGGTCCCCTCGTCAGCACTGTCTACGACAACGATAAGAGAAGAAAGCCTGCCCGCCTGCGGGACGATATCAATCTGTGACAGATCGGCGTCCAGCTTGACGGTCAGGAGGCGCGCTCCACTGGCGGCTATACTATCGCCGTAGTATGTGGGAAGCACCCCTGTCCCGTCCTCTAAAGTCCGTGCACCGGTTCGAATCAGATAACGGTCCGCGCGTAGCCCCGCAATTCGGTACACTCCCCGGTCGTCGGAGGTTCCCGCCGCCGCAATTCGAAGTGGGGGTCCCTGGCGGTAAGCGTACACGGTGATTCCGGGCAGTCCCGCGCCGTTCTCGTCCAGGACCCGTCCGTTGACCGCCCCCAACCGCCGTAACCGTAACGTGGCAAAGAACTCGGAGTTCCCTTCGAGCACAAGCGGCGCGCCCCGCGGCGCATTTCCGCGTTGACCGAACGGCGTTGGCGCGTAGCCTGTCTTCTCACCCTTCAAGAAGTACAGCCCCGCCGGCAGTCCCGGGAAGTGAAACTGGCCCGACTGATCCGTAAACACGGATTGCCGGTTCACGCCATTCGGTCCCTCTACGGTCACCCGGGTTCGGATGGCAGGCTTGCCCGAGGTGTAGTCAATGGCGACGCCGCGGAGGAGCGCGGCTTCACACGGGGCTATTAGGGCAGACAGAAAGAGAGCTACAGCGAGGAACTGAGCGCCTGCGAGAGACGAGTTACGACGTGACAAACCGAACCCAGCGAAACCCCGAGGAACCGCCACCATTCGAAGGTGTGTTGTTGGTCTCGCTGCGGCCGTCGTCATCCATCCGCCGATGATACAACTCCAGAACCGGGCCCGGATCAATGCGTATAGCTTCCGAATATTGGCGGATATAGTTGGTGGCGAAGATCCCGCCGGGAAGTTCGTGGAAGCGTTCGAGCTCAATCGCTTCCAGAAAACGTGTACTGATCTTGGTTGATTCGACGATCTGCTGTAATGATACCCCGGCTGCCTGCCGCCGGCTGGGCAGGAACAGTTCGATGGGGCGCGCGGCGCGCTTCTGGCTCGCCAGTCGGCTCACGGTGTCAATAGCTCCGTTCGCTTAATCATACCCTATACTCCGTTAGGGCAACATTCCATTTCTCTCAAACTATCGGTTAAAATTCTACGTACATAAGCTTGCTGGGCTGGTTTTTTCGCGAGGAGTGAAGGAGGATCGGGATGCGTTGGTCCATTGCCCTAGCCTTTTCTGGGCTAGCCGCTTTACCTGCGTGGTCGGGAACGAACCCTACCGCTGTTAACTACTACAAGCACGTTGCGCCGGTGTTGCAGAAGAATTGCCAGGGCTGTCATCGCCCCGGCGAGGCCGCGCCCATGTCGCTTCTCAGCTACAAAGAGGCGCGCCCCTGGGCGAAAGCCATCAAGCAGGCGGTTCTCAACAAGCGCATGCCGCCGTGGTTCGCCGATCCGGCGCATGGCCAGTTCAAGAATGACCGCTCCCTCTCCAAGGCCGAGATCGATACTCTTGTCGCCTGGGCGGACTCTGGCGCGAAGGAAGGGGAACCGGCCGACGCGCCGAAGCCGGTCGCCTTCCTCGAGGGCTGGAATATCGGCAAGCCCGATGCGGTGTTCGAGATGCCAAACAAGTACGAAGTGCCCGCCGAAGGCACAATCGAATACCAGTACATCGTCATCCCCACGAATTTCAAAGAGGACAAGTGGGTGCAGATGGCGGAGGTGCGCCCCGGCAATCGCGCCGTCGTCCACCACGTGATTGCGTTTATCCGCGAGCCGGGGTCGAAATGGCTAAAGGACGCCCAGCCCGGCGTGCCGTTCGTCCCGGAAAGCAAGCGCCCCGGCGCTCAGCGGCCGCAGCAGCAGGGCCAGCGTAATCGTTCGGAGGACGACGGCATGGGGGGCGAGTTCCTGGTCGGCTATGCCCCCGGCACGGTTCCCGAGGTGCTTGAGCCCGGCCGCGGCAAACTCATCAAGGCCGGCAGCGACATCGTCTTCCAGATGCACTACACCGCCAACGGCAAGACGCAGAGCGACCAGACGCACCTCGGCCTCGTCTTCGCGAACGAGCCGGTGAAGGAGCGTGTGATGACGCTGGCCGTGGCGAACAACAAGTTCGTGATTCCGCCGGGCGATCCTGCCTATCGCGTGGACGCCAAGCTCCCCTTCCATGGCGAAGCTACCCTTACCGGCCTCCTGCCGCACATGCACCTGCGCGGCAAGAGCTTCGAATACCGCCTGGTGCGTGAGGACGGCTCGCGGGAAGTACTGTTGAACGTTCCCCGCTACGACTTTAACTGGCAGCTTTCCTACTACCCGAAGCAGCCCATCGCCCTGAAGCCCGGTATGGTTCTCGAGGCCACCGCCTATTTCGACAACTCCGCTAACAACCCGGCGAACCCCGACCCCAAGGCCGAAGTGCGCTACGGGGACCAGAGTTGGGAAGAGATGATGTTCGGGTTCTTCGACATCGCCTTCGACGTGCACAAGAACCCCGCTGACCTGCTGCGCGCCCCCAAGAAGCGGCCCGCGCCCATGCCCTCCGGAGAATAGTTTGCGATCGATACTCCTGTTGTTGACCGGCGGCGCTCTCGTCCTGAGCGCCGCCCCTCCCACGTTCCATCAGGACGTGCTGCCCATTCTCCAGAAGAACTGCCAAAGCTGCCACCGGCCGGGCGAGATCGGCCCGATGGCGCTCATCACCTACAAGGAGACGCGCCCCTGGGCCAAGGCCATCAAGACCGCGGTGGCGTCGAAGCGAATGCCTCCGTGGTACGCGGACCCGGCCCACGGCAAGTTCGAGAACGACCGGTCGATGACAGCCGCTGAGATCCAAACCCTGACTTCCTGGGTGGACGCAGGCGCGCCCGAGGGCAACGCAAAGCAGGCCCCCGCGCCCGTGAAGTGGGTGGAAGGCTGGAACATCGCGAAGCCGGACCTGGTGCTCGCAATGCCGTCGCCGTTCGAGATTCCAGCCGCCGGGAAGATCGACTACCAGTATGTTGTCATCCCCACCGGCCTGACCGAAGACAAGTGGGTGCAGATGGCGGAGGTGCGGCCGTCGTTCCGCGGTGTGGTGCACCACGTCGTCGTCTACATTCGCGAGCCCGAATCGAAGTGGCTGCGCGGAGAGGCGCAGCCGGGCGTTCCGTTCGTGCCGCCCCGCACGACGCCAGACGGCCGCCAGCGGAACGACATCGGCGGCGGCGGCAGCGACATCCTTCTCATCTACACTCCCGGCAACCTGCCGGAGATCTGGAAGCCGGGACAGGCGAAGCTGATCAAGGCCGGCTCCGATCTCGTCTTCCAGATGCACTACACCGTGAACGGAAAGGCGGGCGCCGACCATACTTCGGTCGGCCTGATCTTCGCGAAGGAGCCCCCGAAGGAGCGCGTAATGACGCTCTCCATCGCCAACACGAAGCTCGTGATTCCTCCCGGAGCACCGGCGCATGAGGTGTCGGCCGCGATCAAGATCCCGAACGGCGCCAAGCTGGCCAGCTTCTTCCCGCATATGCACCTCCGCGGAAAGGCGTTCGAATACACGCTTACGCGCCCGGATAACACGACCGAAACCCTGTTGAAGGTGCCGAAATACGACTTCAATTGGCAGCTGACCTACAAGCTCGCCCAGCCTATTGCGCTTGAACCGGGTATGCAGATCCGCGCCACCGGCTGGTTCGACAACTCGCCCAACAATCCCTTTAACCCCGACCCGAAGGCGGAGGTCCGCTGGGGCGAGCAAAGTTGGGAAGAGATGATGATCGGCTTCATCGATCTCGTCATCGACGCGAAGATGCAGCCGCGCGACTGGTTCCGCCGGCGCCCTGCCGCGCCGGCTCCGTCCGCCGGCGAGTAACTTTGACAATGCGCCTGCCGCTTGCCGCAGCCTTGCTGTTCTGCACCGGAGCGCTGGCCCACGAGCAGATCACCACGAAGTTGACGTGGTCGCGCGAGGTCGCCCGCATCGTCTACCGGCGCTGCGTCTCCTGCCACCGCGAGGGCGGCACGGCGCCGATGTCGCTCGTGAAATACGAGGAGGCGCGCCCGTGGGCGGCGGCCATCGCGGAGGAAGTACTGGAGCGCCGGATGCCGCCCTGGGACGCGGTTAAAGGTTTCGGCGACTTCCGCCACGACCTGGGCTTGACGCAGGAAGAAATCACTGTGATCGCCGATTGGGCCACCGGCGGCGCCCCCGAAGGCGACCCCGCACTCCTGCCGCCGGGTGGCCCGCCTGCTGAGGCGGCGAAGCCGACCCCTTCAAATGCCCGGCGAATCTCCTTCAAAGACACACTCGGCCTGACCACCCCCACCCGCTTGATTGCCATCCGCCCTGAACAGCTACCGGAAGGGGCTAGCCTTCAAGTGGTCGCTCTTCGCCCGGATGGCTCAGCCGAGCCGCTTCTGTGGATCCGCAACCACCGCCCGCGCTTCCTGCGAACGTATGAACTCCGTGCGCCGCTCTTGTTGCCCCGCGGAACCCGCATAGCCGCGGCGCCGGCCGGCGCCGGCGCTGTCACCCTGCTCGTGCAGTAACTGCGAACCGGCGCGGCGCTTCGTGCGAAACTACGAGTTCCGTACGTCGCTCGTCCCCATGCGAACACTCATTCTGATCGCCTTCGCCTCCGTAGCCGCGGCGCAGCCCGCCGCCCGCCGTGACCGCATCGCCCAAACCGTCGACGCCCTCCGCCCCACCCTCGTCGAAACCCGCCGCGACTTCCACATGTACCCTGAGCTCTCGAACCGCGAAGAGCGCACCTCGCGCGTCGTGGCCGAGAAACTTCGCGCGCTGGGCCTCGACGTCAAAACCGGCATCGCGAAGTACGGCGTCGTCGCCCTCCTCAAGGGCGGCAAGCCCGGCCCCGTCGTCGCCCTCCGCGCCGACATGGACGCTCTCCCCATCACCGAGACCCTGGACGTCCCCTACAAGTCGAAGAACGTCGGCGTGAAACACGCCTGCGGGCATGATGTTCACATGGCCGTCGCCCTCGGCGTCGCCGAAACCCTCACCAAGATCCGCGACCAGATCCCCGGCACCGTGAAGTTCATCTTCCAGCCGGCCGAAGAAGGCCCCCCGCCCGGCGAACCTGGCGGCGCTCCCCAGATGATCAAGGAGGGCGTGCTCGACAACCCCCGCCCCGCCGCCATCTTCGCCTTCCACGCCAGCGCGCTCCTCGAGCGCGGCCAGATCGGCTACAACCCCGGCCCGCTGCTCGCTTCCTCCGACACCTTCACCATTCGCGTCAAGGGCAAAGGCGTCCACGGAGCGTACCCCCACATGGGCCTCGACCCCATGCCCGTCGCCGCCGAAGTCATCCAGGCGCTCCAGACTATCCGCAGCCGCCGCATCGAAGCCTCACAGCCGCTCGTGCTGACCCTCGGCCGCATCCAGGGCGGCACTCGCTTCAACATCGTGGCCAGCGAGGTCGTCATTGATGGCACCCTGCGAACCTTGAACGAAGGCGTCCGCGAGCAGGCCAAGAGCCTCATGCGCCAGATCCTCACCGGCGTCGGCCAGGCCCACGGCATGCCCGTCGAACTGCAGTTCCACGACGACGGCAACCCCGTCACCGCGAACGACCCGCCGCTGACGAACTCGACTCTCCCGGAACTCGAAGCCGTCCTGGGGAAGGGAAATGCCGTCAAGGTGGAGCCGCAGATGGGCGCCGAAGACTTCTCCTACTTCCAAAAACAAATCCCTGGCGTGATGTACTGGCTCGGAATCGCCAACAAACAGCGCGGCATCACCGCCATGATCCACACCGCAGACTTCGACGCCGACGAAGACGCCCTCGCCGTCGGCGTCAAGGCAATGTCGAACGTGCTCCTCGACTGGCTCGAGCGCAGCGGGCGCTGACCGGTGGGCCTGGATACCGTCGAACTTGTCCTCGCCATCGAGGACTCGTTCGGCATTTAAATTGACGACCTCGAAGCGTCGGCAGTCATCACGGCTGCTGCCCAGCGACCGTAATCAGGCGGATGTGTGGGAGACGGTTCGCCAGGTGACAGCGATCCAAACCGGTATCACCCCCGAACGAATCAGGCCGGAGGGCGGCTCGCCTCGGATCTCGGACTGAGCTAAGGGCGGGCGCACATTTATGCTTTTATGATAGGATTGCCTTGTGCGGACTACCATCGACATCCCCGACTCGCTGTTTCGGGAAATGAAAGCCGCAGCCGCGCTTCGCGGTGGCAGTATGAAGGGCCTCATCGTCGCCGCCATTCGCCGTGAACTGACGGCGAAGGGCGGGAAGCAGCCACCCCCGCAACGGCGCGTCAATCTCCCCTTAGTTCGCCTCACCAAAGGCAGGAAGCTCGACTTGACGGGGATCGACCTTGACAACATACCTGCCTGACGTCAACGTCTGGCTCGCCCTGGCGGTCGAGGGTCATGTGCATCACGAGCCCTCCCGTCGCTGGCTGGAAGAAGAGGCAGCCGGCAGCACCTTACTGTTCTGCCGGGTTACCGAGATGGGCCTTCTGCGCCTGCTGACAAGCCGCTCGATTCTGGGCCGCGACGCACTCAGTCCCGCAGCCGCATGGAAGGTTCGGGATGCCTTCTTCCAGGATGACCGAATCCGGTTCGAAGCAGAGCCGCCCGAAGCTGAGTCTTGGTGGCGAAGAGCAACCACCGCGGAGAAGAGCGCGGGCCCCTCATTCTGGACCGATGCCTGGCTCGCAAGTTTCGCCGCCGCTACCGGCGCCACCCTGGTTACCTTTGACGCCGCTCTCGCCGGCCGCCGAGGAATCCATTCCCGTCGACTCCGCTAGCCGCGGGGGTAGACTGTCGGGTATGGGCCGGGTTGATGAAATCGAAGCAGCAATTGCTTGCTTGCCCCCGGACGAGTTTCGGCGCGGCGCCGCCCTAGTCCGCGAGCTCGAAGAGAAACGTTGGGACGAGCAAATGGACGCAGATTCCTCAGCCGCCCGCCTTGATTTCCTGTTCGACGAGGCAGAGAGTGAGGCGGGAGCCGGAACCTTCACGAACTGGCCCCCCCGCCACGTGACCTGGCCCGCTACCCGGCGATTGGCCGCAGCTAAGAAACAGCGCGTCCAGCCCGGGAATATCGCCCCCCACTCCCCGGATTCCTAACCGAGACCGGAACAACCAGCAAATCCAATCCGGTCACCCAAGGAGATCCAAATTATGCGTTCCATCCCGGCGCCCGTGGTGCGCCTGTTCACCTTCGCTGCGCTCGCCCTGGTGGCGTTCGCGGGCGTGGCTTCCGCCGTCGACAAGAACGGCCCCCACAACACCAGCCAGTTCGCCGGCCCCAAGGCGAACACCGGCATGGCCGTCCACACCATCGAAAACGGCAAGAGCATCCTCCGCGTCACCAACGACTTCAAAGTCCCCGACACCCCCGCCCCCACCTGGCGCGTCGTCGATTCAAAAGGAAACATCTACACGCTCGAAGCCTTCAAGATTAAGGGCGGCGAGAAGCGTGAAGTCGTCGTCCCGAGCTACGTCCACAACATCGCCAAGGTTCAGGTTTACTGCGCCTGGGCCGAAGTGCTGCTGGGCGAATCTTCGTTCGCCACGCCCGTAAAGTAGGGAGAAGAAGTGATGACGGCCGAACACAGACGCCTCGAGGAGTCGCGCGAACGGCGCGTGCATTGGAAGCGCTGGGGTCCCTACCTCAGCGAGCGTGCCTGGGGAACCGTGCGTGAAGACTACAGCCCCTACGGCAACGCCTGGGAATATCTCTCCCACGATCACGCGCGCTCCCGCGCCTACCGTTGGAACGAGGACGGCCTCGGCGGCATCTGCGATCGTCATCAGAAAATCTGTTTCGCGGTCGCGCTCTGGAACGGGCGCGACCCCATCCTCAAGGAGCGCCTCTTCGGCCTTACCGGCAACGAAGGCAATCACGGCGAAGACGTGAAGGAGTGCTACTACTACCTCGACAGCACGCCCACGCACTCCTACATGAAGTTCCTCTATAAGTACCCGCAGCGCGAGTTCCCGTACGCGTGGCTCGCCGAAGAGAACCGCCGCCGCGGCAAGCACGAGCCCGAGTTCGAACTCACCGACACCCACATCTTCGACGACGGCCGCTACTTCGATGTCGAGATCGAGTACGCCAAGGCCACCGCCGAAGAGATCCTCGTCCGCATCACCGTCTCTAACCGCGGCCCCGAGCAGGCGGAGATCGACGTGCTCCCCACTGTCTGGTTCCGCAATACGTGGTCCTGGGGCAACGGCGACCCCAAACCCTCCCTCAAAGCCTGCGAGAGCGCCCCCGGCGTCATCGAGTTGAATGAGCCGCAGTACGGCCGCCGCTGGCTGGTGTGCGATCCAGACGCCGAGATGCTCTTCACTGAAAACGAAACCAACGCCAGCCGCCTCTTTCAATACGACGGCGGCGCCCGCTTCGCGAAGGACGCCTTCCACCAGTACCTGATCCGCGGCGATGCTTCCGCGGTGAACCCGGCCCGCGAAGGGACCAAGGCCGCCGCGCGCCATCGGCTGACAGTGCCCGCCGGCGGGTCCGGCGTCATTACTGTGCTGCTCACCGATTCCCCGTCCGGCGCCCGGGACTTCGATGCCACCTTCGAAGCCCGCCGCCGCGAAGCAGACGAATACTACAGCACAGTCATTCCGGCTGACCTGTCCGACGACGCGAAGAACGTCATGCGTCAGTCCTTCGCCGGCTTGCTGTGGTCGAAGCAGTTCTATCACTATGTGGTGCGCGATTGGCTCAAGGGCGATGCCGGCAACCCGCCGCCGCCCGCCGAGCGCCTCAACGGCCGCAACCACGAATGGGCGCACCTCTACAACGCCGACGTCATCTCCATGCCCGATAAGTGGGAGTACCCGTGGTACGCCGCCTGGGATCTCGCCTTCCACTGCGTCCCGCTCGCGCTCGTCGACTCCGACTTTGCCAAAGAGCAGCTCATGCTCATGGTCCGCGAATGGTACATGCACCCCAACGGACAGCTCCCCGCTTACGAATGGGCGCTCGGCGACGTCAATCCTCCCGTCCACGCCTGGGCTGCCTGGCGTGTCTACAAGATCGAAAAGAAGCGCCGCGGCGTCGGCGACCGCACCTTCCTCCAGCGCATCTTCCACAAGCTCCTGCTCAACTTCACCTGGTGGGTGAACCGGAAGGACGCTGAAGGCCGCAACGTCTTCCAGGGCGGCTTCCTCGGCCTCGACAACATCGGCGTCTTCGACCGCAGCGCCCCCCTCCCCACCGGCGGCCACATCGAACAGGCCGACGGCACCGGCTGGATGGCGATGTACTGTCTAAACCTTCTTGCCATCGCGCTTGAACTTGCGGACGAAGACCCGGCATACGAGGACGTCGCCAGCAAGTTCTGGGAGCATTTCCTGCACATCGCGAATGCGATCAACCACCTCGGCGACGATGGGGCGGGCATGTGGGATGAGGGCGACGGCTTCTTCTACGACGTGCTGCACCTGCCCGACGGGTCGCACTTCCCCATGAGGATCCGTTCCATGGTGGGCCTCATCCCGCTCTTTGCCGTGGAGACGCTGGAGCCGGAGCGTATCGAGAAGCTCCCAGGGTTCCGGCGCCGCATGGAGTGGTTTATTGAGAACCGCCACGACCTGATGGCGAACGTCGCGTGCATGCGCACCGAAGGCATGGGCGAGCGCCGCCTGCTCTCCATCGTGGACGGCGAAAAGCTCCGCCGCGTCCTGCGCTTCATGCTCAGCGAGGAGGAGTTCCTCTCGCCCACGGCGTGCGCGCGCTTTCGCGCTATCACCGTGACGCGCCGTACACGCTCAACGGCAGCGAAGTGCGATATGAACCGGGCGAGTCCTCCACCGGGCTGTTCGGCGGAAACTCCAACTGGCGCGGTCCCGTGTGGTTTCCGGTGAACTACCTCCTGATCGAATCGCTCCAGAAGTTTCACCATTATCTGGGCGACGACTACCGCGTCGAGTGCCCCACCGGCTCCGGCCGCTACCTCACCCTATGGCAAGTAGCCGAGGATCTCTCGCACCGTTTGTCGACGCCCTTCCTGAAGGGCGAGGATGGAGCGCGCCCTGTACACGACGGTCTCGCACTCTACCGTGACGACCCGCACTGGAGAGACCTCGTGTTGTTCTACGAGTACTTCCACGGCGACACCGGCCGCGGCGTCGGCGCCAGCCATCAGACCGGCTGGACCGGCCTCGTCTCAAAGCTGCTGCAGCAGAGCGGAGATACTTTACATGTTGAGCTTCGATGAGCGCACGTGCAGTGATCTGGGCCAGGCCCGCCGCCTCGAATGGCTGGAAACCAACGGCATCGGCGGCTTCGCCTCGTCGACCATCGCCGGCCTGAACACCCGCCGCTATCACGCCTTGTTGACCGCGGCCACCAAGCCGCCGGCCGGGCGGATGGTTCTACTCTCCAAGCTCGAAGAGACACTGGTGATCGACGGCAAGCGGTTCGACCTCTCGGCGAACGAATACCCGGGCGCCGTTCACCCGCAGGGCTTCCGGCTGCAAACGTCGTTCCGCCTCGACCCGTTCCCCATTTTCACGTGGCGCGCGGACGCGGTGGAGATCGAAAAGCGCGTCTTCCTGGTTCATGGCGAGAACACCGTCGTCGTCGAGTACGAACTCACGACGCCCGCCGAAGCGACCCTCGAAGTCCGGCCGCTGATCGCGTTTCGCGATTACCACTCCACCACCCGCCGCAACGATGCCTTGAACCCCGCCGTCGAGATCGACCAGGGCCTCGCATCCGTCGAGCCGTACGCCGGCCTGCCGCGCCTCTACTTCGCTCACAACGCCGCCGCCCTGTGGCCGCACGGCGATTGGTATTTCAACTTCGAGTACGACGTGGAACGGGAGCGCGGGCTCGACTTCACCGAAGACCTTTTCAATCCCTTCGTGCTCACCTTCGATCTGACCCGCCGCACTCCGGCCGCGATCGTAGCGTCGACCGAACGCCGCCGCGCCGCGCATGCCGGTGACCTGCGCCGCAAAGAATTGAAGCGCCGCGCGTCAGTACGCAATGCCGCCCCGTGCGAAGACCTACTCGTGCGCCGGCTCACCGCGGCCGCCGACCAGTTCCTCGTCAAACGCGGCGAGCAGAAGACCATCATCGCCGGCTACCCCTGGTTCACCGATTGGGGCCGCGACACCATGATCGCCCTCCCTGGCCTTACGCTCGCCACCGGCCGCCACGAGGACGCCCGCCAGATCCTCGAAGCGTTCGCCCAAGCCGTCAGCCAGGGCATGCTGCCCAATCGTTTTCCCGACTTCGGTGAAGAGCCCGAATACAACACCGTGGACGCCACCCTCTGGTTCTTCGAAGCCGCCCGCGCCTATGAAGAGTACACCGGCGACACCGCCTTCCTCCGGACGCGCCTCTATCCGGTCCTTCGCGACATCGTCGAGTGGCACCTCAAGGGAGCACGCCACGGCATCGCGGTCGATGGTGACGGGCTGTTGAAGGCCGGCGAACCCGGCGTGCAACTCACCTGGATGGACGCCAAGGTCGGCGATTGGGTCGTGACGCCCCGCCACGGCAAGCCGGTCGAAGTCCAGGCGCTGTGGTACAACGCGCTGCGCGTGCTCGCGGATTTCGCGCACCGGTTCGGCGACGCAAGCGCCGCCGAGTTCTCCAGTCACCTCGCTCGCCGCGTCGCCGGCAGCGTCAACGCGCTGTTCTGGAACGCGGAAGCGGGCTGTCTCTACGACGTCGTCGGCCCCGACGGCCGCCGCGACGCCGCCATCCGCCCCAATCAGATCCTCGCCGTCAGCCTCCCGCACACCATGGTCCGCCCTGACCGCGCCCGCGCCATCGTCGAAGTGGTCACCCGCGAACTGCTGACGCCTCTCGGTCTGCGCACTCTCTCCCCGAGCGACCCCGCCTATCGCCCCCGCTACGAAGGCGGTGTCGACAGCCGCGATTCCGCCTATCACCAGGGCACCGTCTGGCCGTGGCTCCTCGGGCCGTTCCTGTCCGCCTATATGAAGGTCAACAACCGGTCCGAGGCATCGCGGCGGTGGGCGAAAGCGCGCCTCGACGAGTTCGCCGCGCACCTCGATACAGCCGGCCTCAACCAGGTTTCTGAGATCGCCGACGCCGACGCGCCCCACACGCCCCGCGGCTGCTTCGCGCAGGCCTGGAGCGTCGCCGAGTTGCTCCGCGTCGCCGTCGAAGACGTGTACGAGTGCCGCACCGCGCCGCGCGCGCTGCTGGCCCGCGCCTGAGTTCCTGATTCACAAAGAGGAGAGATCCATGAAGAGGTTCGCTATCAGTGTGCTTTTCGCCGTACTGCCGCTTGCCGCGGCGCCGGCTGTCAATAAACCCGCGCTCACGCTGGAGGGCGCGCGAAAGGTGATCATGGCGGCTGTTGCCGAGGCGCAGAAGAATCGCGCGGGAGGCGCCATCGCCGTCGTCGACGCCGGCGGACACGTCCTTGCTCTCGAGCGCCTGGACGGCACCTTCCCCTATGCCTCCACTGTCTCCATCGGCAAAGCGCGCACAGCCGCGCTGTTCAAGAAACCAACCGCGTTCTTCGAAGACGTCGTGAACAAAGGCCGCACGGCAATGGTCACCATCGACGGCTTCACGCCGCTCCAGGGCGGCGTCCCCCTTGTCGTCGACGGCGAGGTCGTCGGCGCGGTCGGCGTCAGCGGCGCGAACAGCGCGGCACAGGATACCGAGATCGCCGTTGCCGCAGCCGCGGCAATCAACGCCGCCCCTGCCCCCGTCAGCTACTTCCCGAGCGGCCGTGTATCCTCCGCCTTTCTCAAGGGTGAGGTGTTGTTCGATGGCGCGGGGACCAACTTCATGGTGCACGCGAGTCACCGCGACAATCCCGGCATGGTGGAGGTCCACGACAAGGACGCCGACATCGTTTATGTCCTCGAAGGCAAAGCAACGCTCGTCACCGGCGGCAAGCTCGTAGACGGTAAGGTCATCGCGCCGGACGAAGTACGCGGCATGAAGGTGGACGGCGGCGAGACGCGTTCGCTCCAGAAAGGCGACGTGATCATCATCCCCGCCGGCACACCCCATTGGTTCCAGGAGGTCAGCAGCCCGTTCAATTACTACGTGGTGAAGGTGCGGCCATGAAGAAACTCGTTCTCCTTCTCTCGCTGGCCGCCCAGGCGGACGTTCGGACACAGGTCGTAGACCTGTTAACCATTGACGGGTCGCGGATCCTAAAAGCGGAATGGCGTGTCCGCGAGGCCAACCTCCTGGAGACCTCCTATCGCCAGGCCGGCGTCGACGGCCAACCCGGCGCCCAGCCCTCCCGCACCTTCGACATCGCGCCCCACGCCGGCGCCGTGGATTTTGACGATTCGGCGTGGGAGCGAGCCGCGCCTGGGGATCTGTCCCGCCGCCGCGGCGGCGGCCGCCTGAGCTTCGTGTGGTACCGCCTGCGTCTCACCGTGCCCGAGCTTGCCGCCGGCAAGAACCTCGTCTTCGAAACCTCCATCGACGATTACGCCGAAATCTGGATCGATGGAGAACTGGCGCGAGCTGAGGGCTCGCTCATCACCGGCTGGAACACCGGCAACCGCGTCCTCATCGGCCGCGGCGTCAAACCGGGCCAACAGATCACCCTCGCCATCTTCGGAGGCAACGGCCCGCTCTCAAACCCCCCGACAAACTACGTCTGGATGCGCCACGCCCGCGTTGCAATCGAGCCGGGTAGCGGCGGCCCCGTCGCCGTCACGCCCCACGAAGTGAATGTGGAAGTGGAGCGCCGCGACCCGGCGATCGACCAAATCGTTCCCCTGAACGCAAAGGTCTACAAGCTCGCTGAGGGCTTCCAGTTCACCGAAGGGCCTGTGTGGGTGGACGACCACCTGCTCTTCAGCGATCCCAACGCGAACACCATCTACCAGTACTCGGACCGGGAGGGGCTCTCCGTCTTCCGCCGGCCCAGCGGATATGAAGGCGCCGACATCGCCGAGTATCGTCAGCCCGGTTCCAACGGCCTCACGTTGGACCCGCAAGGCCGCCTGACCGTCAACGAACACGGCAACCGCCGCGTCACGCGCACCGAAAAAGATGGCCGGCTGACAGTATTGGCTGACCGCTTCGAAGGAAAGCGCCTCAACAGCCCGAACGACCTAGTCTACCGCTCCGACGGCACGCTCTTCTTCACCGACCCCGCCTTCGGTCTCCCGAAATTCGCCGCAGATCCCCGCAAGGAGCTCGCGTTCACCGGAGTCTACGCGCTTCGCAACGGCCGCCTCACCCTTCTCACCAAGGACTTCACGGGCCCCAACGGGATCTCGCTGTCCCCCGACGAGAAGTTTCTCTACGTCGGCAACTGGGACGACAAGCGAAAAGTCGTCTATCGGTTTCCCCTAAAGCCGGACGCGAGCGTCGGCGAAGGCGAACTGTTCTTCGACATGACCGAAGCGAGGGGTGAGGATGCAATCGACGGCGTCAAGGTAGACCGCGCCGGCAACCTCTACGTCTCCGGCCCCGGTGGCCTCTGGATCCTGTCTCCGGAAGGCAAGCACCTGGGCACCATCAAGCTGCCGCGCCACCCGCACAACATGGCGTGGGGCGACGACGGCAAGACGCTCTACCTGTGCGCGCGCGATCGCCTCTACCGAATGCCGCTAAAGATTGAAGGAGTCCGACCCGGCGCAGCGTCTCGGTGAGGCACTAAAAGCGCCAGTCCATGCCGATCAACGGAAAGACTCCGAGTTGATCGTTCGTCTCCACGGCGTTTGTCCGGCGGTTCCAGGTCAGTCCGCCGACGTTTTTGCGGTTCGTTACGTTCTGCAGGCCGATGAACACCAGCAGCGGTTTGTCGCGCACGGTGAACGTGCGGTCCAGCCGTACGTCTAGCCGGAAGTAGTCCGGCAGCCGCTCGCCGTTCACCTGCGCCAAGTCGAAGATACCGCGCCGCTGATCGTTCGAGAGCCGTTCGTTGAAGGGCGTGTACGGGCGGCCGGAGAGATACGAAAGCCGCCCCGAGAACTCCCATTTCGGCGTCAGCCGGTAACCGCCGACCGCGCTGAAGATGCGCTGGAAGTCGAGCGCACCAGGGCGAAGAAGTCGTGCAGACCCCCGTGGCGTGTGCGCGAGAACAACCACTTCTGCCCGTACTTCTTCTCCACGAAGAGCTCGATTCCCTGGGCGCGACCGCGTCCCGCGTTGGTGAGCGGGAACAGGAATCGACCGCACGTCGAACGTGTCGCCGATGCTAGCCACCGAAAGCTGCGGGAATTGCGGCAAACCGGGTAGTCGCGATACTGCTTCCGGTAGGCTTCTATCGTGAAGCGCAGCGTGCTCGAAGCCACGTAAGAGAATCCCGTCACGTAGTGGTCGGCACGGAAGGGAGTAAGCGCGCGGTTCTCAGGAAACGCAGCCAGAAAGAGAAGGAACGGCTGCTGGAAGTACTGGCCGCAGCTTGCGCGCCAGGAGAGCTTGTCTGTGATGCGATAGCTGAGCCCGCCGCGCGGGCTGGAGCGTGAACGCCCGATGTACTCATAGTTGTCGAAGCGGCCCCCGAACGTGAGGTTCAGACGCGACGTCAAATTTCGCGTGGATTGCAGGTACGCTCCGGTCTGATGGGCGCGAAAACCGCGGCGCAGCGAGAACGCGTTCAAGCCCCGCACCTCGGAGTACGGGCTGTCGATAACCCGAACGTGCTCTCGTGAAAATGGAGTTTCAGCACGGAGACTCAGGCGGTTTCGAGCGACAGCTCGAACCGTCCAGTCAGCGCGGGCGAGGCGTCCACCAGCCTGACACGGTAGAGGCGCGCGCCCCACACCGGCGTGAGACGCTCGTCGTTCACGGCAATCTCGTCGATCTGCGTCCTCAGCCGCGCGCCGTCAAACCGTAGCCGCGCCGCCTTCGCAAACAGGATCTCCCCTGCGCCGGCCGTCACCGGATGCGGTGTCATGAGGTTGAGCTCGATGGGCGCCGTGGGGCGAGCCAGCGCGTAGTCTTCGGCGATGCTCACGCGGTTCGCCCGCCGGTCGAGCCGCAGCGTGCGACGCCATCTCTTCACGCCCGCATTGGCGTCCCAGGCGCGATGAATGTCGAGCGCGTACTCCGCCGCTTCGTCCGTCGCTTTGTACTCGACCGCCGCCGCCTCGTATTCCCGCCCCGCCTGCTGCTGCGCTCCGCCAATGGTGGGCAGGTTGTGATACGCGGACTGCATCGTCCAAATTTCGTATCGGCGCGAGCTGAACGTCTTCGATGTATACGATTCCACGCCCACGTCGATCAGCAGCGGCTTACCGTCCAGGTAGACGATGAAGTTGCCGACATCGTTGTGGTTGTGGCTCTCCGCGTTGTGGCCGCCCTGCGCGGCCAGGTAGAAGCCGTTGGCCGCCCCCTCCTTCACGCGCGCCGCCATCACCTGCACTCCGGGCAGCCAGACGTCGCGCAGGAGCGGCGGTGTTGCGGGGAGTTTGCGAACCTCTTCGTAATCGAGCAGGCCCATCAGCGAGCGCGCCGTGCTCCCCGTGCCCGCCCGCGCTCCCGAGCTAAGGGAAAGAACATACGCCGCATGCCGCTGCAGCCGCTCGTCGCCGATGCGCATGCCGTAGCGGTAGACCACTGGCCACGCCGGGTGAAGCCGCGGCGCCGCGTCGGCGAAGTTCGTGTACCAGTCGCCCGCGATGTGCGCGCGGTAGATGTAGCGGCCCATCTCAGCCACCACCGGTATCTCAAACCCGTCGATCTTACCCTTGCTCGCCGCATGCAGCAGGTCCAGGCACTCATAGAGCGAGGCTGCCGCATGGCCCCAGTAGCCGGGCCCCTCGTCGCAGCCCCCGTCATCGGCGTAGCCTTCGATGAAGCGGTCGAGGCTGCGGAGGATCTTGTGGACAAGCGCCACCCGGCGAGCCGCGACCGTCTCGACAAGCAGGGTGCACGTGATGATGTTGGAGTTGATCCACGGATTCCAGTTATTCACGGGACGGGGACTCGAGAATCCCATCCAGCTGAAATCGCGCGCAAGATATGGGTCAAGCAGGCGTCGCGTGACCTCGGCGCGCAGCCGTGGCCGCAGCAGCGAGCTTACCGTGTCCAGCCGCTCGCCCAGCAGATAGTCGGTCCAGGCGAAGACGCTGCCGGTGTCGGCCGCGAACAGATCGATGATCTGCTCGGACGGGTCTGGCAGGTCGACTCCGATCTTCTGCACGCCGATGTGAGCGGGAACTCCCCACCACGTCTCCTCCGAGATCAGCCACAGACCGTTCGCGATGTCATCCAGGAACCGGCCCTGGTTTTCGCAACACTCCGCGAGCACCAGCAGGGTCAGGCGATCCCTCCTCCTGCGGCGCTGGGCTTCGAATCGCGAGCGGTTGCCGTTGCGCTTGTACTCAAGGAACAGGCTCGCCGGCAACTGCGTCCAGGGCGCCTTCGATTCCGTCTCTGCAGCGCCAATGAGGGCTGTGCGAGCCTCCCCGCCGATCGCGTTCCACGCCGCGCGGTCCGTCACGCGCGGGAAGTAGGTTAGCTCCTTGGCGGGCAACAGCACCTCGGCCAGCGCTTCCGGCGGCACAACGCCTGCCAGGCGCCGGCGGGAGGCGGCGGAGGCTGCCCCGGTTGCGAGTCCGGCGGCGAGACCGGCGGCAGTGAAGGTCCGGCGGGCAATGGAGGACATGGACATCCTATATCACACTGTAGTCGACTTCAGATCGTCCGCCCGGCGCCGGATCTCCACCAGTTCGCTCTTGTCACGCCGGTTGACGTTGTTCAACTGCATGCGCATCCGCGCGTTGTTCTGCAGCTTCTCGTAGTGCCGCGACAGGAAGTCCCAATACAGCGTTGTGAAAGGGCACGCGTCTTCGCCGGTCGCTTTCGACGGATCGAAGCGGCACGCCTTGCAGTAGTCGCTCATGCGGTTGATATAGGCGCCGGACGCCGAGTAGGGCTTGGTGCCCATGATCCCACCGTCGCCGAACTGGCTCATGCCCAGCGCGTTGGGGAGCGAGACCCAGTCAATCGCGTCCGTGAACATGGAGATGTGCCATTCGTGAAATCGGTACGGGTTCACGCCCAGGAGTAGGGAGTACAAGCCAAGGACCATCAGCCGGTGGATGTGATGCGCGTAGGCCCGCTCGTGCAGCATGCCCGCCGCGTGGCGGATGCAGTTCATGTCGGTTTCACCTGTCCAGAGAATGCGAGGCACAGGGAGAGTCGCATCGAAGTAGTTCAGCCCCGCGTACTCCGGCATGTGCGTCCAGTACAGCCCGCGCACAAACTCGCGCCAGCCCAGAATCTGCCGTACAAATCCCTCCACGGAATTCAGCGGTGCGCGACGCTTCCGGTACGCTGTCACGGCGGCGTCCACCACTTCCCGCGCCGACAGCAGGTGGAGATTCAAGGACGACGAGAGCCGCGAGTGAAACAGGTATGGTTCGCCCGCGCTCATCGCGTCCTGGAACGCGCCGAAATGCGAGAGACGGTGCGCGATGAAATCGTCCAGAGCGGTGAGCGCCTGGCCCCGCGTCACCGGGTAATCGAATTGGGCGAGCGACCCTGGGCTATTGCGAAACCGCTTCTCCACCACGCGCATCACTTCGCGTGTCACCTCGTCCGGTTCCGGCAGCGCCGGGGGTTTCAGCAGCAGACGCGCCTGCTTTGTCAGTGGCTGGCGGTTCTGTTCGTCGAAGTTCCACTCGCCGCCCACCGGCTTGACGCCGTCCATGAGAATGCCGTGCTTCTTGCGCATCGCGCGATAGAAGTTTTCAAGGATCACTTTGCGGCCGTTCTTCGCCATCTCCGCGAATTCGCTTGGCTGGCTGTAGAAGGAGCCGTCCGCGCGCACATCGAGCGGGAGTTCGAGCCGCCGCGCCGTTTCACGAAGCGAATCGAGAACGCGATAATCTCCCGGCTGCAGTACGACCAAGCCGCGCGGTTTCAGGCGCCGAACCTGGGCTTCGATCTCCCCTGCGAAACTGCCCTTGTTTTCACGGTCGTCGATCTTCCGGTAATGGACGGGCCACCCGCGCGCCGCCAGTTCATCGCGGAAGTGCCGCATAGCGGAGAAGAAGAGCACCAGCCGTGCTTTATGCTGGCGAACGTACGTGGCCTCTTCGGCGACCTCCATCATGAGCACGGCGTCCTGCCGCTCATCGAAGCCGACAAATGCCGTCGAATCGGCATCCAATTGATCGCCCAGAACGAGTACAAGGTGACGCATGCGAGAAGAACCTTCTCTCGAGTAGATGACAGCGCGGCGCGCCGGGGGATAATTAGAGATAGGGGGCGGGGAGCGTTGGAGCTCGAGCGAAAACTGAGAATTCTGGCGGACGCCGCGAAGTACGACGCGTCCTGTGCGAGCAGCGGCTCACGCCGCGCTCGGGCCGCGGGCGGACTGGGAAACACCGAGGGCATGGGTATCTGCCACAGCTATACTCCCGACGGCCGCTGTGTCTCCCTGCTCAAGCTCCTGCTCACCAACTACTGCACCTACGATTGCAGCTACTGCGTCAACCGCATCTCAAGCGACACGCCCCGCGCGCGCTTCACGCCGGAGGAAGTGGTCTCCCTCACCATTGAGTTCTACAAGCGCAACTACATCGAGGGCTTGTTCTTAAGTTCCGGGATTATTCAGAGCTCCGACTACACCATGGAGCAGATGATTGAGACCGCCCGGCGTCTGCGCACCGAGCACGCCTTCGGAGGCTACATTCACCTGAAGGCCGTGCCTGGCGCCTCCGTGGACCTGCAGCGCGAAGCGGGCAAGTGGGCCGATCGCCTGAGCGCTAACATTGAACTGCCGGTCGACGTCGAACTTCGCCAGCTTGCGCCTGCGAAATCGCACGGGCAGATCGAAGCCGTGATGACCGGCATTCGCGACGCCATCGAGGAGGCCCGCGGGACGCGACAGGCGTTCGCCCCCGCAGGTCAAAGCACACAAATGATCGTCGGCGCCACGCCCGCGCCGGACGCCGTGGTGCTGCACACCGCCTCCTCCCTCTACCGCAAACACCACCTCCGGCGCGTCTACTATTCCGCGTTCAGCCCCATCCCGCACGCCGACCCGCTACTGCCCGTCAAGCGTCCCCCAATGATCCGGGAGAACCGCCTCTATCAAGCCGACTGGCTGATGCGCTTTTACGGCTTCCGGGCAGACGAACTGACCACGCCCGATGCACCCAACCTTCCCATCGACAAGGACCCTAAGCTTGCCTGGGCGCTGCGCAATCGCGACTTCTTTCCGGTGGACCTGAACCGCGCGCCAAAGCCGGCACTGCTGCGCGTGCCCGGCCTCGGCGTGCGCAACGTGAAGCGGATACTGCAGGTGCGGCGGCACCGCTCGCTGACGCTCGAGGACCTGGCGAAGCTCAAAGTTTCCGTGGATAAGGTGAAGTACTTCGTCGTTGCCGCTGGGCACAATCCCGCCGCTCGCATCATCGATTCTCCCAAGCTTTCGCTGCAGTTTGACCCGCAGCCGCAGCAGTTGGCGCTGTTTGAGGCGCGTACGGGCGAGCTGTGAAAGAGGCCGTGGTGAATGACTTTGCCGACTGGCGGCGCGCCGCTCGTGAGTGCCTGCGCCACGGCATCGGCCCCGCCGCCGTGCGTTTCACGGGCGCGGAGGCGGGTCAACACCTGTTGCTGACTGACGAGCGGGACACCAACTCCAGCGATCCCCCGGTCGCCCGCGGCGCGCAGCGCGTGCCTCCAGCGTTCCTGTCGCTCGCCGAAGCGGTGAGCCTGCACCGCGACGGCCACCGGTGGGACCTGCTCTACCGCCTTCTGTGGCGCCTGACGCATGGCGAACCGCACCTCCTGGAAGTCGAGATCGACGAGGACGTGCGCCGGGCGCGCCTGATGGAGAAGGCGGTGCGCCGCGACATGCACAAGATGCGCGCCTTCGTTCGCTTTCGAGAGGTCGCCGGCGAGACCGGTACGGAGTACGTGGCGTGGTACCGCCCCGACCATCTCATTGTGAAAGCCAACGCACCCTTCTTCGTGCGGCGCTTCGGATCCTTGCGCTGGGCCATCCTCACGCCGGACGCGAGCGCCTATTGGGACGGCGAGGAGGTGCGCTTTGGGCCGGGCGCGCCTCAGAGCTCCGCTCCCGCGGGCGATGCTCTCGAAGAGCTATGGCGAGCCTACTACGCGTCTACGTTCAACCCCGCTCGTGCCAACCTTCGCATGATGCGGGCGGAGATGCCGGTACGCCACTGGGCGACGCTGCCGGAGTCCCAAGTGATCCACGAGTTGCTCAGGAATGCCGGGAATCGAGTGGTAACCATGATTGAAAAACAGAAGAGCTCGGCACGGGAGTTCGTACCCCCGGCGGCCGCTCTACCCGAACTCGCCGGCGCCTCCCAACGGTGCGAAGGGTGCGACCTGTTCCGCGCGGCGACGCAGACGGTGTTTGGGGAAGGCCCGCCGCGTGCGCGCGTCGTCATGGTAGGCGAGCAGCCCGGCGATGAAGAGGACGTGAAGGGCCGGCCGTTCGTCGGCCCTGCCGGCCGGTTGCTGGACAAGGCCCTGGCGGAGGCGGGCGTCGACCGGAGCCTGGTCTATGTGACCAACGCCGTGAAGCACTTCAAGTTTGAAGAGCGTGGAAAGCGCAGAATCCACAAGAAGCCGTCCGGAACCGAAATCTCCGCTTGCCGGCCCTGGCTCGAAGCCGAACTGGAAGCGATACGCCCCGAGTTGATCGTGTGCCTTGGTTCGACCGCTGCCCAAGCCCTGGCCGGGCGCGACGTCCGCATCGGCGCCGACCGCGGCCGGTTCCTTGACCACCACCTGGCCCCCAAGCTGATGGTGACCATCCATCCGTCGGCGCTGCTGCGCATGCCGGAAGGTTTCGACGAAGAGTATGCACGTTTTGTGGCCGACCTCGTGCTGGTCCGCGACTTCCTGAAGCCGCGTTGAACGGCCGCCGTGGGAGCCCTACGGCAGCGGCAGCCCCAACTTCTCGCGGACCGCGCGAAACTCCGGACTGCTCCGTATCTCGCGAAAGTGCGGGTCCGACGTGCAGGAGGGCAGTCCCGGCTCGCGTTCCGCAGCCGCCGTCGCCAGCATTTCCAACGCCCGCGCCCGCTGGTCCATGCCAAGGTAAACGACGGCCAGCGCGCATGCCGCCGGGCGGTGGGAAGCCCGCATGGAGAGCAGCTTCCGCTCCACTGCCTCGGCCCGCTTGCCGTCCCCGAGCCGCGCGGACAGAAAGCCCATGGACGCGAGAACCCGTGCGTCCTCCGGACCTAGCCGCAGCGCGATCTCAACCTCGTTCCGCGCCTCCTGGAGCCGCCCCGCCGCTTCATACGCCTGCCCCAGCAACAGATAGGACGCGCGGAAGGTGCCGTCGAGCCGCGCCGCCGCCTGGGCCTGCTCCATGGCCTCCGTGGCCCGCCCCAGGCGCAGCAGCAACTGCGCCTTGTGCACGAGGATCACGGCGCGCGCCCGGGGTGCAAGAGCGGACGCCTCCACGCCCAGCGCCGCCTCCACCGCCGCCAGCGCCTCCGAGGTTCGCCCGAACTGGTCGAGCAGGTTTGAATACGCGCGGACGCCGAACGGCGAGCCGCGGTTCAATTCGAAGGAGCGACGGTAGGCGTCCAGCGCCGCTTGGAACTTCCATTCCCGCGCCTGCACGTTGCCGATCACTTCCCAAGCCTTGGCCTGCTTCGGGTCCAACTCAACGCATCGCTTCGCGGCCGCGAGCGCCTTCGCCGTCATTTCCCCGGCGCGCTGGGCGTCGAAGTCGATCGCGTACTCCGCCGTCTCGGCCACTCCGAGCCACCCAGGGACGTAGCGGGCATCGAGTTCCACCGCTCGCTCGTACAGCCGCAGCGTCTCCGCCACGACGGGAGGAAGCCCAGGAGCGAGCGCGCCGGTTCGCGGGTCGGCCTGCATTAGGGTGCGGGCGCGGTCGTGCAGCGCGACTGCTTCCGGGTTCACTCCCGTTCCGCGGAGCAGCAGCAGAAGCGTCATCAGGGCCGGAACGAGCAACAGCGCGGCGGCGGCCCCGGGACGGCGCCGGACCCACTTCGAAACCCGGTATGTCACCGTGTCGGGCCGAGCCGCCACGGGGCGGCCCTGCAGATACGCAGCCAGGTCGTCGGCAAGTTCAGCGGCGGTGGCGTACCGCCGCTCCGGCTCCTTGCGCATGGCCATGGCGACGATCGTGTCCAGGTCCCCCGAAAGCTGCTCCCTCAGCCGCGGCTCGTTGGTAGCACGGCTGGGAAGCGGGGCAGTGTCCTGGCAGATCGCTTTCTCGATCTCAAGCAGCGACGGGGCCGCGAGCGAAAACGGACGGGCCCCCGTCAGGAGTTCAAAGAGAAGCACGCCCAGCGAGTAAATGTCCGTAGCGCTGCTGAGTGGTAGGCCGAGCACCTGTTCCGGGCTTGCGTAGTCCGGAGTCATCAGCCGGACGTTCGTTTCCGTGGCGGCAGGCTCTCCTGGAATGAGCTCCGGCCGCAAGACCTTGGCGATGCCGAAGTCGAGGAGCTTGGGGACGCCAGAATGCGTCACCATCACGTTACCCGGCTTGATGTCGCGGTGAATCAGGTGCGCGTGGTGAGCATAGTCGACCGCCGAGCAGATCTGACGGAACAGGTCGAGGCGCTCCTTCACCGGCAGCGCGCGCCGCCGGCAGTAATCCAATAGCGGTTCGCCGTCAATGAACTCCATCACCAGGTACGGCCGCCCGTCCGGATGCGATCCGCCGTCGATGAGCGCCGCGATGTTCGGGTGGCTGAGGCTGGCCAGAATCTGGCGCTCCGCCCGGAAACGCCGGAGGATGGCAAGCGAGTCCATCCCCCGCTTCACCAGCTTGATCGCTACCGTCTGCAGAAATTCGTCATCGGCGCGGATGGCCTGGTACACCACGGCCATCCCGCCCCTGCCGATTTCGCGCACCAGCAGGTAGGATCCCAAGCGCAAGCCGACGTCGCTCGCATCGCCCTCCGGCGACGCCTCGAGTTGCTCGGCGGCGCGCGAAACCAGATCGCCCAACTGCTCGCCTGCCGCCGCCTCCGAGGACAAGAGGCTTCGAAGCTCGGCAAGCAACTCGGGATCGTCCGCGCACTCGACGGCCAGGAAGGGCTCGCGCTGCGGCGCCGGCAGGTCGAGGGCCGCCTGGAACAGCCGGTCCAATTCCTGAAAGCGCGCCGGGGTCACCTGTAGTGCAGTGTAACGGCATGCAGGGCGTCGCGGCTATACGCCGGCGCCGTCCGCTACGCGGCTGCGGCCTGCAGTGCGCCGGAACATAGCTTGTCGACGTCGAGGATCAGAGCTACCTGCCCATCCCCCAGAATCGTGGCTCCGCTCAGCTCCTCGACATGCTGGTAGAGCGCCCCGAGTTTCTTGATCACCGTGTGGTGGTCTCCCAAGACGTGATCGACGACGATGCCGAACTTGGATTCGGCCGTTTCGGTGACAATCACCTGCTCGATGGGAGGCGGCGTTCCCGGGATGTCGAACCAATCACGCAAGGAAACATAGGGAACAGGTTCTCCCCGCACGATGACGACCGACTCGCCGAGCCGGTGCTCCCGGCTTGACCGCCGAATCTCCACGCATTCCAGAACATTCGCCAGCGGCAGCACGTAGAACTGGTCCCCGGCGGTGATGAGGAGGCCGTCGATGATCGCCAGCGTCAGAGGAATCTTCAGGGTGACGGTCGTCCCCTGCCCCGGCCTGCTCGACAGCGACAGCGATCCTCGCAACGCCTCGATGCTCCGCTTCACCACGTCCATCCCTACACCCCGGCCGGAAACGCCCGATACGGCTTTCGCGGTGGAAAAGCCCGGCTCGAAGATGAGCTGAAACAGCTCCTGCTCGGAGCACTCCGCCGACGGTTCGAGCAATCCGCGCGCAACCGCCCTCTCCCGGATGGCCGCGGTGTTCAACCCTGCGCCGTCGTCCTCCACCTTTACCACCACGAAGGCCCCCGAATGCGCCGCTGACAGCCGTATGGAGCCGCAGGCGGGTTTCCCGGCGGCGGCACGCGCCTCCGGCCCCTCGATCCCGTGGTCCATGGCGTTCCGCACCAGGTGCACCAGTGGGTCATTGAGCTGCTCGATCACGCTCTTGTCGAGTTCCGTCTCCCCGCCCTCGAGCGCCAGATTCACCTGCTTGCCGAGGTCATTCGAGAGATCCCGCACCAGTCGCTTGAAGCGGTTAAACGTCTCCGCGATCGGCACCATCCGAACGCTCATCGTCCCCTCGCGCAGTTGTGCAGTGAGCCGCTCGATCTCTTCGGCGATAAAGATGGCTTCAGAATCCCCCGAGAGCGTCGCGTGCCGGCTCAACCGTGCCTGCACTGTGACCAGCTCACCGACCACGTCGACCAGCCCGTCCAGCTTCGCCGCGGGAACCCGCAGCGTGGCGGTGGCTTCCGTCTGCCGGCGCCGGTTGCCCGCCGCCCGCATGTGCTCTTGCTCGAGCAGCGCGGCATCCACTTGCTCCGGCGCCACGATGCCCTCGCTCACCAGGCTTGCTCCAAGCAACGGGCGACTGCTCAGGACGGCTTCGAGTTCCTCCTCGTCAAGCGCTCCGCGCTCCACCAGAATCTCACCGAGCCTCTTGTGCCCTGCAGCGCCTTCGATCCTCTCAATCGAAAGGGTCACCCGATCCTCGACGAAAAGAAACACGTCGCGAACGGCATTCTCGCCGGCCCTGGTTGTCAGCACGAAGTCCCACGAGGCGTAGCAGACCTCGGGGTCGAACGCGTCAAGGCACGGAACGGAATCGACATGGACCAGCGAACTCAACTCGCCAAGAGAGGCAAGCTCGCGGGCGAGCAGGATCGGGTTGGTTCCGTCCGCTAACAGATCGGGCGGCGGTTGAAAGCGGATGCGAAACGTCTGCTCCTCCCCGCTCTCCGCCGGCAGTTCCGGGTTCAGGATACCTTTGGCCGCGGCGGCGCCTCCCCCCCGTGTGCCCACCACCTGCCGCAGCCGCTCCAGAAGGGGGGCGCCCGCGGCAGCCAGGGCCGCATCGTCCGACTCGGCGCCCAGCAGCCTCTTGATGTGATCCCGCGCCGCCAGCGTAAGGTTCACCAGTTCCGGCGAGGCCTCGAGCGCCCCCTCCCGAACCAGGTCGAAGGCGGTCTCCACCTCGTGTGTGAACTCGGCGATGAGTGTGAAGCCAAACATCGCTCCGGAGCCCTTGATAGTGTGCAACGCCCGGAACACGCGTGCGATCAGGTCCGCGCGCTCCGGCGACTGCTCCAGTTCGAGCAGCGCGATCTCCAGTTCCGCGAGCAGTTCGCCCGCCTCCTCGCGGTACGCTTCGCGTTGCCAGTCCATCAGCCCGCTACCTTTCGCACGACAGCCAGCAACTGCTCCGGCTTGAACGGCTTGACGATCCAGCCGGTGGCCCCAGCCTGACGGCCCGCCTGTTTCTTGTCTTCCTGAGATTCCGTAGTCAAGAGGACGATGGGGATCGTCTTGTACTGCGCCGAGGCGCGGATCTTGCGCACTAGGCCGATGCCGTCCAGCCGAGGCATGTTCAGGTCGGTCAGCACCAGATGGATGGTGCCCGTCAGCCGACGGAGAGCGTCCTCCCCGTCGGTCGCTTCCACGACGTCATAGCCCGCGTTGCGCAGCGTAAAGGCAACCATCTGCCTGACGCTTGCAGAGTCATCCACCGTCAGGATGGTCTTCGCCATGCGACCGCCTCCACAAACACTCATCGTCCACGTGGTAGGGACACATCGTGTTATTCCCGCCGAAACCTCCAATTCGCGCGACTTCCGCCGCCGCCGCTGAGAGTTGCCCCAGTTGTACCGTCAAGCCCTCTTGCAGGAACGTGCGGTGCGCCGAGCAGAGGAGTTGCAGCAGCGGCAGTCCCGGCTCGTTCACCTCCGGCAGACAGACGCGGGCGCCGCGCCCCGCCCGTAACGCACCAAGCAAGTGCTCTCTCAACTCCGCGCACAGTTCGGAAGTCGACTCTCCCCCGATGGTGATCTCCAGTGGCCCGTCTGTGTCGTTCATAATCTCCTAAAACAGTTCCACGTTGTCGCCTGCGTCGGCAGCGGCAGCCGCAGCGGCGGCCGGGTCCCCGGCGACGGCAGAGTGCACATGCCGCTCCGCCTGCATGGTGTAGCGGTCGGCGCCCGCAAGCAGCGCATGTGACGAACCGTCGCGCTCAAACGCGGCGCACGCCGCCGCCAGCGCCGCCAGCCGTGACGAACAGCACTCCCTTGTCTCCTCCGCCCAGTGGTGCGCCTGAATGCTGCCGCAGAGCGATTGGACCTGACTCACGAGCTGAGCCGCGCTCGAAGCCACTCCGCTCAGCACGGACTGGTTCTGCGCGGCCGTCTCGTCAATCCGCCGCGCCAGCTCACCAGCGTGCTCCGAGAGCCGCCGAAACATCTCCTCCCGTGCCCGGCCGGCCTCGCTCGAGGCTGCCTCGGCCAACCCACCTGACGCCGACTGCACGCCCGCCAGAGACTGCGAAACCCGATCCGCATGCTCCGCCGCGTCGCGCGCCACACCTCGTATGCCCGAGGCCACTGCCTCGAGGACCGCGCCGCGCGCGCCAAGATGCGCTGCCTCCGTCTCCGCGTTGAGAGAGAGACGCAGCAGAGAAGCGCCGATCCGCTCGATCTCTGTAATCGACGAGGCCATTGTCGCGCTCGATGACGCCACGAGAGCGGCGGCATCCGAAATCGCCTGCCGCGAGCGCGCCCACCCCGCCAGCGCGTTCTGCGCTTCACTGAATACCGATGCCAGGCTGTCCGGCGTCCTGCTCGGCGCCCCTGATGACCCACCCGGCGCCAGTACTCCCGCGCCGTCGGCGATTTCCGCTGCCGCGTGCGCGATCTGACCGAGTCCGGAGAGGATCGACTGCACTGCGCCCGTCAGCGCCAGGTACGCTTCCTCGATCTGCGCGCGCTGCAGCTCGGCGATGCGTGAAGCGGCCGCCAGCACGCTGCGCGGGCGGACTTCGAGCTCCTCCGCCAGCAGAATGAGAGCGGAAGCGGCATGCTCGGTCCGCTGCCGGACGCTGTCATGCATCTGCAGTTCCGTCACCAGCCCGGCAATGTCGTTCGATATGGCCCGGTAGCTCCTCTCTCCGCGGCCTGCCAGATCGGCCAGCGCGCGCCGCTCGTCGCTCAACCGGGCGGCTCCCTCGCGGCAGTGCCGGGTCAACTCCGGCAGGCTCGCCGCCTGCTCCGACTCGAGCCGCTCCGCGCGCGCTAGCGCCGCGGCCGCTACCGCCTCCACGGTTCGCGAGGCTTCCACGAGCCCGGCAGCCTTGTCGTCGATGGCGTCGGCCAGGCGAACCACCTCCGCCGCCAGCGTCTCGAACCCCGCTCCCTGCTCCCCCAACCGGACGCTTTCAATCCGCGTCGTAACCCCCATCACCCGCAGCATGCGCACGCTGCCGCTCAAAGCTTCCAGCGCCGGGCGTGCCGCCGTCGCTTCCGCCATCAGCCGCCGCAGGTGATGGGCGCACCCGGACGATGGCTCCCCGCCTGCCTCCGTCTCACCGCAGAACTGTTCCAGTTCCCCGGCCAGGATGTCGTCGCGCACTTCGTCCAGGGCACGCCGCACGCGCTCGAGATCGCCTCGTTCCTCGCTGACTCCCCCGAGAATACGGTCGAACTGCGCGCCCACCGCCAGAAAGTCCTTCTCCGTTGCGCCGTTGAGTGTCTTGATCTCCGCGGCCGCCAGCCGCAACGCCGCCGCGTGGCGCGCCGCGGGAAACAACCGGGTGCGGAACCACATCAGGCCGCTCACGAGCACGCCCCTAGAATCGCCCCAGGGATCGCTCCCAGCGGCAGCACCCGCCCCGCCGCGCCAAGCTTGATCGCTTCGTTCGGCATCCCGAATACCACCGATGTGGCCTCGTCCTGCGCCATGGTGACCGCGCGCGCCTGTCGCAATTCCAGCAGCCCCCGGGCCCCGTCGTTGCCCATGCCCGTGAGCAGCACGCCCACCGCGTTCCCCCCGGCATAACGGGCTGCGGACCGAAACAGAACGTCGACCGAAGGGCGGTGACGGCACACCGGCGGTCCGTCCCGGACCTCCACGTAGTACCGCGCCCCGCTTCTCTTCAGCAGCAGGTGCCGGTTGCCGGGCGCGATCAGGGCCCGCCCCCGTAGTACCGTGTCGTTCGACTCCGCTTCCTTCACGGAGATCGTGCACAGAGCGTCGAGCCGGCGCGCGAAGGCGCTCGTAAACTTCTCCGGCATATGCTGCACGATGACGATCCCGGGGGCGTCCCCGGGCAGCGGTTCGAGCACCGCGCGTAGCGCCTCAGTGCCCCCCGTGGAAGCCCCGATAACAACCACCCGGTCAGTGGTTTCCACCATTGCCCGCGCACCCGGCTTCGCCAGTACGGCATCGGCGGATAGCGCAGGTTCGGCCTTCAGCCGGCGGTTGAGACGGGCTCCCGCCGCCGCCTTCACCGCCCGCGTGAGCATCTCGCGCGACTCTTCGATGAAAGCTCGCGTCCCCAGACTCGGCTTAGTGACAATCTCCACAGCCCCCGCCTCCAGTGCCTGGAGCGTGGTCTCCGTGCCCTTCTCCGTAAGGCTCGAACAGACCACGACCGGAATGGGATGCTGCGCCATGATCTTGCGCAGGAACGTAATGCCGTCCATGCGAGGCATCTCCACATCCAGCAGGATCACGTCGGGAACCTCTTCCCGCAAACGCGCTGCCGCAATGTAGGGGTCTGCGGCAGCGCCCATGACCTCGATCCCGTCGTCGGCGGACAGCACTTCCGCCAGCGCGCGCCTGACCACCGCGGAGTCGTCGACGATAAGGACGCGGACGGGCCGTTCCCCGACGCTCATGCGCACCTCTCGTACACGGTCGGAGCCACCTGCGTCACCGGAAGGTCCAGCCCTAGGAGCGATTCCGAGTGCCCCATCAGCAGAAAGCCGCCCCGTTCGAGCGTTCCCACGATGTGTTGCAGCACGGTAAACTGCGTTGCTCGCTCGAAGTAGATGAGCACGTTGCGGCAAAGGACAATGTCCTTCGGATGGTCGAATTGATAGTCGTCGGCAAGCAGGTTCAGCCGGCGGAAGCGGACTCTTTGCCGCAGGTGAGGCGCTACCCGGAAAAGCCCCTCCTTGGGAGGACGTCCCCGTAGAAGATATTTCCGCCGCAACTCCTCCGGAATCGCTGCGACTGTCCCCTCGTCGTACACTGCGCGCCGTGCCAGTTCGAGGACCCGATAGCAAATGTCGGTCGCCTCGATCTCGAAGGGAGGGTTGGCCAGTTCCGCCAGGACCATGGCCAGCGTGTATGGCTCTTCGCCGGTGGAACTGGCCGCGCTCCACACGCGCAACGACCGACGGCCGCCGAGGTTGAAGCGTTCCGTGAGCAGCGGCACCAGCCGCCGTGTCAGAAGTTCGAAATGGGCCGGCTCCCGGAAGAAGTCCGTCTTATTCACGGTGACGGCGTCGATCAGCGGTTCCAGTTCCTCCTCACGCCCGCGCGGGCCAAAGATGAGGTCACAGTAGTCCGAGAAACTTCCCAGGTTCAGGGCGGCCATCCGCCGGCGGATGCGAGTCTCGAGCATGAACCGCTTGGCCAGCGGTACCGAGATTCCGCATTCGCCGGCGATCAGCCGCTGGAAACGAAAGAAGTCTCTCTGCGACAGACTGTGGGAAAGGGCGCTCATTCGTTGGTTTCGGTGGCTGTTGCAGCCTTGAGGCTTCGCAGCTGTTCTTCGGAGAAAACCTGGTCGAAATCGAGGATCATGACAAACTGCGAATCGCGCTGACCCATCCCTTTGATGAAATCCGTGCGAATCGACAGCCCCATGTGCGGCGGAGGCTGGATCTGGCCGGGCTCGAGGTCAACCACTTCCTCCACCCGGTCGGCAAGCGCCCCGATGATCGTAGACTCGCCCTCGAGCGAGACTTCAACCACCACGATGCAGGTGCTGACAGTCTTTTCCGTCGCGCTCAAGCCGAACGCGAGGCGGAGGTCCACAACCGGCACCACGCTCCCGCGTAAGTTGATGACTCCGCGCAGGAACGGGGGTGTGCGGGGGATGCGCGTGATAGCCGTATAGTCGAGGACTTCCCGCACCGAAGCGACGTCGAGGGCAAACACCTCTTCGTCAAGCTGAAACGTGAGGTACTGGCGAACTTCAGTAATGGTGGCGACGCTCATTGTCGTGTCTCCTGGAGTGGATGACCCGGACGGCGAGCCGTCCGGGCCGCGCCTCGTCTAGTACTTCTCGAACTCGTCGTCGAGCTTGTCGTGGTCCATCGCAATCGCCACGCCGCCCCCGTTGGAGTGTCCCTGCCTGCCGTTTGCCGGCTTGCCGTTCGCCCGCCGGAGAGCGGGTGACGGTTTGGTAGAAGCCGGTGCCGCGAAGCGCTTGGGCGCCGCCCCCGAGGCCGCGTCGACCGACCGCGTCGCAGAGTCCGACCGGTCGCCCACGTGGAAGAACTCGATCGTCGTGATCAGCCGTCCTGCCTGGCTCGACAGCTCTTCGCTCGTCGAAGCCATCTCCTCCGACGCCGACGCATTCTTCTGGATGACCGACTGCAACTGCTGCAGTGCGGAGTTGATCTGCTCGGCCCCTGTGTTCTGCTCGTTGCTCGCGGCGCTGATCTCCTGGACGAGCTCCGCCGTTCGCTGGATGTTGGGCACCAGTTTCTCCAGCATTCCGCCGGCCCGTTCGGCCACATCCACCGTCGAGGCCGACAGCTGGTTGATCTCCCCCGCCGCCTTCTGGCTGCGTTCCGCCAGCTTCCGGACCTCCGCCGCTACTACCGCGAAGCCCTTTCCGTGTTCGCCCGCGCGCGCCGCTTCAATCGCCGCGTTCAGGGCAAGCAGGTTAGTCTGCCGGGCGATCTCCTCGATGATCGAAATCTTGCTTGCGATCTCGCGCATCGCGTTCACCGCTTCTGCCACGGAGCGCCCGCCTTCGCGCGCGTCCTCCGACGACTTCATCGCGATCTTCTCGGTCTGCTGGGCGTTATCGGCGTTCTGCTTGATGTTGGACACCATCTGCTCCATCGAGCTCGACGCCTCCTCCGCCGACGCCGCCTGGCTGTTGGCGCCCTGCGACAGATCGTTGGCTGCTTCGCTCATGGACGTGCTGCCGCTCGATACCTCGCGCGCTACCGTCCTGATCTCCAGCACGATCTTGGTGATGCCCTGCACCATCGCCGAGAACGCCTGCATCAGCTTGTCCTGCGGCGACCGCTCCCGCACCTTCACCGTCAGGTTGCCGCCGGCGATCTGCTCGGCCGCTTCCGTCACCGTCTCCATCGCCTCGATCAACACGTTGAGGTTGTTCTTGATGGTGTTGAAGTCGCCGCTGTAGGTGTCGGTGATCCTCGGGGGCAAATCTCCCTTCGAAATCCGCTCGACATAGTTCGCCGCAACGTTCAGCGGGTTGATTACGGCATCGAGAGTCGCGTTCACGCCCTCCACGATCTTCCGGAAATCGCCGCTATGGCGCGTCGATTCCGCGCGCGTGGCGAGTCGCCCTTCCACAGCCGCCTTTGCCAGTTCGTTCGCGTCGGCGATGAGTGCCTTCAGGTTGGCGCGCACCTGCTCGATGGTTTCGTTGATGAACGCTTTCTTCCCCGGGAACTTCTCGAGAGGCGCCTCGAAGTTGCCCCGGCCGAACTCGGCCACGCACGCCATCGCCTTCTTCTTTACCGCGAGGTGGCCACCCACCATCTCGTTCAATCCCTGCGCCATCACCCGGAATGCGCCCTGGAACTTCTCCGCCGGCACCACCGTGTCGATCTCGCCCTTGGTGTGGTCGTCCGACATCCGGTTCATTTCGCCGATCAGCCCGTTCAGCGCGTCAATGCACGTATTGAGATGGTTCTTGATCTCGTTGAAGTCCCCGTTGTAGGAGTTCGTAATGCGCGGGGGAATGTCGCCCTTCGAGATTCGGTCCACGTACTGCGCCGCCACGTTCAGCGGTCCGACGACGGCGTCCAGCGTCGCGTTCACGCCCGCCACGATGTCTCGATAGCCGCCCTGAAATTCCGCCTGGTTCCCGCGCGTGGCCAGCTTGCCTTCCACTGCCGCCTTCGTGAGGCGGTCCGCCTCCGCCACCAGCCGCTTCAGCGTCTGCACCACCTCGGCCATGCTCTTGCCCAGCACGTCGCGATCGCCCAGCGACTGGATGGAAATCGAAAGGTCACCGGCGGCGATGCTCTGCGCCGCGGCAGACCGGCTCTTCAGCATTCCTGCCAGCTTGCCCATCGACTGCGCCAGGCTGCCCAATTCATCGCGCGTCTCCGAGCGCACCTCGACATCCGCATCGCCTACCGCCAGCCTTGCCGCCGCCTCGTCCAGGCGCCGCATCGGCACCCCGATTAGCCGCGCGAGAAGAAGCGCCAGCACGATGGCAATGCCGACCGCCACCGCAATCACTGCCAGTAACTTCGTCCGCGTCGCCGCGGCCCCCGCCGCCTGCTCCTCCGCGCTCTTCTGCGCCTCCGCGGCGTTGTAGTCGATGGCCTGCCTGAGCAGCTTGCGCGCCATCGCCTGCGACTCCCGTCCTTCGCCGTCCAGAATGTCCGACGCCGCCTCCACCTTGCCCTCCATCGCGAGCGCCAACGCCCGTCCCCGGTGGTTCCGGTACTGATCCCATTTCTGCTGGAACGTGCGCAGCGTTTCTCTCACCTCCGCGTCGAGGTTGGTCTTGAGCACCGCCCCCACCAGGTCGTCGACCTTCTTGCTTTCCTCGTCGATAGTGCGTAGCATCTCCTGACGTTCAGCGGCATCCTTCGTCGCCAGCACGTTCCGCACTTCGGTCCGGGTGATCAGCAGCGCCGCGTTCGCATACGCCAAGTCGCGCATGGGCAGCATCTTGGCGCGGTACAGCTCATCCGCTGCCTGCCGCATTGTTTCTGTGGATGTCAGACCGAACCAGCCGGTCACGCCGGTAATCACGGCGAGCACCAGAAAGCTGACGATCAGTTTCGTGCCAATTCTGAGGTTGTTAAACCAGGCCATTTGCAGTTCCTTGGGGGAGTACGGCCACCGGCTCAAGGCGCGGTGTACGATGCCTCCTGCTAGACCTATCGGCCTCACGCAATGAGGACAAAAACGTAATTTCTACTTACCACTCGCGCCCTGATGGGAGACGCCCCGCTCGAACAACCCCGCGCGCCGGGACTGATACAATGTCGGCTTATTCTGTTCCAACCCGGAGGCTTGTGTGCTCGGTGCGGTCTTACGTCTTCTCAGCTATCTCTTCCTGTTGCTGGTGTCGCTGTTCGCCACAGGCCTCGGTGCCATCACCATGCTGTCCGGACACCACAATCTAAAGCTCGGAATGCTGCCCTGGCAAGGGGAAGCGCTCACTCAGTGGCTTCTCGGCCTTGGGATCTTCGGACTCGTGTCGGTGATTCTCGCCGTGCTCGGAAAGCTGAGGATCCTGCTCGTGCTCTTCGCCCTTACCGTGCTGGTGCTGCTTGTGCGCGGCTACTTCCTTACCAGTTACAGTTTCGCCGGCCCTGACGAAGCGCGCGGCGCGGGCCTCATCTGCCTCTGGGCGCTCGGCGCCTTCTTCGGCGCTCTCTATCAATTCAAGCGCAAGGACAAGCGGCGCTAGGCCAGGCGCTCTCTAACCCCACAACTCGTGGACGGGCGCGTAGAGAACACTCTGATTCGTCGGGATGTACTCGAAGCCGCGGCCCAGCGGGTCGTCCGTGCGCATGGTCGTCCAATCGATTCCCAACGCCGAATAAATCGTCGCCGCCACGTCCTCCGCCCGGATGTCCCGATTCTCCTTCCAGCCCGGCTCCGTCGTCGCCCTGCCGATCTCGTCCGTCGCGCCGATCGCGCGCTTCCCGCGGATCTTCGCTCCGGCCATCAACACCGCCTGCTGCAGGTAGTGATCGCGTCCGTTCTGGTTGTTCAACGCTCCCACTGTCCGGCCGAACTCACCCATGGCCACAATCAGCGTCTCTTCAAGCAGTCCCGCCTGCTTCAGATCCTCCATCAGCGTCCCGAGCCCGTTGTCGAACTGCCGCGACAGGTTCTGCAACTGCCCGTTCGGCTGGTAAATGTTCGCGTGGTGGTCCCACCCGCCGATCGTGATCTGAATGAACCGCGTTCCTAGTCTGCGCTGCAGCAGGTTGCGCGCCGCAATGCACGCATTGCCGAAACCTGTGTTGCCGTACCGCGCCCGCTCATCGGCGGCGAACGTGAATGCCGCGTTTACCTCCGCGTTGTACATGAGGCGCTTGGCGGAAGCGCTGAAGGTTGCCATCTCCGCCGGCGCCGCCCCCATCGGATGCTCCGGCACCCGCATCTCGGCATCCACGTCCAGCAGCAGGCCGTACCTCCGGTCGAACACCGCCTGCCCTCCCGGATGCGTCGTGTTGCCCAGCCCGTTGCCGCCCGGGTTCACGTAGAACGGTGCATGCCGCGGCTCAAAGTACCCATTGTTCGGGCCGCTCCCCGTATTGAGCGCCACAAACACCGGCAGGGTCTGCGATTCCGGCTTTCCGGCCAACTCCAGCGACGCCACGGACCCGATGTGCGGCGCAATTCGCGCCAGGCCCGTAATCGGATTCCGCGCAATTTGCACCCACGTCTGTCCCAGCCCGTGCACCGACACCCACGAGCGCACAGAGCGCAGGAAGGCCACGTCGTCCAGCTGGTCCGCGATCTTCGGCATCAGGCCCTTCGGGAACCGAATGCCGTCGTAGCTCTCCGGCTGCATGTACGCCGGCGTCCACGAGCCCTCCTTGAAGTCGAACGTGTCCACGTGGCTGGGGGCGCCCGACATCAGGATGAAGATGCAATTCTTGGCAGTCCCGATCGGCGTCCCGGCAGCCTTCGCTGCCGTCTCCCCGGGCCGGGACGGCAGCAGGAAGTACCCCGCGAGCGCCGAGGCCGTGTGGCGGAAGAACATCCGCCGTCCCAGGTGGGCCCCGCGCCAGAAGTGCGTGCCCTTCACCTTGCTCCAATCGATTCCGAAGCGATCTTTCATGGCGCGACCCTCGCTAGTAGCTGAACAGGAAGTCGATCTTGTTGACGCACGCCCAGGCCAGGTCTTCCAAAGCCGTGTTGCGCTCGTTCGCGTTGCGCGCGCGCGACAGAAACGCCACGCTCTTGCTCCACTCGCTCTCCGTCGGACGCCGAGAGAGGAACCGCAGGTACAACTCTTCCACCGCCGCGCGGTTGTCGCTCATCCCCGCGATCTCCCGCAGCACCGGAGAGGCCGAGTTCCCGCTTGCCCGCATCCGGCTGAGCACGAAGTTGTCATTCATTAAAGCCATCTGCTGCTGGATGGAACCCGCCTGGCTCCGGAAGGCCGTGTCGCGGTTCCCCCGAAGGAAGTTGTTCATGAAGTTGTTCACGCCGCCGTTGCTCCTCGGCTCCACCGGCTCCGGCAGATCCATCGCCCACCGCGCGGGTTCGCTCCAGCCTTGCACCGTGTAGCTGCCCATCACCCCCGTGGCTTTCGCAATCGCGTCGTGAACCTCTTCGCCCTCCAGCCGCCGCGCGTACCGCCGAGCGAAGTACGGCACCGCTTCTATCGACCACGGCCCGTCATATCGCGCACTTAACTGGTAGGCGTTCGACGTCACGATCAGCCGCAGAAACTCGCGGAAGTTGTAGTTGTTGTCGCGCAGCCACTGAGCAAGCTGGTCGAGCAGTTCCACGTGCGGCGTCTGGAACTCCCACGGAAGCGGCGGCGGGTTCTTCGAATCGAGGCGCGCCGGGTCCAGCGTGTCCACCGGCTCCACCAGCCCGCTGTTGAACAACTGCTTCCAGATCCGGTTGGCCCAATTGCGAGCGAACATCGGGTCTTCCACCATCTGCGCGGCAAAGGCGACCCGCCAGTTTGTACCCGCCGCTGGAGTCGCCTTCGTGAACACGTACTGAGGCGTGTAGTTGTTCACCCGCCGTCCGTTCTCGTCCATGGTGACGCGGCTCGGGCGGTTCCCGGAAGTGGTGTTCAGATCGTACTGCCCGGTTGCGTTGTCGAGAACTTCGGTGCTCGCGTCGCCCGCCGGAGGATTCGGCCGGTTCTGGAAACGCACCCGCGAGAAGTGCGAGGCCATTCGCTGCGCCTCGGCCCGCTTTGCGGTCCGCCCCCACAGGCTCAGCAGGTCCAGATGGCCGCGTCCGTCATGGCAGAGCAGGCAGTCAAAGTGCGATATCCCCAGGAAAGTGCTCGCAGTCCGCGCGAGCATCGTGTCGTAGGTGTCCTGGATCGGGCCCATCGTGGTCAGCGCGCCCAATACCCAGTTCGATGGGCCATTCTCCGCGGTGAAGTTGTTCCCCCGTCCCACTACCGTCTCGTAGGAGATGTCGCGCAGACTCTTCTGCTCCGCCACCGACTTTAAAATCCAATCGTGCAGCGCATTGCGGCCGAGCACCTGTTGGGAGCGCGCCCCCACCGCCGTGAAAGCCTTGTTCTGCAGGAGGTCGCCGAACCAGTTTGCCCAACGGTAGTTGAACTCGGCGGAAAACAGCAGTCGGTCGATCGCCTTATCGCGTTTCCCCGGGTCGCCGTCCGCGGTGAAGTCCCGTATCTCCTGCGGCGAAGGAATGCGCCCCGTCAGGTCCAGCGTGATCCGCCGGAGGAACTCCTCGTCAGTTGACAGAGGAGCCGACGCGAAGCCCTTTTCCTGCAGTTTCCCGAAGATTGCATCGTCGATGAAGTTACGCCGAGGCATCTCCGACGGCGATACCGAGTAACTTGCTCCGCGCGACGCAAGCGATCGCCCCACCTTGTCGGTAGTGCGATAGATGGTCTCGCGCGTGCGCCCCTCCCGGGCCAGAAACTCGTCCGGGTCGCTGCGGAACGAACAGTTCTCGCCCTGCGCCTGGTCCTCGTCCTCGGCTGTGGCAACCGCCGGCCGCAGCGCTACCACCGCCACTCCCACAGCCGCGGCGAGAGTAGAAACTTGAATGAGTCGAAGAAGGTGCATTCGGTCCCCCCGGAACCTCAGGCGGTGCTGGAAATTATACCAACCTGAACCCGTCCCCCAACCACAAGTTGCTACCTCTCAGTACCAAATTGTACGCGTCCCGCTGGGACCACCCGTCCCAGTCCTGGAACCCTTTTCCTATGCCCAACGTCGGAGTGGGCGTGAGACTCCCTTACGCTGCTCTGACCCTCCTGATACTCAGTGCTTCCGCGGCGTTCGGGCAGGGATATGCCCGGCACAATGTGGAACTTGGCATCGGAGCCGCCGTGCCGCGCGGCGACTTGAAGCCCTTTTTCGAACCCGCCCCCTCCTTGCAAGTGGGTTACGGGTACCGCTTCAGCCGCTACTTTCAAGCAGATGGCGGCTTCGAAGCAGTCTTCAGTGCGGGCGATGTCGAAGATTACCTGGAAACCAACTTCGGCCCCCTTCGCATACGCGATTACGCCTTCTTCGTCCCGATCGGCGGCCGCGCCATCCTTCCGCTCTTCGGCGAACGGCTCCATATTTACGGCGGAGGCGGGGCCGCCTACACCCGCTACTCCGAGCTCGTCCGCCAGCCTTCGGAGTTCATCCGCATCGATTGCCCGCCTTGTGCCAGCCGCTCCGGCTGGGGCTCCTACGCCCAAGCCGGTTTCAGCGTTGGAATCGACCGCCGCGGCCTCTTCCGCCTGGGCGTTCGAGCCCGCATGTACCGCGCCACCACCTCCGGCGATCCCTTCGCCGGCATCCCCGCCGTCGATACGAATGATCGTTGGTCGAACGTAACCGCTGTCTTCTCCGTAACCTTCTAAGAGGCGCCGGGACGGTCCGTGGCGCTTCTGCTAGGTTGAAGAGGCGCCGTCGCCCGAGGGCGACTCGTACCACATATGATCCGGCATATCCCGTTGGTCCTGCGCAACGCTACACGCAACAAACGCCGAACCGCCCTCACGGTGCTCAGCATCGCCGCATCGCTCTGCCTACTGGGCACGCTGCTCGCGCTGTATCACAATTTCTTCCTGCGCGAGTCTTCGGAGGCGCAATCGCTCCGGCTCATCACCCGCAACCGCGTTTCCCTGATGACCCCGCTTCCGATCGCCCATCGAGACAAGATGGCCAAGGTGCCCGGCGTGCAACTGGTCTCCGTTCTTCAGTGGTTCGGCGGCACTTATAAGGACTCGCGCGACATGAAGAACATCTTCCCTCGCTTCAGCGTCGACGCCCCGAAGCTGTTCGAACTGTACCCGGAGTACGAGGTCTCTCCCGAGCAGAAGGAAGCTTTCCTCAGGGACCGCGCCGGCTGCGTGGTCGGCCAGCCGCTTGCCGAGCGCATGGGCTTCAAGCTCGGCGACCGAATCCTCCTGCAGGGCGACATCTTTCCCGCCAACCTCGAGCTGACCGTGCGCGCCATTTACACCGCCCGCCGCGACAACGAAAACCTCTTCTTCCACGACGCCTACCTGCGTGAAACCCTGCCCCCGGGCTGGCGCGACGTGGGCGCCATGTTCGTCTCCAAAGTGGAGCAACCCGAACTGCTGACGCCCGTCGCCCGCGCCATCGATGACGTCTTCCGCAACTCCCAGTTCGAAACCAAGACCGACACTGAGCGTGCCTTCGAGATGAGCTTTCTCTCGTACCTCGGCAACGTCAAGCTGTTCCTGCTCGCCGTGAGCGGCGCCCTCACCTTCACCATCCTGCTCGTCTCGGCCAACACGATGGCCATGTCCGTCCGCGAGCGCGTGCGCGAAATGGGCATCCTCAAGTCCCTCGGCTTCGAATCCCGCACCATCCTCGGTATACTCCTCTCCGAGTCGGTTCTCATCGCGCTCATCGGCGGCGGGCTCGGCCTGCTGCTTGCCGAGGGGATCTGCGCTTTCCTGCGTACCATGCCCATCCTTTTCGTCGACCTGAAGACGGTCGGCCTCAATCCCTTCGTTGGCGTAGCATGCCTGGCAACGGCCGTAGCCATCGGTGTCATCAGCTGCCTGATTCCCGCCTGGGGCGCCGCACGCCGTCCCATCGTCGAAGCCATCAAATTCAACGATTGATCCCGGAGTGACTACCGTGTCGATCCCTCTCAGCTACAACCTGCGGAACCTCGCCGTGCGCAAGGGAACCACCATCATGACCGCGCTCGGCATCGCCCTCACCGTAGCCGTCCTGCTGGCCGTTATGGCCCTTGTCGAAGGCCTCCGCGCCTCCTTCGTCGCCGGCGGCCACCCGCTACACCTGTTGGTCATGCGCAAAGGCGCCACCTCTGAGTTGACCAGCATCCTCAACCCCCAGGCCTTCCAAACCATCCGATCGAAGCCGGGCATCGCCCGCACCGCCTCCGGCGAGCCTGCCGCTTCGCTCGAGCTCGTCACCGGCATCAACCTTGAAAACGAGGAGAGTCCCGGCGGGATGAATGTTACGCTCCGCGGCCTGTCGGTTACCGGTTTCGAGATGCGGGGCGCGCGTATCGCCGAAGGCCGCCTGTTCCGCCCGGGCCAGCGCGAGGTCGTTGTCGGCAAGAGTATCGCCGCCAAGTACCCCCGAGCGCGGATGGGCCAGACCCTCAAATTCGGCCGCGGCGACTGGCTGGTCGTGGGCATTGTCGACGGTGGCCGCGCCGCGGTGAACAGCGAAGTGCTGGGCGATCTCAACCAGGTGGCCGGCGATTACAACCGCAGCGAAGCACAAAGCTCTGTCCTGCTCCGCGCGACCGACGAGGTCTCCCTCCGCGCCCTTGAAAACGACCTGGTCAACGACGCCCGACTCACGGTGATCGCTCAAACGGAGCGCAGCTACTACGAGGCGCAAATGGTCTCGGCCGCCCCGGTACAATACCTCGGCACCTTTATCGCTGCAGTCCTTGCTATCGGCAGCAGCTTCGCCGCCATGAACACCATGTACGCCGCCATTGCCCGCCGATCCGCGGAAATCGGCACCCTGCGCGTTCTCGGCTTCTCCCGTGGCTCGATCCTGCTCAGCTTCTTTCTGGAGTCGGTCGCCCTCTCCGTCACCGGCGGCCTCCTCGGCTGCGCTCTCGTGCTGCCCCTCAACTCCTTCGAGACGGGCATCGGCAGCATGGTGACGTTCTCGGAAATGGTGTTCCAATTCCAAGTTACGCCCGCCATCATGGGTATCGGCGTCGCCTTCGCCGCGCTCATGGGCGCGGCCGGCGGGTTCTTCCCAGCGCGTCTTGCCGCTAAGAAAGAAATCCTCTCCGCACTCCGGGGAGCGTAACTCTCCGCGCTGCGCCGGGGTGTCAGTTCGCCGGCTGCCGTGCCTCGATGAGCCGCTTCAGCACGGCATCAACCATGTGGAGCCGCGCTGCCAGTTGATCCTTGTAGTGGCTGGTTTCGGTTCGGCGGATCTCCGCCGGGAGTTCGCGCCGTTCTTCCTGCAGCAGTTCGATCAACAAGGCCCATTCCGCTTCCGACAACGCGGGAGTGGGGCCACTCGGATTCATAGATACTCCTGCCGTATCCTAGGCACCCTTTGCGCGCGAAGGGAAGGGGGCCACCGTCTACCGCACGAAGACCCGTACGCCCGCCTGCGTCGCCGCCGTCCCCACGTTTACCGTTACCGGCTGCGCCCCCGATCCGAAGAAGCCGACCGGAACGCGCACGTTGATTTGCAACACACCGGCAAACGAGCTCGGCCCCAGGTAAAGGAGCTCCGCCGGCAGGCCCGCAATCCGCACGCTCACCGGCAGGTTGTTCGGCAGGCCGAGGCCGGTGGCGTAGAACGAGATCTCAGAACCGCGCGACGCCGGCTCCGCCGCGCTGTTGATCGAGCCGTCGCCGTTCACCGCTCGCAGCACACCGTTCTCATGAAAGAGGCCCGGGGCTGTCTCGACAATCTCGATCGTCGCACCCGCCGCCGTCTGCCGGTCCCGTACCACCTCCACCACCGCCGCACTCCCCGGCTGAAGGTTCTCGGGCAGCACCGGGTTCGCTTGGTGCTCTCCGTTTATGCGCAGCTCGCCCTCAGGCGCGTCCGGAAGCAGAATCCGCTGTCCCGGCGCGAACGGCCCCTCCTCGCCGGTCGCCGCGTGCAGCACCCGCAGCCGCGCTGACTCCACTTGGGCCGGCGGCAGGGCGTCCCTCGTCAGCCGCCACACCTGGCGCGATCCCGCGTCGGCTGCCACCAGGGTCCCGTCTTCCAGGGCCAGGATGTCCTGCGGAGCCTCGAGAACCTCCGCCCCATGGCGTTTCGGCGCTGCCGCCGCCGGCAGTTCGAGAATTCCCGGAAACCCCTCTTCGGCGATAAACAGACTGCCGGCTGACACGGCCACTGCCAGCGGCGCCCGCGCTGGAGTCGATTCCCTCGTTCCGTCCGCCGCGATGCGGAGCACCCGGTTGGCCCCGCCTTCAGCGACAAAGACGGTTCCGTCGGCGTCCACTGCAACGCCGCGCGGATTGTCCAGCCCCTCCGCCAGCACCCGCCAGTTGCCCATCGGCAACTGTTGCAGCACCCTGCCGGCGCCCGCTTCGCAGAGGTAGAGGAATCCGCGCCGCCCGTCGAACGCCATCTTTTCCGGCCGCTTGGCCTGCATCAGCGTGCGCTGCTCGCCAGTGGCCGCATAGACTTGAATGCGGTTGTTGCCCGTGTCGGCGACGTAGATCTCTCCGGTCTGCGGGTGCACCGCCAAGCCCCTGGGAGAACGCAGAGGGGAAAGGACCGGATCTCCCGCCACCGTTGCCAGCGGCCCGCCGGCTTCGCTTCTTCGCACTCGAGAAGCCTGTGCGTCGGCTATGTACAGCATGCCTCCGCGCCCCACCGCCAGTGCCGCCGGCGCCTGCAGATGCGCTTCGAGCGGCGGCCCGCCGTCCCCCCGTGTACCCCAGTCGCCACTGCCTGCCACGTGGCGCAGTAGGTTGTCTTTGTCCAGGCGGTACAGGAACCCGCCGCGCGCCAGGTAGATGGTCCCATCGGGGCCCGCCGCCGTTTCCTGGGCCGCGTGCGCCCGGACCGGCGCACCCGCGGGAAACCAGGCCGGATCTTCATTGTCCGCAACGTGGTAGCGCCCCTCACGGTCGAGGGCAACTCCCGTCGGCAGCTTGAACGCCAGCGCTCCCGACGTTCCGCTGAGCGGCGTCAGCAAGCCGCCCCACAGGCGCAGAATCCGGCGGCTCCCGCTGTCGGCTACATAGACCGCCCCCGCCCCATCGCGCGCCAGCCCAGCCGGATTCCGAAGCTCGCCGTCCGTTGCCGTCGCCATCCAGCCGTTCGCAGCCACCCGGTACAGGCGGTGCGCGTAGAAGTCCGTTATGAGCAAGTCACCGCCGGGCAGCAGCAGCAGGTTGCGCGGGCCTCTCAGGTTCGCTTCCGTTGCAAAAATGGGCGTCAGTCCCGGAGGCTCCCCGCCGCCCCCGGCAAACGTCGATATCTCCCCGTCCGGCGCAATCCGGCGCACCCTCCCATTGCCCAGGTCTGCAAAGTAGAGTGACCCGTCCGGCGCGAGCGCCACTCCGTACGGCGCATGGAGCCGGGCCTTCGCCGCCGGACCGCCGTCTCCGGAAAAGCCCGCGCGCCCGTCGCCCGCGATCGTCGAGATCGTCCCCCGGCTGTCGATCCGCCGGATCCGGTGGTCCGCCGCGTCGGCGAAGTAGATGTCCCCTTGCGACGAGACCGCGATTCCCTGAACCGAGGCGAGCGGTGCACTGACCGCCGGCCCGCCATCGCCGGAGTAGAATCCGCCGGCCAGCGGCTCTAGGCGGAAACCCGTAGCCCCCTGCGCGGCAAGGCATACGAAAAGTGCTGTAGTCGCTGCGCGTCTCGGCACTACATTCCTTTCTTCTGACAAGTAAGTGCCACCGCGCGGGGCAACTTCTCATCGCCCGACGAAAAGGGAGGTATGAAGCACCTGCGGCTCGCCTCGGCCCTCCTGTTGACGGCGGCTTCGCTCTCCGCGCAGCCGGCGCTGCGTCTGAAAGGCATCGACGCCAAGAGCCAGGCGGCGGAAGAACGGGCGCCCGCAACCGAAGAGCAACCGGCCGAGTTGCCCGCCGGCCGGCACGCCATCGTACAGGTGGCGGAGGGTGCCGACTTTCCCGCGCAGATCGAAGAACTGCGGCGCCGGGGCGCCCGGGTCGTGAGGTATGTGCCGGACCGCGCCGCTCTCGTGTGGAGCGAAGAAGCGCTCCCGCTTGACGGCCTCGATCTTCACTGGGCCGGAGAGATGCGTGCCGCCTGGAAGCTGAGCCGCGACCTGGAGTACTCGAGCGAAACCATGGCCGTGGTGGAGTTTCACCCGGGCGTGGAGCCGGACCGGTCGCGCGCTATCGTCGTTCAATTGGGGCTGGCCGTGAGGGAACACTCCGATCTCGCCCCGGGTCACCTACTCGTGGTGGGCGACCCAAATAAGGTCTGGCGACTGGCGGAACGCGATGAGACCGCCTACATCTACCCCGCAAGCCGGGAACTACTCGACGGCACCGCCGTGCACGCGTGTGCCGGCGCTGTCACGGAAGCAGGGCCGGTGGGGCACTACGTCGCGACCGTGGGCGACGGTTGGGATGGTCCCGGCCGCAGCGCCGCAGCCCTGTCCTACGTCTTTGGCGCAATGACCGAAAAGGTCAGCCCGGAGGAGGCCAAAGCGCAGATTCGGCGCGCGTTCGACGCCTGGTCACAGGTCGCTCAGGTCGATTTCCAGGAAGCCACCGGGGCCAACCTGCAGCGCTCCATCGCCGTACTTTTCGGTGAAGGCGAACATGGTGATTCGTATCCGTTTGACGGTCCCGGCCGCGGGCTCGCTCACACGTTCTATCCCGCGCCGCCGAACCCCGAGACCATCGCCGGCGATCTCCACTTCGACGGCGCCGAGGCATGGCGTATTGGCGCCGACATCGACCTCTTCAGTGTGGCGCTGCACGAACTCGGGCACGCGCTCGGCCTGGGCCACTCCGACCGCCCCGGTACTGTCATGTACCCCTATTACCGGCAGACTACGGGCCTGACACCCGAAGATGTCGACGCCGTGCGCACGCTCTACGCTGCCCGCGGGAGCGACGCGCCGAGCCCCACGCCGGAGCCTCCTCCCGCGTCGCTGTCACTCACGGTCTCTGCCCTGCCCGGCTCGGTCCGGCAGGCGTCAATCGCCGTGCGCGGCACCGTGGCCGGAGGGTCTGGTCCGGTGCGCGTCACTTGGATCAGCGACCGCGCCGGCTCCGGTTGGCGCGACCTACCCGCTTCCTCGGGCATCCGGGAGTGGAGCTTCGATGCGGTCCCGCTCGCGGTGGGAGCGAATCGCATCTCTCTGGTAGCCACGGACGGCGCTGCCGCCCGCGTGGCCCGCGAAGTGTTCGTGATGAGGGAGGAGGCGCCGGCGCCCGAGCCGCCGGCCCTCCGTATCGCGACGGTGGCGGGGCGCGTCTCCAGCCCCGCCATCACTTTGGAAGGTACGGCGTCGCATCCCTCTGGTGTCTCGCGCGTGGTTTGGTCCAACGATCGCGGCGGTTCCGGCCAAGCCCTCGGAACCAGCTCCTGGCGAGCCGCCGGAGTGCTCCTGCAGCCCGGAATGAACCGCCTTACCGTCACCGCCTACGCAGCGGCGGGAACCGCCCGTTCGGCGACCATCGCTGTCGAACTCGCCTCCCGCGACACCACCCCGCCCTCCATCACCATCGTTTCCCCGCCCGCCGTCACCAGCTCCACCACGGCCGCCACCATCGTTCTCCAGGGCACCGCCCGCGACGACACCGGCGTTGTCGAGGTCACCTGGGAAACATCGCCCGGGGCGCGAGGCGTGGCCCGGGGGACGACCAATTGGGGACCGGTCACCGTGCCGCTCTACCTGGGGTTGAATCGCATCATCGTGCGCGCGAAGGACGCCGCCGGCAACAGCGCATGGAGAGCCATTAGCGTCATCCGGAAGTAAGGTTTCGCCGTTCGTTCGGCACCGGGCAGCCGGATACTCCACCCTCCGGTTGCCCGGATCTTTATCAGCCGAACAGACGCTCCAGCCTCGACCCCGCTCGCACGATCGTCTGGCTTCGCTCCGGCCCCGTCGACACGCACCCCACTTCCACGCCCGACCGCTCCTCCAGAAACCCTACGTACCGCCGCGCCGCCTCCGGAAGGTCCTCGTAGCGGGTGACGCCCTTGGTCGGCGTGCTCCAGCCCGGCAGCGTCTCGTACACCGCTTCGATCGCTTCCATGTCGGCCCGCCGCGCCGGCATCTCGTCCATCCGCTGCCCCCGGAGCTTGTACCCCGTGCAGACGGGGATCTCCTTGAGGTGGTCGAGCACGTCGAGCTTGGTAATGATCAGTGAATCGAATCCGTTCACCGCTGCCGTGTACTGCAGCAACGGCACGTCGAAGAAGCCGCAGCGCCGCGGCCGCCCGGTCACCGAACCGAATTCGTTGCCGGCGTTGCGTATGCTGTCGCCCACCTCACCCAACGCTTCCGACGGGAATGGCCCGCCGCCCACCCGCGTGATGTACGCCTTCGAGACCCCAACGATCCCGTCGATCACCGTAGGCGGAACGCCGGTGCCAGTGCAGGCCCCGCCAGCCGCCGCGCTCGATGACGTCACAAACGGGTAGGTGCCGTGGTCGATGTCGAGCATGGTGCCCTGCGCGCCTTCGAACAACACCCGCTTGCCGCCGCGGATCGCCTTCATTAACAGCGATGCGGTATCGCACACCAACGGCTTCAGCCGTACCGCCAGATCCCGATACTGCTGGCAGATGCCCGCGAAGTCGATGCGGCCCTCGATGTGAAAAGCCTGCGCGATCGTCTGCTTGTCCTGCGCCACATCGTTGTAGAGTGCGCGGAAAGCCTCTTCGTCCATCAGGTCCGCGATGCGAATGCCGCGCCGTCCGATTTTGTCCTCGTAGCACGGACCGATGCCGCGCGAGGTGGTCCCGATGGCCTCCCGGTCCTTTCGGTTCTCCGAAATGTTTTCGATTAGCCGGTGGAACGGGAAAATGACGTGCGCGCGGTTGGAGATCCGCAGTTGCGCTGCAACGTCCATCCCCGCCGATTCAAGCATCGTCATCTCTTCCACCAGGGCCGCCGGATCCACCACCACGCCGTTGCCGATCACTGCCTGCACGCCCGGCCGCAGGATGCCGCTCGGAATCAGCTTGAGTACGAACTTCCGATCGCCCACCTGCACCGTATGCCCGGCGTTGTGCCCGCCTTGGTAGCGGGCCACGATGTCGAAGCGGTCCGAGAACAGGTCGACGATCTTGCCCTTGCCCTCGTCGCCCCACTGGGCGCCCAGCACGATGACGTTGCTCATGGTTTGGAGACCAAACCCACAATTCTAGCGCAGGGCCGCGCCCGTCCCAACCGTCCACCCCTCCTTTACTCCGTTCGCAACGCCTTCATGGGGTCGATCGCCGCCGCGCGTAGCGCCGGTATTACCGCCGCCAGAAAGGCCGCGATCCCCAGTGCAACGACTGCCGCCGTCAGCGCCGGCGGGTCCCAGATGTCAACGCCGTACAACTGGCCGGACAACAACTGCCCCGCCCCCACGGCTAGTGGAAGCCCGAGCGCCAGTCCGATCGCCACCATCCGGAACGCCCCCTTCAGCACCAGCCGCACCACCCCGCGCGAGTCCGCTCCCAGCGCCATCCGTACCCCGATCTCGCTCGTCCGCTGTGCCACCGAGTACGCCGTCACGCCGTACAACCCTACCGCGGCGAGCAGCAGCGCCACGGCGCCAAACAAACCCGCCAGCCCTGCCACCGCGCGCTGCTGGTCGAAGACCAGAGCCAGTTGCTGCCGCATGCTTCGCACGTTGATCAGCGTCACGTTCGAGTCCACCTCCGCCAGCGTCTTCCGCAATGCCGGCTCCAGCGCCGCGGGCGGCAGGTTCGTCCGCAGCAGCGCTGCCCCGATGAAATGCGAGCGCGACTCGATCTTCCGGATCAACTCCACGTCGTAGTTCACCCACTGCGCCAGCGGCACAAAAAACATCGGCCGCGCCGGACGCGTCGGGTTCGTGTACTTCGCGTCTTTCACCACTCCCACCACCCGCCACGTCTTCGAGTATTGCGGCAGGTCGATCCCAAACCGCCCGTCGAGCGCGTCCTTGTTCGGAAAGAACCGCGCGGCGAACGCTTCGTTCACCACCGCCACGTTCTCCGTGTTCCGGTTGTCCCCGGCTGTGAACGACCGGCCCCGTACCACCGGCTGGCCCACCGTCTCGAAGTAGCCTGCGCTCACCCGGTCCCACGAGGCCGCGAACTTCTCGCTCAGCTCCGCCGGCGGGTTGCCGTCGACGTAGATCAGCTCGCCCCAGTTGTCCGTCAGCGGCGCGTACAACGCCAGCGCCGCGCGTTCCACGCCCGGCAGCGTCGATAACCGGTCCTGCATCCCCCGATACAGCGCGTCCAGCCGCTCCGGCGTGTACGTCGAGGGCGGCGCGTTCAAACTCACCAGCGTCAGCCCGTCCGTCCGGAAGCCCAGATCCTGGCTCTGCAGGTTCGAAAGGCTCCGCGCCAGTAGCGCCGATCCCGCCACCAGCACCACCGACAGCGCCGCCTGCACCACCAGCAGCGCCTTGCGCGCCACCGTCGAATGGTCGCGCGTGCTCCGGCCCGCTCCCCGCAGCGCCTCCACCGGATCCCGCCGTGCCGCAAACCACGCCGGCCCCGCCCCGAACACCACGCCCGTGATCACCGAAAGGCCGAAAGCGAACGCCAGCACCGGCAGCGAGGGCGTCGTGCTGAACGGCATGTGCGCCCCCGCTTCCGGGAACGCCAGCGCGATCAGCGCCGTCTCCGCTGCGTAGGCCACCAGCAGCCCCGCGGCCCCGCCCGCCACCGCCAGAATCGTGCTCTCTACCAGCGCCTGCCGGATCAGCACACCCCGCGACGCACCCATCGCCAGCCGGATCGATGTCTGCACCCGCCGCGCCATGCCCCGGGCCAGCAGCAGGTTCGCGACGTTCGCGCACGCAATCAGCAGCACCATCCCGCACACCGCCAGCAGAATCTGCAGGCTCCGCCCGTAGTCGTCACGCATCACGTCCACGCCGTTGCCCGCCGGGACCACGCGTACGTGCTGTTGCGGAACCACCTTGCGGATCTCCGGCATCCAGTTCGGCGGATACCCGCTCTCCGTCACCAGCCACCGCCGCAGCAGCTCCGTCAGCCGCGGCGTCACCCCTTCCGTCGTCGCTCCCGGTTTCAACCGGCCGATCGCCCGCAGCCACGCCGACACCGGCTGCCGCAGCAGCGAATCACTCCCGCTGATCAACGGCTCCTGCTGCAGCGGGATCCAGATCTCCGGCGGATTCGCCCGCAGCGTGTCCCCGAAGAACCCCGGCGGCGCTACCCCCGCCACGGTGAAACTCTGTCCCTGCACCGCCAGCGGCGCTCCAATCACGCCGCCGTCCCCTCCGAAGTGCTCCTGCCACGCCGCGTAGCTCAGCACCACCACCGGCGCCGCGGAGGCACTGTCGTCCGCCTTCTCGAACAGCCGCCCCGCAAACGGCTTGATGCCGAACACCTGGAAGTAATTGCCGGTCACAAACTCGCTGCGCAGCGGCCGCGGAACCTCGTCCACGCTCGGCCGCAGTACGCTCATCCGCCACGTCGTCGCCTGAAACGCCGTCACCTCCTCGAACTCCGGCGCCGCCGCCCGCAGCTTCTCGAACAACGGGTAGGAGAACATGCCCCAGTCGTCCTGTGGCCCGCCCTGCACGCAGCACGAGTACCCGCCCCCAATCCGGTACAGGCTTGCCGGCTCCGCCACCGGCAGCGACCGCAGCATCACGTCGTTCATCAGCGAAAAGATCGCCGTCGTCCCGCCGATGCCCAGCGCCAAAGTCAGGACGGCGGCCGCCGTAAACGCGCGCGCATGGCTGAACTGACGAATCGCATACACCGCGTCCGCGGCCAGGTTCGATAGGTACTTCACAGAAGCAAGTACGAACAAATTGCGCCCGGGTTTCCATTTTCTTGCGTGATACCCTGACGTTGATGCAGCTTTCAGAGATCTTTCTCGGGCTTGGGCAGGAGTCGCTTCCTCAACTCCTCCGCTCGATCTCGATGGGGAAACTCCGCACCTACCAACTGTTCGACATCGTGAAGACCCGCGCCCACCTCGGCAAGCTCAACTCCGAGACTCTTCGCAAGGCCGCCCCGCGCCTTTGGCCCCGCCTCGAGGCCCGCGAGGAAGAACTGGCCCAGGACCTCGCCCAGGCCATCCTCGTCTCCAACCTCGAAATGATCATCGGCGTGCTCGACTTCCTGGGCGTCCCCCACGAGGACGGCTTTTTCGCGAAGGATATGGACGCCGGCCAGTACCTTACCGAAGGCTGGCAGCAGCGAGCCTTCGAAGAGTTCCGGGCCCGCTACCCCGAGCCCGTCCTGCTCTTCTACCTGAACCACCTCGCCGCTGAAATGTCGAAGGAAGCCTCCTTCTTCGCCGGCGCGGCCCGGGCTTGAGCGCGTCTTCCCAACAGCGACGCCTTTTACCGCGCGGCTTACAATAGTCGGTTACCGATATGGTGGAAGCACAACTGTCGGCGCTCGAGGAGTCTGCGCTCCGGCGCATTGAGGCCTCGTCCACGCTCGACGATCTCGAAACCGTCCGCGTCGAAGCCCTCGGCCGCAAAGGCGCCATCGCCGCCATCAGCAAGGAAATGGGCAAACTTGCCCCAGAAGAGCGCGCCAAAGTCGGCAAGCTCCTCAATGCGGCCAAACAGAATGTCGAAGCCGCGCTCGACCGCCGCAAGCTGGCGTTTGAGAAGGCCGCCCTCGACGCCCGGCTCGCCGCCGAGTGGCTCGACCTCACCGAACCCGCCCCCGGCCCTCGCCCGGGCGCCCTCCATCCCGTCACCCAGATCCAGCGTGAGATCGAAGATCTCTTCGTCTCCCTCGGCTTCGCCGTCCTCGACGGCCCCGAAGTCGAAACCGAGTGGCATAACTTCGACGCCCTCAACATCCCCGCCACCCACCCCGCCCGGGATGCCCAGGACACCTTCTGGCTCGAAGACGGTCACGTTCTGCGCACCCACACCTCCCCCGTCCAGGTCCGCGGCATGCTGAAGCTTGGCCCTCCGCTACGCATGATCGCCCCCGGCCGCGTCTTTCGCAATGAAGAAGTCGACGCCTCCCACGAGCACACCTTCTACCAGCTCGAAGGCATGATGGTCGATCGCGACGTCTCCATCGGCCACCTCATCTACTTCATGAAAACCCTGCTCAGCGCCATCTTCCACCGCGAAGTCACCGTGCGCCTGCGCCCCGGCTTCTTCCCCTTCGTTGAGCCCGGGTTCGAACTGGACATCCAATGCCTCATCTGCGGGGGCCCCGGCTGCCCCGTCTGCAAGCAGAGCGGCTGGGTCGAGCTGCTCCCCTGCGGCCTCGTTAATCCCCATGTGCTCCGTTTCGGCGGCATCGATCCCGAAGAGTGGAACGGCTTCGCCTTCGGCCTGGGACTCACCCGCCTGGTGATGATGAAGTACGCCATCGATGACATCCGCCAACTCCAGGGCGGCGACCTTCGCTTCCTCAACCAGTTCCGCGCCGGAGCCCGCGCATGAAGTTCTCCTACAACTGGCTTCACGAACTCGTCGAAGGCCTCGCCGAACCCCCCGAGGAACTCAGCCGCCTCATCACCATGAAGACCGCCGAGAGCGAAGGCGTCGAACGCCTCGGCGCCGTCCTCGAGGCGGTCTCCCCCGCGCGCGTGCTCTCGGTCGAGCCCATCGCCGGCGGCCACAACGTCAAGGCCGTCGTCGAGACCGAACGCTACGGCGTCAAAACCGTCGTCTGCGGCGCCCCGAACTGCAAGCCCGGCCTGCTCACCGCCTACGTCCCCAGTGGCGTCACCCTCGACAACGGCAAGGCCATTCGCAAAGCCGTCATCGCCGGCGTCGAAAGCGACGGCATGCTCGCCAGTGGCGCGGAACTCGGCGTCAACCGGGATCATGAAGGCGTCGTCGAACTCGTCGCCGGCGCCGCCCTCGAACGCCTGAAGCCCGACGCCGTCATCGAGATCGACAACAAAAGCATCACCCACCGCCCCGACCTCTGGGGCCACCACGGCATGGCCCGCGAAGTCGCCGCCTTCACCGGCCGCCCCCTCCGCGAGCCCGTCGACCTCTCCCGCCTCCCGCAAGGCCCGCCCGCCATCGCCGTCCGCATCGAGAACTTCGATCTCTGCCCCCGCTACAGCGCGCTCGTCTTCGAGAACGTCACCGTCCAGCCCTCGCCGCTCTGGCTGCAGCAGCGCCTGGAGGTCATCGGCCTCAACCCCATCAACAACATCGTCGATGTCACCAACTACGTCATGGCCGAGATCGCCCAGCCCATGCACGCCTTCGACGCCGATCGCCTCAAGGGCGGCATCATTGTCCGCACCGCCCGCCCCAAGGAGTTCGTCCACGCCCTCAACGGCGAAACCTACGAGTGCGGCGAAACCAACCTGCTCATCGCCGATGAGGCCGGCGCCGTCGCCATCGGCGGCGTCATCGGCGGCATGGAGAGCGCCATCAGCGCCCCCACCACCCGCATCGTCCTCGAAAGCGCCAACTTCAACGCCGCGAGCATCCGCAAGACGTCCGCGAAGCTCAAGCTCCGCACCGACGCCTCCATGCGCTTCGAAAAGGCCCAGGACCCCCACAACACCGTCCGCGGCCTCGCCCGCGCCGTCCAACTCCTTGAAGTCGTCTCCCCCGGGATCCGCCTCGTCGGCGGCCTCGCCGATTGCCACCGCGAACTCCCCGCCCCGCCCCCCATCGACCTCCCCCTCCCCTGGCTCTACCGCAAACTCGGCCGCACCGTGCCGCGTGAAGAGGTCGTCCGTATCCTCGAAAGCCTCGCCTTCGGCGTCACCGAGCCCGAACCCGCCCTGCTGCGCGTCACCGTTCCCTCCTGGCGCGCCACGAAGGACGTCTCCATCAAAGACGACCTTGTTGAGGAAATCGGCCGGATGATCGGCTACGCGTCCATCCCGCTCCAGGCTCCGCTGGTGCCCGCCGCTGTTCCCCCCGCGAACCCGGAGCGCGAATACCATCACGCGGTTCGCGAAATGGCCGCCGCGCAGGGCTTTACGGAGGTCCACAACTACTCGTTCCTGAGCGAGGAGGCCGCCGCCGCGTTCGGCTGGGCGCCCGAAGAACACGTGCGGGTGGCGAATCCCATCGCCTCCGATCAGAGCCTGATGCGTAAAAGCCTGCTTCCCGGCATCCGCAAAAACCTGCTCGAGAACGCCCGCCACTTCGATGAGTTCCGCCTCTTCGAGATCGGCCGGGAGATCCACAGGCGTTCCGGCTCACTCCCGGAGGAAGTGCCGCACCTCGCCGCCGCGATGTTCACCCGCGGCGACGGCCAGGCCCAGCTGTTCGAACTGAAGCGCCTCGCCGAGTGCCTGCTCCCGGGCTGCGACATCCGTCCCGCCGCTGCGCCACTTCCCTGGGAACACCCCGCGCGCGCATACGACGTCCTTGGGCAGGGCGCCGCCGTCGGCCGGCTTTTCGAGTTTCACCCGGTGATGATCGAAGGAGGCCGGGGCGCGGTGCTCGATCTCAACCTCGCCGAAACCCTCTCTCGCCGCCCCGCCGAGGCCCGCTATCAGCCCCTGCGGCGCTACCCGGCCAGCGACTTCGATCTCTCCGTGATCGCCCCGGAACGCGCGCTTGCCGGCGACATCGAAAAGCGCCTCACCGAACTCGGCGGCGCTGACCTCATCGCCGTCCGATTCGTCGTGAAGTACTCCGGCCCGCCCCTTCCCGCCGGGGCAAAAAGCGTTTCCTTCCGCCTCACCGTCGGCGCCCCGGACCGCACTCTCTCGAACGACGACGTCACGGCCATCCGGACACGGATGATCGAAGGCATGCGCGCGGCCGGCTACGAGCTACGAGCTTGAAAGCCGGCGCCGCCTCCGCTCCAGGCGGTCGAGTATCCGCCCCGCGATCAGCAATAGGATCGGCACAATCAGCCAGTAGCGGTTGTAAATCAAGCCTGTAAATCCGATGACAATCAACGATAGAATCGCCGCCAGCGTCAGGACCAGCCGCCATTTGGACATCATCCGCCGAGGCCGCTCCTCCTCGTAAGTACCCTCCGTCAGCGACATCTCAACCTCCTCTACTCCAGGCGGAACGCATGCTTCTCTTCATGCGTCTGCCCCCCGACGTTGTCTTTCACCGTCACCACCAGTGCGTACTCCCCCACCCGCGTGTTCGGCCGCGTCGTCACGTTCAGCACCCCCAGCACGTACTTCTTCGGGTAAAACGACTCGTCCTGGTCGGTAGCCGCGCGCGGCTCCGTGTAAAGCACCTTGCCGTCCGGACCCAGCACGGAGAGCCCGTACTCCACATCCACCCGGTTGCCCGGCCCCAGCTTGTAGCCGGTGATCTCGAAGCGCGCCCAAACCGCGTCGCCGGGCTTGTACACCGGCTGCGCCATGGCGTTACGGTCCTGCTCCTCGCGCAAGAAACGGAAATTCCGCAGCACCAGGGTCGCACTCGGCTCTACCGCGCGCCCGCGCACGTTGAAGTTCAGCTCATGCCGCGCTTCGACCCCGGCGACCTCGTCCCTCGCCATCATCACGACACGGTACTCGCCGCTCTCGGCCAGCGGCGGAATCGGAATCGCCGCCCGCATCTTCGGCATCCAGTCCGACTTCCTGTCCTCCTCCGCCAGTTCCACGTCCACGCGCCCCGTCACCGCCGGCATCAGGGCGATTCGCGCCGGGTCGGATGCCTCCACCCGGTAGCTGACCTTGACCTCGTCTTTCTCCGATACCCGGAACCCCGACGCAAAGAAATTCAGGTGGGCGGTAGTCCCCGCCACCCACACATACCCCTGCGGCATCGGCTGCCCGTCTTCGAACTGATGTAAGGTCGCGCGAACGATCGAAAAGGTCTTCGGCGGTGTCTGCCCGAGCACACACACCGCCGCACATAAAAACGAAAGTAGGAAGCGCACCGTTCGAGCCTCCACCTCCGTTCTACACCTATTGCGGCAGGCCCGGGGACGGCACCTTCACCGGCTCTTCAATCCGGTAGGGAATCTGTATGTGGCGCGATTGCTGATTCTCCAGATCGCCCCCGTCCACAACCTCCAAGTTGTACTCGCCCGGCCGCACATCGAACAGGATCGCCCCTTCCGCCGTGCGCCCGGGCGCGATGGTTCGCAGCACCCCCAGCCAGCCCTCTATCCCGTCCCCGCTCTGTTCCTCCAGGTGCCCGTTGCCCTTACTGTCGATCAAGTTCAGCAGCGGGACGTTGATCGTTTCCCGTCCCAGGTTCGTCGCCGAAATCCGCAGCACCAGGAACCGGTTCTTCGGCACCCGGGGCCCGGTCGCTCCCGCCAGGTCGGCCCGCCACTGGCTGTCCATCACGACGTAGCTCACGCCGCCCACACCGACCGTCTCGCCCATCGCCGCCGCTTTTGCCGACCTGGGCCGCGAACAGCCGGAGGAACACGTGGCGGCCAGCACCGCGGCCAGGACGCCACACAATAAATTCGTCTTCATGAGAGTGGTTGCTACTCTTAGAAATATATCCGATGAAGCAGTTTCTTACCGCTCTATTTCTTTTCGTGTCCAGCGTCCTCGCGCAGGGCATCCATCCCGTCTCCGGCCGCGCCATTGCCCCCGTCATGGGCATGGGCGGCGCGGACTGGCTTGAACGCCCCGAACGGGTGAAGGAAGAAAACCCCGATCTCGCTGTCAAGCTGCTCGACATCAAGGCCGGGATGACCATCGCCGACATCGGCGCCGGCGTAGGCTACTACAGCGAAAAGCTGGCCCGGCTCACCGGCCCCTCCGGCCGCGTCTATGCCACCGAAATCCAGCCCGGGATGTTGGCCCGGCTTAAGAAGCGCATGGAAGCCGCAGGCGTCTCCAACTACGAGCCCGTCCTCGCCCGCCCCGGCGAAACCGGCCTCCCCGATAACGCCATCGACCTTGCCCTGCTGGTCGACGTCTATCATGAGTTCGACCGCCCCCAGCAAATGCTCGCTGCGATCCGACGGTCGCTCAAGCCCACCGGCCGCCTCGTCCTCCTCGAATTCCGCAAGGAAGACGCCTGGATCCCCATCCGCGAGGAACACAAGATGTCAGTCGCCGAAGCGAAGAAGGAACTCGAAGCCGAGGGCTTCCGGCTCCAGCGCGCCATCAGCGACCGGCTTCCCTGGCAGCATATCCTCATTTTCCAGAAGGCCGTCCAGTGAAAGGAGACCGCTTCCCCTCCGAGCATTCCACCCGCCGGGATCCGGCCACGGGCGCGTCCGTCCATCAGCTCACCTCGCATCCCTCGATCAACCACCCCTCCTATTTCCTCCAGAGTTCGTTTACCCCTGACGGCTCCTCGCTTCTCTTTAGCTCCTATCGCTCCGGTACGCCCCAACTGTTCGCCGTCGAGTCGTTCCCCGAGGGGCCCATTCGCCAGCTGACGGACGGCCCGTCGATCCACCCGTTCTCGCCCGCGATGGAGCGCGACGGCCGCGCCGTCGTTTTCGTTCGCGCCGGCCAGATCTGGCGGCTCTGCCTCAAGACCCTCGAGGAAACGCTCGTCGTCGACCTCGGCGACGCCTCCCTCGGCGAGCCCTCCCTCAGCGCCGGCGGCGACTGGGCCGTTGCAGCGGTGAAAAAGGATGGCCGCCACGGTCTCGCAGCCGGACCCCTCGCTGGGCGCGGCTGGCATATCATCCCCTTCCCCCGCACGGTCATCCATCCCCAGTTCCACCCTCTGGAACCGGAGTGGATCGAGTTCGCCGCTGACCCGGCCCCGCGCATGTTCCGCATTCGCCGGGACGGCTCCGGTCTGGAATGCCTTTACGAGAACACCAACGACGAGTTCGTCGTCCACGAGACCTTCCTGGGCCGCACGGGCGATCTCGTCTACACCGTCTGGCCCCACGCCCTATGGCTCCTCGACTGGCAAACCCGGGAGCGCCGCCTCCTCTGCGAGTTCAATGCCTGGCACATCGCCCCGGACGCAGCCGGGACCCGCGTGCTCTGCGACACGAATCACCCGGACCTGGGCCTTTTCCTCATCAATGTCGCCACCGGCGCGCGCCGGCGCCTGTGCCTCAGCGAGTCGTCCAACCAGGGCTCCCAGTGGCGCACCTCCCGGTACGCGCTCCCGGAGGATTTCGCCCGGGCACAAAGCACGGCCCTCACCGGGAAAGCGTTGAGCTGGATGGAGGCCGGCACCGATACCGTCTACGGGCCCCAATGGACGCACCCCCATCCGTCGTTCTCCTTCGACGAAGCTTGGGTAGCCTTCGCCAGTGACCGCACTGGCTACACGCAGGTCTACGCGGTCGAGGTGGCGAATGAGCAGGGTGGATAGAGAAGAAAAGCAGGGCCGAACTCGGAGGGGATTCGGCCCTGAGTGAGCCGCCGGCTCGGAGGAAGTTCCCGGCGGCCTAGGGTCATTATCAACTACTGCAACCTGGATTCCAATCCCCGCATGCGCGAAAAGCTACAAGAAATGTGGAGATTGTACACGTCCCTGGGGGACCAGGGGGCGCGAACTGGGTGAGATGACCTAATTTGGGAGTGGGCATGGATAATCTCACGCACTCGCTCACCGGGCTTCTTCTCAGCCGGGCCGGCTTCCACAGACTCTCCCCACTCGCCACCCCCATCATGGTGGTGGCCGCCAACGCCCCTGATATCGACGTCGTCGTGGGCTTAGCGGGCCCCCTCCCCTACCTGGAGCACCACCGTGGCATCACCCATGCCATCGGAGCGACACCGCTGATGGCGCTGCTCGCCGTCCTGGTGGTCGCCCTGTTCGCCCGCCGCCGGCCGACATGGCGCATGGGACTTCCCGCTCTGGCGGGCGTCATCAGCCACTGGCTTCTCGACTGGACCAACGTTTACGGGATCCGCCTGCTCGAGCCGTTCGAGACCACCTGGCACCGTCTCGACATCACCCACGTCTTCGATCTCTGGATCTGGGCGTTCCTGCTCCTCGGCATCGCGGTCCCCATTCTGTCCCGACTGGTGAGCAGCGAAATCGGCGCGAAAAAGTCCAGCGGGGCCGGCGCCGCCATCTTCGCTCTCGCCCTGTTCGGGGCCTACGACTTTGGCCGCTACTTGCTCCACCAGCGCGCTGTCCAGACCCTCGATTCCCGCCTTTATGAGGGCGCCGCCCCTCGCCGCGTCCTCGCTGTACCTGACCCCGTCAACCCACTGGCGTGGCGCGGCGTCGTCGAAGGCGACGGCTTTGTGCGCGTCCTCCCCGTCAACCTCGCCCGCGACTTCGATCCCGCCCAGGGTGTCCTCCTCTACCACCCAGAGCCCTCCCCTGCCCTCGAAAAGGTGCGCGAACACCCCGACTTCCAGTCGTTCCGCCGCTTCGTTCAGTGGCCGCTCTGGCGCATCGTCCCCGCCGACAAGCCCGAAGGGGCCGTCCGCGTCACCCTGATGGACCTCCGCTTCGCCGACCCTCCCACCGAGCGGTTCGCCCTCTCGGCCATCGTCGACACGTCCCTCCGCGTGATCGAAACCAAGTTCGATTTCGGCTCTCTGACCCGAGGGCCGGCAAACCGATGAGCGTGCGACGCGACCGAACGGAGAGGGTCTACTCCGTCAGTACTTCGGTACCTTCGGGTCCACCTTGTCGCTCCACGCCAGAATCCCACCCCGCATATTCAACATCCGCGTGAACCCCTGCGTCTTCAGGAAATCGATCGCCTTCTGCGACCGCACCCCGCCCTTGCAGTGCGCGATCAAATCCCGCCCCGGATCCAGCTCGCTCACCCGCTTCGGCAGCTCGCCCAGCGGAATCAGCTTCGCCCCCGGAATGCTCGCGATCTGATACTCGTGCGGCTCTCGCACGTCGATGAACTGGAAATCGTCGCCGCGGTCGAGCTTCGCCTTCACGTCCACCGGGTCGATCTCGCCTTCCTTCACCGGCGCCGAAGCCGCGGGCGCAACCGCCGCCGTAGGCGAAGGCACGCCGCAGAACTGGTGATAGTCGATCAGCTTCGTGATCGTCCGGTTCGGACCGCACACCGGGCACTCCGGACTCCGCCGCAGCTTCAACTCCCGGAACCGCATCGCCAGCGCGTCGTACAGCAACAGCCGCCCGATCAGCGGCTCGCCCTGCCCGATAATCAGCTTCACCGCTTCCGTCGCCTGCACCACGCCGATCATGCCTGGCAGAATGCCCAACACCCCGCCCTCCGCGCAGCTCGGAACCAGCCCCGGAGGCGGCGGCTCGGGATACAGGCAGCGGTAGCACGGGCCGTCTTCCGTCGCGAACACCGTCGCCTGCCCCTCAAACCGAAAGATTGACCCGTAAACATTTGGCTTGCCAAGTAATACGCAAGCGTCGTTCACCAGGTAGCGCGTCGGGAAGTTGTCCGTCCCGTCCACCACCATGTCGTAGTCCTTGATGATCTCGAGCGCGTTGTCGCTTGTCAGCGCCACCTCGTGCTTCACCAGTTCCACGTTGGGATTGATGTCCCGCATCCGGTCCGCCGCCGAATCCAGCTTTTTGCGCCCAACGTCCTTCGTCCCGTGAATCACCTGCCGGTGCAGGTTCGTGTGATCCACGATGTCGAAGTCGACGAGCCCGATCTTCCCGATCCCCGCCGCCGCCAGGTACAAGCCCAAAGGCGCGCCCAGCCCGCCCGTGCCCACCAGCAGCACCTTCGCCTGCTTCAGCTTCAACTGCCCTTCCATGCCCACCTCGGGCATGATCAGGTGCCGGCTGTACCGAAAAATCTCCTCTTGCGTTAACGCAACCGGAGGAGCCGCAACATCAGTAGCCACGACTGCCTCCCGCGATACTCGGCACGATCGAAACCGTGTCCCCGTCCTTCAACGGCGTCGCTTCCTTGCTCAAATACCGGATGTCTTCGTCGTTCACATACACGTTCACGAAGCTCCGCAGCTTGCCCTCGTCGTTGTACAACTGCTTGCGCAGGTCCGCGTAGGCGCTCGTCAGGCTGCCGAGAGCCTCACCCACCGTCGTACCCGGGACCTCCACGGCGTCCCGCTTCTCCGTGTACTGACGCAGCGGCGTCGGAATCAGAATCTTGGCCATCAGTAAACCAGCTCCTCTCGAACGGCTTCCGTCTGCTCCATGTTGGGCAGGAAACTATTGGCGTGGTCGAACTCGCCGTTCTTGATCGACAACACCACAAACGAATACCACGGACACGAGTTCTTCAGGTCCGTCTCGGAAAAGTACGCGTCGCAATCCGGATGCGAATGGAAAATGCCGATCAGGTCCAGCCCCCGCGCGCGCGCCTCCCGGTCCGCCTTCAGCAAATCCTCCGGCCGCAGCTCATACCGCTCATGCTGCACACCCGCAAACGCGTTCTCCAGCGGAATCGCTACTTGAACGGTCTTGGTCTCACCGTCGTTCGTGCCCAGCATCGCGCCGCAGCACTCGTTCGGAAACGTGGAGCGCGCGTGGGACACCATCACGTCCCACGCCGCGCGATCAATCCTGATCATCCCAGAATGGCTCGCTCAAATACTTCGCCGCGCCGTCGCACAGCACGGTGACAATCACACCCGTCTCGCCGCGCTCCGCCAGTTCACGCCCCAGCACCCGCGCCGCGTGCAGATTCGCGCCCGCCGAAATCCCCACCAGCACACCTTCCTCACGCGCCATCCGCCGCGTCATCCGGTACGCGTCTTCCGTCTCGATCCACACGTTCCGGTCCGCCAGCTTGTCGTCGTAAATCGCCGGCACAATGGCCGTCTGCATGTGCTTCAAACCCTCCAGCCCGTGGAACCCCGACGAAGGCTGCGCGCTCACGCACTGCACCCCCGGCATGTCCCGCTTCAGCCGCCGCGACGTCCCCGTGAACGTCCCGCTCGTCCCCATCGAGGCCACAAAATGCGTGATCCGCCCACCCGTCTGCTGAATGATCTCCGGCCCCGTCGACTCGAAATGCGCCTTCCAATTCGCCGGGTTGCTGTACTGGTCCGGATAAAAGTAGATGTCCGGATCGGCTTCGTAAATCCTCCGGCACTCCCGGATCGCCCCGTCCGAGCCCTCCGCCGGGTCCGTGAAAATCATCTCCGCCCCGAACGCCTTCAGCATCCGCTTGCGCTCTTCGCTCGCGTTCCCCGGCAGGCACAGCCGCACCCGGTAACCCAGCGAAGCGCCGATCATCGCATACGCAATGCCCGTGTTACCGCTCGTCGCGTCCAGAAGAATCCGGTCGTGATTCAGCCGCCCCGTCCGCTCCCCGTCCAGGATCATGTTCAACGCCGGCCGGTCCTTCACCGAACCCCCGGGGTTGAAAAACTCCGCCTTGCCGTAAATCTCTACGCCGGGCAGGTCCCCGTCGATCTTCGCCAGCCGCAACAACGGCGTATTTCCAATCTGCGCCAGCAGATTCGTCGCCGGTGTGCGGGAAAGCCTTGGCACCATGCCCAGTGTGGCCATACGCTCTAAAGGATGGATCAGCCTGCCTCTCCGATTCATGATACAAACACCCCAATCCCTAGTCAAGAACTAGGGATTCGCCGCCGGACCGTCTCCCTTGAAGACGAAACCGCCCGCGTCACCCTCACCCTCGAAGGCGGCCACATCGCCGAATTCCTCCATAAACCCAGCGGCATCAACCCCTTATGGCAGCCTCCATGGCCCTCCATCGAGCCCTCCGCCTACCACCCCGCCCGCCACCCCGAGTACGGCGGCACCGTCGAAAGCCGCCTCCTCGCCGGCATTCGCGGCCATAATCTCTGCCTCGACGTCTTCGGCCCCCCGTCCCCCGAAGAAGCCGCCGCCGGCATCGACGTCCACGGCGAATCCTCCGTCGCCCCCTACCAACACGAGCAAACGGGCGACCGCGAACTCACCCTCCGCGCCACCTTCCCCCTCGCCCAACTCCGCTTCGAACGCCGCCTCCGCCTCCTCCCCGGCGCAACCCTCGCCATCCGCGAAACCGTCGAAAACCTCACCCCCCTCGACCGCCCCCTCGCCTGGACCCACCACGTCACCCTCGGCCCGCCCTTCATCGAACCCGGCGTCACCCGCCTCGACATGCCCGTCCGCCGCAGCATGGTCTTCGAACCCGACCTCGGCCCCGACGGCCACTACGCCCCCGGCGCCGTCTTCGATTGGCCCCACGCCCCCCGCCGCGACGGCGCCACCACCGACCTCCGCCTCTACCCCGCCGCCGAACGCTCCGCCGGCATCACCTCCCACCTCACCGACGAAGCCGCCCAACAAGCCTGGTTCCTCGCCTTCCACCCCGGCCTCCAACTCGTCTTCGGCCATTCTTGGACACGCGCCGACTTCCCCTGGATCGTCATCTGGGAAGAAAACCGCAGCCGCACCGCGCCCCCCTGGAACGGCCGCACTATCACCCGCGGCATCGAGTTCGGCGCCTCGCCCTTCCCCGAAACCCGCCGCGCCATGATCACCCGCGGCTCGTTGTTCGGCGCCCCCGCCTATCGCTGGCTCCCCGCGCGCGCGTCCCTTTCCGTCGAATACTACGCCTTCGCGTACACTGCGGCGCACATGCCAACCGCCCCGCCCCAGATATACTGAACCGGTACCTTTCCCCGATGAATACCCAACTCGACGCCCTCATTTTCGACTACGGCCGCGTTCTCTCCTTCGATCAGACAGAGGAGGACCTCGCCGCCCTCCGGCTCCTCACCGGCCTTAACGCCGACCTCTTCCACGACGCCTACTGGAAGCACCGCGTCCCCTACGACTCCGGCGAAACCGATGCCGTCGCCTACTGGAACCTCGTCGGCGCCGAAGCCGGCAAGTCCTACACCCCCGAAGAGTGCGCCGAATTCGCCGACGCCGATTCCGCCTCCTGGAGCCACCTCAACCTCTCCGTCTTCGGCTGGAACGACGCCCTTCGCCGCGCCGGCTACAAAACCGCCATCCTCTCCAACATGCACACCGACCTGCGCGAGTACATCCGCGCCCACGCCCACTGGATCTCCGCCTTCGACGCCACCGTCTTCTCCTGCGATGTCGGCCTCGTCAAGCCCCAACCCGAAATTTACCGCCTCGTCCTCGACGCCCTCGGCGTTCCCCCCCACCGCGCCCTCTTCCTCGACGACCGCGAACCAAACCTCGCCGCCGCGGCCGCCCTCGGCATGAAAACCCTCCTCGTACACCATTCCGAAGCCGGCATGGAAGACGCCATGCGCCAAGCCATCGCGCGCTATCAATTGCCCGCCCTCGACCCCCGCTACCCCGCCGGCCGCTTCTGCTGGCCCGGAGGCTTCACCCTGCCCCAGCGCTCCGCCCTCATCGATGAGCTCGAGCACTTCCCCGCACAGCTTCGCGCCGCCACCGCCTCCCTCAGCGACGCCGACCTCGAACGCCCCTACCGCGATGGCGGCTGGACCGTCCGCCAGGTCGTCCATCACCTCGCCGACAGCCACATGAACTCCTACGTCCGCGTCCGCCTCGCCCTCACCGAGATGAACCCGCCCGCCAAGCCCTACGACGAAGCCGAGTGGGCCACCCTCAGCGACGCCGCCTCCGGACCCGTCCAACCCAGCCTGCAGCTCCTCGAAGGACTCCACACCCGCTGGGCGTCTCTCCTCCGCTCCCTCTCCCCGGAACAGTGGCAGTGCTCCTACTCGCACCCCGAAGACGGCCCGACCTCCATTGAAAAGAACCTCGCCCTCTACTCCTGGCACAGCCGCCACCACCTCACTCACATCGCGCGTGCCTTCTTGCGATAGCCTTTGAGAAACATGTTCAGACTCCGCTTCTGCTGTTGCGCCCTCGCCCTGGCCGCGGTTTCCGCCTGGGCTCTCCAGGACTCGCTGGCCTCCCTCAAGCTCACTCGCGACTCGTTTGACGGCGCCGTCACCCGCTACGTCCAGCAGCTCACCAACAACGTCGAGGGTGAACTCTACCCGCCCGCTGTCTCCCGCGCCTCCGTGCAGGCCCTATACGCCATCCCCGAGGCCTCGCGCGCGTCGCTCGCCAAGGAACTCGGCCTCCTCGCCAAATCCGTCGTAATGTCCCCGGCGTTCGCCGCCGCCTATGAGGCCTACCTCAAGACCTCCCACAACGCCGTCAACCACGGCCTCAAAGCCCCGGCCGACCCCACCGCCGCCATGCAGGCCGCCGCCAAAGCCGGCAACTTCGACGCCGTCCAGGACGCCACCAACAAGATGATGCTCGACAACTTCCGCCAGAGCGTCCAGCAGCGCCTGCCCCAGATCGCCACCCTCAACAAACAGATGCTCGACATCATGATCGAGACCGACTCGAGCATGCTCGACATGTTCGCCTCCTCCGGCATCGCCAAGGCCCAAACGGCCAAGGCTAAAGCCTTGCTCGCCGAAGCCAAGAAACAGTCGGCAACCGACCTCGAACGCGCCCGCGCCACCTACAAATCCGCCCTCCTCACCGGCGCCGGTCTTGAAAACGAAGCAGCCGCCTCCGCGGGCGTCGAGGCCGACAAGCGGCTCGAACAGCAGCGCAAGTACGACCGCCTCCAGATGAAGCCCCTCCTCAAGAAGAAGCTCCTCCAGTTCGTCGCCGTCGCCAAAACCGTCGACTTCACCGCCGCCACCCAAATGAAGGACGGCCGCAAAGTCTTCACCAACCCCGCCCACGAACGCCGCCCCGCCCTCTGGAAAATGCTCTATCGCCTCGGCCCCGCCGGCTCCAACGCCGCCGCCGCCGTCGCTCAAACCTGGGCCGCCGAACTCTAGTTCGGCCCCGCCCCAGAGTTTGCACCGGCAAACCGCCGCGCCACGCTACCATCGACCACAGAGGACTCGCTCCCTGAACCATCCCGTCGCCGCCCTGCTGCTCTTCGCGCTCTCCCTCGCCGCCGCCCCGCCGCCCGAACTCGTTCCCGCCCCCGCCGCGGAAAAGCCCCCCGAACCCTTCGTCCAGCAGACCTTCACGCTCCGCTCCGAGATCCTCAACGAAACCCGCCGCGTCACCGTCGCCCTTCCTGCCTCGTTCTCAAAGACCACCCGCTCCTACCCCGTCGCCGTGGTCCTCGACGGCGCATGGATCCTCTCGAAAGTCCTCCCCGGCGCCGGCGAACTCGCCCGCCAGGGCCAGATTCCCGAGATGGTGTACGCCGCGATCGAAAGCCACTCCGATCCCGACCGCCGCGTGCACGACCTCACCCCTCCCGGCCTCTCCGTCAGCGGCAGCAGCCGCAACGAAGGCGGCGACCGCTTCCTCGATTTCATCGATCGTGAACTCCTCCCCGCCCTCGATCGCCAGTTCCGCACCGCCGCCCCCCGCGTCCTCATCGGCATGTCCTCCGGCGGCGTCCTCGCCCTTCATGCCGCCACACGTCCCACCTTCCGCACCATCGTCGCCCTCGACCCGCCCCTCCAACTCGACGATCACTGGCTCCCCCGCCGCCTCCTCGCCCGCGCCGCCGCCGCTCCCGCGCCCCTCCACCTGGCCACCCTCACCGCCCGCTTCGAATGGCGCGCCGACCTCTGGAAGCAACTCACCGCAACCGCCCCCGCCCCTTGGCGCGTTCATTACGAGAAGCTCGCCAACGAAGTCCACGTCTCCATGCCCCTGCTCGGCGCCTACCTCGGCCTCCGCCACGTCTTCGCGCCCTACTCCAAACTCTCCGCCCCCGTCTTCCCCACCACCGCCACCCTGCCCTACTACGACACCCTCGCCGCATCCTACGGCGGCGCCCTCCCACCGCCGGAAGTGCTCCTCCGCGAAATCGTCGAAGATCTGTTGCTCGAAGGCCGCGCCAAAGAGGCCCGCGACGCCTTCAACCGCCTCGTCACCGCCTACGGCGAGCCCGCCAACGCCGCCGCCCAGCGCCAGAAGATCGCGGAGGTCGAAAAACAGCCCCCGCCCACCGAAACCGTCGAGAGCCTGCTCGCCACGCCCTTCCCCACTCCCGCCGAGGCCGCCCACCTCCTCGGCGAATGGAAGGGCGAGGACTGGATGAACGAGGAATCCCGCTCGCCGTTCAAACTCCGCATTCGCGTTGAAAACGGCAAAGTCGTCGGCGAGAGCATCTCCCACCCCGCCCCCGGCGAAGAGTTCGTGCGAAGCCTCGAGTACCTGAAGATCGACGGCCCCGATGCCTTCACCTACGGCTTCCGCAACGGAATGCGCCCCCGCGGCATGCTCCTCTGGGAAGTCCGCCGCGAAGGCGATACCTACAAAGGCCGCCTCCGCTGGGGCGGCGTCGCCTTCCGCGGTCCCCGTGGCGACGGCCCCCCGCCCATTTACGTCCAACTACGGAAGTCAGCGCCCGGGCGGCCGTTGCAGTAAGTAATGGACGATCGTGTCTGTGGACTCAATGTGCGTCATCCCCGGACGCACCATCACCCCCACCGACCCGGCCCCTTGCCCCAACGCTCCCCGCGCAGCCCGTACATCAACTCGATCTCCGGCCCGCCATCAATGAACCCGAAAGCCGCAAACCCCGCCACCTCCCCCGAATCCGGCGGTACATGCAGCGCCGTCATCAGCGACGGAAAGCCCGCACTCACCGCTCAACCCGCTCCTTCAGCCCCCGCGCCTCCATCCCCAAAAATCGCTCGTTCACCCCCCGCATCAGCCACCCCACCATCCCGCCGAACGGCCCCGTGAACTCTACCGCCAGCGTCACCCGAGTCCCCCCGCGCCCGTTCTCCTCCAACCGGTGCCGTGCAAACACCGTTGTCCCCGGCCGCCGCGTCACCCACTCGAAGCCGCGCTCCGGCTGGTAGGCCGTGATCTCCCAAACCGCCGCCGGAAACCCCGGTTGCCGCAATCGGTACCGCTTCCCCGCCCCTGCCGGCCCCGCGTCCAACGGCTCAATCCCCGTCACCGACGGCGTCCAGTCCGGCCAGCCCCCGAAATCCGTCATCACGGACCACACCCGCCGTCGAGGCGCCGCCACGTCTAATTCAACCGAGAAGTGTCTCACTCGAAATTCGCGAGATTGCCTCCGCCATCGGCTCACCGCTACACTCCGTACCAATGCCGCTCCCCTCCCGGCGAACGTTCCTCGCTGCCCTCGCCGCCCAGGCGCAGCCGTCCCCCTCCGATACCGTCGACCGCCTCCTCGCCCCCTGGAACATCCCCGGCAACCCCGGCGCCGCCGTCATCGTCACTGACCAGCACCGCGTCGTCCACCGCAAAGGCTACGGCCTCGCCAACCGCGAAACCAAAGCGCCCTTCCTCCCCACCACCCCGTCTCTCATCGGCAGCGTCGCCAAACAGTTCGTCGCCATGCCCATCCTCATGCTCCACGAAGCCGGCGAACTCACCTACGACGACCCCCTCTCCCGCTTCTTCCCCGACGCCGCCCCCCACGTCCGCGCCGTCACCCTACGCCACCTGCTCACCCACACCTCCGGCCTCGCCCAACTCGAAGGCTTTCCCGACCTCGCCGCCTGCCTCCAAGCCAAACCCCGCTTCTCCCCCGGCGACCGCTTCGAATACTCAAACGGCGGCTACGCCCTCCTCGCCGCCGTCGCCGCGAAAATCACCGGCGCCCCCTTCCAAACCCTCCTCCGCCGCCGCGTCTTCGAACCGCTCCAGATGAACGACACCTTCTTCACGGAAGAACAAGAACGCCTCCGCGCCGCCCCCCGCGCCATCGGCTATTGGAAACAGCGAGGCGGCTTCAAGGTCAGCGAAACTCTCGAAGCGCTCCCCCTCTACGGTGGCGCCGCCAGCATCTTCTCAACCGTCGACGACCTGCAGAAATGGGATCAGGCCCTCTACACGGACCGCCTCGTCTCTCAGCGCACCCTCGCCGCCGCCTTCGAAGGAGGCCGCCTCAACGACGGCCGCCCCGTCGTCTACAGCATGGGCTGGGAGAACATGCGGTACAAAGGCGTCCGCTACATGATCCACCCCGGCGGCTGGGCCGGCTTCAAGTCCTTCATCCTCCGCTTTCCCGCCCAGGGCTTCTCCGTCATCGCCCTCTCCAACCACAGCGAATTCGACCTCGCCGGCCTCCCCCTCGCCATCGCCCGCCCCTACCTGTCCAACCGGATCGAAGTCCCCGGCGAAATCTTCAACACCGCTTGAGCCGTCAATCCGACGCCGACGCCTCCTCGCCCCGTACCGCTGCCCGCAGCGTGAAGTAGAACGTCGACCCCTTCCCCGCACCCTCCGACTCCACCCAGATCCTCCCCCCGTGCTGCTCCACAATCCGCCGGCAAATCGCCAGCCCCACCCCGCTCCCCGAATACTCCTTCCGCCCATGCAGCCTCTTGAACACCCCGAAGATCCGGTCATGATGCTCCCGCTCGATGCCGATCCCGTTGTCCACCACCGCAAACCGCCACCCGTCCCGATCCGGCTCCGCCGAGATATGCACTCGCGCCGGCTCCCTCCGATACGTCAACGCATTGCCGATCAGATTCTGAAACAGCGCCACCAGTCGGATGTCCCGCCCCTGCACCTCCGGCAGCGGCCCGTATGTGACCGTTGCCCCCTCGCTCTCCATGCGCGCCTTCAGATTCTCGAGCGCCGTTCCCAGCACGCTCTCGCTGCGCACCGGCGTCAGTTCGACATCCGTCTCGTGCGTCACCTGCGCGTAGGCCAGCAGGTCCTCGATCAGCGCCTGCATCCGCCCCACGCCCTCCTCGATGAACTCCACGAACTGCCGGACCTCCGCGTCCGCCCTCGCCTCCCCCAGCCTGCGAAACAGCAATTGCGTGTACGTCCCCACCGTCCGCAGCGGCTCCCGCAAATCGTGCGACGCCGCATAGGCGAACTGCTGCAGGTCTTCGTTCGACCGCGCCAGCTCCGCCTGCGCCGCCCGCAAGCTGCTGATGTCCAGCACGAACGCCGCTACCTCGCCCGTCCCCGGCATCTTCCCCAGCGCCGCTACAATCGGGACCCGCGTCCCGTCCTTCCGCACGTACTCCTTCTCGTACGGCTCCGACACCCCCTCCGCCAACACCTGCCGGATCCCTTCCTCGTCCGCCGCCCGCGACTCCGGCGGCGTGATCTCGTCCCACCGAACCTGCCCCGCCTCGAACTCCTCCCGCGTGTAGCCGATGATCCGCAGGTACGCGTCGTTCACCATCGACAGCGTCCCCATCTACCCCCCCCCCCCCCCCCCCCCCCCCCCCCCCCACCG
>JANRJO010000054.1:0-2671 GCA_033763935.1 Bryobacteraceae bacterium
GACCTGGGGGAGCGTTTCGAGATTGCGAAGCAGATTGCGGGCGCCATCGGCGCCGTAGGCGGTCATCAACGCATCGGCGGCAATATAGGCGGCGGCGTAGGCGACACGCGCATGCCGCGGACTCAGCCGCGACCAGGTGCCGCTCAGCCGGCCAAGCGACGGCAGCTGGTTCTGGCGCGCCATTTGCCGGACCAGAGCCAGATCGGAGGCGGGCGGAAGCTCTCCGGAGAGCTTTTGCGCCAGCCCCTCGTGGAGCCAGGCAGGATACTGGCCCATGTTGGCCAGACAGGCGTGGACGATCTCGTGAGCAAACGCGCGCCGCGTGTCCTCGCCCATGCGCCCGCCGTCGAGCAGCGCGACACGGATGCGGCCGTCATATTGCCCGCCGGCCCATTCGGCGGCCCCGGTCGTGCGCCGGAAGGCGTCCACGGACTGGACCACAACCACCATGCGCTCCTCGCTCCGGCAGCCCAGCGTCTCCGAGATCCGGCTGAATTCGGAGTCGAGCATGGGGACGATGGTGCGGGCCTGCTCCGGGCTCACCTCGCGCGTGTCGTACCGGAAGACAAAGCGCATGCCAAAGAGCTTCTCCGAGCTCTGGTCGGCTTCCAGTTCGCGGCGCGCCGCGGCCAGCATGCGCTCAATGGACGGGCTCTTCTTGTACGCGAGCGATTGTTCCCAGTATCGAATGGCATCCGCCGTCCGGTCGCTGCGCTGCGCGGCAAGTCCGGCCAGGGCAAGTAAATCCGGCTGCGGGCCCTGCTGCTTGATCATGGCCTCGGCGATGGTAAGCGCTTCAGCCGGTTGGTTGGCGTTCAGCAGTTGAGTCGCCTTCAACAGCCGCGCATCGGCGGAGGCGGGAATGCGCAGCGAGGCGGCCGCCGGCGCGGCCATGGGCTCGGGCGGCGCCTCCGGCGTGGGCGTGTTGAACTGCGTGGCGGCGTTGCGGGCCTTCTCGAATTCCTCCAGGTTGGTCAGAGCAGTCGCCGGGAGCCAGCCTTCCAGTTGACGGCCACCGGACTCGGCGGCGACCTTGTAACAGGGGCCGTCATCGGAGGCCAGGGCATATCGGATGGAGACGGTGTCGCCCGGGTTGAGCTGGGCTACCGTATCGCTCGATCCATCGCAGGCGGCGCGCAACGGAGTGGCGTCGCGGGAAACGGTATGGGCGGCGGCAAACAATAACAGAAGGGGAACCAGCACATCCGCTTTATCGGCCGCCCGGCTGACCGGCGATAGAGGGATCCCCTCGCGGGATTTTTATAATGGAAACATTGCTGGGCGTACGCCGGGCAAACACAACCATGAGGCAGGTAGACCATGCGATTCGTGCGCGCACTGGCCGCGTCGCTTCTGATCGGCCCACTCGCCGTTGCGAACAACCTCCCCGAGCCGCCGAGACCCTTTGACTGGGGTTCGGCCCTCAAACAGTCGGCGCTGTTCCTGGGGGTGCAGCACAGTTTCCGGTTCGCCACCGAGCCGGGAACCCGGGCAGCGCTGAAAGGCCCCTTTTTGCCTGACTATGCGCGCTCGGCCAGCGGAGTGCGGGGCTGGGGCGATGGCGACCCGTTCATCGTGAACTATGTCGGACATCCCTTCCAAGGAGCCGTCAGCGGCTACATCCAGGTCCAGAACGACCCCAGTTACCGGCGCGTGGAATTCGGCGCCTCCCGCGTCTACTGGAAGAGCCGTATGCGCGCACTGGGGTTCGCCGCTCTGTATAGCACGCAGTTTGAGCTTGGGCCGGTGAGCGAAGCCTCGCTCGGCAACGTCGGCATCGACAGAAGATCGTCCGGAGCGGTCGACCTGGTGGTGACGCCGCTTGGCGGACTGGGCGTGATGGTAGCCGAGGACGCCGTGGACCGCTTCGTCATTCGTCGCGCCGAACGGTTGAGCAGTAATCCGTATTACCGGTTGATTTTGAGGGGTGTCCTGAATCCGAATCGTAGTTTCGCCAACATGCTCCGAGGAAAGGTTCCCTGGCATCGCGATGGGCGGGCCGGGGCATGGGAGCCTTGAGTGGGCCGGATGAAATCGATTAAATCAATTTACTACAACACTATACGGAAAATTTCAAAAGTATTTGACGAGGAGGATCTACCAGGCTTCCTTGAGGCGCCGCCAGGTGGTGGTCAGTTCTTCGGGCAGGACCCGCGTTTCCCCCACCGTCGTGATGAACCCGGCGTCGCCCACCCACCGCGGCAGCAGGTGCATATGGATGTGACCCGCCACCCCTGCCCCGGCGCAGGCCCCGATGTTCATGCCGATGTTGATGCCCTGCGGTCGGTAGACGCGCCGCAGCAGCGCCTCGGCATGGCAGGTGAGTGCGAACAGTTCGTCGGCGGTTGGCTGGTCGATCTCCTCGAGGGTGGCCGCGTGGACGTAGGGGGCGACCATCAAGTGACCGTTGTTGTAGGGAAAGAGGTTTAGCAGCAAGAAATTGTGCCGGGCGCGGTGGAGGATGAGATTGTCCTCATCGTCCTGGGCGGCGGGCTTCGTGCAGAAGATGCAGCCCTCGGGCGGCGCGGGTGCGGAGCTAATGTACTGATAGCGCCAGGGGGTCCAGAGACGATCCACGGTAGTGCGCGCTACGGCTGCGGTGTGGCGGCGGCGTCGGGAGCCGCTTCCTCACCGTTGACGAGATCCTTCAACTCCTTGGAAGGCTTGAAGT
>JANRJO010000057.1:0-164565 GCA_033763935.1 Bryobacteraceae bacterium
GTGCCCGGGCTTGCTGCTGTAGAGCCTGGCGTTGTTCCAAATCCAAAGTGACTGGTCGAGCTACGCGCATCCTTCGTCCTCTCATTGTAGAGACGAAGGCGCGGCAATACTCGTTACTATTTCTGACGCACTACACTAGCATTCGCGAAGCGGGACTAAAACCCCAGCGCTGGCCCCTTCGTCGCATACTTCTGCTCGTCCAGTTCGGCCTTCCGCCGCTTCTCGGCCTCCTCGACAAGCCGTACGATATCTCCGATCTCCCACACCTTGCGGGCCACGCCCGCAGCCATCGCAGGCGTAATCCGAAGGCTCTGATGGATGCGGACGAAGTTGTAATACATGAAGTGCAGGGAGATCGCGGCGATGTGGTTTTCGATCTTCTTCGAGAACCCATTGGTTAGGCGAGTGAACCGCCGCATGTGCATCCGCATCGTAAGGTTTTGCCGCTCGACGTAGCTCGTAGAAACGTACTTCACGTCCGGCTGGCCAGCAATGATGTCCGTCCGCGTCCCGACGCACTGTGCGGGGCTATAGCGCGTTTCCTCGCCCGCTTCCGGCCCGCCGTAGAGCTTCACGAGCATGGCGTAGTCGATGTTCACGCCGAAGGCTTCGTCGATGGCGTCCAGATACGCTTTGTAGCCATCGGTCGTTAACTGGACGCGGTTGGCCAACCGCTTCGCGAGATCCTGAATGAACTCCCGAGCGGCGGTCGCGTCCCGATTCCCCACCATCCACGAGCAAATCAGCTTAGTGTCCGCGTCGATGGCCGTCCACGTCCAGACCGAACCGTAGCCGAACACGCCGCGCTTGTCCTCGGGGAGGTTCCGATCCTTGGAGTAGCAGAACGACCAAATCTCATCGCACTGGATCTTCCGGCAGGGGAGGTTCTGGAGCGCTTCATCCTGGTACGCGGCGCAAGCGGCCCCGGCTTCGATCAGGAGTTTCTGAACTGTATTCTTGCTTACACCGGTCATGCGGGAGATCGCCCGGATACTGTTGCCTTCTACGAGAGCGGCGAGGATCTGAGCGCGGCGAGCAGTATTGAGGCGGTTCATACTGACCATTATGCTTGAGCTGGCAATTGGTTGTCAAGATTTTGAACAGGTTATTGACCAGAAAGATGACATTATCTGTGGCACAAAACTCTTGACAGGCTGGTGGCGGTTTGTCATGATTGGTACAGATCTTCGCTTCACTTTAACAATAGACGACGGATAAACAGAACAAAAGAAAATGCTTACCACAGCACAAGTTCCGTACATCGACCCGGACGTCCAGCACGTCGGGGTTAGCAAACTACGGGAGTACGATGGAAAGGCGCTACGACAACTCGAAAAGAAGGCGGTCGTTCTGCGGGACCGAGATCAGCCGGTAGCGGTCCTCCTGAGTTACGAGACCTACCTCGTAATGCAAGACCAGTACAAAACCATCATGGAGACTCTCGAGGTTCTTTCCAGCAATGAAGAAGTCGAGTTGCTCATCCGTGGTTTGTCGGACGCCCGCGAGGGGCGCTCCCGCAGCCTGGAAGAGATTCGGCAATCACTAAGGGCTAAAACTGGACTCTAGCGCCCACGGGGTCGCCGGGTTCGGTTCGCCCACAAGAGGCAAATGCTCAAGTACAAAGTTGCTTTAACACAAACAGCAGAAGAAGCCTACGCGAGAATTTTTGAGGACGCCGCACCGCTCATTAAGAGCGGCAATACGACCAACGCAAAGGTCAAACTACTGCGCGTGGTCGATGAGTGCCTTGAGAAGATCATTCCCGCCGATCCATTCGACCCGTCTCGGGCGCTGGCCGGCGATCTCAAGAACATCTTTCGGGTAAAGAAGGGGCGTGTTCGGATCTGCTACATCGGCTCTTCCGAGAAGCGCTCCCTTCTTGTTTTGTTCATCTCCGAAACGCTCCGGAAAGCGGGCGACAAGAATGATCCTTACGCCATCTTTACGGGGTTGGTCATGTCCGGAAAGTTCCAGGAGTTTTTCGACCGGCTGGGCGTCAAGCCGCCTCCCCTGACGGCAAGAGCGCGACCCACTATTCAGTAGGACGCCACCTCTTCTCAGCCGCCCTCTTCGCGATCTCGGCCCGCTGCTCAGGCGTCAGCTTCTGAGCGCGGGCCTTCCCACCCTTCAGCCCTCCCAATCGCCCCAGCGTCACCGCAGCGGGGTTCTTCTGGCCTTCTGGGGTGAGGATCGGACGCTCGCCGGTCGCCTTCTGGACGATATCGAAGGCGGTCTCGTTCAGATCCTTGTGGCCCTTCCCCCGGTTGGGGCTTTCGTTGCCCCTGTGCGGCCCTGGTTTGCTTGAGCGGTCATCCATGCTACTACCAGCGTGAAGAGGCTTGCCGGGGAAGTCAAGCCTGTGGAAATCGAAACTGACCCACTACCGTGCGTGCGTCAAGCGCACATACATAACTGCTATGGGGCGACGGGATGCGCTTCGAGGAGCGGGACCCATGCGCGTGTTCCTTGAACGGTGGTCGAGAGCGACGCTACGTGGGCGGCGAAGGCGAGTGCGTCGAGGAAGGGCAACCGCTGCACGAAGAACGCTGCGCAGAAGGCGCCGTGGAATACGTCGCCGGCGCCAAGCGTGTCCACGGCGGCGACGGAGGGAACGGGGATTTGGGACGACGCGCCTTGGTCAGATACGAGTACGGGAAGGTGTCCGCGAGTGATGACGGCGCGCGGGACGCCGGTGCGTTGGAGAAAAGCGATAACGTCGGAGTGCATGATACAGCCTGGCGGCATAAAATTACCGGAAGCGATCACGACATCAAATGAGCCGATGACGGGCTCGAGGGCAGGCTTCCAACTGCCGCCATCGAGGATGGCCGTCAACCCGCGGCGTTTGGCTTCCAGCAGGAGGGGCGAAAGGACGTCAAAATGGTGCCCGTCAAAGAGGATGAAGGAGGCGAGTTCGAGGTGTAGATCCGCAGGAAGGGCGCGCGGGTGGCTGGCTATGGCGCCGGCGTTGGCGGAAACGACGATGCGGTTGCCATTGGACTCATCAACAAAGATGGAAGAGACAGCGGGAATGCCTGCGAAGCTGGAGGCGAGGTCCGTGAAGCGAATGGAGTTCGAGGATAGCTCGGCGTGCGGGACGGAGGCGAGCGGGTGGGTTCCGAGGGCGGAGACGAGAGTGGCTTCGCCGCCAAGCAGGGCATAGGTGATGGCGGCGTTAGTGGCGGGCCCACCGGCGAAGACGAGTTGCGAAGAGGCGACATTCTTGGAGTTGGGCTGGGGTAGCGCGGGAACGCGATAGATGAGATCGACGGTACACAGGCCTGCGAAGAGCCCGGCGGGAGCGCGACGGCGAGGGTTCATCTATTCACAGCGTAGATCATTGAGGGTGGCGTGAGGGGCGATAATGAGGGCATGAAGACGGCGAGCCTGTTCCTCATGCTGCTCTCGTTAACCTTGGCGCTGCTGGTTCCGGTCACCGTTCATGCGTCGTTTCTGGCACAACCAGCGCCGGCGTGGGAACCGGTGCAAGGGCTGGCGGCTCTTTTCAGCGCGGTGGCAGCTATAGCTGCTGCCTGGGTCGGCTGGCTCGCCTATCAACTGTCAAAAGAGATGAAGTCGATAGCGCGGGAACAGCAGGCGAGTGCCAGAGCGCAGGCAGAGGAGGCGAGCCGTCAGACGGAGAACCAGCGGCGCGCGTTGGATACCGAGACGTTCTTCCAAGTCTTCGAATTCATGGAGCGGGTGAGGCCCGATCGCGCACTCATTCGGAACTTATACGGCGAGTGGAAGGCGTCAGGACAGGGGGACGAGGAGTTACACGTTGCTTATGACAAAGTTGCACGGGCGTTTGACACGTTGGGACTGCTGCAGCGTAAGGGGCTGGTGCGCGCAGATCTCGTTCGAGAGTTCTATGTCGCTCCGCTCGTCATTCTTTGGGAGAAGTACGGACTGCGGGAATTCGTTGCGCTGGAGCGGGAGGCGGACCGCCGCGGAGCAACGCACCTCTATGAGTTAGTGGAGTTTTACAATCGCGTCAAGCAGGACGCATCGAAACACCCTACCCAGACCGGAGCAGCCTGGCCGTCTTAACCGAACGGCGTTCGCTGCCCCTGGAGCCAGTGTGGGCCCGGGCTTCGCGCCACTCGCGGCCGTTGAAGAGCCAGGTATCCGCCATGGCGGCGCGTTCCGGCGGATGGGCTCCGCCGAACAGTACGACCAGGTCGCGCTTTTCGTCGTAGGCCATGGCGTGGAGGAGCCGGGGCGAGGGGCCGGGCGACCGGATTTCGCTCCATGTGCGGCCATCCCAGGTCCAGGTGTCGTTCAAGAATGGTTTTCCGCGCCCTTGTTGGCCGCCGAGGAGGACCACGCGCCCGCGGCGGGAATCGTACACCATGTCGAAGACGGACCGCGGCGAAGGCGAGGGCCCCTCAATGGCCCGCTGCTCCCACCGTGTGCCGTCCCATTCCCAGGTGTCGCCGAGTTGTTCTCCCTGGACGTCCTGACCGCCGAAGAGCACTACCTTCTTTCGCCGGCTGTCGTACACCATGGCGGCAACGCAACGGCCCGGAGGGCCTGACGCGCTGACCTGCTCCCAGGAGGAGCCACTCCATTCCCACGTGTCGTTGCGGACCGGCGCCGCGCGGCGAGGCGGGTTCGTTTGGGGCGCTTCGTACAGTCCGCCGAATACCACGAGGCGGTTACGGTGGGAGTCGAAGGCCATGGCCGGCTTGTTGCGTGGCGTCGGTTCGGCGGCGGCGAGGAGGCCGAGTGAGACGCAAACGGCAGGGACAATCCGTAGGGCAGACATGCCTTGACTCGACGGCGATGGCCAGCGTTGGTACCGGGAGTGTTACGGTGCCGAGGCAATGGTGGCGGACGGGCAGATGCTCGGGCTTCATGACAGCACACCTCTTGATGCTATGATGCGAGCGTGAGGACGACAATCACGCTGGAGCCGGATGTGCAAGCACTGATCCGGGCAGCCATGAAGGAGCGGGGCATCTCTTTCAAGGAGGCCGTTAATTCCGCGGTGCGAGCCGGCCTCACCCAGGCGAAGCCCCGGCGGCGCTCCTTCGTGCAGAAATCCTACTCGCTCGGCAGGGAGCAGAACTTCAGGTGGGACAAGGCGCTGGAAGCCGCGGCGGCTATCGAAGATGAAGAGTTGAGCCGGAAACTGTCGTTGCGGAAATGATCGTCATTGACGTCAATCTACTCATCTATGCGGTCAACCACGATTCTCCCGAGCATGAAAAGGCGAAGTCATGGCTGCAGACCACTGTTTCAGGGACGGAAACGATCGGGCTGCCCTGGATCGTCCTGCTGGCGTTTCTCCGCCTGACCACGCGACCGGGACTCTTTCAGAAGCCGCTGAGCGTGGATTCGGCTTTCGAACTCGTCGATGCCTGGCTACAGCAGCCAACGGTAACCGTGCCCGAGCCGACCGCACGGCACCTGCAAACGATGCGTGATCTCATCTCGCCCTTAGGTACTGCGGGGAACCTCACCTCGGACGCTTATCTTGCTGCTCTCGCGATTGAGCACGGCGCCGAGCTTTGCTCAACGGACAACGACTTCGGCCGATTCAATCGGCTCCGCTGGCGCAATCCGCTCGGTCGATAAGGCCAGAGTCGAGATATCCCGCTGCGCGATGCTGGATACAACGGATGCGCCTCAAGCCGGTTCGAAGCCCTCGTGAACGATCTCCAGCGTCTCGATCGCCACTTCGTTCCTGCCCGCGGATGAAGGCGACGGAGCCAGCACCCACTTTGTGGGCCTGGCGTTGCGGACGCGCCAGCGCTTGACGGGCATTTTGAGGCGATCGAGGGCTTCGATGACGAGATTCTTCGGAGGGGCTCCCGCCGCTCCCGCGGCTGAGCGCCACCGCTCCATTTCCATTCTGCCGACCAGGTCTGCCACCCTCAGCCGGGTAATGGTGAGAGTCTTGGACGACTCCGAGTAGGTCATCGAGGCGAAGTATCCGCACCACGGGGAAGGCTTGTCTTCGCCGTCGAACCTCATGGCATACTCCCCTGGATAGTCGTACAGGCGCGGCATCCAGCTCCTCCGTCACCCGGCGTCGTGCCGCCAATGATAGCACCTGGTTCGAGCGACCGCGCGGCCGGGCTTTGACAGGCCGGGCTTTGGCGAAGACGGCGGTAGACCGGCGGCGAGCCCGCCTGATAGCGTAGCGAGCATGGACCGACGAACGTTCCTCGGGTTGTCGCCAGTGGCGGCGCAGGCGCTGTTGGCGGACGCGCCGATGCCCATGGCGACGCTGGGCAAGAGCAGGCTGCGGGTCTCGAAGTTCACGCTGGGCGGGTATCACATGGCGGTGCGGGGTGAGGCGGAGGCAATCTCGATCATCCACCGCGCCATCGACCTCGGGGTGAACTTCTTCGACAGCGCGCACCACTACCACCAAGGGCGCAGCGATGAAATCTACGGGGAGGCGCTCGCGGGCGGGCGGCGGCAGAAGGTGCTGTTGATGTCGAAGGCGCAGCTCCGCGACGGGACCGCCGCCGCGAGGCAACTGGACGAAACGCTGCGGCGGATGAAGACCGACTACCTGGATCTCTGGCAGTGTCACGAAGTAAGCACGCAGGAAGAAGTCGACCGGATCCTGGCGCCCGGCGGTGCGCTCGAGGCGTTTGTCCGCGCGAAGAAAGACGGAAAGGCGCGTCACATCGGCTTCACGGGACATCGCGATCCAGCGGTGCATGCGCGGCTGCTCGACGCCTTTGACGGGTGGGAGACGGTGCAGATGCCGGTGAACCTGATCGACCCGCATTACCTGAGCTTCACGACGGCGGTGCTGCCCCAGGTGCGAAAGAGGGGGCTTGGGCTGCTGGCGATGAAAACGAACGCGATGGGGAACATTGCGAAGAACGGAATCGCCACGGTGGCGGAATGTTTGCGCTACGCCTGGTCGCAGGACGTGGATACGGTGGTGAGCGGGGTGGAGAGCGTCGCGCAGCTCGAGGAGAACGTGCTCGCGGCGAAGACGTTCCGTCCGATGTCGGGCGAGGAGATATCGGCGGTGCTCGAGCGGACGAAGAAGGGAAAGACCGGGGCGCAGATCGAACACTATAAGAGGACGAATGTTTAACGCACTTACCGTAGTTGCCGAGTTAGTGGCCAAGCAGGGCAGGGAAGCCGAGTTACGCGCCGAGTTACTCGGGCTGGTGGAGCCGACGCGAAAGGAGGAAGGGTGCCTGCAGTACGATCTGCATGAGCACGCTTCCGAGCCCGGACGGTTTGTGTTCTACGAGAACTGGACATCGGACGAGGCGCTCGACCGCCACCTGGCGACTCCGCACCTGCAGGCGCTCGGGAAGCGGGCGCCAGAATTGCTGGCGGAGCCGCCGCGGATCGTGAAGTACCGGCGCATCGCTTAAGCGTAGAGCCGGTACATACGAAGGAACGGATGGTCGATGGGAACGTCCTCGACCTGCCGGAAACCTGCTTCCTTGGCGTAACCGCGAAACGTGTCCGCGCGCATGACAGTGCCGGTGCCGGCGGCCGGCTGTTCGGCCATGGCGGACGGCAGGCAGTGAAGGATGCTGCAGCCGTACATGAACTTTTCCACCAGGCCGGCCTGAGGATCAAACCGGTCACCCACCTTCTCGTCGATCACCACCACGGCGCCGCCCTCGCGCGTGAGGCGGCGCATGGTGCGAAGGGCATTCACGGGATCGCACATATCGTGCACGCACTCGGCGGCGAGGACGAGGTCATAGAAGCCGGTCAGCGCGGGGTCCGCCGCATCGCGCCGGGAGAAGGTGACGCGGGGCGACACCCCAGCCTCGACGGCGTTGCCGGTGGCGTCGCGGATGGAGTCGGCGTCGGAGTCGAAGCCGTCGACCGTTACGAGCGGGTAGGTGAGGGCGAGGCCGATACTGGACCAGCCGGCGCCGCAGCCGACGTCCGCGATGCGGGCGCCGGGCGATTGGAGCAGGCGCCGTCGCACGTCGGGCATGGCGGCGATCCACTGCGGGCCGAGCTGTTTGAGGAATGCAGGGCGGTTGATGCGGGCTTGTCCCTGGCGGGCGTCGCGGCCGAATTCGTGGAAGCAGAGACCGCCTCCCTCGCGGTAGACGCGGACGATCTGTTCGAGCGGCGCAACGACCCCCGCGGTCAGTTGGGCGAGCGGAGCCATGTAGTTGAGGCTATCGGGATCGGCGAGGACTTCGGCCCGCTCGGGCGGCAGGTAGAAGCGGCGTTCGCGAGGAAAGGAGGTCTCGACGTCGAGGACGCCGGCCACGGCCTGGTGCTCGAGCCACTCGCGGACATAGCGTTCGTTGGCGCCGGTGCGGGCCGCAAGCTGGCCGGGAGAAAGGGGGCCGTCCTCCGCCAGCACGCGGTAGAAGCCGAGGCGGTCGCCCAGGTAGATGGCGAAAACGTCAAGCGCGGCCGACACCGACTGCATCAGTTGTTCGGCGAAGAGTTCGGCGGTTGGGGGACGAAGCAGGGTCTCGGTAATCAAGTGTGTACTCCTCGAGTTTCGGCTGGGCGAATCATTCGCCGATCTGGAGTGCGTTGAAATCGCGCGATACCCGACAGGGGAATAATGAAAAACTCCGAGACCCTCCGTGTGTTCGAAGTGGAGCGGGAGACGCTGACCCAACTGTTGGAGGAATGCCGCGTTGGTAAGAGTGGGTCGCTCGACCAGGCGTTCCACCTGGTTTACAACGAGCTGCGCCGGCTGGCCCGGCGGCAGCTGTCCCAGGAGCGAGGCGGCCACACCCTGGCCGCCACCGGACTGGTTCACGAGGCATACTTAAAGCTGCTGGGAAGCCCGGTGGGCGAATGGCACGGCCGGGCGCACTTCTTTGCCGTCGCCGCCCGCGCCATGCGGCAGATCCTGATTGAGCATGCGCGGCGGAGAGGCGCACAGAAACGGGGCGCCGATCCGTCGCGAACGTCCTTAGACGACCGCCTGCCGGCGACGGTCGGAGACGTGGAAGAGATGCTGGCGCTCGACGCCGCCCTGGACCGGCTGGGCGCCATCGACCCGCGCGCGCGGACGGTGGTGGAGTATCGTTTCTTCTGCGGCCTCTCCGAGGCGGAGACAGCGGAGTTGCTGGGTGTCACGTCGCGGACCGTGGAGCGCGTTTGGGTGAAGGCGAGGGCCTGGCTGTACAAGGAGCTGTACTCACGGCCATTGCCGCGCCCCGTCCATTGAGGGGAAGACAGCGTGAGCAACCAAGCCCACTGGCAGGAAATCTCGGAGTTATTCGACGAGGCGCTACGGCAGCCGGCGACGGAACGCTCCGCATGGATTGCGCGCGCCTGCTCGGGCAAGCCGCCGACCCTGGCCGAAGAACTCACGCAACTGATTGCCGCCCACGAGATGCGAGGCGTACTCGATACGTCTCCGGAAATCGAGGCGCCCACGGCCTTCACCACCATTCCCCTGTCGGCGGGATCGAAGCGGGTGGGTCCGTACACGGTGCTGCAGGAGCTGGGGCGCGGCGGGATGGGCGTGGTGTACAAAGCGCATGACGAGCGGCTGGGACGCAACGTCGCATTGAAGTTCCTGAACCGCGACATGGCGAGGGACTCGCGCGCCCGTGACTTCTTCCTGATGGAGGCGCGTGCGGCCTCCGCGCTGGAACACCCGAACATTTGCACGGTGTACGACGTGGGCGAGAGCGGCGGTGCGCTGTACATCGCCATGGCCTACTGTGACGGCGAGACGCTGGCGGAGAGGCTGAAGCGCGGGCCGCTCGAAGTGGAGGAGTGTTTAGCGATCGCGCTGGCCATCGCGGAAGGATTAGGTCGAGCGCACGAGTCGGGCATCGTGCACCGCGACATCAAACCGTCGAACGTCGTCATCACGCAGCGGGGCGAGGTAAAGATTCTCGATTTCGGCGTGGCCCAGCTGGACCGTCCGGGCACGATGCTGCTGCAGGGACGAGTGGGCACGATTGCGTACGCGGCGCCGGAGCAGCTGCGGGGCGAGGAAGTGGACGCGCGGGCCGACGTGTGGTCGCTCGGGGTGGTGCTGTACGAGATGGCGACCGGCAGGCTGCCCTATACGTTCGATCTGCGCGAGGGCATCCTGGGCCGGCTTCAACCGAAGGAGGAAGAGCCGGTTCCCGCGGGTGAGCTTCGTCCGGAACTGCCGCCGTTCGTGGAGGCGCTGATCGCACGGGCGCTTGCCAAGCGCCGGGAGGACCGGTTTGAGAACGGGCTGGCGTTCGCCGAGGCGCTTCGGGGGCGGCAGGCGCAGGCCGGGCGCGTGAATCTGCCGCTTGCCCCGACGAGCTTTGTGGGGCGAAGCGAGGAGCTGCAGCGGGGTCGCGCGTTGCTGCGCTCGGTGCGGCTGCTGACGCTGACCGGGCCGGCCGGGACGGGCAAGACGCGCCTGTCGCTCGAACTGGCGCGCCGTATGGCGGCCGAGTTTCGGGACGGAGCGCAGTTTGTTGCGCTGGCCGGCGCACACGACCGGCAACAGGTGCTGGCGGCGCTGGCGGAGGCGCTCGAAGTGTATCCGCGCGAGGCGGCTACAGCGGCGAACATTCAGGCGACGCTTGAGGGCCGCGAGATGCTGCTGGTGCTCGATAACTTCGAGCAGGTGGTATCGGCGGCAAGCGTGGTCTCGGAGATTCTCACGGCGGCGCCGCAAGTGAAGATCATTGTCACCAGCCGGGTGGCGCTGCGGCTTGGGGCTGAGCACGAGATGGTAGTTCCTCCGCTGCCGGTGGATGCGGCCGCGGTGCGGCTGTTTATGGACCGTGCGCGCGCGGCGGCGCCGGACTTTGGAGAAGACGAGGCAACGCGGGGCGCGGTAGAAGAGATCTGCCGTCGGCTGGACGGCCTGCCGTTGGCGATCGAACTGGCCGCCGCCCGGGTGAAGTATCTGACGCCGCAAGCCATCGTCGCGCGGCTTGGCAGCCGGCTGGACCTGCTGGCCGGCGGCTCGCGCGACCGGCCTCCGCGGCACCAGACGCTGCGGCAGGCGCTGGCCTGGAGCTACGATCTGCTGACCGATGAGGAGCGCCGCGTGTTCCGGTGCTCGGGGATCTTCTCGAGCGGCTTCAGCCTGGACGCTCTGGAGTTCGTCTGCGGAGGAACGGGCACGGCGCTTGACGCGGTGTTTACGCTGGTGGATCACAGCCTGGTGGTGCGGCGCGACGGGCCGGACGGGGAGCCGCGATTCGGGTTGCTGGAAACGATGCGCGAGTACGCCGTGGAGTTGCTCGTCCGCAGCGGGGAAGAGGAGCAGGTTCGCCGGGCCCACGCGGACTGGGTGACGAACCTCGCGGAAGCGGCGGGCGAGGCGCTGACCGGAGAGCAGCAAGGCGTCTGGCTGCGGCGTTTGGATGCCGATCACGACACTGTCCGCGCTGCCTTGACTTGGCTGACGGGTGAGGGGGAGACCGCGCAGGCGCTGCGGATCGCCACCGGTGTATGGCGGTACTGGACGGCGCGCGGCTATCACAAGGAAGGGCGCGCCTGGCTGGAGCGGCTGTTGAAGGCGGCCTGGGAGGACGTCGACGCCGGGTTGCGTGCCGATGCCTTCAACGGCTGCGGCACTCTCGCCCATGAGTCGGGAGAGTTCGCGGCGGCGAAGGACCTGCTGGAGCGGGCGTTGAGCCTGTATCGAAAATCGGGCAACGCGCACGGCGTGGGGCTGGCGCTGAACAATCTGGCCTGGGTGCTGATTGAGGTGGGTGAGTTGGACGAGGCGCTGTATCTGGCGGAAGAAGCGTACCGGACTCACGCGCAGGTTGGAAACATACGCGGTCAGGCGGTGGCGCTCAACAACCTGGCGTACGTCGCGTGCTACACCGCGCGGTTCGAGGCGGCGCGCGCGCTCAGCCGCCGGGGCATCGCGCTGCGGCGCCAGATCGGCGATGCGCGCGGGGTGGCCTATGGGCTCACGAACCTCGCCCTGGCGGAGCATCTAACCGGAGCGTATGAGGAGTCGCTGGCGCATGCGGACGAGGCGATCGCGATTCTCGACGAGCTTCGGGACGAGGTGTTGCGCGCCTGGGCCGTGCAGCAGCGAGCGGCCGTCCATTACGAGACCGGCCAATTCGATCAGGCGGTGGCGGAGATTACGCCGGCCGTGCCGGTGTGGAAACGGATCGGGAACAGCTCGGGACTGGCCTTCGGGTCGTACTATCTGGCGCTGGCGCTGCTGCAACTGGGCAAAGCGACGGAAGCGTCCCAGGTGGTGGACGATTGCCGCCGTGAGTTAGGAGCGGAGCCTCCCGCCTGGGGCTCAGCCGCGCTTCTGCTGGCGGAGGCGCAGGTGCTGGAAGCAAACGGGAGCCACAAGGCCGGCCTGCTTGCCTGCCGTAACGCGATCGAGAGCTTTCAGCGGCTACGGGACGGGCGCGCCCTCGCCTGTGCTAATGAGGTGCTCGCGGAACTGTTGCCCGCCGAGGGCGCCGACGAGGCGCGCGCGGCGCTTGAGACCGCGAAGCGGCTTCGGGTGGAGGTAGGCGTTGCGCCGTCTCCGTTGGAACGCCGGAGGGTGGACCGCGTGCGGGCGCGCCTGGACGAAGGAGGGAGCCGCCGATGAAAGCAGGGCTGGACGCGAAAGCGGCGCGGCAAGCGCCGGCTCGCGAGCGCGTCTCGCAGTGCGATCTCCCGCCAGAGGAGTTCCGCCGCGCCGGACATCGGTTGGTTGATCGTTTGGCCGACTTTCTTGCCGCACTCCCGCAGGGATCGGTGACGCCCGCCGAGCCGCGGGAGGCCGTGCGCGCTCTGATCGGCGCGGACCGGCCGTTACCGGAAGGCGGCCGCAAGGCGGAGGAGATCGTGGAAGAGGCGGCGGAGCTGTTGATCGCTCACTCCCTGTTCAACGGCCACCCGCGCTTCTTCGGGTACATCACGGCGGGGCCGGCGCCGATCGGGGCCTTGGCGGAGCTGCTGGCGGCGACCATCAACCCTAATGTGGGCGCGTGGAAGCTGGCACCGGCGGCATCGGAGATCGAAGCGCAGACGGTCCGATGGATCGCGGAATTCATCGGCTTTCCCGTCGACGCCGGCGGACTGCTGGTAAGCGGCGGGAACATGGCGAACCTGGTCGGCTTCCTGGCCGCGCGCGCAACCCAGTTGGGGAGCGAAATCCGCTCGGCGGGCATCGGCAGCCTCGGGCGGCGGCCGCGTTGTTACTGCTCCGCTGAGACGCACACCTGGATTCAGAAGGCCGCGGATCTTTCGGGGTTGGGAACGGATTCGATTCGCTGGACGCCGTGCGACGACCGAGGGCGAATGAGAGTGGCGGTGCTCGCTGAGCAGATCGCCCAGGACCGTGCGGCGGGCGATCTGCCGTTTCTGGTGGTGGGGACGGCGGGTTCGGTAAGCACGGGAGCAGTGGACCCGCTGCCGGAGTTAGCGAGCCTCTGCCAGCAGGAGGGACTCTGGTTTCACGTGGACGGCGCCTACGGCGGCTTGGCCGCGCGGGTGCCGGGAGTCCCCGAGGAGTTGCGCGGACTCTCGCTGGCGGACTCGGTGGCCGTGGATCCGCATAAGTGGCTGTATGCGCCGCTGGAAGCCGGCTGCGCGCTCGTCAGGGAGTGGTCTCACCTTCGCAATGCGTTCTCCTACCGGCCGCCGTACTACAACTTCGAGCAGGAGGCACTGAACTACTTTGACGTCGGTCCCCAGAACTCGCGGGGGTTCCGAGCGTTGAAGGTGTGGATGGCGTTTCAGCAGGCCGGGCGGCAGGGCTACATGGAGAGCGTCGGCGCCGATATCGAGCTGGCTGGTTACGCGTACCGGTGGCTCGACGCGCACCCGGAGTTCGAAGTGCACAGTCTGGGTCTCAGCGTCTGTACGTTCCGCTATGTTCCGCCGGCGCTCGCGGCTCGGGACCGAAGCGAGGAGACGGAACGGCGGATCGACCAGGTGAACCGCGACCTGCTGGAGAAGATCGAAGCGAGCGGCGAGGCCTTTCTCTCGAACGCTGTCGTGGGCGGCCGATATCTTCTCCGGCTCTGCGTGGTGAACTTTCGGACGACCGCCGCGGACATCGAACGGCTTCCGGAGCTGATTGCGCGGCTGGGGCGGGAGGCGGTTGCCTCTTGACACGGCGCCGGTCGATTGGTAACTTTTATAGCTTGCATCGCAGTTGGTAATACCAGTACCGGGCAGCCCGCGTAGATCACACTCTCAGCAACAGAGCGGGCGCCTGAAGTTGCGAGAGGTCCGTTGAACCAGCCGTACTTCATCGTGGTTTTAGCCCATTCCCTCCATGGGCGCATCCGGCGCATCCATGTCCCCTATCAGGCCGTCTATGTCGTGCTGGCCCTGGCGATGCTGGGCGCCGCTTCACTGTTCGGCTTTGTAGGCAGTTACGTGCGCATGGCGTTGAAGGTATCGAACTACAACTCGCTGCGGCACGAGTTCGATACGCTGCGGTCGCGCTACCGGCAACTCGAAAAGGAGTCGGAGAAGACCGAGGGGCAGCTGGCGCAGCTGCAGACCTTTGCGAGTGAGGTTTCCCTGGCTTTCGGATTGCAGCAGGCAGCGGACGCGGGACCGGATCTGGGCGCGGAGGGCCGGCTCGTGCCGAGTTTCCACGAGTCGCTCAACGAGTACACGCTGCTGCGGAACGCGGGCTACACGCAGTTCCGGCAGAGCTACACGAGGCGCTACCTGACGAACACGAGGCCGTCTCTATGGCCGGTGAACGGCAGGCTGCTGAGTCACTGGGGACGCCGCGACGACCCGTTCCGCGGCTTTGGCGCGTTCCATTCGGGTGTCGATCTGTCAGCGGCCACCGGCACTCCGGTGCGAGCGACGGCGGACGGGATCGTGCAGTTCGGCGCGTGGTTTGGGGCCTACGGCAAGGTGATCATTCTCGATCACGGCGACGGGCTGGAGACGTATTATGCGCACCTCTCCCGGATCGACGTCGTCGAAGGGCAGGAAGTGCGGATGGGCGAAGTCATCGGCGCTTCGGGCGCCACCGGGCGAGTGACGTCGCCGCACCTGCATTACGAAGTCCGGAGCCACGGCACGCCGGTGAACCCATACCCGTACCTGGCGCGTTCGGGGTATGTGGAAACGGCGCGGCGCAAGGACTTTCCCTTCTAGACTCCCCTGATATACACTGGACGCCCATGAAGGCTTTCTACTGGCGTCTGGGCGCTCTGGCTCTGTTCGGCGGACTGCTGGCGGGCGCGTATTACCGTCATTCGCTGGACGCTACGACGGAGGCGGCGAACGCCTTTCTGGCTTCCCTGTCGGAGGAACAGCGCGCGAAAGCGACGTTCGGCTTTGAAGATGACGAGCGCTTCTTCTGGCAGTTCATTCCGGCGGACGACATTCCCAAGCGCTACAACCGGCCGAGGAAGGGCCTGCCGTTGACGGAGATGGCGCCGCACCAGAAGCACCTTGCGCATGCGCTGCTGGCGGCGGGACTGAGCCAATCCGGCTACATGAAAGCCGTCACGGTGATGAGCCTCGAGCAGGTGCTCAAGGAACTGGAGAAGGATACGGTGGGGCGGCGCGACGCGGAGAAGTACTTCTTCTCCGTGTTCGGGAAGCCCTCGAAGGCCGGCACGTGGGGCTATCGTGTGGAGGGACACCACGTCAGCCTGCACTTCACGATGACGAACGGGAAGATCGTGGCCGCGCCGACGTTTTTCGGAGCGAACCCGGCGGAGGTGCGCGTGGGGCCGCGGGCCGGGCTGCGAGCGCTGGCGCGGGAAGAAGACCTGGCGCGGGAGCTGCTGGCCTCGCTTTCAGCCGAGCAGAAGAAGACGGCGATCGTGAGCCCGAAGGCGTATCCGGACATCTTGACGGCGGCCGACCGGAAGGCCGCGCTGGAAAACCAGCCTAGCGGGTTGAAGGCGTCGTCTCTCAAGCCGGGCCAGAGCAAACTGCTGGCCAACGTGATCGACGAGTACATTGTGAATCTTCCACCGGACATCGCCGCGAAGCGCCGCGAGCAGGTAACGCGAGCGGGAGCGAACCTGTTCTTTGCGTGGGCCGGCGTGGAAGAGCGCGGTGGTCCGCACTACTACCGCGTTCACGCGCCGGGCGTGTTTCTGATTGAGTACGACAACACGCAGAACGGTGCGAACCACATCCATGCGGTGTGGCGCGACTTCCAGGGAGACTGGGGACAGGACGTGCTGAAAGCACACTACCAGGCGAGCCATGGGGGCGCGACAGCCGAGTAGAGCGGGCGAATAGTACCATCAAAGCATGCTGTCAGTCCGGCCGCGACCGCGCGGCTTGTCCCGGCGCGGCGTGCTGGCCGCATTGTCCTCGGTTCCTCTGTTTGGGCAGACGCCGTCGAGGCGGGGCCAGGAACTGCGCCCGGAGACGCTGAAGTACAACGACGCGGCAACGGAGTTCCCGCTCGAGCGGCTGACCAATCCTCAGTACGAGAGCTACCTGCCGCCGCACCCGTGCCGCATCTTCGGGCGGCGTGGAGACTCTGTGCTGGTTGCCAGCAGGCGAAGCGGAACGCTTCAGGCGTTTCAGATCGAGCAGAAGCGGGGCGAGTGGCGGCAACTCACCGAAGCCCGCGAACTGGATGCACGCAGCCTGAGTCTGTTGCCCGACGACCGCGTCCTTTGCTACGCGGACGGCGCATCGATCCTGATCAGCCGCATCGGCGGGGCGGGCCGTGACCGCGAGGTGTACCGCACGCCCGACGGCTGGCGCCGCGAGCCGGGCCTGGCGATTTCCGAGGACGGCCTCTACGCGTTTGTGGCGGAGTCGCGGGAGGACCGTGGGCGCCTGCAACTCGTGGGGCTGGCCAAGGGGACGGCGGCGACGATCTTCGAAGGCAAGGACAGGGTAATGGATGTCGTTCCGCGGCCACGGCGCGCGGGAGTGATGTACCGGCGCTCCGGGGACGGGGGCCTCTACCTTACGGATTTTGAGGGGAAACAGAACTACCGGCTGCAGCTGGCGGAGAAGGGCCGGGCCGGAACGGCGGTCTGGGCGGCGGACGGCCGGACGCTGTTCTACCTGCATTTTCCCGAGGAACGCGGCAAGCTGAATTCCATTCGCGAGTTCATTCCGGACGAGCACACGGACACCCTGGTGGCCCCTACCACGCAGTTTGTCGCGTTCAATCGCAACTCGGACGGAACTGTGTTTGTGGGCGCCAGCGGAAGCAAGGCCAGCCCTCACGTGCTACTGGTTCTGCGCGTCACCAAGCGCGAATTGACGTTGTGCGAGCACCGGGCGCTGGAACCGGCTTCCTCGGCGCCGTGCTTCAACCCGTCGAACGAGCGCGTCTACTTTCAAAGCGACCGTGAAGGCAAGCCGGCGATTTACGCCATGGTGGTGGAGAAGCTGGTGGAGAAAAGCGAGGCGTAGGAAGTATGATCGTGGTGATGAGATCCCTGTTTTTGTTTACGCTTTCGGTGGCGGCGGTGTGCGCCGCGGACAAGCCCGAGAAAGGCTTCACGTCGCTCTTTAACGGGAAGGACCTGACGGGCTGGACCGTCGCCAAGGAGAACGAATCGACGTTCACCATCAAGGACGGAGCCATTGTCGCCAACGGCAACCGGTGCCATCTCTACTACACCGGCCCCGTGCAGAATCACGACTTCAAGAACTTCGAGCTGAAGGTGGACGTGATGACGGAGGCGAACTCGAACGGCGGGATCTACTTCCACACCGCCTACCAGGAGAAGGGCTGGCCCGATAAGGGCTTCGAAGTCCAGGTGAACAACTCCTACGAGAAGGACTTCCGCAAGACCGGCAGCCTCTACATGGTGCAGGACAACAAGGTGCCGCCGGCCGGCGACAAGAAGTGGTTCACGGAGCACATCGTGGTCAATGGGAATAACGTGAAGGTGTTCGTGGACGGCAAGCAGATTGTCGACTGGACGCAGCCGGCGGACTGGAAGGGCGTGCAGGGGAGCCCGGGGCGGACGCTCTCGAGCGGCACGTTCGCGCTGCAGGGCCACGACCCCGGTTCCACCGTGCACTACAAGAACATCCGCGTGAAGCCGCTGAAGTAGCGGCCGGCCGCGGCCGCCGTCAGCCGACGCACTCGAGGATGTAGACTTTCCTGCCGCCTTCCTTGGCGATCTGACCGGCGATGATCCATTCGCGGCCGTCGGCCAGGTAGACGCGGCGGTAGGAATCGAACTCGACGCCTTCCTGCTTTTCGATGCGCCAGTCCTCGACCTCGCGCGTATCGCCGGGCTGCCAGTTCTGCTTCAGGACGCGGAACGGATCCATGCGCCGATGATATCGCGGCTCGCGCGTTTACACTGGGAGTACATGAACGCAGAACGTATGCGGCTGGAGGAGGCCGCGCGCCGCGAGAAGCACTGGCGGCGGTGGGGGCCCTATGTCTCGGAACGAGCGTGGGGCACGGTGCGCGAGGATTACAGCGCGAAGGGCGCGGCCTGGGAGTACACGCCGCACACGCATGCCCGCTTCAAAGCCTATCGCTGGGGCGAGGACGGCATCGGAGGCTGGTGCGACAACCATCAACGAATCTGCCTGGCGCTGGCGCTGTGGAACCAGCACGATCCGTATCTGAAGGAGCGGCTCTTCGGCCTGGCCGGCGGGGAAGGCAACCATGGCGAGGACGTCAAAGAATACTATTACTATCTGGACGCCACGCCCACTTACTCCTATGCGAAGTTCCTTTATAAGTACCCCCAGACCGAGTTTCTGTATGGCTGGCTCGCGGCGGAGAATCGCCGGCGAGGAAAGACCGCCTCGGAATTCGAGCTGATTGACACCGGCATCTTCGACCAGGACCGGTACTTCGACGTGGTGGTCGAGTACGCCAAGGCGGACGTTGACGATACCCTGGTGCGGATCACGGCCTTCAACCGCGGTCCCGACCCGGCGCCCCTGCATATTCTGCCCACCGTCTGGTTTCGGAATCGATGGAGTTGGGGCTATGCGGGGCGTCTGCGTCCGAAGCTGCAGAAGATCGGCCCGGGGTTGATCTCTCTCGAGGAGCAGAAGCTGGGGCGCTTGACGATGTGGTTCGAGCAGTCTCCGCGGCTGCTCTTCACGGAGAACGAAACCAACGTCCAGCGGCTTTACTCACAGCCGAACACCGGGCGTTTCGTGAAGGACGCGTTCCACGAGTACCTGATCAAGGGTCGCGAGGACGCGGTGAACCCGGACTTACGCGGCACCAAGGCCTGCGCTTCGTACCTGATGACGATTCCGCCAGGCGAGTCCCGGCAGGTCCGGCTCCGGCTGGGGCCGGAGGGCGCGCTGCCGGAAGACCCCGCGGCGATGTTCGAGGACATCTTCACGAAGCGCGTGGAGGAGGCCGACGAGTTCTACTCGTTTGCCTGCGATCGCCTGTCGCCGGACGGGCGCCGCGTGCAGCGGCAGGCGCTGGCCGGCCTGCTCTGGTCGCGGCAGTTTTATCATTACGTGATCGATCAGTGGTTGAACGGCGACCCGGCGGGGCCGACGCCGCCCGCGACCCGGAAGGGAGGGCGTAACAGCGCCTGGATTCATCTGTTCAACGAAGACGTGCTGACGATGCCCGACAAGTGGGAGTATCCGTGGTACGCGGCCTGGGACACGGCATTCCACATGATCCCGCTGGCGATGATCGATCCCGACGCCGCCAAGAGCGAGCTGGCACGCTTCCTCCGCGAGTGGTTCATGCATCCCAACGGCCAGATTCCGGCCTACGAGTGGAAGTTCGACGATGTGAACCCGCCCGTTCACGCGTGGTCGTGCTGGCGCGTCTACCAGATTGACGCCAAACTCACGGGCCGCAAGGACACGGCCTTTCTCGAGCGGGTTTTCCATAAGCTGCTGATGAACTTCACCTGGTGGGTGAACCGGAAGGACACGCTCGGCAACAACGTCTTCGAGGGCGGCTTCCTGGGCCTGGACAACATCGGCCTGTTCGACCGCTCGTCGCCTGCTCCGGGCGGGGGGATCATCGAGCAGAGCGACGGCACCAGCTGGATGGCGATGTATTGCCTCAATATGTTGAAGATCGCCCTGGAATTAGCGCAGGTGCGGCCGGTTTACGAGGATATCGCCAGCAAATTCTTCGAGCATTTTCTCTTTATCTCGGCGGCGATGAACAGCCTGGGTGACGGCGGCCTGTGGGACGACGCCGACGGCTTCTACTTCGACCGGCTGCGGCTGCCGACGGGCCGCTCGATTCCGCTCAAGGTCCGCTCCATGGTAGGCCTGATTCCGCTGTTTGCGGTGGACACGCTGGAGCCGGAGACGATGGCGCGACTGCCCGGCTTTCGCGGGCGGATGCAGTGGTTCATCGACAACCGGCCGGATCTATGCCGCGACATCGCGTCGATGACGCGCGAGGGCGTCGGCGAGCGGCGGCTGCTGTGTTTCGTCCCCCGGGACAGGCTGCGCCGCATCCTGCGCTGCATGCTGGACGAGAGCGAATTCCTTTCGCCGTACGGGCTGCGGTCGCTCTCGAAGTTTCACGAGAAGAACCCGTATACGCTGCGCCTGGACGGTACCGAATACAGGGTGGAGTACGAGCCCGCGGAGTCCAGAACCTATCTGTTCGGAGGCAACAGCAACTGGCGCGGGCCGGTCTGGTTCCCGGTGAACTACCTGATGATCGAATCGCTGCAGAAGCTGAATCACTACTGGGGCGAGAGCCTGACGGCGGAGATTCCCACCGGTTCCGGCGTAAAGATGAACCTGGGCGATGTGGCGGCGGAACTGTCGCGGCGGCTGGGCCGTCTTTTCTTAAGGGACGTCAATGGAAGGCGGCCGGTATTCGGAGGCGCGCAGAAGTTTCAGAACGATCCGAACTTCCGCGACCATCTTTTGTTCTACGAGTACTTTCACGGGGACAACGGAGCGGGCATCGGGGCCAGCCATCAGACAGGATGGACGGCCCTGGTGGCCAAGCTGCTGCAACAAAGCGGCGAGTAGGGGCCCAGTACTACAGGAGTTTGCCCTCCGTTTGCCCGTTCGCATACGATACGGTGGAGCCTCATGAAACGGCTGATTGCGGCGCTGGCGATCCTGGCCGCCGCCGGCTTCCTCTACTTAAACTCGTTGGCGAGCGAGATTCGGCGCCAGTCGGATGTCGACGAGGCGCGGCCCGCCGACGCCATCGTAGTTATGGGCGCCGCCGAGTATCGGGGTAAGCCGTCGCCGGTGCTCAAGGCGCGGCTCGATCATGGGCTGCACCTGTATCAGAAAGGGATGGCTCCCCGCATCATCACCACCGGCGGCGCTGGGGGCGATCCGGTTTTCACGGAAGGCGAAGTGGCGCGGGCCTACCTTATAAAGAGGGGCGTCCGAAGCGAAGATATCGTAATCGAGCCGGAAGGCGAGAGCACCGTACATTCCACCGCCGCGGTGGCGGAGATCATGCGTCGCATGAATTTGAAGACTTTAATTTTAGTCAGCGATGGCTACCACATCTATCGGGCGAAGCGAATGCTGGAGCAGCAGGGTATGACGGTCTACGGTTCGCCGCGCCCGGGCAACGCCGACGGCGCGCGCGAGTGGAAGCTGTCCATGCGCCAAGCCGTCGGCTACGTGCTCTGGAATCTGGGTATCAAGATTTAGCGCGACGCGAACTGGTGGAGTGGGCTGCCCCGTTCCACCCGCCCTCTGACGTGAGAGGCAAGCCTCTTATCGGAGTTCTGAATGTGCTCCACCAGCCACTTCCCAAGGAACTGCAGCAGTTGGACGGAGACCGAGCTGCGTCCCCGGTTGTGCTGCTCCACGAAGTCCCGGACTTTCGTGGCGAATTCGTCGTGCTGCTGCTTGTGCTGTGCGTACCCCGGGAAGCTGCTTCGCTGCATAAGGCGCTCTTCATTGCCGAAGTGCTGTCCCGCATAGGCCAGCAGGTCATTCAAGACAATCTGGATTTCCTCTTTCACCTTGCCAGCCACCATCGCGGCATGGAGGCGGTTGACCATATCCACCAGCTTTCGGTGTTCCTGATCGACCTGCGGCAACGCCGTCTCATAGTCCGTTTTCCACGCAATAAAGGCCATGAAAGCTCCTGGCCTTCTTATCGGCGGCGGGGGCGGGAGTGTGAGGAACAGCGGACGCCAAAGGCCGGCCGACTTACAGCGCGGCCGGCTCCGGCGGCGGCCCGTCACCGCCTGCACCAAAGGGGCGAAGGGCGCGGATGCGTTGGCGCACCGGCTGTAAGACTCCGGCGCAGGCGACAGTGTTTCAGCGGACGGGTGACATTGAGGATGCCGCGGCAACCGCGCGGGCATACACCTGGAACCTCTCGCGCGGATCCCGCGCGTGCTCGATCTCGTAGGCCGGGCCAAGCACGCCCTGGAGAAATGCGGAGAAGGCGGGTTCGAGCTCAGTCCAGGTAGCGCTCGCGTTGGGATAGAGCAGCCGGTCATTGAGAACGATCTCGAGCTGGTCGGGGAGGAAGCGCAACCGGCCGGCGAACGCCGGTTCACGCTCCAGCAGTGCCGCGGCGGCGAGGGCGGACTGGTACGCGGATCGCAATGACTCGCCCGCATCGCCCTCGGCCCGCGCCTTACGGTTGTAGAGGAGCCCCAACCGGCCTTGGCCCAGATCCAGACTGTAATTCGCCTGATGGCCGATGAGCATCACGCCCGGCCCATTGGGGACGTGGGCGTAGTCCGCTACATCAATCAGCAGTTCGGGCAGCGCTGACGTCTGAATCCAACGATGGAAAACGGGAATGGCGTCTTCCAGACGGATCTCGCTGCCGGGCGCGGCGAAGAGTTTGATGTTGACCTGCTGCAGGGCGTCCATGGCGCTTACACTTTCACCGTCGCGGCCTGCGAGAGGCGGGCGTAGCAGCTGTGGCAGGCTTCGATGAAGAGCTGCGCTTCCTCAATGAGGCGATGCGTCTGTTCGGCGTCGCGCGGCTCGCCGGCCCGCTCGTGCGCGCGCAGGAAGTAGTGGCCGAATTTGCCGCCGGCGAAGGGATCGTGGAAGAGCTGCGTTTCGTAGAAGTGGATGCGGAATGCTTCGGCGATGCCGCCCGGCGTGCCGTTATGGCCGTGCCGGCGCCACGCGAGGAGCGCGGCGGCGCCGTGCGACATCGATTCGTAGGCCAGACGCCCGGCTTTCACAACGTCGCCCTGCTCGAGCGCCAGCTGCGCTTCGAAGGCCTCGCGCTCGCAGGCGGTGAGCTGGAACTCGATGGGGGACACGACTTCGCCGGCGCACTCGCCGACGCCGATGTCTCCGATGGTGTACTCGCGCGGGTCGTGCCAGTCGGAGTAAAGGGAGGGTTCGGCGTCATGCGGCGGCAGGACCATCAAGTCCTCGAGCATCTTCTTGCACTCGGCCTTGCCGATGCGCCGGATGTAGGCTTGGAAGCTCTCGCCTGCCGCACGTTCGGCCCGGTAACGGCCCGTGATGCGACTCACCGCCTCCGGTATGCGCTTGGAGGGAACGGCGCCGATGGCCAATCCATAGGAGCCGGCATTCTCCGTCCACTGACCGCCCAGGACCACCTGAAAGTGAGGCGCCGCAAAGCCGCCCTTGTTGCGGCTGACCCCGTAGAAGCCCAAGTCGGCGATGTGATGCTGGCCGCAGGAGTTGAAGCAGCCACTGATCTTGATTCGGAGATCGCGGATCGCTTCGTCGGCCGCCAGCGCGCTCTCCGCCAGGCGCACGCGCAGTTCGCCCGCTAACCCGCGCGAAGAGGAGATACCGAGCTTGCAGGTGTCGGTGCCGGGGCATGCCGTCAGATCGACGATGGTTCCCGCGCCGGGCAGGTGAAGCGACAGCGCCTTGAGGTCCTGGTAGAGGGCGGGTAGATCGGCCTCACTGACCCAGCGCAAGACGATGTTCTGCTCGACAGTGGTGCGGATCGTCTCATTGACGTACTGGCGCGCGATGTCCGCCAAGCCGCGAAGCTGGTCCGCCGTGATGTCGCCGAGCGGCAGGGTCACCGTCACCGTCGCGTAGCCGGCCTGCCGCTGCGCATGCACATTGGATCGCTTCCACGCCACGAAGTCCTCCGAGAGGGCGGGCGAGATCTGCAGGAAAGAGGGAGGTCTGCGCGGCGACTCGACATGCCGATCGATGTCAGCCAGGTAACTGGTCCATCGAGGGTCCACGGGCAGCACGGCCCGCTCCTCCTTCACCAGGCGTTTGAACTCGTCGAGGCCCAGCTTCGCCACAAGGAACTTCAGTCGCGCCGTGTTGCGGTTCTTCTTCTCGCCCAGCCGGGCGAAGACGCGCGCCATGGCTTGCGCGGTGGGGAGCAGCTCCTCCTCCGGCAGGAACTCATCGAAGAGCTTGGCCTGGTAGGGCACGGTGCCCAAGCCGCCGCCGACGTAGGTTTCGAATCCCCGTACCGTTTTGCCGTCCACCTCCCTGGTGCGCGCGATACAACCCAGATCGTGGATGCGCACCAGCGCGCAGGGGTTCGTGTCGCAGCCGGAGAAGGCCACCTTGAACTTGCGTCCGAAATCCTGTGCGTCCGGGTGCCCCAGCAGAAAGTACGCCGTTGCGTGCGCGTACGGCGTGACGTCGAATGCCTGGTCGCGGCAGACGCCGGCGAGTGGGCACGCCGTGACGTTGCGCACCGTATTACCGCAGGCTTCGCGCGTGGTGATGCCGGCCGCGGCCAAGCGCCGCATCAACGCCGGAGTGTCCTCGATGTGCACGAAGTGCAGTTGCACGTCCTGGCGCGTGGTGACGTGGGCGATGTTATCGGAGTATTCCTCGGCGAGCTCGGCGAGAACCTCCAACTGGGTGGCGTTCAGCCCACCGAAGGGGATCTTGATGCGCTGCATGCCCGGCGCGTCCCACAGCGTGTGGGGGCCTTTCGTCAGCGGGGCCTCGCCGTAGGCGAGCTTGCGAGGCGCGACGCCGTCGTGGCGTTGCCCGTTGTCGTAGCGCTGGCCGTAGGCGCCGCGGCGAAGGCGCGTCTCGGCAAACACCTTGTCGTCGATCTTGCCCTGTTTCTTGAGGGCGATCTCATTCTCGAAGACATCGATCTCGGCGGCGAGATCCGGCGCGATGCGCCCTTCGAGATGCTCTTTCCATCGTGAATTGCTCAGCTTCATCCGATCTACATCAACTTTATCGAGATTTGGGGGATTGCGGCAACTGTCGCCTCACCCAGGGCTTGCGCGGGCCATGGACTCTGAAATAATACGCGCGTGCCTGTTCTCGATCTCTTCCGGCTGGATGGCAAGTTGGCATTGGTGACGGGATGCCGCCGCGGCATTGGGCGGGCGATGGCGCTGGCGTTGGCGGAGGCGGGCGCCGACATCATCGGTGTCAGCCGGCACATGCAGTGCGATTCCGGGAACCAGCTGGCGCACGCCGTTGCGTCGCTGGGGAGGCAGTTCCGGCCGTACGCCTGCGATCTGGGCGACCGCACGGCCCTCTATCACTTTGTCGATCGCCTGTTCATCGACTACGAGGCGATCGACATCCTGGTGAACAACGCGGGCACGATTCTCCGGCGGCCGGCAGCCGACCATCCGGACGACTATTGGGACGAGGTGCTCGAGACCAATCTCACCGCGCCGTTCGTGCTGGCGCGGGAGGTGGGCAAGCGCATGGTGGCGCGCGGACGGGGCAAGATTATCTTCACCGCTTCTCTTCTCAGCTTCCAGGGAGGCATCACGGTGCCTGGCTACGCGGCCAGCAAGGGCGGGGTGGCGCAGCTGGCCAAGGCTCTCTCCAACGAATGGGCGGGGTGCGGCGTGCAGGTGAACGCGATCGCGCCGGGTTACATCGCCACGGACAACACGATGCCGCTGCGTGAAGACCCGGACCGGGCGCGGTCGATCGTCAGCCGCATACCCGCTGGCCGTTGGGGCGTGCCGGAGGATCTGGCGGGTGCAACCGTCTTTCTGGCCTCGGAGGCGTCCGACTACGTGAACGGTACCGTGCTCACGGTGGACGGGGGATGGCTGGGACGATGACAGGCTTGCGAGCGAATCGCGGAACATCGGACAGGCGCCGTGCGTATGCTCCGGATGAGGCGTAACCCATGGTTGCTCCGTCCACGTCCTTCCATCCCCTAGCCGCGAGGCTGCCAGAGCCATAGAATCTCCTTCATAGGCAACTCAGTACTGCTGATCCGGCGTCGGAGCCGCCGTGTGCGCGTACGCCTCGATAGGGAGACACATGAACACGCTACTGTTTGCATTGGGCACGGCCGCTGCGCTGGTGACCCTGGTGCTGCTCAGCCAGGTTTTATTCGGCTGGGTGCTGATCAAAGAAGACCAGGTGGGCCACGTCGTTAAGAAGTTCGGTTCGCGGCGCCTGCCGCCGGGCCGCCTGGTTGCCGTAGCGGGCGAGGCGGGCTACCAGGCGGAGATCCTGCCGCCGGGCCTGCACTTCTGGTACTGGCCTTGGATGTTCCGCGTCGACAAAAAGCAGGTGGTCCGGATCGAGCCGGGCCGGATCGGCATGGTGGTGGCCAAGGACGGCGCACCCCTTCCGGCGGACCGCATCCTGGCGCGGCGCGTGGAGTGCGACAACTTTCAGGACGCTGTTGCCTTTCTGCGCAATGGCGGGCAGAAGGGTAAGCAGAGCGCGGTGCTGACGGCCGGCCTGTACCGCATCAACCTCGTCCTCTTCGAAGTATTTGTTGGCGACGTCACGAACATCCCGCACGACAAGGTGGGCATCGTCACCACCTTCGACGGAGCTCCCATGCCAAAGGGCGAGATGGCCGCGCCGAGCGTGGAGGGACATTCCAGCTTCCAGGACCCGGAAGCGTTCCTGGCCAATGGCGGGTGCCGGGGCCTGCAGGAGCAGATTATCCTGGCGGGGCAGTACAACCTGAATCCCTGGTTCGTGGAGGTGAAACTGGCGGATCTGTATGAGGTCCCGATCGGCTGGGTCGGCGTTGTGGTCAGCTTTGTCGGCAGGGAGCTCAAAGATATCTCCGGGGAGGCGTTCACGCACGGTAACATCGTCCCGCGCGGCGGTAAGGGCGTGTGGTCGGAGCCGCTCTACCCCGGCAAGCACCCGCTCAACACGGACTGCATGCGCGTGGAACTGGTGCCGACGACGAATATCGTTCTCAATTGGGCGAATGCACGTACCGAAGCGCACAAGCTGGACGAGAAGCTGTCCACGATTTCGGTGCGCTCGCGCGACGGCTTCACGTTTAACCTCGACGTCAGCCAGATCATCAACATCGGTGCAACCAAGGCCCCGTGGGTGATCAGCCGCGTGGGAAGCGTGAGAAACCTGGTGAACCAGGTGCTCGAGCCGCTGGTGGGCAACTACTTCCGCAACTCCGCGCAGAACTACATCGTCCTCGACTTCCTCTCCGCGCGTAGCGAGCGGCAGAAGGAAGCGCGCGAACACATTTCCCGCGCCATCGCCGACTACGACGTGCAGAGCGTGGACTCGCTGATCGGAGACATCACACCGCCGCAGTCGCTCATGGACACGCTTACGGCGCGCAAGCTCGCCGAGGAGCAGAAGAAGACGTACGAGGCGGAGCGGCTGGCGCAGGAAACGCGCAAGACGTTGGAGGCGGAGAAGGCGCTCGCCGAAAAGCAGCGTGAGCTGGTCAACGAGGAGCAGAACATCCTGATCGCTCAGCGCAAGGCGCAGGCCAACGTGAGGCAGGCCGAAGGCGAATCGACGGCGATCTCCACCCGCGCGGCGGGCGAGGCCGAAGCGATTCGCCGGCGGGGTACGGCGGAGGCGGAGATCTCGGCCGTCAAAGGCGAGAACGAAGCGCGCGCGATCCAGGCGGTTGGCCTGGCACGCGCGGAGGCGGCGCGCAAGGGCGTGGAGGCGATGGGCGAGTATTACGGCCTGCTGCAAATCTTCAGCATCCTTGCGGAGAAGGGCATCCGGCTGACTCCGGACGTGCTGGTGGCGGGTGGGGGCGGGTCTTCCGGCTCGGCTTCCGACGCCGTGCTGGCGCTGCTGGCTGCGCAGTTGAACCGTGCCGCCACTCCAGGGGCGCGCGGGGCCTCGGCCTGAAACAGGCGGCGCTGGCGGAGCGGGGCGAGGGGCCATCCCTCGCCCCGTGCTTACCGGTTACGGCAGAGTAAATGCATAGTAGCTTCCGCCGCGAACCTCTTTGTACTTGCCTCCTCCCGCCCCCTGCACAACATACTGCTTGCCGTTCACGCCGTAAGTGGCGGGCGTGGAATGTCCGGCGGCATCCATCACATAATCCCAAAGTAGCTTGCCGGTCAGCTTGTCATAGGCGCGGAACTTGTTATCCGCCTTTGTCGCACCGATAAACAGCAGACCACCCTTAGTTACTGCCGCGCCGCCGTAGTTTTCTGACCCGGTATCTTTCCGCTCCAGCTCCGGAAACTCACCGAAGGGAATTCGCCAGACCCATTCGCCCGTGTTGACATCAAGGGCGTTCAGCGTTCCCCAGGGCGGCTTGATCGCGGGGTAGCCGTCGGGGTCGACGAAGCGGTTGTACCCGTCGATGTCATAGGGAACATCTGCCGCGGTTGCGGGACGCGCCTCGGCTTCCATGACTTCCTTGTTCTCACCCTTCAGCACGTACCGTGTAATTGCTGCGCGGGCCCAGTCCTCCAGGTGCGCGAAACCGGGCATGCGGCCCGCACCGTTCCGGATGACGTCCGCCACCTGCTGCTCGCCTCGCCGCGAGGCCAGGTTGCGCAGGGAAGGGAAGTTCGGCGGCGTTCCCTCCAGGTCCTCGCGATGACAGCCGGCGCAATGCTGCACATACTGCTTTTGGCCGGTATTGAGCACGCCTTTCTGCTTCGGCACCAGCCGCAGGATCCACGGCATCTCGTTCGAGTTCACATAGAGAAGGCCCGTTTCCGGATCATAGGAAGCACCGCCCCACTCTCCGCCGCCGTCGAAACCCGGAAACACGATGGTCCCCTTCAGGCTCGGAGGGGTGAACTGCGGTCCGCTGATCACCTGCCGCCATCGCGCCAGTACCACATCGCGGGCCTGAGGCGTGCGGTCCGTTACCAGATCTTCCGTGAACTCCTGCCGGGCAAACGGTTCGGGCGCCTTGGGGAGACGTTGGGTCCTGGCGGCGATCTCCCCCGGAACCGGCGAGGCCGGCACGCTCACCTCCTCGATCGGGAAGAGCGGCTCTCCCGTCTCCCTGTCGAATACCCACACGTGACCGGACTTAGTGATCTGAGCCACGGCGTCGGTGGATCGCCCGTTGCGCTTCACGCTTACCAGGGTCGGGGCCGTGGGCAGATCGCGATCCCACAGGTCGTGGCGGACAAACTGAAAGTGCCACAGCTTCTCGCCTGTCGCGGCGCGGAGCGCGATCAGGCAATTGGCGTACAGGTTGTCGCCCGCCCGGTTCGACCCGTAGAAATCGAAGGAAGCGGATCCGGTCGGCACGTACAATACGCCGCGCTTTTCGTCGAGAGCGAACCCCGCCCAACTGTTGGCCCCGCCCGCGTACGCCTGCGCTCCTTTCGGCCATGTTTCCGCCCCGGGCGTTCCCTCGCGGGGGATGGTGTAGAAGGCCCAGCGTAGCTTCCCGCTCCGCGCATCGTAGGCGCGGACGTGACCCGGCGCCGACGGGAGCGACTCATTTACGACGCTACCTAAAATCAGAAGATCCCGGAAAACGACGCCCGGCGTCGTCATCGTGACACTCAGTTTTGACGCGTCGCGGCCGAGATCGGCTTTCAGGTCGATGCGGCCGCCGGTCCCGAACGCCCGATCGATCCTGCCTGTCGCTGCGTCGATGGAATAGACGTACTGGCGGACAGCCAGGTATAGCCGGCTCCGCTTACCATCGGTCCAGTAAGTAAGGCCGCGGTTGCGCATGTTCGTCTTGATGGGCGGCCCCTCATTCGGATCGCACACCCAACGCTGTTTTCCCGTCGCCGCGTGCAGGGCGAACACCCGCAACTTAGGCGATACCAGGAAGATGGTGTCCTTCACAACCAGGGGGCTGCTCTGCATCTCGGAGCCGGAGAAGGCGTCTCCGGTGTCGAAACGCCAGGCCAGGCGCAAGCGCCCCACGTTGTCGCGGTTTATCTGGGTCAAGGTCGAGTACTTCGTGTTAGCCGGACCTCCGTGATACGCCGGCCAGTCCTGGCCCAGCGCTACCGCTGCGGCAAACATCCAAAGCAGTCTGTTCATAACCGCACCGGCAAACCAGTCCGCGCGGACTCGTACACGGCCTCAACCGCAGCAATCGATTTCAAGTAATCCCCTCCGTTTGACTCAAACTCAGCCCCCGTCAACAGGCAATCGACGAAGTGGCGCTGCAAAGCGTAGACGCAGTCGCCGCCGAAGTTCACATCCTGGTGCGGGTACTCAACGTCCGCTCCGGCCTGCCCCAGTAACTTCATTCTCATCCTTGCTTCCGTGTCCAGCGTCAGGTGTCCGCCCATGGCATCGATCCGCATGGCGCCGAACGTATAGCGGGGCGAGGGAGACTCGACTTCGTTGTAACGGTTCGCATCCCAGAGCGCGGTTGCGCCGCTCTCAAAGCGGAAAAAGACGACGCCCGTCTCCTCGCCGCGGATCACCGGATTCAAACGTCGAAGGTGAGCATAGACCTCCCGGATCTCGCCCAGCAGATAGCGGAAGGTATCGATGAAATGGACTCCGGTCTCATAGATCAGTAATCGCGGATATTCACGGAAGAAGGGCTGCCTCGCTAAGTACGCGTCGTCACCCCACCCATCGCCCATTCTCATGAGAAACGTAAGGTGGGTCAACTCCCCTAAGACTCCGGACCGCTGAATCTCTTTGACTTTCCGGTACCAGGGCTGCCAGCGGAAGTTCTCGTGTATCATCAGCCGCACGCCCGCCGACCGTGCGTTCTCCACGATGCGCCGGCTCTCGGCGAGCGTGGGGGCCACCGGCTTCTGGCAACTGATGTGCACGCCCCGAGAGGCGGCGAAGGCGCACATTTCCTCATGAGTCTCCGGAGGCGTGATGATGTCCACGAAATCCGGCTGTTCCCGCTCGATCACCTCGCGCCAGTCGGAATAGCAGCGCGGGATTCCGTACGCCGCCATCATCGCCCGCGCCTTCTCCTCCGTGCGATTGTAGAGGGCGGTAATCTCAACCTCCGGGATTCGCGTCCAAGCCTCGTACTGAAACTTGGAAAAGTACCCTGCTCCCAGGCCAACACCCCTTAGCCGCTTCATAACTCGTGCTCCCGGTCCACCGAATTCATGCCCAACCAGCATAGGATGCCGACGGCATTGAGCAGGCCCGCCAACCAGAAGTAGGGGGCGGCCGAACCCGCCGCCCGTTCCATCATGGGGAAGGCATTCGCGCTTACGAAGGAACCGAAGTTCCCCAGCATGTTCATTGAGCCGGAGACGCTGCCGGCGTTCTTTCCCGCCACGTCGGCGCAGAACACCCAGCTTGGGCTGATCGTCATGTCCGCGCCGAAGGCCGCGACGGTAAAACACGCGGCCGCGGCCCACGCGGTATCCGCCGCCGTTAGCGCGGTGACACCAGCGGCTGCCAGCGCGAATCCCGCTATCGCCGGAAGGCGTCGCGACCAACTCCGCCACGACGACCGGTACAAGCGGTCGACGATCCACCCCGTCGCCCACTGTGAGGTTGCTCCCAGCAGCAGCGGCGCCATCGCGTAGGCCGCCGCCTCACCGTCCCCGAGCTTGTACTGCCGCTTGAGATAGGGGAGCATCCAGGAAAGACAGATGAAGAACGTGAAGTTACTCGCGAAATACTGGAACATGGCCAACCCGAGTATCTTCGAGCGGAAGATACGGGCGAGCGGCAACGCCGCTTCCGCCCGAGTAACCACGGGCGGCGGCACGCCGGGAGGGCGGTCGCGAAACCACAGCAGCCAGAACATCGCCCAGACCACGCCGCCGGCGCCCAGAATGACGAAGGAAGCGCGCCAGTCCCACCGTGACAACATCCAGGCCAGCAGGGGAAAGGCAACCGCCGCGCCCAGGCGTGAGCCGGAGAACAAGACGCCGTTGGCGCGGCCTCGTTCTCCCGCGGGCAGCCAGTTCACGATGGCACGCGCGCTGCCCGGAAACGCGCCCGCTTCCCCGACACCGAACAGGAACCGGATGATCACCAGCGAGGTGAAGCTCCACGCCCAGCCGGTCAGCGCCGTCAGCGCACTCCAGGTCGCCACGACTCCGGCCAGCGCGAGGCGCGCTCCAAACCGGTCAGCAAACCACCCGGCCGGAATCTGCGCCAGCGCATAGCCGAGCGCAAATGCGCCGAACACCGCTCCCATGGCGCTATCCGAGAGCCCCAGTTCTCTTGAGATGGGATCCTTCGCGGTGGTGATGCAGACGCGGTCGATGTAAGTAATCATCGATAGAACGAACAGCGCGCCGACCACGAGGTACTTCATCCGAATACCCGGCTTGCGGTTTCCCACAGCACGGCGTGTTTTACCGCTTCACTTACGTCGAGCGTGAGAATCTTACCCACTTCCGAGTCGGTGCTTTCGAGTAAGTCAGAGCCGATCATAAGACGGTCCGCCGGAACGTGCCCCATCACCTCCAGCACATGGTGAGGCATCAGGCTCGACAGCTCGAGTACGATATTCGGGCAGAACAGTGCGGCAACGATCGCCTCCTGCACGTAAATTCCTCCGCCGCAGTGCGCCGCTACCACCGTCAGTCCGGGAAATCTTCGCGCCGGCAACATGAGCAAGGACGGAAGGGCGAACGGCGCCCCTGTTCCCGTGTGACAGACCACCGCCATCCGGTTCTCAAGCGCGGCCTCGAAGAAGAAGTCGCTTCTGGCGGAGAAGGGGTTCAAGCCGTGATACTGGGGTTGCAGTTTGAGTGCTCGAAAACCGTGCTCGTCGCGGCACCGCCGTACCTCATCGCGGAACTGGGCCTCTGGAACAAAGGGAGCCAGACATGCCGCTCCCGCCAACCGATCCGGGTAAGCCCTCACGGCGCTGCCGATCAGGTCGTGCTGGGACCGGTAGTCATCGACGACGGGGAAGGGAATCACGAGCGACCGGTCCACCCCGCACCGATCCATCACCCGTAGCAGGTCGTCGGCGCTGACGTGACGTCCGCTATGCCGCGCCGTACCGATGTGGGTATGGGTGTCAAAGATCCGGAAGCCGTCCCTCATGCAAGCGCACCCAGAATCGCTTCCGTCATCTGCTCAGTCGAAAGCGAGCCGCGCATGTCGCGCGTGCGACGGGTGGGGTCCCCCAAGACCGCGCGGACCGCCTCCTCGATCCTCCGCGCGGCTGTGCCGGCGCCCAGCCAGTCGAGCATCATCGCAGCGGAGAGGATGGTAGCGACAGGATTGGCAATGCCCTTTCCCGCGATGTCCGGAGCAGACCCGTGTGACGGCTGAAACACTGCGTACTGGTCCCCGATGTCGGCCGACGGCGCCATTCCCATTCCGCCTACCAGTCCCGCCGCCAGGTCAGAGAGGATGTCGCCGAACATATTCTCGGTGACCACCACGTCAAACCGCCCCGGATCCTGCACCATGTAGAGGCACATCGCGTCCACGTAGATGCGCTCCGTGCGCACGTCGGGGAACCCGGACGCCACCTCGTCAAAAACGCTACGAAAAAAGGCCATCGACGGCAGCACGTTCGCCTTATCTACCAGCGCTAGCCGGCCCCGTCGTCTACCGGCCTGGTGGAACGCCCCGCGAATCACGCGCTCCGCTCCCCGCCGTGTGATCCGCATCCGGTCCTCGACGAAGCCCTCGCCTACCGCCGGATTCAGCCGCGATGAGAACAACCCTTCCGTGTTCTCCCGAACCAGAAGCAGGTCAATCCCGCTGACGTTCCGCAGCGGCGAGTCACCCGGGTGATAGAGGAAAATCGGCCGCAGGCCCAGGTAGAGATCCAGTTTCTCCCGGAGGTCGAGTTGCGGCGTCATCTCTACGCCGTCAGGGTAGCGAACGCTCGGCAGCCCCATCGCACCGAGCAGAATCGCATCAAACGACTTCAGTTCCTCGAGTACACCCGGTGGCAGCGGGTCGCCGGACCGCTGATACTCGCCCGCGCCCACACTGAACTCTTTGAAATCCAGGCGGTACTCGCAGACCGCGGCGCGCAACACGCGGACGGCGCTGCTGACCACCTCGGGGCCGATTCCATCCCCGGGCAGCAATGCGATTCGGCAGTCACCACCCTGCCTCTGACGGCTCATCAACCCTCCAGCGCCGCGGCTCGCCGGCGCCCGAGGAATAATATCGCAAACCGCTTTACCGGCTGAGCCGCAGGACCGAGGAAGCGATGATCGCGAACGCCTGCATCAGCTGTGCGGAGTTCGGAGCGTACGCGTACACGCCGCGGGGCCGGGTGACGTTGTCCCCGGAGAGCGTATCGTCCGCCGTTCCCGTATTCGCCACTCTCGAGAGGAACTCGGCGTCCGCCGGATAGCCGGGATTGCCGCCCAACCCGATGGAGTAAATGACCGGGTTGAAAGTGGTGTCATCGCGAATCGCCTTGGCGCAGTTGTCGGCAGCGTTGTAGGAAGCGTTCACGATCGGATCGTATATATCCGGCCGGAGTTTGCCCTCGTAGCGATGCCCGGCCGGAAACTTATCTTGATTCGCGATGTAGGTATCGGTCGCGTAGTTATAGTTAGTCTTATATCCCCACGTCGAGTAGCCGTTCAAGTCGGCGTCGGGTATGAAGGCGATATCGCGTTTTACGTACGCTTGGTTCGAGCGGAAGGCGCAGCCGTTCGCCGCAATCGTGCCCTCACCATTCACGAACGTTCTCAGGCCGATTACGGTGTCTCCGCCCGATTGAGTCATCGCGCCCTGCAGATAGGTGGGTGAGAGATCTCCCCCAAACCAGTTCGGATTCCAGTTGGGCGGTCCGTATGTAGGATTGGATCCGCTGTTGCGGTCATACTGGCGGCTGCTCGAGTCGCGGCACGGCGACGGCTCCATGTTGCACAGCTGAGAAGTATTGTTGCAAACCGATGTCGAGCCCTTGTACCAACTCGACCCGTTCCACAGAGTAGGTTTGTACCCGCCGCTATAGCCGTAGCGTTGATCCACGTGCTTGCGGATCATATAGTTGCCGCTCACGCCGTTGGGCTGCCCGTCGGTGAAGAAGACAATGGTGTTGAGCGTTAGCGGCTCGTCCATGTCCTTGAGCTCCTCGTAGGCCCAATGAAGCGCCTGCGCACTCCCCGTGCTGCCGCTGCAGACGATCGCATCGATTAAAGCCGGCAGCGTGGTCTTGAAATCCGCCGAGGGCTTGGCGACGACGTTGTAATCCCCCGCAAACGTCAACAGCCCAATCTTGTCCCGGCCGGCGGAGAAGTAGCCCAGGAACGACTTTGCCGCTGCCTTCATGTCCGTACACGGAGTGCCCGCCATCGAACCGGACCGGTCAAGCACTAGCATCAGGTTGACATTGCGCCGGGTCGCGGTCCCGACCACCTTCAGGTTCAGCCCCTGCTTCCCGAAGATCTTCATGAAGTACGTCGGGGCGAAGGTCTCCGTTTCCACGTTGACCTGAAGCGTGGAGTAGTCGAGAGCCTGCAGGTCCGTCTTCGGTTTGGCGCGGTTCGACCCCAGGTACCCGTCGGGGTAGTTGGCGTAGAAGTACGCCTCGGCGCGCGCCTCCGCCGCGTCTTCCTGTTCCTGCAGCGTCTGTCCCAGATTCAGGGACCGAGCCGCCGCCAATGCCGCGGCGTCAGAGGCCGCATGCAGTTGGACCCGGACCAGGTACATGATGCCCGCGTCGATCGCCAAACCGATTGCGGGTATCGCGATCAGCAGCATGATCGTCGTGATGACGATCGCTACACCCCGTTTACGTTGTCTACCGGCCATGTGAGCACCTCTAGGAAATGTACGGTCGAGGCCGCAGCGGTTGCCCCAGGTTCAACCCCGCAACGCCCAGTTCCGGGGCAAGGAAAACCGTCTCCGCCATGAAGGAAAACTGTGCGTCATCCTTCGGGAGGTCGGCGGGTACGTTCACCGCGATCGCCGATACGTCCTTCAGCGTGTCATCCAGGTCGATCGATCCGTCGGCATTCAGAATCCCTGGGTCGGGCGTGCCAAACATACTCTTCGCCGTCGTTCCCTCCGAAGGAATCGTCATCGCCGCATTGCCGATGGTGATGCGCTTGACGAACGCGTAGCGGCCGAAGTTCGGACATTCGAATTTGGTCAAGCCCCCGGCCGCGCACTGCTGCTCGCCAACGTAGACGACCTGCGACAGAAACACCACGCCATTCCCGCCCGTTCGGGTCATTCCCAGGCCCTGTGCGGTCCGCACGATCAGATCCTGATTCGCCGTCTTCGAGAGATCGATGTACTTCACAAACAACTGTGCGGCGGTATTGCGAACCTGGATCACCTGGAGACTCTTGACCGTCATCATGCCGACGGAGTAAGTGCCGAGTAGCAGCGGCACCAGAAAGACAATGACTACTGCGAACTCCAGAATGGAATTCCCGCGCTCTCGCTTCCCTGGATTTCCTTTCGCTCGCATAATGCCTTCCCTTAACGAGCTGGGGGCTGTATCTGCCCCACGGGCAAACCCTGCATCACGTCGGCGGCGCTCGCGCTCAAGCTGAACGGACTCTTGCGCGCGCCGGCCTGGTTATAGTCCGGCTGCAACGGCGCCAGCCAGCTCCACGGAAGTTGATCCACCTTTACCTCAACCACATTGCCCGGACCATTGCTCCCGAGCCCGGTCACCGGCGTCGTGAGATTCGTGGGATTGTAGTAGTCGACCTTGATGTACTGTCCCTTGCCTTTGAGGAACCCCATGGAGTTGTTCTCCACCATCGTGCGGATCGAGGCGTCATGCCCCTGCCCGCTTACCGTCTGGTAGGTAATCGCGTAACGCACACCTTCCCGCACCGCAAACTGGATAGTAGACTTGATGAAGATCACCAGCGAGAAGTCGATCAGCGCCACCAGCAACGCCATGAGCGGCAGGAAGATCAAAGCCGCTTCGACCAAAGAGCTCCCTCGTCTGGATTTCGCCCTTCTTACAGTCGAGATCGTCAAGGTTCACTCCTACAGGCTCAGCTTACCGGAATACGGCGGGGCGAAATACTAAGTATGGACCTTAGTTCCGTCCGGAATTCGCGCCTATCCTCCCCCTCCCGCCACGCTACTCCTACGGTGGGTCTCCGCCGTTCTCGCCCCGCTTTCGCTCTCTGCCCCACCGTCGTTACAATCATTTGAGTACGGGATGCCGATGCAACTTTCCATCCGCAGTCTCTCCAAGACCTATCCGAACGGTGTCCGGGCGCTCGACGACGTGTCGCTCGAGATTCCCCTCGGCATGTTTGGCCTCCTCGGACCGAACGGAGCCGGGAAGTCCACTTTGATGCGCACGATCGCCACCCTTCAGGAGCCCGACAGCGGGCAGATCCGCCTCGGCGAGATCGACGTCCTCAAACAGAAGGACGAGACCCGGCGCCTGCTCGGCTACCTGCCCCAGGACTTTGGAGTCTACCCGCGGGTCAGCGCCTACGCGATGCTTGACCACATCGCCCTGCTGAAGGGGTTCACCCGTGCCCCAGAACGCAAAGAGGTGGTGGAGGCTATGCTCCAGCGCGTGAACCTTTGGGAGGTTCGCAAGAAAGCGCTGAGCGGCTTCAGCGGCGGCATGCGCCAACGCTTCGGCATCGCCCAGGCACTCCTCGGCTCCCCCCGGTTGCTGATCGTGGACGAGCCCACCGCGGGCCTCGACCCCGGCGAACGCAACCGCTTCTACAATCTGCTGTCGGAGATCGGCGAGAACGTGATTGTCATCCTCTCCACCCATATCGTCGAGGATGTGCTGGATTTGTGCTCCAGTATGGCCATCATTCACAAGGGCCGCGTCCTATACAACGGCACGCCTGAACAGGGCATTCGCGACCTTGACGGAAGGATCTGGTCCCGCTTCGCTTCCAAGGCTGAACTGCCCGCGCTCAGCGCCTCCCACCGCGTCATCTCACACAAGCTGATTGCCGGACGCCCGCTCGTGCATGTGCACAGCGAGAGCGATCCCGGTGACGGTTTCTCTCCCGCCCGCCCGGATCTCGAAGACGTCTTCTTCTCGCATATCTCCGGACTCTGGTAGCGCGCCATGTTCCGCCATTTTTTCGCCTTCGAGATCCGCTTCTGGCTGACCGGCTGGATGGTATGGATTTTCACGATCGTCATCGGCGCCATGATTCTCGGCGCCACCTCGTCTGACCAGGTCACGGTCGGCGAAGCCATCGGCAACACCCATCGCAACGCTCCCTACGTCATCCAGAACTTCTATGGCATTGTCAGTGTGCTGACGCTGCTGATGACCACGGCGTTCATGAACTCCGCCGCTACCCGGGACTTTCAACACAACACACACCAGATGTTGTTCAGCCTCCCCATCCGCAAGTCCGGCTATCTGCTCGGCCGCTTTCTCGGAGGCTCGTTCGCCGCCCTCGTCCCAGCCCTCGGAGTCTCCCTTGGTGTCCTCCTCGCTGCCTACATGCCGTGGGTCGACGAGGTTCGCTTCGGCCCCGTCTCCTGGGGCGCTCACATGGCCGGCTTCTTCACCTTCGCCGTTCCCAATACGCTTTTCATCGGCGCCATCCTGTTCTCCGTCGCTCTCTACTTCCGCTCCACTACCGTCAGCTTCCTCGCCGGGCTTCTCCTTCTCGTCGCGTTCGGCGTCACCGACGCTCTCACCAGCGACCTGAAAAACGAAGCGCTAGCTGCCATGGTCGACCCCTTCGGCGGACGTGCCTTCTCGCTTGCTACCAAGTACTGGACGGTAGCCGAACGCAACACCCAGTGGCTCCCGCTCCAGGGCCTCTTCCTCTGGAATCGCGTGCTCTATCTCGCGCTCGGCGCCCTCATCTTCGGTCTGGCCGCGGCGCGCATCTCGCTCGGTGAGGCGCGCGCGCGGCGGCGCGGTTCGCGGACCGTCGAAGCCGCCGAAGATGTCCCGGTGAAGGGCACCCTTCCCACGGCCCGCCCGTCGTGGTCGGGGTCCGCGACACTCGCTCAGTTCCTGGGCACCGCCCGGCTCGAGTTCCGGGCGCTCGTCAAGACGCCCACCTTCATCGTGGTCGTCGCCGCGGCGATGCTCAACTGCGTCCTCTCGCTGGTGTTTAACGCCAGCGAGTTCGCCGGCAACACTACCTTTCCCATCACTTACACGGTGACGAACATTATCCGCGGCACCCTTTACATGTTCGTGATCGCTCTGCTGACTTACTTCGCCGGGCAGTTAGTCTGGAAGGAGCGTGACGAACGCGTCTCCGAGATCTACGACAGCCTGCCCGTCCGCGACTGGGTGCTCTACCTGGCCAAACTCCTGGTACTCCTCGCCGCCAACTTTCTCATCCTCACCGCGGCCGTCGTCTCCGGCGTGATCGTGCAGGCGTCCAAGGGCTACACCCGCTTCCAGTTCGACGTTTATTTTCAGGAGCTGCTCCTCCGCGACTACAGCCTCTTCATCTACCTCTCAATCCTGGCCTTTCTCTTCCACATCATCCTGCCGAACAAGTACCTCGGCTACTTCGGCTTCGTGGCGTTTCTGATCTTTGACGCCTTCGCCTGGGGCGCGCTCAATGTCGGAACCCGCCTCCTCAACTTCGGATCCCGTCCCTCCATCCCCTACTCCGACTTCTACGGCTTCGCGCCCGCGTGGGAGGGCTGGCGCTGGTTCACCCTGTACTGGTCCGCCTTCGCGCTGCTGCTTGCCATCGGGTCCATTCTCTTCTGGTCACGCGGCAAGGAGAACTCCTGGCGCAACCGCCTCCGCGTTGCCTCGGGCCGCCTCGGGCCTGTTCTCAAACCAGCGGCCCTCACCACCGCCGCCGTGTTCCTCGCTACGGGCGCCTGGATCTTCTACAACACGAAAGTCCTTAATGAGGTGATTGGGCCAAAGGACGCCGAGCGCCGCCGCGCCGACTATGAGAAGGCGTACAAGCGGTACGAGAAGATGGCCAAGCCGCGCATCGTCGCAGCCAGCTACAACATCGATCTGCATCCGGCCACCCGCGAAGCCGATATGCGCGGCAAACTGACGCTGGTGAACAAGTCGGCACAGCCCATTTCCGAAATACACTTCAGCCTGAACAACGGCTTTGAGCACGATATTCGCATACCGGGCGCCCGCCTCCAGCAGGACGACAAAGTACTCAACTATCGCATCTACAAGCTGGATCCGGCCCTGCAGCCGGGCGAGACGCGAATCATGGAATTCACCACCCGCGCCGTAAAGAAGGGCTTCACCAACGGCGTCGAGCGGGTCGAACTCACGCAGAATGGGACTTTCTTTAACAACACGGTGGCCCCGCTGATCGGCTACCGGGACGGCGGCGAGCTTTCCGACCGTAACGAGCGCCGCAAGTATGGCCTTCCCGAGAAGGACCTGATGCCCAAGCTGGAGCGGGACTGCACGGCCAACTGCGCCAACACGTACCTCGATGACACCTCGGACTGGACCAAGGTGGAGACCGTCATCAGCACCGTGCCTGACCAGATCGCCATTGCCCCCGGCTCACTTCTAAAGGAATGGACGGAGAACGGCCGGCGCTTCTACCACTACCGGCTGGACCGCGCCTCCATGAACTTCTACTCGTTCCTATCCGCTAGTTACAAAGTCGCCCGAGAGGACTGGAACGGGATCCGGCTGGAAGTGTATCACCATCCGGAACACCACTGGAACGTGCCGCGGATGATGGAGAGCATGAAGAAGTCGCTCGGCTACTTTACTCAGAACTTCGGCCCCTATCATCACAAGCAGGCTCGTATTATCGAGTTTCCCCGCGTTGCCCGCTTCGCCCAGGCCTTCCCGGGAACCATGCCCTACTCCGAGTCCATCGGATTCGTTGCCGACCTTCGCGACCCGGAAAGGATCGATCATGTCTTTTACGTTGTCGCCCATGAGATGGGTCACCAGTGGTGGGCCCACCAGGTGATTGGCGCCAATATGCAGGGCGCCACGCTCCTCTCGGAAACACTGGCGCAGTACTCCGCCCTCATGGTCATGGAGAGGGAGTACGGCCGCGACCTGATGCGCAAGTTCCTTGAATATGAAATGGACCGATACCTCCGCTCGCGCGGCCGCGAGCGTTTGAAGGAACGGCCGCTGCTGACGGTCGAATCCAGCCAGGGTTACACGCACTACAACAAGGGGAGCGTGGTCCTCTACCACCTGAAGGAGATGATCTGCGAGGAGGCCGTCAATCGCGCCCTGCGAAGTATCGTGAGTAAGTGGGCCTACCAGGGCCCACCCTATCCCACGTCCTATGTCCTCCTCGACGCCCTGCGCGCTGAAACGCCGCCTGAGTATCATCCTTTGCTCAACGACTTATTCGAAGATATTACGCTGTTCTCGAACCGCACTCTTGAGGCGGTTGCGAAGGAACGCCCCGACGGCAAGTACGACATTACGGTGAAAGCAGAGGTGAAGAAGTTCAAGGCCGATTCGGAGGGCGCCGAGAAGGAGGTCCCGATAGACGACGTGATCGAGTTCGGCGCCTTTGCCGCGCCCGCCAAGGGCAGGAAGTACGGCAAGACGCTCCATCGGGAGCGCGTGCGCGCCGGCTCCGCGCAGGTTACCCGCACCTTCACCGTTTCGGAGCTTCCCGAGAAAGCGGGCGTTGATCCGTTCCACTTACTCATTGACCGCACGCCGGACGACAACACCAAGCCGGTAACTCTGCAGAACTGACGATGCCGCCCGTTGCAGCCTCCCGATGATAGAAGCCCTTCGGTCCATGCGTGTCTGGGTGTCGAGCGGCATCCTGGTGATCACCTGGTTCGTGACCGTCTGCCTCGTCTCGCTCTTCGACCGCCATCCCCTCCGCCTGCGCACCGCACGCTGGTTTCGGAAGCTGGGGGAGGCGCTGGCCAAGGTGAACCCGTGGAAGCTGCATATCTCCGGGCGCGAGAACATTCGCCCCGGCCAGACCTATGTCGTCGTCAGCAATCATCAGTCCCTCGCCGACATCCCGCTGGTTGCCCACCTGCGGATCGACGCCAAATGGCTGGCCAAAGCAGAGCTTTTTCAGGTGCCCATCGTCGGGTGGATGATGTCACTCGCCCGCGATATCCCCGTTGAACGCGGCGACCGGCGCAAGGCGGCGCAGGCGCTCCTGCAGGCCGCCCGGGTGCTTCGCCAAGGCTGCTCGCTGGTCTTCTTCCCGGAAGGCACGCGCTCCTCCGACGGCAGCGTCCTACCGTTCAACGAGGGTCCCTTCCAGTTGGCTCTTCGCGAAGGCGTTCCGGTTCTCCCGCTGGTTCTGGACGGCACGTACGCCGCGCTTCCCAAGAGCAGTTGGCGCTTCACCGGCACGTTCGACATTCACCTCCGCGTCCTGCCCGAGGTGCCCGCCGCCGGTCGCGACCCGAAAGATACCGCTGCTTACCGGGACGAGGTTCGCCAGCGCATTATTGACGAGCTGGGCCGGCTGCGATCGCCCTCTCCATCTCCTGCCGGTCCTCGGCAGTGAAGCCCGGAAGCGCCGCAACTTCCTTCCAGGCGCTGGACATGCGTTCATGCCACCGGCTCGCCTCATCGCGCTCCCCGAGTCTCTGATACACCTCGCGCAGCACCCCGTACACTCGCGGAACGATCAGCAGCCGCCCGGCCGTCTTAGGTGGAGCGTCTGGACGAAGCGCCACCTGGGCGATCTGGAGCGGCCGCTGCATCGCCGCCAGCGCGTCTCCACGATGCTTTCTCCCCGCCGCGTCTCCCGCCAGCTTCGCTGCCGCCCGCAACAGGAGGCGCTGCGGCGTCGCCTGCCACGGGTCGAGTTCCAGTACCCCATCCGCTGCCCGAACCGCCGCCTGCCAGTGCTGCCGGGCAGCCGCCACGTCGCCTGCGGCCAGCCGCGCGTCCCCCATCCTGTCCTCGACGTTGGAGAGGTTGGTCAGCGCCTGCATGTTCTTCGGATTCGTGCGAAGCGCCCCTTCCAGCGCCGCCTTCGATTGTCCGAAAATCTCCAGCTTCCGCGGTCCCTCCGTCACCTGCGCCAGGCGCATCAGCGCAATCCCATGATCGGCGAGCGCGCGCTGGTCCGCGGTGTCCGCCTTACGCAGAGACTCGGCGAGCGCCGCCATGCGCGTGAAGGCCTCCCGCGCTTCCTGCAGGCGACCCTCGTCCCGCGCCAGATCCCCGACATGGCTGTAGGCCAGCATCAGGTTCCGCTGGTCCACCATGTCCTGCCGGCCTTCTCGGTTCACGCTCTCGAGAATCGATACCGCCTCGCGATAGCTCTTGTCGGCCGCCGGCCGCTGACCGAGGCGCGCCAGCGCCATTCCGTATGCCGAGAGCGCGTTCGCCAAAGAACGCCGGACGTCCCGCGGGTTCCCTGAATCCGCGGCCATCTCCCGGTACAGCTCCAGCGCTTCGGTGGCGTACTTCAAAGCCCCTGGATTGTCATTGAGGTTCCGGCTCACCCGCGAAGCGGCAATGGCCAGTTCCCCCAGTTCGCTCCGCCATGCGGAGTCGATCGGATGCTGTGCCTTCCACTCGTCGGCGAGCCGGAAGGCGCGCGAGAACGCCTCCATCGCCTCCTTCGAACTGTTGTTGTACGAAAGGATGTCGCCCACGTGGCGCAGCAAATCAATGCGGGCCAACTGCGCCTCCGGCTGGTCCGGCTTCAGCCGCAAAGACTGGTCCAGATGGCCAAGCGCGCGCCGGTAGCTCTCCAGCGCTTTCTGCGACTGGCCGAGGTTCGAGCCCAACACATAGCCCTGCAGCTCGCCGGTCCGCTGCCACGCCAGGGCGAGGTCGCGCTGCACCTCCGGGTCGTTCGATTTCTGTTGCGCCACCTGGTCCAGGTACACCACCGATGTCTCGAGCAACCGCTGCCGGGCCTTCGCCGCGCCTGGTAGGTCGCGGATCGCCTCGTAGACGTCCGTCACCAGCGAGTTCGCCAGTCTTCGAACCTGGAGCTCGCTTGCGCGCGCTGCCGCCCATTGCCGCGAGATCACGATCACCGACGCCGCCAGCGCCGCAAACAGCGCCAGTCCCGCTGCCACCGCCAGCGCGTTACGCCGTACGAATAGCCCAAGCAGATAGTTCGGCGAATGCGTTCTTGCCCAGATCGGCTGCAGCGCCAGATAGCGTCGAATGTCGTCCGCCAGCCGCGTCACGGACGGGTAACGGTCCTGCGGTCTCTTTTCGAGCGCCCGCATGACAATGGCATCCACGTCGGCAGGAACGGGCGCTACCGTGGAAGGCGCGGCGGGCGTCTGCAGGCAGATCGCCTGCTCCAACCCGCGGGGCGTATAGTCCTCCACCTTGTGCGGCAACTGCCCGGTTACCAGTTCGTACAGCACGACGCCGAGCGAGAAGATATCCGACGGTGGTCCCACCGCTTCCGTCCGGACCTGCTCCGGGCTCGCGTAGTCCGGAGTGCACAGCTGGAACCCTTGCGTCAGAACGGTGTTGGGATCGTCCGCCGCCGTTGGGGCCAGGACCTTCGAAATTCCAAAGTCCAGCAGGCGCGGTACGCCGCCCTTGTCCACCAGAATGTTGCCGGGCTTGATGTCCCGGTGCACGATGAAGTGAGCGTGCGCGTACTCCACCGCTGAGCAGACCTGCAGGAACAACTCCAGCCGCCGCCGTAGCGGCAGGCGCTCCCGGTGGCAGTACTCGTTGATACGGAGCCCGTCAACGAACTCCATGACGATGTACGGCAGCCCTTCGGCGGTCGTGCCGCCGTCCAGAAGCCGCGCGATATTGGGATGCTCGAGGCGAGCCAGAATCTGCCGCTCGCGCCGGAATCGCGCCAGCACGACCGCGTTGTCCGCGCCGGGGCGCACCAGCTTGATGGCCACCTGCTTCTGGAACTCCTCGTCGTCCCGAGTCGCCAGGTACACCGACCCCATGCCCCCGCGGCCGAGCCGCTCCACCAGCCGGTAAGGCCCCACACGACGGCTGGTGGAAGCCGACTCGTCCCCCACCCTTAGCACCGCGTCGCGAACACGGCTTTCGATGACCTTCGACGCCCCTTCCTCGGCCGACAGCAGGCTGCGCACCTCCGCCAGCAGTCCGGAATCGTCGCCGCTTTCGCGGATCAGGAACTCGTCCACCTCCTGCCGCGGCACTTCCAGCGCCCGATAAAACAGGCTCTCAATCTGCTGCCATCGCTCGGGGCTCATGTCTGGTTCAGTTCGCGATGCAGCCAGGCCTCGGCCAGCCGCTGCTCGCGGCCGACGGTAGCCGCCGACAAGGAAAGCGCCTGCGCCGTTTCGTCAACGGAGAGGCCCCCGAAGAAGCGAAGCTCGATGATCTTCACCTTGCGCGGGTCCAGTTGCCCCAGTACGATCAAAGCATCGTCCAGCGCAATCAGCGCACTTTCGGGCTGCCGCGCCAGTTCCAGGCCGGGACGAATCGGCAGCTTCTCTACTCCCGCTCCGCGCTTCGCCGAAGCGCGCTTCCGAGCATGGTCCACCAACACCTGCCGCATCAGGTTGGCGGCAATCCCAAAGAAGTGGGAACGGCTTTCGAAGTCCGGCAGCGACGAGCCGGCAAGCCGAAGGTAAGCCTCGTGGACCAGCGCCGTGGGCTGCAGCGTATGGCCACCCGCCTCGCGCCGCAGATACGCATCGGCCAGCCGGCGCAGTTCGTCATAGACCAGTGGCGTAAGAATGTCGAGCGCTTCGCGGTTCCCATTCTTCCAATCGATCAGCAGCTGCGTAACCTGCTCAGGAGTAGCCATGTTGGTCGGCTAGGTTCCCATTGTAAACTGGCGCAGAGGGGCTTTCGGATGCGCTTCCTTGTTACTTCTGTATTGTTCGGGGTTGCCGCTATTGCGGCGGAGCTCCCGCCCGAGGTGAGCGCCGTCCTGCAGACCTCCTGCCTTGCCTGTCACACGGGCGCTCAAGCCGCCGGCCAGTTACGCATGACCAGCGCGTCCGATCTCCTTCGTGGAGGCGCTTCCGGCCCCGCAGTCGTGCCCGGCAATCCGGAAGCCAGCCCGCTCCTCCAGCGCGTAACCTCCGCCGACAAGACGCTTCGCATGCCTCCCGCCGGCGAGCCTCTGCACCCTGGCAAGATCGCCGTTCTGCGCGCTTGGATCGAGACGCTCGCCCCCCAGAGGGTAGACTTCGCGCGTGATGTCGAACCCATCCTCAAGGCCAACTGCTACGCCTGCCACAGCGCTGCGAACGCCCAGTCCCAACTGCGGCTCGACGCCAAGGCCGGAGCACTGCGCGGCGGCATGTCGGGTCCGGTCATCGTCGCTGGACGAAGCGCCGATAGCCGCCTGATTCACCGCGTCACCGGCGCCGGCGGCGAGCAGCGCATGCCGCTCAAAGGCACACCGCTGAGCGAGGATCAGATCGCGACGCTGCGCCGCTGGATCGACTTGGGCGCGCCCTGGCCCGACGACGGGAAAGCGCTCGAGTTGAAGCAGCACTGGTCGTACGTGAAGCCCCGGCGGCCGGCAGTTCCGGCCGGCTTCAAACACCCCATCGATGCGTTTGTCGCTACCCGGCTCTCAAGAGAGGGACTGAAGCCCTCGGCCGAGGCCTCGAAGGAAAAGCTGATTCGGCGGCTCTCGCTCGACCTCACCGGCTTGCCGCCCTCGCCGCAAGAGATGGACGACTTCCTCGCCGATACCCGACCCGGGGCCTATGAGCGCCTGGTCGATCGCCTCCTCGCCTCCCCCCATTACGGCGAGCGCTGGGCCCGCCCCTGGCTCGACCTCGCCCGCTACGCCGATACGAATGGCTATGAGAAGGATCTTTCCCGCCGCATGTGGAAGTACCGGGACTGGGTGGTTCACGCCCTGAACCGCGACCTTCCCTTCGACCACTTCACCGTCGAGCAGATCGCCGGCGACCTGCTGCCCGACGCCACCAACGAGCAGAAGATCGCCACCGGGTTTCACCGCAACACAATGTTCAACGAGGAGGGCGGCGTCGACAAGGACGAAGCGCACCACGAGGTCCTCATCGACCGCGTCAATACCACCGCCACGGTCTGGCTCGGCGCCACCCTCGCCTGTGCCCAGTGCCACAACCATAAGTACGACCCCTTCACGCAGAAGGACTATTATCGTTTCTACGCCTTCTTCAATAACTCGTGGTTCTGGGAGAAATCCTACGGGGATACGAGTAAGAAGAACATAGAGCGGGAGCTTACCCTGCCGACGCCCGAGCAGGAGCAACTTACTACTCAGCTGCGGGCGGAGATCGACGCCCTCGACAAGCAGCTCAAGACCCACACACCCCAGTTAGCCGCCGAACAGAAGAAGTGGGAGAGAGACCTGCTGAAGTTGGCGTCGAAGTGGAAGACGCTGCAGGGCTCGGCGCGAGCTGAGTCAGCGACCCGGCTCGTCGCCCAACCGGACGGCTCCGTCCTTGCCACCGGCGCCAACCCGCAGTCGGACCGCTACCTGGTCGAGGCTCCGGCCCCTCTCAAGCGCATCACCGCGCTGCGCGTGGAGGCGCTTCCCCATTCCACCCTGCCGCGGGGCGGCCCCGGACGAGATATTTATGGCAATTTCGTCCTGACGGATGTGGTCATGGAAGTGAATGGCCAGCCCGTGCGGTGGCGGCTGGCGCGCGCCGATCAGGGCAGCGTCCGCAACCTCGCGACTGCCGACCGCAAGCACCTCTGGACGGTGGACGCCTCGCGGGAAGAGACGCGCGTTCCCCGGCAACTCCTTCTGATCCCGGAGTCGCCGCTCGTGCTCCCAAGCAAATCGATTCTGCGCGTGGCCCTTCTCCACCAGTCCGAGTTCCACGGCCAGGGAATGGGGCGCTTCCGAATCTCAGTGGCGGACGTTGACCAACCGGAGCGCACCGTCCAGGTTTCCGCGGCCAACCGCGTCCTGCTGTCCATCCCGCCGGACAGGCGTACAGACAAGCAAAGGACGCAATTGGAGGACGCCTACCGCGCCGTCGCGCCCTCGCTCGACGACGCCCGCAAACAACTGGCCGCTCTCCGGCGCCGGCTCGACGCCGCCGGTATTGACGTTGCGCTTGTTATGGAGGACCGGCCTGGCGGCGCGCCCTCCGCTCCCATGCGCATCCGCGGCAGCTTCCTCAGTCCGGGCGAGATCGTCACCGCCGGGGTTCCGTCGGCCTTCCCGCAACTCCCGGAGGGCGCCCGGCCCGACCGGCTTGCCCTCGCGCGCTGGCTGGTCAGCCCGGACAACCCGCTCACCGCGCGCGTCCACGTCAATCGCATCTGGGAGCAGTATTTCGGCCGCGGCCTTGTCGAGACCAGCGAGGATTTCGGCTCACAAGGTGAGCGCCCATCCCACCCCGAACTGCTCGACTGGCTCGCGCTCGAATTCATGGAGCGCGGCTGGAGCCAGAAGGCCCTTCACCGCCTGATCGTCACCTCCGCCACCTACAAGCAGGACTCCCGAGTTACTCCCGACTTACTCCAGCGCGACCCGTACAACCGCCTCCTCGCCCGCGGCCCCCGGTTCCGGATGGAAGCGGAGACAGTCCGCGACGCGGCGCTCATGTCGGCCGGGCTTCTCTCCCGGAAGATCGGCGGCCCGAGCGTCTTCCCCTATCAGCCGGAAGGCGTTTGGGACCTGCCCTACAGCAATGAGAAATGGGTGATGTCCAAGGGCGAGGACCGCTACCGCCGCGGCCTCTACACGTTCGCCCGCCGCACCGCGCCCTACCCCTCCATGCTGACCTTCGACGCGCCCAGCCGCGAGTTCTGCGCGGTCCGCCGGGTACGCACCAATACTCCCCTGCAGGCCCTGACCACGCTAAACGACCCCGTCTTCTTCGAGGCCGCCCAGGCGATGGCCGCACGCGTCCTCAAGGAAGCCGGCAGCCGCTCCCGCGACCGCGCCGTCTACGCCTTCCGCCTTGTTACCGGAAGGCAACCGAACCCGAACGAACTGGACCGCCTGCTCTCCGCCCTGCATCGTGAACTTGCCTACTTCAAGGAGCGGCCCGCCGAAGCGGCGAAGATCGCAAGCGAACCCGAGACCGCCGCGTGGACGATGATTGCCAATGTCCTACTGAATCTGGACGAGGCTCTCACCAAGGACTGAAAGCAATGAAGAGCAGCCTCCAGGATTTCACCCGCCGCCACTTCTTCCGCTCCGCCGGCTTCGGCATCGGCAGCCTCGCCCTCTCGTCCCTGGTGAACGGAGCGAACCCGGCGACCCACCATCCCGCCCGCGCCAAGCGAGTCATCTTCCTCTTCATGGCCGGCGCCCCGTCCCAGCTCGATCTCTTCGACTACAAACCCAAGCTCAACCAGTTCGACGGCCAGCCGGTGCCCGCGGACCTGATCAAAGGTGAGCGATTCGCCTTCATCCAGGGCACGCCCCGCCTGCTCGGCTCCCCGCACGCCTTCGCGAAGCACGGCGCTTCCGGCGCCGAGCTCTCGCACCTCCTGCCGCATACCGCGAAGATCGCAGACGATATCGCCATCATCAAGTCGCTCTCCACCACCCAGTTCAACCACGCCCCGGCTCAGATCTTCATGAATAGCGGCCATCAGATCCCAGGCCGTCCCAGCCTCGGCTCCTGGCTTACGTACGGCCTCGGCAGCGAGAACACGGACCTGCCGGGCTTCGTCGTCCTGCTCAGCGGCCTGAATCAGCCGGACGGCGGCAAGACGTGCTGGGGTTCCGGCTTCCTGCCCACCGTCTACCAGGGAGTCGAGTTCCGCCGCAGCGGTGACCCCGTCCTTTTCCTGTCCAACCCTGACGGCGTCACTCCCGAAACCCGCCGCCGCTCGCTTGACCTTCTCAAGAGTCTCAATGAAGCGAACCTGAGCGAGGCCGGCGATCCGGAGATCGCCACCCGCATCAACTCCTATGAGATGGCCTACCGCATGCAAACCAGCGTGCCGGAGCTGATGGACATCTCGAAGGAGCCGGAGCACATCCACAAGCTCTACGGAACCGAACCCGGCAAGTCGTCCTTCGCCAACAACTGCCTGTTCGCCCGGCGGCTGGTCGAGCGGGGCGTCCGCTTCGTTCAGCTGTACCACCGCGGATGGGACACGCACGGGTCTTCCAACAATGAGGACATCGTCAACAAGCTGGCCCATCTCTGCCGCGAGACGGACCAGGCAGCGGCCGCGCTCGTGATGGATCTCAAGCAGCGGGGCCTGCTCGACGACACCATCGTCGTCTGGGGCGGGGAATTCGGCCGCACGCCGATGAACGAGGAGCGGAACGGGTCGAAGTTCCTCGGCCGGGACCACCACCCGCGCGCCTTCACGATGTGGGCGGCGGGCGGCGGCTTCAGACCCGGCGTCACCATCGGACGCACCGACGACATCGGGTACAACGTCGCCGAAGACCCGGTCAGCGTGCACGACTTACACGCCACCATCCTGCACCTCATGGGCATCGACCACATGCGGCTCACCTACAAATTCCAGGGCAGGGATTTCCGCCTCACCGATGTCCACGGCGAAGTCGTCCGGAAGCTACTGGCGTAGGCCTCTATTCGAGCGGCAGCGGATTGCGGATGATTGCTGCCGGAACCGGGCGGCATACGGCCGCAGAAACGAAGGAGGTCGAATCGCCGGGAAGGAGGCTGCCGACCGAAGCCAACGCGCCCACCTGCCCCGTCATCAGGTTCGCGGCCTGAGCCTGCGAGATCACCGGCAGCAACCGTAGCGCCTCATCGAGCGCCGCCATCCTCGTTCTCTGTGCGTCCGCCAAGGCAGCGACGTTGGCCTTCCGCGTCTCTTCCTGCTGCTGGCGGAGTTCCCGGCAGATCGACTCGATCTCCACGTAGCGAACTCCGAGGGCCAGTGGGTCCAACACGTCCTTCCTCGTCTCAAACGCGAGCTCCCGCTGTACTTCCGCCATGCGGCGCGCCTTCTCCAAGTTGAACGTCACCAGGCGCGAGTTATTGCGAACGACGGTCGCGGTTTGTTCGGGGGTTAATTGGAGAAAACGTACTAACTCGGGCGGCAGCCCTCGCATGGGGCCTTGAGCAGCGGCGATGCCCGCAGTTACAACTGCAACAAGAAGGAGCTTCATAGCGCCCCTATTGTATTCGCTCAGACCGCCGGTGTCTCCTGCCACGTGCCAAACACGTCTCGAAACGCATCGCAGATCTCGCCGGTGGTCGCGTACGCCTTCACCGCGTCCAGAATAAACGGGACGGTGTTCTCTGAGCCGGCCGCAGCCTTGCGAAGGGCGTCCAGGCTGCGCTCCACGTCTCCGTTGCGGCGCTCCTTGCGCAGCCGGGCAAGTTTCTCCTCCTGCAGCCGCCCCGCCGAATCGTCGATCTGAAGCAGTTCGATTTGCTCCTCAGTCTCGGCCTTGAAGCGGTTCACACCAACGGTAACGCGCTCGCCGGTCTCCTGTTCCCGCTGGAACCGGTAACTCGCTTCGGCGATCTCGCCCTGTGGGTACCCGCGCTCAATCGCCGGTATCATACCCCCCAACGCGTTAATCTTGCGAATGTACTCCATCGCCGCCGCCTCCACGTCGAGAGTCGTGCGCTCCAAAAAGTAACTTCCCCCCAACGGATCGGCGGTATTCACAACTCCTGTTTCATAGGCCAGTATCTGCTGCGTGCGCAGCGCCAGCGTCACCGCCTGTTCGCTGGGCAACGCGTACGCTTCATCCAGCGAGTTGGTGTGCAGACTCTGCGCCCCGCCCAGCACCGCCGCCAGCGCCTGCACTGTCGTCCGCACAACGTTGTTGTACGGCTGCTGCCAGGTGAGCGAGCATCCCGCGGTTTGCGCGTGAAACCGGAGCTTCATGCTGCGGTCGTCGCGCGCCCCATACCGGTCTCGCATCGTATATGCCCAGACCTTCCGCGCCGCCCGGTACTTCGCGATCTCTTCAAAGAAATCGCTGTGGGCGTTAAAGAAGAAACTCAGCCGGGGCGCGAACTCGTCCACCTCGAGTCCACGCTCCAGGGCCCAGTCGACGTACTCCATCCCGTCCCGCAGCGTAAACGCGAGTTCCTGCACTGCCGTCGAGCCGGCCTCGCGGATGTGATAGCCGCTAATCGAAACCGGGTTGTACTTTGGTACCCGGCGAATGGAAAACTCGATTACGTCAGTTACCAGCCGCATCGAAGGCCGCGGAGGATAGATATACTCTTTCTGGGCAATGTACTCCTTGAGTATGTCGTTCTGCAAAGTCCCGGCGATCTTACTCCACGGCGCGCCCTGCTTCTCGGCGACGGCAAGATACATACACCACATCACATTGGCCGGGGAGTTGATGGTCATCGAAACGCTAACGTCGGCCAAGGGAATTCCCGCGAACAGGATTTCCATGTCCTCCAGTGAACTAATCGATACGCCGCACTTGCCCACTTCGCCCAGCGAATTCGCGTGATCGGCGTCGTAGCCCATGAGTGTCGGCAGGTCGAAGGCAACGCTGAGCCCGGTCTGCCCGTGGTCGAGCAGGTAGCGGTAGCGCCGGTTGGTCTCCTCGGGCGTGGCAAAGCCGGAGAACTGCCGCATGGTCCAGAGCTTGCCGCGATACATCGTCTCGTGGATTCCGCGCGTGTAAGGGAACGCTCCGGCGGCCCCCAAATCGCGCCCCGCGTCCCAATCCTTGAGGGACTCCGCCGTGTACTGTGCATCCACCGGCAGATCGCTCAGCGTTTTGAAACTGCGCGGCGGAGCGGTTCCCAGAAACTTGCTCATGCCTTCATCTTAGCTCCTACAATGAAAGTAGACCCCGCATGGCAAAATCCGTTTTCAATGAACCGCGCCTCACGCTGAACCGCATTTACACGCGCGGAGGCGACACCGGCAACACCAGCCTCGTCGGCGGACAGCGCGTACCCAAGGACGCTCTGCGCATCGAAACGTACGGAACGGTCGACGAACTCAACGCGTGTGTCGGCCTGGCCGCGGTGTCCGCCAGCGATTCCCCTCGCCTCTCGTCCTTCCACCAGATCCTGCTCCGCGTGCAGCACGAGTTGTTCAACCTCGGATCCATCCTGGCCACCCTTCCCGGCGACGTACACCCGAAGCAGCCTCGCATCACGGAGGCCGAGATTCGCCGCCTCGAGAGCGAGATCGACCGAATGAACACCGAACTTCCCGACCTGCACTCCTTCGTGCTCCCCGGCGGCTCCCGCATCAATGCGGAATTGCACTTGTGCCGCACGGTCTGCCGGCGAGCGGAACGGCTGGCCGTTGCGCTCTCGCGCGAGGAAGAAATCCCGGGCGAGACGGTACGCTACCTCAATCGCTTGAGCGACGCTCTCTTCGTCTGGAGCCGGTGGGTCAACGTGCAACTGGGCGTATCCGAAATCCTCTGGCAACCCAACGCGGCCTCCTCCGCCCTTGAGGAGGAGAAGTAATCATGATGTAAACGTTGCCTTTCATGGGCGACGCTGTTAAGCTGTTCTTAACGGCCCGGGCGCGTGATCTCTGCCGACAGGAGAGACTTGAATGGGGCATAGTGCCTTCACACGCTCCTCAAACTCTGAATCTGTGTCGTTGTCCCTCAACGATCGCTATTTGGAGCTTCTGAAGAACGTACTGGTGCGCGCGGGTTTTCCCGACAATTACGGCCGGCTGGAACCCTGGGCGGGGCCGCGCCGGCGTAAACTTCTCGATCCTCTACAGGCGGCGCTCCACAAGGGCGGGTTGGAACTGGTGAAAGCGCCTGACCCCCGCCGGTCTCTGGACGGGCCGGCGAAAGATACCAATGGCGAGACCATGATGGGCCTTCCCCGGCTCCAGCAACTGCATGATGCGGTTCGGACGGTTCTGGCGGAGGAGGTTCCGGGCGATTTCCTGGAAGCGGGCGTCTGGCGCGGCGGCGGGACCATCTTTCTTCGCGCTGCCCTTGCCGCATATGGCGTGACCGATCGCAGGGTGTGGGTCGCCGATTCCTTTCAGGGAATCCCCCCGCCTGATGCCGGCCGGTATCCTGCCGACTCGGGAGCCGTTTTCCACCAGCTCGACTACTTCGCCGTACCCCTGGAAGCCGTGCAGCAGAATTTCGAGCGCTTCGGTCTGCTCGACGACCAGGTTCGCTTTTTAAAGGGGTGGTTCAAGGACACACTTCCCACCGCGCCCATCGACAGCCTGGCCATCCTGCGCGTGGACGGCGATAGCTACGAGTCAACCATGGACGCGCTGCAGTGGCTCTACCCGAAGGTTGTTCCGGGCGGGTTTGTGATTGTCGATGATTATGGTTCCGTCGAAGCATGCCGTAAGGCCGTTACGGACTTCGGGGAGACGTACGACCTTCCGCAGACGTTTAACGTAGTCGATGACACGGAGCAGAGTTGTGTGTGGTGGCGCCGGTGACTGCCGGCGCGCTACAAGAACAGCTGCTCACGCTCGGCGTTCAGCCCGGCGATGTTCTGTTGGTGCACACGTCATTCCGCGCAGTGCGGCCGGTGGAAGGTGGCCCACGCGCGCTCATTGACGGTCTGCTCGGAGCGGTCGGCCCGCAGGGCACGCTCGTCATGCCAGCCTGGTCCGGCGACGATGACCAGCCTTTTGACCCGCTCACGTCGCCGGTAGATGAGAGTCTCGGAGTGACGGCTCGCATGTTCGCCGCTCTCCCTGGCGTCCGGCGCAGTGACCATGTCTTCGCGTTCGCCGCCTTGGGCCCGCGCGCCTCCGACCTCCTGCGAGATCCGCTACCGCTGCCCCCGCATCGTTTTGAGAGCCCCACCGGCCGCGTCGCTGAGGCGGGCGGAAAGGTGTTGCTGCTGGGTGTAGGCCATGACGCGAATACCACCCTCCACACCGCCGAATGGCTGGCTCGCGTCCCTTATGGCGTTCCTCGTTACTGCACGGTATCCGAGGAAGGACGCCTGCGCCGCGTCGATTATCTGGAGAACGACCACTGCTGCCTGCTCTTCGGGCGCGCCGACGATTGGCTGCGGGCGCGCGGGTTGCAGCGCGAAGGCCGGGTGGGGAACGCACACGCGCGCCTCGCGCGGTCCACCGATGTTCTGGATGTCGCGCTCGATCATCTGAGCGCCGATCCGCTGGTGTTCCTCCACCCGCCGGCCGCCGGCTGCGAAGAGTGCGATGAGGCGCGTGAGAGCCTGGCGCCGCGTCTCGCCCACCCGTAGCTCAGCCGCCTATTTCCACTCATGCACCGCTCGAAAACCGGCCCTCTCCAAGGCGGCCTTCGCCGCCCGATGGGAGCCGTCGTCGAAGTAAGGACCGACCACGACGCGTACGTGTTCGTCGGCCCCAGAGCGATGCATCATGGCCGGAAAGCCGGTCGACTTCAGCCGGCGGAAGAGCTCGAGCGCCTGAACGGGCTTCGCGCCCGCCACCTGCCAGTACGCGCCGGGAGCCGCCCCGGGCGATGCCAGAACTCCGGCCGGCGGCGGCAGCTCTGAAGCGTTCTGCAGGGCGGCCCCGGGATTCGGTGGAGGAGGTGGCGGCGGCGGGGGAGGGGCGATCTGCGAGTCAGCACTGCCGGCGGGCGCCGCCCTCTTGGCCTTCAATGCCCGCTGCACATAGTCATCGGCGGCGGCAAGGTGCACCGCGGCCTCGGCGGCCTGCTCTGCCGCCATCGCTTTCAGGCGTTGAAGGAGGTTCATGTAGGCCAGTGCGTCGCTGTAGCCCGCATCGATCGAAAGAGCGCGCTCCAGCGCGCGCATACCCTCGTCCAGGCGCCGGCCGTGCTTGTCGCGAAACCCCCGCCGCAGCGCGGGATCGGAGATTCGTCCTGTTTCCGGACGGTCGCCCGATGCCTGTTGCGCTCGTACGGCGTCGGGGTAGGCCATCGACCACTCAATCACTCCCAGCGTGTACCAGGCCGTCTTCTCCAACGGGTCGAGCGCAGTTAGCTTCTGCGCCCAGCGGTGCGCGTCCGCAAACTCCTTGCGGTCGATGGCAATCGCCAGCAGCCCGGCGTGCGCCGCTGTGCTCGCGGCATCGAAGTCGAGCACCCGCTGGTACTCGTTGCGCGCACGGACGAGCAGGCCCGGCTCCCTGGCGCCGCTCGCCCGATACCAGCGAGCCTGCGTATGGGCGAGCGAGAGTCTTGCCTGAACGTTGGCCGGTTCGCGTTCCACTGCCTTGGCAAATTCGCTGGCGGCTCGAGCAAAATCGCCTTGCTCCAACGCCGCTCTTCCGCGCAGCATCGCTACCCCGTCCGGCGCCTGAGCGCGAGCGCGCAGCGCAAGTGTCGACGCTCCCACCGCCACTACCGCCACGCCGGCGAGCGCGGCGCTCAGCAGCAGCCGGGCCCGGCGCAGAGCGGGCCTCGCCGCTAAGAGCCGGTGCACACGCTCCTCGAGCTGATCGCCGTCGCACACTCCGAGGGCCAACCGGGGTTGCGGGCTCGCGCAAGCCACCGCGGCGATCTCCACAATCGAACGCGCGTATGCGCTTGGGGCGAGTAACTGCCGGGATACCTGCTCGTCGCAAGCCATCTCGCGCGTCCGCTCCAGTTGCCGCCGCATGTACCAGGCCGCGGGATGACAAGCCAGCACCGCATATACTGCCTCAAACAGACAATTGAAGTGGAAGTCCCGGCGCGCCACGTGCGCCAGTTCGTGGCCGAGCGCAGCCGCCAGCAACTCAGGCCGCGATTCCCGCTCGAACCACTCCGGCGCCACCACCGTGTGCCCGAGAGAGACGGGGCCCGCCACGTCGCGCGAAACCAGCAAACGAGCTTCACCGCCGCCGATTGCGCTCTGCGCCTGGTCCCAGGCGGCTCGGAGCGCTACGCTCCCGGGCGGCACCGATCGCAGCTTCAGGCCACGTGCATACGCGAGGGCGCGGCCGGCCCGCACCCCGCGGTACAGCAGCAGCAAGCTGTAGACAATGAGCACACTCGTCCCCCACGACGGCGTGACCGGTATCGTCCGCGGACCATCGCTATCTACTGGGAGCACCCGCGGCCCGCCTGTTAGCGCCTCATGCGAGGCGATCGCCGGCGACGGTGTGGGCAGCGCGTAGGAGGCGGTCAGAGCGCGGTGCGGGGCGAAACTCGCCAGTGGCAGCAACACGCTGCCAAGCAGCGCCGCCGCCCATACCGCGTAGCGGTAGGACGCCGGCGCCCGGCTCAGCAATCGAGCCGCGCACCAGGCGAGCAGCGCAAGCAATGGCGCCTGCCACAGCGCATTGATGAGAAACGTGACGAGTATCCGGCTAGCGCTTTCCATCGTTCCCCTCTTCCTTGCTCTCCGTCATTTGCCGCAGCCGCTCCAGGCGCTCCGGCGTCAGTTGTTTCGTCTCGATAAGGTTCATGACGAGGCTGTCCGCCGATCCTCCGAAAAAGCGGTCCAGCAGTTCGCCCACAGCGCTGTGCACCGCCTTCCGCCGGCTGAGGACCGCCTGGTACACGTACGCCCGGTCCTTCAACTCGCGCTTTACCTTGCCTTTCCGGTGAAGCACGTTGAGCATCGTCTGGACGGTGGTGTAGGCAAGGTCGCGCGAGGTCAGTTTGTCCTGGACGGTCTGGACGTTCGCCGGCCCGGTGCTCCAGAGGATGGTCATGATCTCCAGTTCAAGGGGGGTAAGGGGATGGTCGGTGCTGGGCCGTCGGGGCATCGTGAACTCCTAAACAATTAGGAGTATGCTCCGGCTTTGGAGGAGTGTCAACTAAAAGTTTAGGACTGGACGCCGATCCGCTAGTTGACGCTCGATGCCGACACCGGCATCACGCGCTCTGTCGCGGTGTCAATGTGCATCCACTTCACCAGCAGCTCACCTTTGACGATCTTCGCACGCACGTTCGGCCGGGCCAGGAACTCCTCAAACCGAACCTTCCGCTCCGCAATCGCCTGCGTCAGGTGGGGATATTTCGCAGCCTGCTGGGGGTCCTTGCTGACTTTTTCCGCAGCGCAGTCCGAATGTGTGGTGAAAACCACCACCTTGGTCCCGTTCGCGATGGCGAGTTCCAGCATGTCTTCCTCTTTGGGTGACATCACCGAACCCGCCAGTCGCAGAACGTAGTAGTAGCGTCGGGTATCTCCGGCGATCTCGTTGGTGTCGAGCCGGGCGTCCATGCAAGCGACCATCGCCACCAGGGGGTGGTGTGAGGAGCGCGGCCACAGTTCGCGCACCGACGAAGCCATGCGATTCTGAGTCTCAAACTCGCTCCATACCTGCTGCGGCGTCACGTCTGCATGATGCTCGAAATCGAAGGCCTCGAGCTTATCCTGCAGCCGGTACCCGATGTTGATCATCGCCCCGCCGAGGACAAACTCGATCCGGTCTCCCCATACCCACCACACGCCCGAGCCGGCGGCCAACAGCACGGCCAGCACGAGCCAACCCGTCCTTCGCTTCAAATCATGCCTCCCTGGCGGCTAATATATCCGACGCCGCTGTCCGAATTCCGCAAGCAATTTTAGGACCGCCGCTGCAGGTGAACGGGAATACTCCGCGTCCCCCTGCCCTGCAGGGAACCGTGCAGGCCCCGGGCGTCGAGGTCGAGAAGTCCGCTAACCGGCCGCCCGCCCAGCCGGCCGATCACTCGGTAATCAGTCCGCCAGTTCATCAATCGGCCGAACCAGGAGCGGTTTCGCTCTACCCGTCCTTGCTCCAGGGCCTGGCCATCCACTCGTCCGCTTACGGTTCCATCGTCCGCGATGACGAGGTGAATGGAGCCGTCCTGCCACACTCCCGCCAGTGCCGGCGGAAGGCTGCCGGCCGCGGTCATCAGGGGCGGCTGTCCGAACATCTCGTTCGCGCAGAGCAGTACGAAGACCAGAAGAAGCGCACCAACGGTGCCGGCCGCCGCCTTGGCCGTGGTCCCCAGCGGTCCTCCGACTCCGGCCGGCGGCGTACCGCGGAGCACCAGGCCGCAGGCCAAGTGGAGCGCACCTGCCGCCGCCGGAATGAGGAATGGATAGGTGGTGGGCGTCCGGCCCATCTGGACCGACAGAAGTAGCCACCCAAGAAGGGTGACAACGCCTCCCCACACACCTCGAAACCAGGCGAGAACCAGGCCGCCGAACAGCATCGCCATTCCCGCCGCGACAACCTGCTCTCGCGGCGTCATGCGATGAATGGGAGGTGGGCCCTCGCCGATCACGAATGCCGCCAGGAAGAGGACCATCAGCGTCCCGAGAATGAGGGCGACCCAGCGTCCCGCCGTCGCCGCCTGCCATATCAGAAGTGTCGGTTGCGTCATAGCGAACCCAGCATGCGCCCGCTCGCCGCTGGAACGACCTTCGGAAACGCTTCGGAACTCCTTCGCGAAGATTGAAGTTGTTGAAAACAGGTAGTCAGCGCCGCGACAGCCGTTCGCTTGCGGCATCCGCGACCGCCCGGCCCACGTCCGCCTGTACCTGCCCAAGGTCGGCTGCCGGGCGCTCCTGCGCTTCCGACCAGATCACCCGCCCGGTATGAACGTCGACGAGACGGCTTGTTACACGTACCCGCCCGTCAAGATGTTGAACCGTGCCCTCAATGAGCACATGGAGGCCGAGGAGCCGTCCCATCCAGGCCATCGAGACTCGCGCCCGCTGGTACCGGGCGACGGTGCTGGGCGATACCACCTGCAGCTCCTGGTGTTTTGAAAACTCCGCCACCATTACTTCCGTCAAACCGCGCGTGAACTGCTCACCGTCGATGCCCGGACAAAGGCACTCGAACGGAACAACAGCGAGGTAGGCCGTGCGGCTTGGCGGTACAAACCGCGACGGTACATAGAAGAAGTAGTATGCGAGAGCGGCGACACCCGCCATCGCCAGGGCGGCAGCCGCGAGCTTCCATCGCCGCGAACGCGGAGGAGCGAACGGCGTTACATCGTTCGGAGTTCCCGCCGCCGCGACGAACCGGTAGCCGCGCCGGGGAATCGTCTCGATGTACTCCTCGGCGTCGTCTCCGAGCGCTTTCCGCAGCAGCGAGATGTTGCGGGCCAGGCCGACTTCCTCGACCGTCGTATCCGGCCACACCAGCCTCATCAGCTCGGGCTTCTCCACCACCGTGCCCCGGCGCTCCAGCAGCACGTGCAGGGTGTCGACGACCTTCGGCACCAGCGGTACCAACTCGTCGCCGCGGAATAGCAGCCTTTGCCCGGCGTCGTAGCGGAACGGCCCGAACTCATGGACGGATCCGGCAGGCATTCGCGCTTATGATACCGACATCCCGGCCTTAGTCCGGCAGCGCGAAGGTGAAGAGTGCGTGTCCGCTCGCGATGGTCACATACTGCCGCCCGTCGGCCGACCAGGTGATCGGCGACGACGCCACCTGTCCCCCCAGGTACCGGTTCCACAGTTCCTTGCCGTCGCGAGCATCCAGCGCGAAGAAGTACCCTTCGCGGCTGCCGGAGAACAGCAGGTGAGACGCGGTTGTCAGCAGTCCGCTGTCGCTGACGTCGCTCATGCGGTACTCCCAAACGCGCTTGCCCGTGAGCGGATCGAGCGCACGCACCGCGCCGTAACCGGCTTCCGGGCCCCACGTGCGGGGCTCCCGCCGATGAATAGCAGGTAAGTCAGCCTGGACGCTTCCTCCCGCATACCACTTACCTGGCTCGAACTTCTGTTCCCAGGTGTAGTAGATACCGGGATAGTCGTCCCAGGTCGTCAGATAGAACAGGCCGGTAAGTGGGCTGAACGAGGGCGCGTACCAGTTGGTTCCCCCTTGCACGCCCGGATACACGAGCGTTCCCTTTTCGCTGGGTTCGCTGCCTTCAGCTTTGATCGGCCGTCCCCGCTCGTCAAGCGCTTTCGCCCAGGTCTGTTTCACAAAGGGAGCACCCAGGAGGAACTCACCGTTCGTACGGTCCAGGGCATAGAAGAAACCATTGCGGTTCCCCCAGAGCATGACTTTTCGCGCGCGCCCCTTCCAGCTAAGATCAGCGAGCACGGGGATCTGCACGGCATCGAAATCCCACCCATCGTTCGGAGTGAACTGGAAATGCCAGACCCGCTTCCCCGTGGCTGCGTCGAGGGCGACCACGCTCGAGGTGAACAGGTTGTCGCCGCGGCGCACCGATGGGTTCCAGTCCGGCCCCGGATTTCCAATTCCCCAATACGTCAGGTTCAGTTCCGGATCATAGGACCCGGTCAGCCATACGGGCCCACCGCCGTGCTTCCAACTGTCGCCGGCCCAAGTTTCGTGCCCGAACTCACCTGGCTCCGGGATGGTCCGGAAGCGCCACGCTTCCCGGCCTGTGGCCGCATCGTAGGCGGCGACGAACCCGCGAATACCCAGTTCTCCGCCGGCGGGGCCGACGATCACTTTGTCGCCGACCACCAGCGGCGCCAGTGTCAGCGAGTACGCTTGCCGGTAGTCGGCCACTTGTACGTCCCAACGCTTCCGGCCCGTACGAGCGTCGAGCGCGATGAGCCGCGCGTCAAGCGTCGCCAGGAACAACGTATGTCCAAGCACGCCGAGCCCGCGATTTACCCTGCCGCAGCAGGGAGCAACACCGGGAGGCACAGTGTGTTCGTACCTCCAGAACACGCGGCCCGTGCGAGCATCCAACGCCACGACATCGTTCGGTGCGTCTGTCAGGTACATGACTCCATCAATCACCAGGGGCGTGGCCTCCAGTTTTTCGAGCGAGTTAGCCTGCCAAACCCACTCGAGCCGAAGGCGGCCGGCGTTCTGGGGAGTAATTTGAGACAGCGTACTGTGGTGAATGCTCGAGTAAGTACCGTTGTAAGTGAGCCAGTTGTGCGGTTCTTTCGCGGCGTTCCGCAGCCGGTCGGAAGTGGCGCCTCCCTGGAGCGCCGGCGCGCCCGTCGCTCCCGCGCTCCCGGTCGCAAGGTGGGCGACCAGGTCGTCTACCTCGGCCGAACTCAGCTTGGAGGCGAAGGATGGCATCGGGGAGGTGCGCACGATCTGAATCTCCGCCAGGTCTTTCTTCCAGGCGGACTGCAGGTTGCCGCTGGCGTCGCGATACTGCACGGAACGGGAATCTTCGTTCAGGCGAACGCCCTGGACTTCGCGCCCGGCGCGCGTGCGTCCGCGAATCTGCCAATACCGGGCGGCCACTTGGGCGTGCGGCTTCAGAATGGACTCTCGCAGCTCCGCCGCCGACCGGCTGCCACCGACACGGCTGAGGTCCGGCGCGTGTTCCCAGTGACAGGAGGCGCAGTGCTGGCTGAAGAGCGCGGCGCCCGCCTCTGCGTTACCCGGGAGCCGGCCGGCACGGCGCGCCACGCTGAAGCTTCTGAGATGGGTGATCACCTGCCACGCCTCGAGCGCGTTCTCGGAGAAGGCGGGCATCGCCGTCCCCGGGATTCCTTTGGTGATCACCAGAAACAGCGCCTCGTCAGAACCGCCCCGCCGGAACGAGCCCGTGTTGAGAGCAGGGCCCGCGCCAGTGCCGCCGCCGTCCGGTCCATGGCATCCGGCACACTTGCCGCGGTAGATGGCGGCACCCGCGGCCGCGTGCTGCGGACCGGTAAAGGGGTTCAGCGTCGAGGAGCTCCCGTGCTGCGCGGCCAGCGGCGCTGCCAGCATCGCGAACAAGGCGAATCGGACCAGGCATGGCATCGCACCAGTCTACAGGCAACCGCTGCCGTCTAGCGGGGCCGGGAAGAGTCTCCCACCTTCAACCGGCATGGCAGCTTGAGAGTGACGGGCGGCGTCTTGCAGACCCCTTCTATGCGGTCAAGCAGAAGGTTCGCCCCCTGGTGGCCAAGCTCGTAGCTTGGCTGCACGACAGTAGTCAGGTCCGGCCCAAAGCCGCTCATGAGATCGATGGAATCGAACGTCACCAGGCCAAAATGTTCGGGTGTGTGAAGGGACAGCCCGTGCGCGGCCTCCAGTGCGCCGGCCGCCATCAGGAGATTCGCCACGAACAGCGCGTCAGGCCGGTCCGGTGACGTCAGGAGATCCATCGCCGCCCGGTGCCCCGATTCGCGGCGGAAATCGCCATGGACCGCGCGCATCGGCAGCCCCGCCTCCTTCATGGCCGAACGGTACCCCCTCAGCCGGTCCGGCGCGATGTACATGGAGGGCGCCCCGCCGATGTAGGCGATGCGGCGGTACCCCGACGCGATCAGGTGTTCAATGCCCAAGGCGACCGCCGAGGCGTTATCCACCATCACGGTATCCGCGGCAATCCCGCGGGGCCGACGGTCGAGACAGACAACCGGAGTGCCGCTCGTAAGCATCTTCTCGACATGCGGAAGCGGACCGCGTTCCAGCGCCACCACGAGTAGGACGCCGTCCAGGCGCCGGGTCTCGAGCACGCGGAACACCTGCCGCTCCCGCTCGGGCCGATCGTCAGTGTTGAAAATGCTCAGCAGGTAGCCGCGCGCGGCCGCGGCGTCCTCGGCCCCTCGCACCATCTCCGGAAAGAACGGGTTGGTGATGTCGGAGATGACCATGCCGATTGTGTGCGTGCGCCGCGACTTCAGGCTCCGGGCAATGAAGCTGGGGCGATAGTCGAGCTCCGCCACTGCCTTGCGGACGCGCTGGCGCGTGTCTTCGCCGATGCGCCCCGAATCGGACAGGACGTGCGAAACCGTGGCGATGCTGACCTTGGCCCGGCGCGCAACATCCTTGATCGTGATCATGATGAAGCTCAAAAATACCGCACTTCATGCCCCCGGGCGTGGGCGTGGAGACGCAAACTATGCCGGCCCAGCCGCTAGTCTTTGTACGTGACGGCGTTCGCCAGGATCTGGGCGAAGGGCTCGATGTTGAAGTCCGCTTCTTCGTGGCCCGCCATGAAAAAGAACGCCGTCCCTTTGCCCACCTTCATCACCCAGCCCGCCGTCTCCTGCTGGTACACCTTGCCGTTGCGCGGATCGGTCCATTTGAAGCCCAGCAGCTTCGTCCGGGGAGCGTTGTGGATGTGGTTGAGGTATACCTCGCTTCCCGGTACCGTGAACGAGGGCATCTCCCGCGAGGGACCGGCGCCGTTGGCGGCAAACAGCGTCTTTCCGTCGTACCGCACGCCCGCCGTGGTCACCGGGTGGCCGGGCGCGAGATTTACCAACTCGAACGTCGTCGGGTCGTAGTAGCCGTACCCGCCTTCCTCCAGTTTTCCCAGCGGCAGCGTAATGGCGAACGCGGGCAGCCACTCCTTGTTCTTCCGCTTTCCCGAGCTGATGGAATGGTGCAGAAGGATGACCTTGCGGCCGCCGCGGAGATACTCGAGTATCGCCTTCTCGGTGGCGTCGTGAATGTCCTTGTGGATGTACACGAGCAATGCGTCGAAAGCCTCGAGCGACGCGGGCAACTCGCTCTGCGTCACGATCTTCGACTCCGCCTTCGTGCGAGCCCCCAGCTCACGGGACAGCGTCTCCATCGCCGGAATCTCGTCCGCTACAATCAGCAACCGTTGCGCCGCGCCCAGGCTGATCGCGGAAGCCAATAGCGCCAGTAAGAATCGCTTCACGAAACCATGGTACGTCGAGCGCCGCGCAGCCGTACGCTACAATCGTCACCCATGCGACTCCCCGCTGCTCTCGTCCTCTCCGCCGCCGCCCTCTCCGCACAGTACGACGTCGTGATCGCCGGGGGCCGCGTGATGGACCCGGAGTCTAAGCTGGATGCTCCACGGCACGTCGGAATTCGCAAAGGGAAGGTCGCGGCCCTCTCGCGCCGGCCCCTTCAGGGCAAGCTTGTCCTCGACGCGGCGGGACGCGTTGTCGCGCCTGGCTTTATTGACCTCCACGCCCACGGCCAGACCAATGAGGCGAACGAATATCAGGCACACGACGGAGTGACGACGGCGCTTGAACTCGAGGTGGGTGTGCCTGGGGTGGCTGCGTTCTTGAAATCGCGAGAGAACAAGGCCCTCATTAACTACGGGACAACCGCCGCGCACGGCGCTCTACGGACACTGGCCCTGCGGGAGTTCTCCGGGCAGTCATCGCAGGCCCACGGCCTGGATTTCGATTTGACGATGAAAGGCCGGTACAAGGCGCTGGCCTCGCCGGAAGAGTTCTCTACACTGGCCGCGCATCTCGAACGCGGGCTCCGCGAGGGCGCCCTGGGTATCGGAATGGCCCACCAATACTATCCGGCGGCGTCGCGCGAAGAGATCTTCCGCGTGTTCCAGATGGCCCAGAGGTGGAGGGTCCCGATCTTCACCCACGTGCGATCGATGGGGGTAGAGGCGATGCAGGAAGTGATTGCGAACGCCGCGGCGACCGGCGTCTCGCTCCACATCGTCCACGTCAACAGCATGAGCCTGGGCGCGCTGCCGCTGGTGCTCGATCTGATCGGCGCGGCGCGAGCGCGCGGTCTCGACATCACCACTGAGGCATATCCCTATACGGCCGCTTCGACTTACCTGGAATCGACAATGTTTGACGAGGGCTGGCAGGAACGCCTCGGCATCTCCTACCGCGACCTGCAGTGGGAGAAGACGGGCGAGCGGCTCACGCGGGAGACCTTCGAGCGCTATCGCAAACAGGGCGGGGCGGTAATCATCCACTTGATGAAGCCCGAATGGATTGAACGCGCGATGGCCACGCCGTTCGTGATGGTGGCGTCCGATGGCATGCCCTACGCGCCGGGCGCACACCCGCGCAGCGCGGGAACCTTCGCGCGGGTCCTTGGCCTGTATGTGCGCGAGCGGAAAGCGGTGTCGCTAATGGACGCGCTGGCGAAGATGACGCTCATGCCCGCGCAGCGCCTCGAGGCCATTGCTGCTCCGATGAAGAACAAAGGACGGATTCGCATCGGCGCGGACGCCGACATCACGGTATTCGATCCGGCGACCGTCACCGACACCGCGACCTTCGAACGGGGACTCAGCTTCTCGAGAGGGATCGATCACGTGCTCGTCAACGGTGTGCCCGTCGTTCGCGATGGCAAGACGGTGCCCGGCGCTTTCCCGGGACGCCCCGTTACGGGAAGCCGACCTTCCTTGCTTCCGCCGGTTGGATGAAAGCATCTACTCCGGCATGGACCAGACCAATCGACTCATCTTCGTTGCCGGCGCCACCGGCCAGCAGGGCGGCGCCGTGGCTGATGCACTCCATCGCGCAGGCTGGCGCGTGCGTACGATTACGCGAGACCCTGGCAAGCCCGCCGCACAGGCGCTGGCCGCGAAGGGAATAGAGGTCCAGAAAGGCGACCTGGAAGACCGGCCGTTCTTGGAATCGGCGCTTGCCGGATGTTCAGGAGTGTTCGCGGTCACCACGCCGTTTGGTCCCGGGCTCGAATCGGAAGTGAGACAGGGCTACAACCTTGCCGAGGTCGCGAAGAAGGCGGGCGTCTCGCACTTCGTCTTTGCCTCTGTGGGAGCCGCGGACCGCAACACCGGCATTCCGCACTTTGAGACGAAGTGGAAGGTGGAGCAGCGCATTCAGGAACTCGCGCTGCCGGCAACCATTCTGCGGCCCGTGTTCTTCATGGAGAATTTCCTGAATTTCAGCCGGCCCGACTTCGAGAAGGGCGTGCTGGCGCTGCCCGCGCCCGCCGATAAGCCGATGCCGATGGTAGCGGTGGAAGATATCGGCCGCTTCGCGGCAGCCGCCTTCGCCGCTCCGGGCGACTTCATCGGTAAGGTCTTCGAATTGGCCGGCGACGAACCGAGTCCCGCGGGCGCGGCGGCGATCATCGAAAGGGTGGCCGGAAAACCGTTGACCTATCATGCTCTGCCTGCCAGCGTCGTTCCCGACGAGGATCTCCGCCTGATGTTCGAGTGGTTCTACGAGCACGGCTTCAACGTCGACATCGCCGCGCTGAACCGCATCATTCCGATGCGGCGCTTTGAAGAGTGGGCTGCCGCCCAGAAGTGGATCTAGGAGCGAAACGCTTCCAGTGCGGCTGGGTTGGCGACCGTGGAAGCGTCGCCCAGGGGCTGGCCAAGGTAGTGCGCGCGAATGAGCCGCCGCACTACCTTTCCGCTCTGGGTCTTCGGTAACTCCGGGACAGCGATCAGCGCGCGCGGCCGGAACGTGGGTCCGAGTACCGAAACGACATGCTGCGTAAGTTCGGCGGCAGGGGTCTCTTGCCTCAGTACCACGAATCCGACAATCGCCTCTCCCGTCACCTCGTCCGGGACGCCGATCACCGCCGCCTCCGCCACCGCTTGGTGGCGCATGAGTGCTTCTTCCACCTCCGCCGGCCCCACCTTCCGGCCCGCGACGTTCATGGATTCGTCGGCACGGCCGTGGAGAAACCAGTCGCCGTCCGCATCCACACTCGCCCAATCGCCGTGATACCAGACGCCCGGCCAGCGGCTCCAGTACGTGTCGAGGTAGCGCTGCGGGTCGCCCCAGACGCCGCGTGTCATCGAAGGCGCAGGGCGCGTGCAAACGAGGTAGCCCGTCTCGCCGCGCACGGGCCGGCCCTCTTCATCGAAGACCTCCGTCGACATGCCGGGAGCAGGCGCACCAAGCGAGCAAGGCTTCAGCGGCTGAATGGGCAGCGGAAACAGGAAGCAGCCGACGATCTCCGTACCGCCGGAAATATTAATGATGGGGCACCGACGCTTGCCTACCTTCTCGAAGAACCACCGGTAGGAACTGTCGTCCCAGGGTTCTCCGGTCGAGCCGAGCAGCCGGAGTGACTCCATCGAGTGGCGGTTTGCCCCATTGTCGCCGGCGCGCATAAGGACGCGGATCGCGGTCGGCGAGATACCAAGGGTGGTGATGCCGTGGCGCTCAATCATCTGCCATAGACGATCCGGGGCAGGGAAGTCGGGCGCTCCGTCGTAGAGGAAGATGGTGCCGCCGAAGTTGTGGTTCCCGATGATCGTCCACGGGCCCATCATCCAGCCGATGTCGGACAGCCAGAAGAAGCGGTCGTCCGGCTTGCGGTCAAAGGCCAGATAGATCTCCTTCGTCATTTGCGCGAGGCATCCTGCGTGAGTGTGCACCGCGCCTTTGGGCTGACCGGTCGTTCCGCTCGTGTAGATGAGAAGCGCCTTGTCTTCCGACTCGAGCGGCAGCGTCTCGCACTCGTGCGATTCCTGCAGCACGTCGTCCCACCACCGGTCTTGCACGCCCCAGGGAACGTCGCCGCGGCGATACTGCAGCACCACCACCCGCCGCACCTTCGTCCCTTCGAGCGCTTCGTCGACCTTCGCCTTGAGCGGCACGCGCTTGCCGCGCCGTTCGAGCGAGTCCGCGGTGAACACCACTCGGGCGCCCGAGTCTGCCAGGCGCGTCTGAATCGCGCCTGCACCGAACCCGGCGAAGATCGGGACCACAATCAGGCCAATCTTCAGGGCGGCGTAGAGGATGGTCACCACTTCAGGGACCATCGGCATCACCATCGCGATGCGGTCGCCCTTCTCGAGTCCCATCGCGCGCAAGGCGTTGGCCAGCCGCCCGACGTCGCCGGCGAGTTCGGGAAACGACACCGACCGCCGCTCGCCGTTCTCGCCCTCCCACAGAATCGCCGGCCGCTGGTCCTTGATGTGACGATCCAGGCAGTTGTGAACGATATTGATCTGCCCATCGACGAACCACTCTGACCACTCCGGTGGACGATACAGCCGCAGCACGCGACTGTACGGCCGGTACCACTCGATGCCGCACTCCTTCACCATCGCGTCCCAGAACAGTTCCGGTTCCTCGCGCGACCACATCAGAAAGACCTCACGGTCGTCGAAGCCCATCTTCTGCATGAAGCGCCAGGCGTTCGTCTGCTCGGCGAACTTTCTAGTCGGCGCCCAGATGTAATCGCCGCTCACTTTCCAGGCCTCGCGAGGTCAAAGCGGTCCGTGGTTCGCACGTACGTCGGCCCGCCCATGCGCCCGATCGCGTGCAAATTGTCGGGATCAATCCTGTAGTTGTCGAACAACTCATCGGCCACGTGAAAGCGCACCACTTCGCCTAAGACGATACTGCCGCCCAGCGGCTTAGGGCTCACGTGCACTACCTGCACCAGGCGGCACTCCATCGAGATCTTCGCTTCCCCTACCCGCGGCGGCTTCACGCAGTCGCTCGGAGCCGCCGTCAGGCCAGAGACCTCGAACTCGTCGACCTCCGGCGGAAACTCCGGAGAGCACGCATTCATCGGGCCCGCAAACTCCTCACTCACCACGTTCACCACGAACTCTCGCGTCGCTTCGATGTTCAGCAAGGTATCTTTGCGCGAACCGTCCGAACCGCGCACCATGGGACTGAAGGCGATGACCGGCGGGTTCGCGCTGACGCCGGTGAAGAAGGAGAACGGCGCCAGGTTTCGCACTCCCGCCGCGCTGAGCGACGACACGAAGGCAATCGGCCGCGGCACGATGACTCCGACCATCAATTTGTAGATATTGCGAAAGTCGTGCTCGGCGGGATCGATCTTCACCGTGTCTCGGCTCCCACCGGCTTCGCCGCGCCCCAACTGGCCCAGTATTCCTTCCACTCCACGGTTTCGCCCGCCGGCAGTACACGGATCGGATTGAGGCCATCGAGCATCACCGCGTACTCGTCCGTCCGCGTCTTCTTCGCCTGGTTCGCCAGCGCCTTCGGATGCGGCCCGTGATGGATGCCGCGCGGGTGAAGCGTGGCCATCCCCGGCTTGATGTTGTCCTTACTGAAGAAGTCGCCGTCGTGATAGAAGAGGAACTCGTCGTAGTCGGTGTTTCGGTGGAAGAAGGGCACGCGTAAAGCGTCGGCTTCCTCCTCCAGCGGCCGCGGCACGAAACTGCAGACCACGGCGCCGGCCGTTACGAAGGTCGTGTGCGCGCTGGGCGGCAGGTGCGCCCGGTGAGACATCACCGGCCGGATATCCCGCAAGTTGATCTTCCAAGCCGTCAGGTCGCCCTTCCAGCCCACCACGTCAATCGGATTCCACGGGTAGACGACCTTTGAGATGTCGTCCTCGCTCTTGATCCAGACTTCCCACTCGCGCTCGTCGTCGAGGTTGGGCGCCGGCTCGGGTGTCACAATCACGCCCGGATCGTACAACGCCTGCTGCCCGATCAGTCCCCGCTCCGGCTGCTCGAACTCACCCCGCGATTCAACCACCAGGAAGAAGTTGTCACGTGTCTCCGGAACCAGACGATACGTCATAGCGCGCGGAAGGACGATATAGTCGCCGCGCTCGAAGTTGAGCGGCCCGAAGTCCGTCTCCACCACCCCGCTGCCGCGATGCACGAAGTAGAGCTCGTCACCGTCCGCGTTACGGAAGTAGAAGGGCATGGGGTCAGAGCGGCGAGACACTGAGACCTTGACGTCGTTGTTACCGAGGAAGGCGGCCGGCATGCCATGAGCCGAATCAAGGTCGGTGGGCCGGAGCTTGTTCAGGTCGAAGCAGTGCGGCCGCAGCTTTCCTTCAAAGCGAACCCAGCCGGTGGGCGGGTGCGCGTGGTAGAGGTGGGCAGTCTTTCCGTAAAAGCCTTTACGCCCGTGCTCCTCTTCGTAGGTTCCCTCGGGCAACCCGACGTGGGCTTGCTTGGCAAACTTGCCTTTCATGAGCGGGTGCATGTGTGTAGGACTCCGATTCCCAGGCGTTGCGTACTGCCCTCATTATGCTCGCGTCGCTTCGCGAAAGACAACACCACAGTATTGTGGTGCGAAAGTGAATTCGAGCGCATAATGGAATCAGGGCAGTACTGGGGAGGACGCCATGCCGTACTCTGGTTCCGTTCTGGGCGCCGGGCTCACCACCACGCAGGCGCCGTTCATCGAAGAGGCCCGCCACCGCGGCGAGCTCTACATCGAGCAGCCTTACCGGCTGTATTCCGAAGAAAACCACGAGGCCTGGCGGCGCCTCTATGCACGGATGGTCCCGCAGTGGGAGCGCTACGCCAACGAACAGTTCCTGCGTGGGATCGGCTCACTGTGTCTGGACTCCCAGCGCGTTCCTCGCATCGAGGACATCAACCGCTTCCTCTCGCCGTTGACGGGCTTCCGCGCCCGACCGGTGGCTGGCTACATCCCCGCCTTCCTCTTTTTTGACAGCTTGCGCAACCGGGAGTTTCCCACCACCATTACCATTCGGGATCACCAGAAACTCGACTACCTCCCTGAGCCGGATATCTTCCACGACGTCGCGGGCCACGTGCCGATGCACACGGACCGCGCCTTTGCAGACACGCTCGTACGCTTCGGCGATTGCGCGCATACCGCGGCCGAAATGGCCAAAGCGCACAAGGATCCGCAGCGGCTGAAGAGCATCATCCGCGCCATGGCGCGATTCTTCTGGTTCACTGTGGAGTTCGGGCTGATGCGATCCAAGCGGGGCGGGGGATTGCGCGTCTACGGAAGCGGCCTGCTCAGTTCGTATGGAGAGATCGCGCACGCGGTGGAGAGCCCGCGCGTGCAGCGCTACCCGGTGCAGCTCGAATGGGTGATCAATCAGGGCTTCGAGATTCATCACTACCAGCCGCTACTGTTCATCGTGGATTCCTTCGAGCACCTCTATTCGCTCGTAGACCGGCTCGAAAAGGCGATGCGCGAAGGACGGCTGGACAACGTCGCGCCCGGCGAACCGGACGTGAACGAAGACGACCTTCGCAGTTTCTTCGAAGCTTGAAGTGGGTGCGCTACACTTTCGAGTGGAATGTGGGTCTCGGCCAGACTGGTAATCGCCGCGATGGCGCTTGCCGCCTCCGCGCCCGCCTCTGACCCGGCCATCATCGACCTCGTCCTGCGGGACTCCAAAGGCCATCGCCTGGACGATGTGGCGCTCTCAGACCTGGCGCTGCGCGACAACGGGAAACCGGTGGAGCTCGTCGAGCTGAGGAAGGCGGCCACGGCCAGCCCTCGACGCGTCGTCATTCTGCTCGAGCCGATGACGCTCGAACCCGCACGGCGCGCTGCCGGCACCGCGGTGGAACTCGTTAAGCTCCTGAGGCCGGCCGGCGCATCTGTCGCCGTTCTGCAGGCTGGGTCTCCGCTCCGTGTCTTGCAGCCCTTCACCGACGACATCGCTGCCGTGCGACGCGCCATCTTCGAGGGAGTCAGCCGCCGTGAACCGGAGGGCGGCCCCGGCGTGCAACCGGACTCGATCCTTGCCGCCGCTCTGCGTTACTCCGAGCAGGCGCACGACGAGCTGCCGGGAGTGCCGGTGCTCAACGCCGTCTACTCCGCCGCGCGAGCGCTACAGTCCGAACCTGGCCACAAGACTCTCGTCTACTTCTCCGAGGGACTGACTGTGCCCGCGGCGCTGAACGGGAAGTTCCACGCCGTCGAGGCGGTGGCGAACCGCGCGCGGCTGAGTGTTTATACGGCGGACGCCAGCGGCGTCGTCTCGAGTGGGCGCGCCACTGCTCTGGGAGACCTGGCGGCGGCCACAGGCGGCCTGCACTGCGAGAAACAGGGTGACCTCGGGCCGTTCGTGGAACGCGTAGCGGAAGACGTCGCGGGTCACTTCGAGCTTCTCTACCGCGGCCTGCCCGCCGCCGGCGACGGAACCTTCCACGAGTTGGAGCTGACCTCGACCCGTCCCAAACTCGCGGTGCAGATGCCCACCCGGTACTGCGACCTGCCTGCGGCGTCCTCCGGCTTTCCGGTGAGCGGAGAGTTGAGCCGTTCCGCGGAACGGTCGAACCTGCCCATCGATTTCCCGGTCTTTGTCGCCCTTAAGCGCTTCTCCGGGAATCGCATGCACTCGCTCGGCATCCAGCGCACGCACTCCTCGTTCGGCGGTGCGGCAGGCGGCGGCATCCGCACGCAGGAGGGCGGCCCCGACCTCGTCGGCACCGTCGGGCCGTTGCAGATGACCGTTTTCGTCGAGGTCCCCTTTGCCGGCATCCGGTTCGTCGAAGACGGTAGCGCCGGCTACTACGCAGCGCACCTCTCGCTGCTCGCCCTGGTGAAGGATGCCGCTGGGCGCGTGGTGCATCGGTTCGAACGAGACGCCCCGCTGAAGGGCCCGCTGCGCAAGCTGGACATACGAAAACAGGGCTCCTACTATCTGGCGCGATCGGTTGCGCTCCCGCCCGGAGAGTACTCGGTGGAGTGCGTGGTGGAAGACAAGTTGAGCCAGAAGTCGAGCGGCACGAGGACGCGAGTGAAAGTGGAGCGCGCCTTGCCGGGCTTCCACATGAGCGACGTCTTTTTTGTCCGCAAGTACGACGGCAGCCGCGACCGCATGGACGCCGACAGCGTCCTTAGTTATGACGGCAACGCACTCAGTCCCGTGCTGGAGCCGAGCATCCGCGAGAAAGACGAAGCCCGCCTCGATGTGTATTTCTTGCTCTATCCCGACATCTATGGCGACCCGCCGAAGCTCGGGCTGGAGATCTTCCGCGACGGCCAGGCTATCGGGCGCGGCGACCTCCCGTTCACCGATCGCCTGCTCTCTGTGGAACAGCGCAGCGAGCAGAAGCATCAGTTCCCGTACCTGACCTCGCTGAACATCCGGCAGTTCTCCGCCGGCAGCTACGAAGCCCGCGTCACCGGTAAGCAGGGCTTCGGCAGCTTTGCGCGCAGCCTCCTGTTCCGCGTAGAGAGAGTGCCGGGCGCGCCCGAAGCTCCCGAGGACCGCACGGTGCTTGCCCGCCGCGAAAAGCCGGGGCAGGACGGGGAGGAGGCCGAGGGCGACGCCGTTCCGGAGGTGCTGCCGGTCAAGGTGGAGGCAACCGGCGCGGGGCCCGACGCCGCCGAGCGGGAGCGCATTCTCGAAGACGTGCGCCTGTTCGCCCTGTCCTATACCAAGCGCCTTCCCAACTTCCGCTGCCGCCAGGTGACGCGGCGCCTGGTAGGAGCGGGCAAGAAGGGTGAGCCGGAGAAAGAGTCGGACGTTATCGTCGAACAACTCACCTTTGAGAACGGCCGCGAGACCTACGCGACCCTGGAAATCAACGGCGAAAAATCGGACCGCGATCGCGAGGAGTGGACGGGCGTGCGCTCACGGGGCGAATTCGGGACCCTCCTGCGCGCCGTGTTCAAGCCCGAAACGCAGGCGAAATTTGCGTGGGAAGGCTGGACGATGCTGAACGGAGAGCGGCACCATGTGTTTCGCTTCGACATCGCCGAGGACAAGTCGTTCTTCGTCTTCAACCACAACGGTCGGCAGGAAGTGGCGGCGGTTACAGGTCGTGTCTTTGTCGAAGAGGTGAACACCTCGGTGACCCGCCTCCAAGTGGAAGGCGACATTGCGAACCGGAAGTTTCCCATCCAGTCGCCCTCGCTGGCGCTCGACTACGGTCCCATCCGCATTGGCGACTTCGACCACACCCTCCCCGTCTCTTCCGTCCTGCAACTGAAGCAGGGCAAACGCCTGGTCCGCAACGAGGCAGTGTTTCGCGACTATCGGAAGTATTCCTCTGATATCAAGGTGACGTTCGACCCTTAAAGGCCCGAGGGGTCTTAGCTTCGCGGGCCGAGTTGCGCCGCACTCATCGCGGACAGCTCCGGCCGTCGCGCTGGTATTGTTCGAGAAGCCTCGTGAGACGTTCCACCACTTCCGGCCGCTCGGCGTAGAGGTTCGCCGATTCCGCGGGGTCCGCCGAGAGATCGTAGAGTTGGCCGCCCGAGGCGCCCTTTTCGAATGCGGGGCTGGTGAAGCCGCCGCTACCCCTGCCTAAAATCAGCTTCCAGTTCTTCTCACGGATCGCGAACATGCCCTGGCTCGAGTGGTGCACGACGGCCTCGCGTCCGTTCTGAGACGCGAACAGGTCGAAGCTATCCTCGCCGGCAGATGCCGGAAGCTTCGCGCCTGTGATCGCCGCCAGCGTTGCCATTAGGTCCGTCAGACATGCCAGACGCCCGTTAACGGTCCCACCCGGTAGGCGCCCGGGCCAGCGGACCAGGAAGGGAACGCGGTGGCCCGCTTCATGAATGTCCGCCTTTTGCCCACGCCAGTGTGCATTCGCCCGGTGGGTGAAGCGCGCCCGGTCTTCTGGCGTCCAGTGAGCGCCGTTATCGCTGGTCAGGATGACCAGGGTATTCGTTGGATCGATAGCGGCAAGCACCCGCCCGATCGCGTCGTCGGTCATCGACACAAAGTCGCCGTAGATCCCCGCGGTCGATGTTCCTTTATATTGAGCGGCCGGCAGCCACGGCGTGTGCGGAGCGGTCAGCGGCAGGTACAAAAAATAAGGTTTCTCGTGCCTGCGCCGCAGATACTCGACGGCCTTGCCGGCCAGTGTCGCCAGCACCTCCTCAACCTTGAAATGGGGTGCTATGGGCCCCGGCCTATAGAAGACGCCGCGGGGCGTATCCTGGCCGCGGGTATGAGCGCTCGGTTGCTCCACCACGCGATCGTTCTCGAAGTAAAGGTACGGCTCCATGTCGAGCGAGGCTGGGATGCCGAAGAAATAGTCGAAGCCGTGGTCTACCGGGCAGGGGCGAAGCGGAAGCGAGTAGTTCGTCTTCTCGTCGGCTCCCAGGCCCAGGTGCCACTTGCCGATGCCGGCCGTCGTGTATCCGCGGGCGCGGAGCAGGGAAGCGACCGTCATCCGTCCGGGCTCAATCAGGTTCGGCGAGTACCCCCAGAGCACGCCATTCTTGAGTCTGCTGCGCCAGCAGTAGCGACCCGTGAGGATTCCGTAGCGCGTCGGCGTGCACACGGACGAAGGTGAGTGCATGTCGGTGAACCGCACGCCTTCCGACGCCAGGCGGTTGGCGTGGGGCATGGCGATCTCCGATTCCGGGTTGTAGCAGCGAAGATCGCCCCAGCCGAGATCGTCGGCGAGAATATAGACGATGTTGGGCCGTTCCGTTTTCGCGCCGCGGAGCAGGGGAGCGGCGGCAAGCTGTGACAGGAAGGAGCGCCGGTTCACGGGAACACCTGCCGCCCGGACAACCAGGTTCGCTCGACGGCGATGTCCTTGCTCTGCGGGTCCACGCGGAACTGAACGATATCCGCCCGCTCGCCCGGCTGCAACCCGCGCAGGCGCCCGGGTACGCGGCCGGCGCGAGCAGCATTTCGCGTTGCCATAGTGACAGCCTCCAGCAGCGAGAGCCCGGCCAGTTGCATCAGCCGGGACACCCCGCGGTCCATCGTCAACGATGAGCCGGCCAACTGCCGGCCGCCCCGCACGCGAACACTCTCGTCGGTGTGCAGTTCCACTTCGACTTCGCCCAACCGGTAGAACCCCGGCTTCGACCCGGCCGGCGACACCGCATCCGTAACGAGGACGGAGCGCTCGACCCCCTTGGCCCGTATGGCGGCTTTCAGAAATGCCGCCGGGACGTGAATACCGTCGCCGATGAAGCTCGCCGTTAGACGGTCCTCCGCAAGCTGGTCCCAAATGTAGTTGGGATGCCGCGGCAGGACGTTATGCGAACCGTTACCGAGATGCGTGGACATGGTGGCTCCGGCCGATACCGCCGCGGCGATCTGCTCCGCGTTCGCCGCTGTGTGTCCGATCGCCGCTACGATCCCCTCCCGCACCAGCGTCTCAATGAATCGGGGCGCCTCCGGCCACTCCGGCGAAAGCGTCACCAGTTTTACATATCCCTCCGCGGCATCCTGAAGGCGGCGGAACTCGTCGATGTCGGGCGGTCGCACCCAGCGCCGCGGATGCGCTCCTCGCGGCCCGTCCTCCGGCGAGATGTGCGGGCCTTCGACGTGGAAGCCCTCCATCGCCACACCTTCCGGAAGCGTCTGTTTCGCCGCGGCGAGGTTCCGCAGCGCTCCCGCCGTTTCTTCAAACGCATTGGTGATGACGGTGGGGAAGAAACGGGTTACCCCCGTCCGGAACATCGCTCGTATGCAGCGTGCGATCTCTTCGCCGGGCGTCGAGCGATCATTCAAGTCCACGCCGGCAAAGCCGTTCACCTGCAGATCGATAAAGCCGGGGGCAAGATAGGGCAGGCTGGCGGACCGGCCGATCAGGTGCTCCGCGGTTTGAATCTGATCGCCGAACGTCAACTCGATCGAAGCGCCTCCGGCTACATCGACGCCCGAAACGGATTCGCCCGCCACTGTTTTATTCACAAGTTACTCACAAGCCCCCCGCCGTAAGCGCTGGAGAGATGAGCCGATATCCCTGTTGAAAAGCGCTGTCGCGGTCGAATTGAACTCTGGCGCAAGCCGCCGATCGCTGCTACAAGAGAGGTGATCCCCTGCGGCGGCGGCCTGCGCGGTATATCTCGGGGGAGGTGATCGCGTAGCCGCTCCCGCGGATCGTCGTTCGTCCGTTCCACTTGAATCAGCTCCGCTCCCCCGTTTCTTACGCCGGGACCGGTTGTCGTGCCGGAACCGGCGTGAGCCAACCGAAACGGTCCGGAGCGGAGCCATTCAGAATCCCGAAAAACTCCTTCTGAAGGCGCTCCGTGATCGGTCCGCGCTTGCCGTCGCCGACAGGAATGCGGTCGATCGACCGGATGGGGGTGATCTCCGCCGCCGTGCCGGTGAAGAACACCTCGTCTGCAATGTACAGCAGTTCCCGCGGGATGATGGTTTCCACCAGCGGAATGGCCATTGCTTGCGCGAGCTTCAGAATACTGTCGCGAGTGATCCCCGGCAGCACCGATGCACCGAGCGGCGGCGTGTGGATCTTACCGTCGCGGATGACGAAGATGTTTTCGCCGGAACCTTCGCTCACATAGCCGGCTTCATCGAGCGCGATGCCTTCGGCGTAGCCGTTGATGTGCGCCTCCATCCGGATCAGCTGCGAGTTCATGTAGTTCGCACCCGCTTTCGCCAGTGCCGGCAGCGTGTTCGGAGCCAGGCGGCTCCAGCTGGAGATGCACACATCGACGCCCTGCGCGAGCGCCTCCTCGCCCAGATACTTGCCCCACTCCCAGCAGGCCAGATACACCTCGATGGGATTGTTGGCCGGAAGCACACCGACGTCGCCGTAGCCGCGAAGCGCAATCGGACGGATGTAGCAGGCGTCAAGCCGGTTGACTCCCACCAGCTCTACGCAGGCGTCGGAGACCTGCTCGGGCGTGAAGGGAATCTCCATGCGGTAGATGCGGGCCGAATCGAACATGCGGCGGACGTGTTCGGGCAGGCGGAAGATGGCGGGTCCACTGGTGGTGGAGTAACAGCGGATGCCTTCGAAAACGGAGCTTCCATAGCTGACGACGTGCGAGAGGACGTGAATCTTCGCATCGTCCCAGGGGATGAAGCGGCCGTTATGCCAGATCTTGTCGGTGGGCTTCAGCATGCCAGTTATTATAACTTTAGGGTGGAAACCGGCCCGCGCCGCGTCACATCTGTAGCGTAAGGAGGGGAACGTGCGTTCCGTTTTCAGTCTTCTGTTGAGTGCGCTTCTGGTTGTTGCTCCGGCGCTTCCGCAGGCGAAGAGCCGCACACTCAAGCCCGGCTGGAACATCTTCTCGAAGGATCAGGATGTGCAGTTGGGCAGGGAAGCCGCCTCTCAGGTGGAGCGGGAGATGCCGGTGGTCCGCGACGAAGTGTTGAACGGCTACCTGACGCGGCTGGGGCAGCGCCTGGTGGCGGCGCCGGAGGCCGACAAGTATCCCTATACGTTCAAGTGGGTCAACGATCCCAACATCAACGCCTTCGCGCTGCCCGGCGGGCCCACGTATTTCAATACCGGCCTGATTCTCAACGCGGACAACGAAGGGCAGCTGGTGGGCGTGCTGGCACATGAGATCTCGCACGTTGCCCTGCGCCACGGCACGCACCAGGTGTCGAAGGCCAATGCCATCAAACTGCCTGCCATGCTGTTAGGCGCCGTGGTCGGCGGCGGTTCGATGCTCGGCCAACTCACGCAGTTGGGTATCGGGCTTGGGGCCAACTCTCTGTTACTGAAGTACTCGCGCGACGCCGAACGCGACGCCGACCTGCTGGGCGCCAGAATGATGGCGCGGGCCGGTTACAATCCGCTCGAGATGGCGCGCTTCTTTGAGAAGCTGGAGGCGCAGGGCGGGCAGCGGATGCCACAGTTCCTTTCCTCCCACCCCAATCCCGGGAACCGTGTGCAGTCGGTTGAGAACGAGATCCGCACCTTCTCCCGGCAGGACTACAACGCCGACAGCGGTGAGTTCCAGCGCATGAAGGCGCGCGTTCAGCAGTTGCCGAAGGCCCCGGCGCCGCGGCAGGGCGGAGGCAATCTGCCTTCGGGCGGGGCACCTCCCAACTCCGGAGAGGTTCTCCCGACCGGGCGGTTCAAGGAGTACCGCGCGAACGACTTCAGCTTGAGGCACCCCGAGAACTGGGAAGCGTTCGGCGACCAGACCTCCTCGAGCGTCACCATCGCCCCACGCGCCGGCCTTCGTCAGGGACAGAACGGCGTGCAGATCGGCTACGGAGTGATCGTGAGCCTGCATGAGCCGCCGCAAGGACGCCGGGTGGATCTGCAGCGGGATACGCAGGACCTGATCCGGCAACTGCAGCAGTCGAATCAGGACATGACACCCGCGCGCGAGGGCGCCCGCCGGACCACGGTAGATGGCCGGCAGGCGCTGATCACCACTCTCTACTCGCGGTCCCCGTTCGAGGGTCAGCGGGAGGTGGACATGCTGGTGACCATGGCGCTGCCCGAGCGGTTGCTCTACCTGGTGTTCATTGGGCCCGAGCAGGACTTTTCCAAGTTGCAGGGGACGTACGAGGAGATGCTGCGGAGTGTTCGGGTAAGCCAGTAGCGAAAGTTAACATAATATCCGTTATCAGAAGTGAGCTATCGCAACGTGGCGGCTACACGGCTTCGCTAAGGTTTTTCACCAATCCGGCGATGAGTAGAGTATGAAGACCTCGTCTTCGTACGAACTCGCCCTGACGCGCTTCGCCGGATGCCTCAGGGGGTTGGGGGCGACTGACATCGAGCCCCACGTCGACGCCGAAGTAGATTCGCTGACTCTCGCCGGGGTTTACGACGGCGACCCGTTCATCCTTCGCCCGAGCCGGGCGGACGTGCAGGTGGCGGAGAGCGGCAGCCAGGAGGATTGGGAGGCCTTGCGCCGGAAGTTTGAGGCGGCTTGGCCCGCTTAAGCGACCGTGGGCAAGAAACACAAAAAAGGCCTGCTCCCGGCTGGAAGGACCGGAAGCAGGCTCTGAGGGAAGAAGAACTTTTGGGCCAGGCACCCTAGCGGCTACGCCCTCCGCCGCCTCCACGGGCTCCGCCGCCGCCTCCGCCGCCGCGCGAGAATCCGCCTCCGCCACCGCCGCCGCCGGCAGAGCCGCTGAACCCGCCGCTCGATCGCATACCGCCGCCCGAGTTGAAGGAGCCGCCGCCGCGGCCCGAGTACCCGCTGGCACCGCTCCAGGGGGACCCGCCTCTACTGGAGTAGGCACCGCCGCCGCTCGAAAACCCGCCGCTCGAAGAACCGCCACTCGAAAACCCGCCGCCCGAGCCGCCCCTTCCCTCGTAGCCCCTCATCTCTGAGCGACTGCCAGAAAAGCTGCCCCGCGGTGTCTCTGACCGGTAGGACTCGAGGCTGCCGCGGCCCGCGTAGTCGCCCCGGCTTCCGAAATTGTTGCCGCTGAAAGAGCGCCACGATGCGCCCATCTCGTCGTTACCCCGGCCGCTGCTGCGGCCCTCGCGCGCGGGCGAGGATTGTCGCGGCGTATCGCCGCCACCGCGGGGTGATTCGGTCCGATCGACGCGCGGTGTTTCGCGCGGCGACTCCGAGCGCGGCGACTCCGTCCGCGGGCTCTCGGACCGCGACCCACCGCCGCCGCCACGATTGAAGCGCTCCCAACCGCCCGAACTCTCACGGCCGGCGTTGGGTTCGCTTCGCGGTGTTTCACGGGGCGACTCCGTCCGCGGGCTCTCGGATCGGGACCCGCCGCCGCCACGATTCGATCGCTCCCACCCACCCGAGCTCTCGCGGCCGGCGTCGGGTTCGCTTCGCGGTGTTTCGCGCGCAGTCTCCGAGCGGGGGCTCTCGCCGCCGCGACTTCCCCGCCCTGGATCGCCAAAGCGGCGCCAGCCGCCGGCACTGTCCTCGCTGCTCGCCGGCGACTGCTCGGCGCCACTGCGGAAGGCGCGGCCCTCGGAGGGGCGCCCGAAACCGCGCCATCCCCCGGTGGGATCGGCGCCGCCGCGCCCGGCGGTAGATGGCGTGTTCCCGGGTTCGCTTTCGCCCATTCGACGCCAGCCGCCACTGCCGCGGCCCTCGCTGCCACGGCTTTCGGCGCCGCGTTCGAGTCCGCCGCCTCGTTCGGCCACGCGCGGAAGGTCGTTGCCCACGGTCTGTCTGGCGTACTCGGTGACCCCGCTGCGCTGTTCTTCAAACGGGACGCGATCCACGCGAGACGGCTCGCGGCGTGCGAAGAAACGGCCGTCCTCGCCTCCACGGGGCGTCGAGCGAACGTCCCGATCGGCGAGCCGCAGGCTGTCCCGGTCCGGAGCCATGGGAAGCGCGCCGCGCACAAGGCTGGCCCGGGAGAGGTCGTCAGCGCTCACGCGGATGGCGCGTCCGGCTTGCCCTCGGGTGAAATCGGCTCCGTCCACGGCGGTAATGGAATCTACGATACGCGCGTTCCGGTAGATGTTCGTGATGTTGATGTTATTGACGATGGTGCGATTGTCGACGTGAACGCGGCGGCCGCCTCCCCAACCACGCCAGCGCGAGCCCCACCAGCCGTAACACGGATCCGCGGGCCCCAGCGCGAACCACCCGACACGACCGAAGCCGATGCCGACGTTCACGTTGTAGCCACCCCAGTGATTCCAGCCAACCCAACCCACGAGGGCGGGCCTCCACCAGCGGCCGCCGCCCGGCCACCAGCACCAGCGGTTTCCCCACCAGAACCAGCGCCCCCAATGATAGGGCGCCCATCCCCAGGGATCGTAGCTGACCCACGACCAGCCCCACCAATCGACCCACGACCAGCGGCCATACCGGTACGGCGCCCAGCCCGGGGCGACGTTCGGCGACCACACCATGCCATATTCCGGTGTGTTGATCCACGCGCCGTGGTTGTCGAGGTCTTCGGCGCCCCAGACGTGCCGTCCGACATAGCGGTACGCTCCGGAGCGTTCGAGGTCACGATCGCGGGCTTCGTTCCAGCGGTCCCAATCGTCGTGGCCTTCCGCGTCGAGGATTCGGAATTCGGGGTCGGAGACAGTGCCTCGCGCCAGCAGCCGCTGGCCGCTTCGCAGCCGTTCGGAGCCGCGCGGGGTAAAGATCTCTACCTCCCCGCCGCCCCGCACGGTCACCTCCGTGGTCCCGTCGGGACGCACCTCAATGCGGTAGGAGCCGCGGCGGACCGGCCGTACGGAAACGGTTGGCGTTGAGATCTCAATATCGGCGTCGGTATCGCGCAGCACGCGGAACATCGTCACGCCGCGGGCGAGCTGCACCTGATACCGGCGATATTCGAGTTCGGTCACACGGACTTCCGTGTCGGACGCAAGCCGGATCATGTTGGCCCAGTCCAGCTGCAGCTCGGCCCGGGAGCCTGGTCCGGTGTAGAGCCGGTCGCCGACCACGAGCGGAGCGTTGAGCGCCGCGGCAACCCAATCGCCCGAATCGCCACGGCGGACCGAGACGTCACCGTTCATGACGCTGACGCGAGCCACACCTCTGCCGGGCTGCCCGTCGTCCACGTCCGCCCGGGACGGGACCGGCGCCAGGACCGCCGTGATCATCAGAACCAACCCGCATTCGCGTCTCATGGCGAGCACTCCGACCGCTGAAATGCAATTCGTACACCAAATCGTAAGCCTTTGGCCCTAGAAGCTTTCGCGCTACGATGGACGCTGATGACGGTGGCCGAAAAGCACCACTTCGCTCGCAAACCACCACGCTGGGTGGTGCATCTGGTTCTCGACCCGTTGGTGATCGGAGTCCTGATGACGGGCTTCTGGTGGAAGCTGGTGCTCACCAACCAGTACACGTGGCTCGAGAGCCCGGACCTCTCCTACCAGGTACTCCCGTGGTTCCAGTTTCAGGCCGGGGAGTTCCGCGCCGGGCGCATTCCGCTCTGGGACCCTTACATGTGGAACGGGCAGCCGTTGATCGGGCAGGCCCAACCCGGGACGGCCTACCCGTTGAATTGGCTCCTCTTTTCCCTGCCCCAGCGCGACGGCTGGATGAAGCTCTCCTGGCTGCACTGGTACTTCGTGGTGATGCACTGGATGGCGGCTGTCTTCATGTATTGGCTGCTGCGCGATCTGAATCTGCGGCGCACGGCCGCCGTCATCGGCGGCATGGTGTTCGCCTTGAGCGGCTTTATGGGACACATCGACTGGCCCCAAATGCTCAACGGCGCTGTCTGGTTCCCGCTGGTCTTTCTCTTCCTGCTGCGCGCGCTGCGAGGGGTGAAGCCGGTGGCAAGCGCGGCGCTGTCGGGCCTGTTCCTCGGCTTCTCCTGGCTCTCCGGGCACCATCAGGTTCCCACCTATCTCAGCTTAACCGTTGCTTGCGTTTGGCTCTTCCACATCTTTCAAAAGAAAACAGTTCATTGGCACTGGGTTCGCTTGGCGGCGCTGTCGGCAGCGTTCGCGGCGGCTAGCGGAGCCTTGCAGATTCTGCCGGCCTACGAGTACGGGAAGCGAGCGAAGCGGTGGGTGGGGGGCGATGAGCCGGTGGGCTGGAACCAGAAGGTCCCCTATTCAGTGCATCGGGAGTACTCGTTCAATGCCGTTTCCATCCTGGGAATCGTTCTGCCCGGCTGGCACCGGAACGCCCCCGCCTACCTGGGCATCTCCGCTTTTACTTTCGCTCTCCTTGCGATCGCCTTGCTCTGGAAGGAGTTTCTCGTCAAGCTTCTAACCTTCATCGGGATCGGCGGGCTGCTCTTCGCCCTTGGCGAGGCGAACGTCTTTCACGGGGTGGCCTATGCGCTGCTCCCGCTTGTCGAGAAGGCGCGTTCGCCCTCGATGGCAGCAGTCATCTTTAACTTTAGCTTCTCCGCTCTAATTGGTTTCGGAATAAACTACTTATCATATGCAATTGACGCCCCCTGGCTACGCCGTACGGGCTTTGCGCTTTGTGCGTTTGCAGCCTTAGTGTACGGCGGCATGTGGGCGCGAGGCATGGTCGTGGGGCCGCAGGGCCTCGGGGACGAGCGGATGATCTTGACGGCGACGTTCGCCCTTCTCGCCGCCGGGCTCCTCACGCTCTGGAGGAACGGGTCGGTCGCCCCTGGGACGCTGGCGCTGCTGGCGGGAGTGCTGATGGTTGTCGAACTCGGCATTGTGACGGGAGCTCATCTCCCCCACCGGCTCGACAAGCACCGAACCATCTTCTTGAACAAAATGCAGCAACACCATGAGCTGGCGGCCTTTTTGAAGCGGCAGGGACTGGTGAGAACGGAAATCGCGGATGAGGGCATACCGTTCAATTTCGGTGATTGGCACGGGATCGAGACCTACCGCGGCTACCTCGCCAGCATCACGGACAACCTGCACCGGCTGGAGATGGACGAGCCGCGGATGCTGCAGATGTTCAGCGTAAAGTACACGGTGAGAAAAGAGCCGCAACGACCTGACCAAGAACTGGTCTACAAGGCCGAGCACGGCCTGAACGTCTACCTCAACCCCGGCGCCTTTCCGCGCGCCTGGGTGATCCGGGACGTCAAGGAGTGGAAAGACGAGAACGTGCTACGAGCGAACCTGAGGGATCCGAACGTCGACCTGCTCAAGACCGGATTCGCGGAGCGGCCGCCATCCGGGCTCTCGGCCTGCGCCGGTGAGGACGCGGTTCAGGTGAAGAGCCACACCTCGGGCGGGGTGGTGCTCGAGGCGAAGCTGCCCTGCCGGGGAATGGTGGTGTTGAATGACACGTACTATCCCGGGTGGCGAGCGACGGTCGACGGGAGGCCGGCGCAGATCCTCGAAGTGAACGGGGGCATCCGCGGTGTGGTGGCCGACGGCGGCGCCCACCGGATTGAGTTCCGCTACCGGCCGCTTTCGGTCATTCTGGGAGCGGCGCTTACATCTCTGGCGGTTATGGCCGCCGCAGCCTTGTGGCTGATTAGCGGGCGGCGGCTGCTAGGGCACGTACACGGCTGACGACTTGGCGGGGAGAGCCACGCGCAGGCGGCCGCCCGCGACTTTCAAAGGTGCGCCCCCCAGGGCATCGGTCAGGCCGGTCCCGTCGGCGGCCTTCAGCGCGCCCAGGCCAAATTCGAACGTGGCGGGACGGTCGCTGTTGTTAAAGGCGATGATGGCGAAGCTGGCTCCGCTCGCGCGGGCGAAGGCGTAGGTGGCGTCTTCGGCGTGCAACTGCACCATGGAGCCGCGGCGCAGGGCTACGGTTTTGCCGCGCACTTCGCCGAGGCGCCGTACGTGCTCGAACACGCTCTGCTGCTGCGGCGTCCTTCCCCCGGCTTCGAACGCGTTCCGCGCGTCTTCCTTCCACCCGCCCGGGAAGTCGCGGCGGTTGTCGGGATCGTTGCCGCCCTCGAGGGCGATCTCGTCGCCGTAATAGATCATAGGCGTGCCGCGCGCGGTCAGCACGAGCGTTGCGGCCAGTTTGAGCCCTTCGGCGGTTGCACCGTTCTCGCCCATCCAGCGCGGAACATCGTGAGAGCCGAAGAACGTTACCAGGACGCCGGGGTTCGGGTAGAGCGGGTCACGGCTGAAGGAACGCGCCAGGGTGCGCATGGACTCGCCGCGGACGAAGGTACGCCGCAACGCATCGTAGAGGGGGAAATCGAAGAGCGTATCGATGCCGGAGTCGATGCCGTCGTATTGTTTGCGGCCCGTCTGAAAGAACGACACGAGGGCGGCGTCGAAGTCCCACATCTCGCCCACCACCTTGAAGCTTGGGTACTCCTTCTTGATCGCTGCCATCCAGTCGCGCCAGAAGCGTCGAGGCACATACGGGAGGGTGTCCTGGCGGATGCCGTCGATGCCCGTTGCCCCGATCCACCACAGCGTGTTCTGGATGATGTAGCGGGCCGTCTCGGGGTCGTCCTGGTTCAGGTCGGGCAGGATGTCGATGAACCAGCCGTCAAGCGTCGCCTTGCGCAACTCGGGCGAGGCGTAGGGGTCCATCAAAGTCCAAATCTGCCACGCGTTGGACAAGTGCTTCTGCTCGGTACCGTTAAACCAAGTGGGTGTCGGCGAGTCCTTGACCCAGGGGTGATAAGGACCGGTGTGATTGGCGACCTGGTCCTGAATCACCTTCATGCCCGCGGCGTGCGCCTTGTCGACCAGTTCCCGGAGCTTGGCGAGGTCGCCGAAGTGCTCTTCGACGGCATAGAAATCCGTGGCGCCGTAGCCGTGGTAGTCGGTGATGGCCTGTCCGTCGTAGCGCTCGCGTTCGTTGAGGCGGTTGTTGTTGTCGTACCAGGGATTGAGCCAGAGCGCGGTGATGCCCAGGCTCTTGAGGTAGGGGAGCCGGTCGATGATGCCCTGGAGGTCCCCACCGTGATAGTAGCGGCCGCGCTTGCGATCGAGCAGTCCCTTCGACGTCGCCGGTTCGTCGTTGGCGGGATCTCCATTGGCGAATCGGTCGGGCATGATGAGGTAGATGAGGTCGTCGGGGGAGAAGCCCTGGAAGCGGGCGGCGCGGGAGAGGGGCGCGGCGAGTGAAAACGGAACGGCCGCTACGCCGTCGGGCGTAGTGACCTTGAAAGCCGCCGCCCCTGGCTTCGCCGTCGCGGGGATCACCAGGTCCACGAACAGATAGGTGCCGGCCGCGTTGGTCTTCACGTTCGCAGACTTCCATCCGGAGGGCGGCCGCACGACGGCACCGGTAAGATTCCGCCCTCGAATTAGCAGCCGAACGGGATTCACGGTATGGCCGGGCCACCAGTTGGGGGGCTCCACCTTCGTGACCTCGGGCGGAGCTGCGGCCGCGGCGAGGAAGCAGATCGCAAACAAGGCGAGCGTTTTCATTACAAGCTGAGTGTAATCCCAACGCGAAGACCAATGTCGGCTTACGTATATTACGGGGAGTCCTGCGGTGTGTTTCTTGTTGCTATACGGAGTAGCTTGTTATTCTTGCCCTGCCTGCACCGAACTGCTCACAACGGGCAGTAGCCCGCATGACTGAATCGAAGCGTGGAGGTAGAACCAATTGAAAAGATCCCTATTGCTGCTCGGTGCCGTCCTTGTCGTTGCTGCTTTAGCAGCAGCGGCGCCGATGAATGTGACGCTGAACAAACCAGTAACCTTGAACGGCTCCTTCGGTGTAGCTTACCGGCCCTGCTGTCTTGACCCATCCGCTCCTTTGGCTGATCCATCAACCCTCGTAGACGGAGTTTTTCTCCCCGCCGGCACAGACTGGCAAAGCGGGACTGTGTGGTGGGACCAGGGCAGCCCGCAGTCGTTGTTCAACAACTTCGAGGTCAATCTGCAGGGCCTATTTACCTTGACTGGTGTCGTGATCCAGGCCGACAACAATGACCGTTACCAGGTGGACGTCTGGATGGGCGGCAGTTGGGTTCCGGTCTGGACCGCGCCGATCGTGCCTGGCTCCGGGATGAACACCCGGCCCGATCCAAACGACAACAGTGCGCTGTTTGCGATTTCACCGGTCCAAACGGATCGTATCCGGGTAATGGCGCTGGAGGGCGCGGGCAACGGTGACGGCTTTGCCTCTGTTTCCGAGATCCAGGCATGGGGCGAAGCAACGCAGACGGGCGTGGTACCGGAGCCGGGGACGAACGCCCTCATCGGCGCCGGACTTTGCCTTGCTGCATTGGTAGCTCGTCGCCGCAGGGCGACTTCCTGACCGGACTCGACTCTACGACTCTCCTTTCGGCGGCCGGTCGTCTCCTACCGGCCGCCACTTTCTCTTTCGGGTCCGCTTCCCCGCTACGCTCGCTGCAGCGACGGGTGCTGACTCCCTTGCGGGTCCTTGTCGCCCTTCTGCTTGGCGTCGGGTTGGCCGCGTTCGGCGGCAGCATGCTCAATCTCGGAATTCACCTCGCCGCCAATGAGGAGGGCCATTCCGGTCAGCCACAGCCAGAGCAGCAGGATCATCACGGCGCCCAAGGAACCATACACTTCGCTGTAGGAGTTGAAGAACGTCAGGTAGAGCTTGAAACCAAACGAAGCGGCGAGCCACAGGACAAGGGCGGTGGCGGAGCCCGGTGTCACGAACGCAAACCGGTGCTGGTGCACGTTGGGGGCGAAGTAGTAGAGGGCCGCGAAGGCCAGCAGCAGAAACACCAGGACGACGGGCCATTGGATGATGCTCCACACGGTGTGGAAGGCGCCTCCCAGACCCAAATAGCCGGCCAGCGCGCCGCCGATGCGATCGCCATAGAGCAGCAGCGCCAGGGCCGAAACGATAAACACACCCAAGCCCGCGGTGAGGGCTACGGCGATGCCGCGCTTCTTCCACCACGGGCGCTCCTCCTTCACCTCGTAGGCGCGGTTGAGCCCCTCCATGAGCGCGGCCAAGCCGGCGCTGGCGGCCCAGAGTGCGCCGAGAATACCGAACAGCAGTTTGCCCGGGTCGGCTGCCCTGACCACCTCGTCCAGGGTGCCGGTCACGAGCTGGTATGCGGACGGCGGCAGTGCGCGGCTGAGGTAGCCGAGCATCGATTGCCGCAGTTCGCCGCCCGGGCCGGCCAGCAGCCCGAGCATGGTGGTTAAGAAAAACAATGCGGGAAACAGGGCCAGCATGAAGTAGTACGCCAACTGGGCGCCCCGGCCCATCACATCGTCGTCCCAAAACTCGCGGTACACGCGTTTCGCCAGCTCTTTGGCGCTCAAGCCGCCGAGCTGCCAGACGCTTTGGGCAGGTGCAGACGCCATTCGGTTTTCCCCCTGCCCGGTTGACGCCCTCCCCGAAAAGCGGATTTCATAGGCTCAGTGGAACCGGTGGTGATTCTTGGCTGCGGCTTTACCGGACGGCGTGTGGCGCGCCTGCTGCTGGCGCGCGGAGTCGAGGTGACTGCAACCAGCCGTCATCCGGAAGCGCTTCCCGCGCTCCCCGGACTACACCGCGTGCCCCTGGATGTTCTCGAATTCGATAGCCTGCGCACACTTCCCCGCTTCGTGCCGCCCGGCGCCCGCGTGTTGCTCAGCATTCCCTCCGTTCGGACCGGCGGCGGCGGGTTGAGCGACCCGACACCGCGAGTAATGGAAGCGCTGGGACGAGCACCGGGCCGGATTGTCTATCTCTCCACCACCGGCGTGTACGGCCGTCAACACCTGGTAGACGAAACGACAGCACCGCATCCGGAAACCGAGCGGGAACGTCTGCGATGCGAGGCGGAGCGGGCAGTGCTTGAGACGCGAGGCTCGGGCGCGCCGTTTGTTCTCCGCCCGGCGGCGATCTACGGGCCGTTCCGGGGAGTGCACGAGCGGATGAGGCGCGGCGAGTTTCTGCTCGCCGGAGAGGGTGCGAACGTGGTCAGCCGCATCTTCGTGGACGACCTGGCACGGCTGGTGGCCGAAGCTCTGTCATGCGATGTCGCAGGCGCGTATCCCGCCGCCGACGAGGAGCCCTGCGAATCGCGTGAGCTGGCAGCCTTCTGCTCCCGGCTGCTCGGCCTGCCGATGCCCGATGCGGCTCCCTTGGAGCGTCTGCCGGAAACGAGGCGTGCCCACCGCCGGGTGGATGGGCGCGCCGTGTGCCGCCTGCTTGGTGTTCCGCTTGAGTACGCCTCTTACCGCACCGGCATCCCGGAGGCGCTGCGACAGGAGACCTTGTATCCTAATCCCTGAAGCCTCGGATGGACCCCATGACATTCAGCCTGATTGTGAGAAGTCCGGACGGCGGAATCAAGCGCATTCCGCTCGACCGCGACTTCTTCGGCGTTGGCCGCGCGCGCAACAACGAACTCTCCTATCCCGACGACTCCGGTCTGTCGCGGAATCACCTCGCCTTTGAGCGCGCCGGACCCGACTGGACCGTACGCGACCTGGGCAGCAAGAACGGCACCCTGATCAACGGCCAGCGGCTGGCCGGCACGCACGTCCTGGCCAATGCCGACAAGGTGTCGGCCGGGCATCTGATCTTCGAATTCTCCGACGGCGCCGGCACCGCGCCAGTGCACGAAACCGTCGTGTTCGTGCCGGGGGAAGAGCCGACCAGCAAGCTCACCACCGCTACGGTGGTCACCACGCTCGAGGGAGCGATGTCGGGCAAGATCACCACGACGGCGGCGGGGGTGACGCACGCCGCGGCGGCGCCGGCGATCGCGGCGGATCGGCAGATGAAGGCACTCATCCACGCGGGCCGCGAACTCTCCACACACCGGCCGTTGAACGAGTTGTTTGAGGTCATCCTCGGGCTGGCGATTGAAGCGGTGAACGCGACGAGGGGCGTGCTGATGACGCTCGAAGGCGGACGGCTGCTGGTGCGAGCGGCCCGAGGCGAAGGCTTTCGGATCAGCGGCGCGGTGCGGGACCGCGTTCTGAAGGAAGCGGCGTCCCTGCTGGTCCGGGATGTTCAAATGGATGAGGCCTTCAAGGACCGGGTGAGCATCGTCGAACAGAAGGTTCGCAGCATCATCGCCGTTCCGCTGCAGACGAACGACCGGGTGATCGGATTAATCTATGTCGACTCCTCGAATTTCATCCGCGAGTTTCTACCGGAGGATCTGAACCTGCTGACGGTGATGGCGAACGTCGCGGCCATTCGGATCGAGAACGCGCGGCTGGCCGAGGTGGAGGCGCAGGAGAAGGCGCTGGCGCGCGAACTGCAACAGGCAGCCGAGATCCAACGGCAATTGCTGCCGGCAAAGGCGCCGGAGGTACCCGGTTTCGAGATCGCGGGCTACAACGCGCCGTGCCGCACGGTGGGGGGCGACTACTACTATTTCCACACGTTGGCGGACGGGCGTGTGTCGCTGCTGGTAGCGGACGTGGCGGGCAAGGGGATGCCGGCGGCGCTGCTCATGTCCAATCTGCAGGCCAAGGTGGAGGTGCTGGTGGACGCGATGCCGGGCGCGGGAGCGCTGGTCACGCGGCTCAACCAGTTGATCGCTTCGAGCTGCCCCGGCAACCGCTTCATCACGCTCTTTTTCGGTATCGCCGACCCGGCGACGGGCGCCCTGGTGTATTGCAACGCCGGCCATAATCCTCCGGCGCTGGTGCGCGCCGACGGTTCGACGGAGTGGTTAAAAGGCGGCGGGCTGATCCTGGGTGTGATCGCCAAGGCGAAGTATGAGGAGTTTCAGGTGACGATGAACCGCGGCGACGTTCTGGTGTTGTTCAGCGATGGGGTGACGGAGGCGGTGCCGCCGGGCAGCGACGACGAGTTCGGCGAGGACCGTCTGGCGGCGTTGTTGCACGAGAACCACGAGCTGCCGGCCGAGAGCCTGATTGACTCGGTGAAGGAGGCGGTGGCGGCGTGGAGCGCGGGCGCGCCGCCGGCCGACGACATCACGCTGGTAGTGGCGCGGAGAACGTAGCGTAAGATGGAGAGGTACGAGTTGTAGCTCGCCGGGGACGTGGCGGAATTGGCAGACGCACTGGATTTAGGTTCCAGCGGGGGCGACCCCGTAAGGGTTCAAGTCCCTTCGTCCCCACCAGGCGTCCAGGCCTTTGCCGGGAATGCTCACTCGCAGCCGCTCCTGCTGATCACGAAGAAGGCTCGGATGGCCGCATGAGTTCGCGCCAGGTAGCCAGAGAGTGCCGCTGCCTGGTGGGCCAGTCCGGGTTGCCGCTGTCAGTCCAGGACGCCAGGATGTCCGTTTCACTTCGCTCGATCACCTCGATCATCGGAAACCCCGGCAGGCGCAGAATATCGCCGGGTTGCGGGTCGACTGACGGGTCACGACGGGTGAGGCGCAAGAACCGGGCAATTCGATAGCGCAGCGCGGTCCAAAGGGAGGCGTCTTCCGCGAGCCGCAGAACAGAACAATGATGGCTCATAATCGGATAACCAATAGGAAAACTCTGCGGCGCGAACGCCGCTGTCCGGCGGTTGAGCGCTCACAGCTTCTGCTTTCGCTCCACTTATATCATATTCAGACCTGTTTAACTCTATCCGGGAAGGGTTGTAACCAGCAATCTCGCGCGCGACGGCGGCGATAGTACTAGATCGGCCGCGGGCGGACCCAGGCGGACATATCGTGTGCTACCGACACCGACCCAGACTGGCCCTTGCGCCTGCCCGCCGAATCCGTTAGCCTGATCCCACTCGGGATGCCTTTCGCCCGCTTTCCTTTCCGGCCGCGCACCACGGCCCTCGCCGCGCTGGTCTTGCCCCTGCCCCTCGCACTCACTTTGTTTGACCGGAACAAGCCCGAAGTGCACCGGGACGTGGTCGAGCATTTCAAGTACGGGTCGATCGGCGCCGAGGAACGCGCGGGGATTCCTCTCCACATTTGGGCGGTGCTGCCGGAGCTGTTTCCCCAACACCTGCCGAATCGTCCGGGAGAGGGTTATGAACGGTTTGGCTTCCTGTTCGAACCCGGCAAGACGCGGCCGGTGGGCACGAGCCTGCGGGAACGGCAGGTTCCGCTGGTCGGACTGAACTGCGCGGTCTGCCACACCGGACGGGTGCGCGATCAGGCGGGCTCCGCCCCGCGTTTCGTACTGGGGATGCCGTCGCACCAGTTCGACCTGCAGTCCTACCAGCGCTTCGTCTTCGCCTGCCTGCGCGATTCGCGCTTCACGCCCGACACGGTATGGACGGCGATGGCGCGGCGCAATCCGCGCCTCTCCTGGCTCGACGGCCTCTTCTATCGCTGGTTCGTCATCCCTCGCACGAAGCAGGAGGGTGAACGTCTGGCCCGCGAGTTCGCCTGGTTTGACCGCGAGCCGCCGCACGGGCCCGGCCGCGTCAACACCTTCCAGCCGTACAAGGTGATGTTCGGGCTGAGTCTCGAGAATGACCTTGCGGCCGGCGCGGCGGATCTGCCGAGCCTGTGGAACCAGAAGATCCGCGACGGCCTGTGGCTGCATTGGGACGGCAACAACAATCTGGTCACCGAACGCAACAAAAGCGCAGCGATCGGAGCGGGCTGCTCGGAGTCGTCGCTCGACCTGCCCGCGATCAAGCGAGTGGAAGATTGGATCTGGACGCTTCCCGCGCCCCGGTTCCCAGCGGAGCGCATTCGTATGGACCGCGCGGCGCAGGGAGGAACGATCTATCAGCGGGAATGCGCCGCGTGTCACGAGCCGGGCGGCCCGCGCCTGGGGCAGACGGTGCCGCACGCGGAAGTCGGCACTGATCCGGGGCGGGAGATTTCGTTCACGGCGGAGCTGGCCTCGAAGATGAACACGTTGGGAACCGGGCGCCCCTGGAAGTTCCAGCGCTTCCGCAAGAGCGGCGGATATGCGGCCATGCCGCTCGACGGCGTCTGGCTCCGCGCCCCGTATCTGCACAACGGAAGCGTGCCCACCTTACGTCATTTGCTCGAACCGCCGGAGCGCCGCCCGGCCCTGTTCTGGCGGGGTTACGACGCTTACGACTACAACGACGCCGGTTTCGTTTGGGCGGGTCCGGAGGCCGAGAAGGCCGGCTTCCGTTACGATACGTCCGTGCCGGGCAACGGGCGCGGCGGACACTTGTGGGGGACAACTCTCCCGCAGAATGAAAAAGAAGACCTGCTCGAGTATCTCAAGACGCTGTGAGCGCGGGGCGATCAGACCGCTACGCGCATCGCCTTCGGCGTTTCCATCGAGACCACCTGGGCGGCTCGCACGCCCGGCCGGCCGCATGCGCAGGGCGAATGATCGAGCTGGAGCGACCAGCCGAGCGCCAGCCGGATCTGCGGCTGCCGCAGGTTCAGAAGGCTGGTGAACAAGGCCTCGGGCGGCGTGCGCGTATCGTCGAATTCCACGATGGCCTCGCGGCCGTCGAGGTGGAGGCCCTGGTGCGCCTCACATTCCGCGGCCAGCAGTTCGCCGCCGGGGGCGCGCAGCTGCTCAAACACGGGTAGCTCGAAGGCCCGCCAGAGTTCGTCGCGTTCGCTGTCCGTCAGGCGTCCCTCTTCTAGGGTCCGGAAGACGATGATCGACTGGCGGAGCCCGTCGAGTTTTCGCCGTGAGAGCTGGCGCAGGACATCGAACGGCCCGGCGAGGGCTTCCGGCCGGAAGCCGTCGATGAGCGGGTCATCCGGAGAACCGAAGCAAGCGACCAGGGGCGAGGTCTCAACCGGCAGACCGAACACCGCGGCGCGGGTGGGGACCGGGAAGCCCGCGAGCAGGCGCGGTTGCTTCACGCGCTGCTCGTAGGGGTTCTTGAACTCGGAGGGGTGATGAGCCACCCAGTCGCGCTCGACGCGGGGAAAGCAGGCGAGCGCCTCGCGCTGGGACTGCAGGGGCCTCACGTGCCGTCCATCGAGGAGTCGCCCACCGGTAACCCAGGGGTGATAGAAGGGAGTGGCGGCGGCAGCGGCGACCACCCGCCGTAAGCGTGCGAGCGGCAGGTCCTGCTCGATCGCAGCGGGCGATTTCCAACGCAAGAAGATGCGCACGTAGGGCCTCTTGCGATGTTGTGGAGTTTCTCCTCCGGTCCTCTCCCCCGGAATGACCGTACTACTTTCTGGGGGCGGCCACTGCCGCCTAGCGGACGGGGATATACAACGGGAAGCTCGAGCGGCCGTCGACGGTGACGCGAATGGGTTGTTCGCCGGTCGGCACGGATTGCAAGAGCACAAAGGTCAGCATGGTAGACCCGAACTGCTGGTTCGGTGAGATCACGAGCACTTGGTGTTCGACGTCCCCGACGAAGATGCGCAGACGGCTGCGGTCGGAGACGGGTCCGTTGGCGTCAATGATGTTGAACGACATGGCGCCCAGCGCCTCCCCACGGCGCGCGGGGCGGAACGGAGTGATCGCGGAGGAGCCTTCGGCCAACACGGATGCCAGCACAGGCGGCAGGACCGGCACCGGCGTCTCCACGTAGAGGAGAGTGGGCAAACTGGTTTCTGGGCCCGCGGTCAGGGAAACCACCGCCAGGCCGTTCCCGACGGACGGGACAGTGAAGGTCACCTGGTTGCCGTTCACCGAGCGGATCGACGCCGGCCGGCCGCCGACGGTGACGGAGACTCCGGTATTGGCGGGCAGGTTCTGGACGGTCAGGGTGACGGCGGACCCGGCGGGAACCGGATCGAGCACGGTGTGCGACAGCGAGATCTGCCGGGTGGCGGCCGGCTGCGTCGTGAAGGCGACTGGCGCCGAGGCTTGGCGGAGCCCGGTGCTGACGGTGACAGTGGTGGAGGTCTGCGCCGCGCCGGGGAGCACCGTGACCTCGGCGAGCAGACGCGTCGGGCTGAACACCCATAGGCGACGGACCAGAACGTCGCTCGAACCGAACCCGACGCGCGTCTCGCCTTGCACGAAGCCGGTGTTCACGCCGTTGATCTCGACGAAGGTCTCCACGCCGGCGGGCAGCGCGGCGGGGGACAGCGTGAATGCGGTGACGGGCTCGCGTCCGTCCGCGGCGTTGTGGAAGGTCACCGCATCGCCGGTCAGGAAGAGCGAGCTTTGCCCATCGGGGTTGAGCGCGGTAAGGGCAGGACGGTGTTCAAAAGGGGTTGCGGGCGGCGTCACCCAGAGTCCGCCTTCGTCGGCGCGGCGGATGGCGGCCGGCACTCCGTCAAATAGAATGCGGGTATTCGCCGAGAGGTTCTGCCCGGTGATGCGCACGCCTTCCGGCGTTGTAACTGCATTGGCAATGGAGGGAGGATCGCCGGCGGCGACGCGGTAGGCTGCGGGCAACAGATAGAGATCGGACGGCGTGGAGAGTACTAAGTGCCTCGGCCCCTCCGGCGCATTGCTGCTGAGTGCGAGGTCGGCCTGCACCCACCAGGCGGGATCGGAGGAGTACGAGCCGAGAGCGGCGACGGTGTCGATATTGTCGACGACGCGCGCTGAGAGACCCGGAACCGGTGCGTTGTTTCGAGTGAGGTTGACGCCGGAGGCAATGACGCTTCCCCGCCCCGCGTTCCGGTTGAAGAATGCCGGTTTGACGGGATTGTTGCCGAAGAAGCTGTAGCTCTGCACGGCGTAGATCGGCCGGTCGTCAGAGCGCGGCTGCACCGAGACGTTGAGGTTTGAGATCGACGCTCCTGCCTGCAGGGTGACGGGGAACGAGTTGTTGAGGAACTGGGACTGGAAGTTGAGCGTGGGGTTCAGTCTTCCGCCCGGATCGCTCGGCAGAACGATGTTGGCCGGAGCGGCTTCGCCCTCAAGTGCCGGCGGCAGCGAATGCACGTAGAGCACATACGTTCCCGGCGGCAATCCCGCGAGCCGGAACGTTCCGTCAGGGTTAGTCAGGGTACTGACGGCAGGCCCGGTGGGATGGACGGCCACCACGGATCCCATATTCACGCCGGCGCCGTTCATGGTGACGCGCCCGGAGATGGCCGCCGTACCGGCCAGGTAAGTGCGCGTGGGATACAACAGAGACAGCCCGGCAATGTCGTCGGCCTCCAGCGGGCGCGCTTTCGTAACGCCGCGCGTGAGCTCCGTGGACATCGCCGCCGAGGTCAGTGTGTGCTGCAACCCGAGCGCGTGGCCGAACTCATGAACCACGGTGAGGAAGAAGCGCTCGGACCAGGACGGGCGCCGGCTGAGGTCGCGCGGCAACATGACCACGGAGCGGAGGATCGGCACGAACGTGGCATCATTCGAAACCGTGATGTCGCCTCGCGTGGTGGGACCGCCGAGCGCGACGACGCCCGGAGGGATCTCGTCGCTGAAGACGACATCGATGCCCGGGGTGCTCTGGGGAGTGTTCGCAGCCGCCACCCCGCCGTACTGCAGCCGCAGGTCCGACGTCTCGACGTCGTTCCAGACCCGCGCGGCGGCGCGAATCTGGCTCACGACGGCGGCATAGCTGTCGCCCTGGAAGTACCCAGTCGGCGACTGTTCGCCGATGAAGAACTGAACCGTTCGATTGGGCAGCGCATTGAGGTCGAAGCGCTCGAACAGCGGCTGGTAGGGTGCTCCCGTGGAGTTGAAGCGAACGAAATGGTAATAGCCGGACGCCGCCGTGGCGAGCAGAAGGGCGGCGACAACGCGGGCCGGTGTCATCGCGGGGCCCCCGCCGCCGATACCGTCTGGCGCACGCGTTCGCGCAGCGCGTCGACCGTCATGCCCAGCGTCTCAGAACTCAATGGCCGGCCAGCGGCGTCGACGGCTTCAGACAGCCCCGCGTTCCGCTCCACGGTGAATCCGCCCTTGCCGTCGGACTTGAGATTGAGAGCGCCTTGGCTCAGTCCGATGACGTGCGTCCGTCCGGTTCTTGACTGCCACAGGAAGAGCACATACTCCTTGCCCGGCTCAAGGCGCGGCGCGCCGGAAAAGACCTGGCGCAGGCCGTTGGCCGCGCCGCCGGGCACGAGGACCTCGTTTAAGGCAGCGACGGGCCCTTTCCACCGTTCGCTGACATCCAGGTTGTAACGCGTAAAGATGATGCGGCCGACGGGAACACCCGCCGCCGATCCGACTCGGGCCCGCACGATCGAGGTCGACCGCAGGATCATGTCGTCCAGGCTCATTCGCTCGAGCGTCGCTGCCGAAGCGGTAGCGGCGACGAGCGTCATGATAGCGGCGAGTCGCATGGAGTTCTGACTCCCGTACGAGCAACTGATCGGCCAACCAATCCCGTCTGATTATGGGACGTTTGCAGCCGGCACACCTTTGTAAGGTGTGTTACGCCGACACGCCTGACCCACCTAATCGGGACTTCCGTCGCGAACGATGAGCAGGGGCATATCCAGCGCGTGACGTACTTCATTAATTGTAGCCCCGAAAACGATGTCCTGCAATCCTTTATGCCCATGGGCACCCATCACAATGAGATCCGGCTTCAGCTCTCGGGCGAAGCGCACGATCTCATGGCTGGGCGTCTTGGCGTGGAGGACGACAAGTTCGCTGTCTACGCCCTGTTGGCTCAATGTCTGCTGAATGCCTTCGAAGTAGGCACGGCCGGCCTCGATCTCATGCGAGGCGGCCTGGGGTCCGTACCACTGGCTGGTGACGCCCTCCTCGATGTGCAGAAGATAGACACGGGCCCCGTGGGGCCGCGCCATGGCCACGGCGTGGTCCAGGGCCGCCGCGTCTCGGCTGGAGTGGTCCAGCGGCAGTAGAATCCGGCGATACCGGGGACCGGCCCCGGGAGCGGGCAGCGAGGGGAGCGCGGCGGGTCCGGGGGCGCTCCGCCTTAACCAGGCGGGAAGCCATGGATCGAGCGTGATGTAGCCGAGCAGCGCGGCAATTCCCCCGAGAACCGGCACGGCGACCAGCAGAACCAGCCAGCGGTAGTCGCCTGCGGCGCCGATCCACTCCGACAGCTTCCCGACCACGAGCCACAGGTTCAGCCCGACGATCACTGCGGCGGCGACCCAGGCGAGCACTTTCACCCAACGCGCGTTGGCGAAGGGGCCCATGCGCCGGCCGTCGCTGGTGAAGCGGATGAGCGGAATGACGGCGAAGGGCAACTGCAGGCTCAGCACCACCTGGCTCAGGATCAGGAGTTGGTAGGTTCCCTGTTCGCCGGCGGTGGTGATGGTAATGACGGCCGGAATCACGGCGACCAGGCGTGTGATCAGCCGCCGCAGCCAGGGGCGCATGCGGAAGTTGAGGAAGCCCTCCATGACGATTTGCCCCGCCATGGTGCCGGTGATTGTGGACGACTGGCCCGAAGCGAGCAGCGCGATGGCGAAGGCGGCGGAGGCGAGACCTGTGCCGAGCAGAGGCGCGAGCAGCAGGTGTGCCTCCTTGATCTCAGTGACGAGGATGCCGCGCTGAAAGAAGACCGAGCCGGCGAGCACGAGGATGGCCGCGTTCACCAGGAGTGCGCCGTTCAACGCGACCACGGAATCGATCAAGTTATACTTGCAAGCCTGTCGCTTAGACCGTTCATCGTTCTGGACTTGCCGCGTCTGGACCAACGCCGAGTGGAGGTACAGGTTGTGCGGCATGACGGTGGCGCCCAGGATGCCGATGGCGACGTACAGGCTTTCCCGGTTGATGCGCGGAACCAGCCCGGTCAGCACGTCGGAGAACACCGGCTGCGCCAGGACAATCTGCACCAGGAAGCAGACGCCGATGATCGTGACGAAGGCCAGAATGATGCTCTCGAGGATGCGGATGCCGAAGCGCGTAAACCAGAGGATGAGCAGCGTGTCGGCCGCCATGAGCACTACGCCGGCCACGAGCGGCAGACCGAACAACAGGTTCAGGCCGATGGCCGCGCCGAGCACTTCGGCGAGGTCGGTGGCGGCGATGGCGATCTCGCAGAGAATCCACAACGCCCAGGAGATCGGCCGGGGGTAGGCGTCGCGGCAGGCCTGCGCGAGGTCGCGGCCGGCGACGATGCCCAGACGCGCGGAGAGCGTCTGCAGCAGAATCGCCATGAGGTTGGACATGACCAACACCCACAGCAACTGATAACCGAACCGCGCGCCGCCCTCGAGATCGGTGGCCCAATTGCCCGGGTCCATGTAGCCCACCGACACCAGGTACGCCGGGCCGGCGAAGGCGAACATCCGCCGCCAGATGGAGGGCTGCGTGGTGGAGACGCTGGCGTGGATTTCCGGTAGCGAGGCAGCCGGGCGCTCAATCATGGTTACTCTTAGCTCGTTAACTATAGTTTATTAGGGTGCCCGCCGTCAAGGATCGTGCTGTCACAGGAAAAAGACCCGGTAGCGAACCGCCCCGGCGAGGCGCCAGAAGATGGCCGCAGGTGGGATCAGCAGGGACGTCACGACCATCTCCGCAATGTGAGAGAGCGACTTTGAGGTATCGGCCAGCCGCCGGGCGCAGAAAACGCTGACTGCCAGCAGCCAGACGATGAGGCCGGCGTGAAAGAGGCTCTCGGCGCCCCGCGCGGCGGCGCCGAGCGAAACAGCAAGCGAACCCAGCATGGCGTAATGCAGCCAGGGCGGGCGGCTCTGCACGTACTGACGGTAGAGCTGCGGATGCTTCTTATACAGCAGCGCGTTGAAGAGGTTCTTGCGCTGCTCCAGAAGGCTGACGCCCCAGGGTGCGGGACGGATGGGATGGACGACGATGGCGAGGGGCGCTTCGCAGCAAACGCCGCCCGCCGCGAGGAGGCGAAAGTGGAGATCGCTATCCTCGCGCCAGGCGATGGTGAAGTGTTCATCGAAGCCGCCGACCTTCTGGAGCGCCGCGCGGCGGTAGAAGCAATTGGCGGTGACGAAGGCGGCGTCAGCGAGACGGGCTGCGTTCCTCTGGTAATCCGTGGGTATTTCGGGCAGGGGCAGGATGACGCGGCCCGAGGCGCCATCGGCATCGAGCAGCGCTCTGAGTCCTTCGGCCAGCCAGTGCTCGTGCGGGATGCAGTCGTCGTCGGTGAAGGCGATCACCTCCGCACTCGCCGCACGCCAGCCGGCAGTACGGGCCGCTGCCGGACCTCGCTGCCGGCCCCGCACGTATTGCAACCGGATCTTGTGGTTTGCGGCGAAGCGGGCCATCAGGCGCTGCACCGCCGCCTCGGCGCCGTCGTCGACCACGACGACTTCGAAGTCCTCGGGGGGCATGCGTTGGTACATGAGGGCCGTGAGACAACGCTCGAGCAGCTTGGCGCGTCGGTAGGTCGGCACCACCACGGAGCACTTCATTGCTTCTTCTCGAGCAGGAACGGGCCGATCGCGAGCGCGTCGAGCGGCGTGGTCCAGAAGGATTCGAGCGCATCGCGCGGTGTGGCGACAATCGGCTGGCTGCGCGTGTTGAATGATGTATTGATCAGGACGGGCACGCCCGTGCGCCGGGCGAAGGCGGCGATCAGATCGTAGTAGAGCGGGTGCCGTTCGCGTTGGATGGTCTGGATGCGGGCCGTGCCGTCGATATGGACGGCGGAGGGGATGACGTCTTCTTTTCCCGGCGCGACCTTGTCGACGAACAGCATGAAGGGCGACGGGCGCGCCGGGTGAAACCATTCCGCCGCTTGATGAGCGAGCACTACGGGTGCGACCGGCCGGAACTCTTCGCGGCCCTTGATGTCGTTCATGCGTTCTTTCATCCAGGGGAGCAAGGGCGAGGCGAGGATGGAGCGGGCGCCGAGCGCGCGCGGCCCGAACTCCATGCGCCCCTGGAACCAGCCGAGAACCCTGCCGGCGGCGAGCAGTTCGGCCGCCTTCTCGACCAGGCTCGCAGGGCGGCAATAGGGGACGCCGGCCCACCGCATCAGCTCCTCGATCTCGTCGTCACTGTAGGCGGGCCCGAGGTACGCATCGCGCATGCGCCAGGGACGGGTGTCGTCGCGACGGGCGTCGGCATCCACTACGAGTGCGGCGCCTAACGCCGTGCCAGCGTCGCCGGCGGCGGGTTGCACCCACAGTTCCTCGAACGGCCCTTCGTCGCGCAGCCGGGCGTTCATTACGCAGTTCAAAGCCACGCCGCCTGCCAGGCAGAGCGACCGGACATCGGTAGAGGAGTGCAGCCACCGCACCAGACACAACACCGTCTCTTCGAGCACCTGCTGGAGGCTGGCGGCGAGATCGAAATGACGCTCTTCGAGAGGCGCCCCCTTGCGGCGGGGCTCGCCGAACGAGGCTGCGAGCGCCGTCGCTCCGATGGCATAGCATCCGTTCGAGAGCACCCGCACCATGCGCCGGAACTCGGCTGCGAAGCGCGGCCGCCCGTATGAGGCGAGCGCCATCACCTTGTACTCGTCCGAGGATGGAAGGAACCCGAGGTACTCGGTGACCTGCTCATAGAGGAGGCCCAGCGAGTGCGGCATGTGGACCTCCTGGAGGGGTGAGAGACGGGAGCCGCTTGCGGTCCAGTAGGTGGTGGTCGCCTTCTCGCCGCGGCCGTCGAGGACCAGGACGGCGGCCTCTTCAAACGGCGAGGGAAGAAACGCGCTGGCGGCATGCGCGAGGTGATGCGGCACGAAGTGCCAACGCCAGGGCCCGTCGTGCCGTGCGCCCTCGAACCGCTCGCGCACGTGGTGCGGCGCGCCGCCGGCGAGTTGCCGTGGCGCGTTCACCAGGTACGAGTAGAAGAGAGGGGACCAGGGCGATTCCCAACCGTCCTGCGGGTGGGCCGCGCTCGGGTGCACGGGTAAGGTCACCGTGTCGGGCGGCGTGTGGTAGAGCGATGGCGCGAACGAGTATCCGACGTGGTGAACGTCGTTGAGCTGAATGCCGGCCTGGCGGAGGCAGAAGTCGATGGCAAGGAACGGAAGCTCATAGGCGGTGAAGGGCGTCGCCCGCTTGGCGTGCTTCGCCCGCGTGAAACGCTCTTCTTCGGCCGCGGCGATGACGATGCCGTCTTGCACCAGGCAGGCGGATGAATCGTGATAGGCGGCATTAATGCCGAGGGTGTACATGCCCGGTTCCACTTCGGCGGCGCTGCGGGTTTGTAGGGCCGCCTGTAACAAATAGGACTCGTACGCCGCAGTATCGTTTCTTCGCGTGAATGTCGCCGCGTGCCCGGGCCTATTCAGGGCTAAGGGGCGCTCCGGTAACGGCCGATAGAAGTAAGAACTGCCGTATTGAAGGAAGAGTCTATGTCTTACATCGAGTATGTTACCGGTGGCAGGGAGGCCGATGAGGTTTTGACCGATCTTGCCGAAGCGAACAACTTCACGCTTGCGGATCTGGAGGAGAACCGCGCGGGGCGCATCAGCGGCCCGCAGCGCCAGCGCCTCTACGCGAGGGCACTTGCGCCGTTGCGTTATACGGGAGGAGCACTCCTCGGCTGGCTGATCGCCTGCGGCATCGTCAAGGTTCTGGTGCCGGACATCGTACTTACCGTGCTGGCACTGCTGGGCGCGAAGACCTTTCTGGTGGTCTTCTGGGGTATCACGCTGCCCTGCGTGCTGGCCTTCCTTGCTTCGGCGGTGAAGAGCGTGCGCCTGGTGACTCTGCTGCAGGGGGATCTGCGGGACGGCAAGGCCGCTCATATCGAGGGGCGCATCACCACCAGCCGCGAGGATGTCGACGGGCTTGGCCTCGAGAAGTTCCACCAGCAGAAGAACACGCAGCGCGCCTACGTCTTCCAGGACTGGCGATTTGACGTGGACGAGGACGCGATGAAGGCCCTGCGCCCGGGTTTGCGCTACCGGCTCTACTACGCGCCCCAAAGCACATTGCTGCTCTCCATTGAGCCGGCGCCGGCGAATCGGTAGCGCCGCCGGCCTCTCTATGCCCCGCTACCACATCCACAGCCGACCGCTGCTTGAAGGCGAGCGGCTGGACCTCCGACGGCAGGCGCTGGAGGCGGAGCGGTTCATGTTGGAAGCCCATCGGCGTGCTGTCCGCGCGGCCGCTCTTCGCGGATTCGCTGTTGCCGTCGTGCTCGCGTTGGTCTGGTGGGTGACGATCGCGCGCGACGCCGACCGCGCCAAGAGCCTCGCTGCGACCGCAGGCTCCCTGGCGGTGTACTTACTCTTCACCTGCTGGGACTTACTCGAGGCGTGGAAGCGTGTGACGGCCATTCGCAGCGCGTGGTCGGAGACCATCCGGCGATCCGAGGCCGCGCCCGTAATTGAGCTGTCCGTGGAGCCTCTTCGTGCGTGGAATACCGGGTTCTCCTGGCTGCTGGACGCCGGTGAGGGTTGGGGCCTCCTGCTCGATCCCGAGGGGCGCGACGAGATTCCCGAGCGGATGGTGATCCGTCAGACGGCCAGCGGGATTGTCTGGACGGACTACGAAGGCGCGCCGGCGCCGCACACGACCCTTGACTTCGACTGGGGGACCCTGCCCGACGATCATCCGCTCCTCGAATCCTGCGGCCCGGCCTTGTTCCGTCTCGGTCCGGACCCTGCCGCCTCCATCCTGGCTTTCGAAGACGGCCGATTTCCGCTCGGTGCTTCGCCCCGAAATTCGTGACACTTACTTAGTGCCAGGTCACGCTTGCAAGAAATTAATCCCGACACTGAGTTGCCTTTTCCCAATTCCTGCTGTATTCTTAGTCCTGGCAGGAGACACTTATGCGGCACCTATGCCAATGGTCGAGATTCAAAACTCTCACCGGCGCGGCTTCCCTGAAGCACCGCGTGCCGGCAGGCGCCGTGTCTTTTGCCGACCTGCTGGATATAGCTCAAACGGTAAGAGCAACAGCCTCACAAGCTGTCGGCTGCGGGTTCGATTCCCGCTATCCCACTAGCCTGGAAAGCTAGCCACTCAACTAACAACATGGGGCGTTCCGCTTCGGCGAGGGCCGGTAGCGCAGGCGCTGTTTGCCTGTAGAACTGTCCTCCGCAGCGGGCCGCCGGTTCTGCGCGGAATTCGAAACTGCCGCCGCGGCCGGTATGTGCGCGGCGGCTCCTGATCTCCGCCCGGCAGGCGGGCCGCGAGGCGGAATTCCCCGTGTTGATCCAGAGAAAAAGGAGGTGATTTTCATGCTCTGGAAGCGAATTGCAGTTGGAGATACACAGCGCGCGATGGTCATTCGGGACGGCCGGTTCGACCGGATCCTGATGCCCGGCGTGCACGTGCTCTGGAAGGCGCCCTTCGCCTCGCTCGAGGTGGAACTGTACGGCATCCGCCAGACGGTTCTCACCAACTCCTGGACGGACTTCGTGGTGAAGGAGCGGCCTGACATCGTGGAGCGTCACTTCGTGCTGGCCGAAACCGGCGACGCCGAAGTGGCGATGGTCACGGTGGACGGCAAACTCGCGCGGGTGATCGCGCCTGCGAAGCGTGCTCTGTTCTGGAAAGACGCAGGGCGCATCGAGGTGCAGGTGGTGAACGTGCTCGCCTCGCCCGAAGTGCCTCGGGATCGCCTGGCGGCCCTGGAGCGGCTCGGCGCTGCTGAAGCGCAGGCACTCTTCGTTCAGGTGGACGAAGGGAAGCTGGGCTTGCTGTCGCTCGCGAACCGCGAGTTGCAGACGCTCGGACGCGGGCGCTACGGCTTCTGGCTGGGCGCCGGGAATCCCCGCGTCGAAGTCCTCGACACGCGGAAGCAGGCGATCGAAGTCACCGGTCAGGAAATCCTGACGCGTGACAAGGTCTCCATCCGCGTGAACGCGCTGGCGGAGTATGAAGTCGCCTCCGCGCTGGAGGCTCGGCTGAAGGTCAAGGATCTTCAGGAACACCTGTACCGCACCCTGCAGCTGGCGGTGCGCAAGACGCTCGGCCGCAAGACGCTGGAAGAGATTCTGGCGGACAAGACGAGCGTCGACGCGTCGGTGGCGGAGGCGGTGCGCGAGGAGATCTCGCGCCTCGGCGTCCGTGTCGGCGAAATCGCGGTGAAGGACATCATCGTGCCCGGTGAGATGCGGGAGATCCTGAACCGTGTGGTGGCGGCGGAGAAGGAGGCGCAGGCCAATCTCATCCGGCGTCGCGAGGAGACCGCCGCGACGCGGTCCCTGTTGAACACCGCCAAGCTGATGGAGGACAACCCCATCCTGGTGCGGTTGAAGGAGCTGGAGACGCTGGAGAACCTGGTCGAGAAGGTGGACCGGGTGACGGTGTCGGGCGGGTTCGACTCGATGTTGACGGACCTGCTGGCCAGCAAGTAAGCCGGAGGCTGCTCTTCCCAGGAGGAGCGGCCCCGGCCATTTCTTCACTTACTACTCTGAGATACTGAGCCCGTGAATACCGTACCGCGCGTCGCGTTCCTTCCCGACTCCTATCACGAAGTGAACGGCGCGGCGCGGACCTGTCGCGAGCTGGTGGCCTTCGCCGAGCGCCGCGGGTATCCTTTTCTAAGCGTGCGCTTCGCGAAGCGCGAACGCTTTGAGAAACGCGGACCACTATCGGTACTGGAACTCCGGCGCAGCGTTCTCAAGGTCCCGGTCGATCCCGACTTAGACTTCGATCTCCTCTTCTACCGCCTGCACGGGAGTCTGCTGTCCCGGCTGCGTGCGTTCCGCCCGGACATCATACACATAACCAGTCCCGGTGACCTCGGAATCCTCGGCGCGGTGGCGGCACGGCAGCTGGGCGTTCCGCTCGCGCTCTCCTGGCATACGAACCTGCACGAGTTTGCCGCGCGCCGCCTCAGCCGCCTCCCGGCGGGCGAAGCCATGGCGCGTGCCGTCGAATCGTTTGTGCTCAACCGGGTCGTGTGGTTCTTCGGCCGCGGGGATGTGCTGCTCGCGCCAAACCGGGAGTTGGTGGAGTTGCTGCGGAGCCGGACCGGCAAGCCAGTTTTCCTAATGGCGCGCGGAATCGACACCGAAGCGTTCAACCCGAAGTGGCGGTCGCGTACCGACGAGACGTTTGTCGTCGGCTACGTTGGCCGGCTGCAGCCGGAGAAGAACGTTCGCGCCCTCGCGGAGGTAGAGCAGGCGCTGGTAGCAGCCGGCGTTGCCCATTACCGGTTCTCGATTGTCGGCGGCGGCGCCGAGGCCGATTGGCTGGCGAGCAACTTGCGGCGCGCAACGCTGCACGGAGTTCTCAAGGGCGAAGCTCTCTCCCGCGCGTATGCCGACATGGACGTCTTCGTCTTCCCGAGCCGCACCGATACGTTCGGCAACGTGATTCAGGAGGCGCACGCGAGCGGGCTCCCGGCGGTGGTGACGGACGCCGGCGGGCCGAAGTTCCTGGTGGACCACGGCGTCAACGGATTCATCGCCAGTAGCGATGCCGACCTCGCTCGAGCCGTGGTCCGCCTGGCGCGTGAACCGCACACGCTCGCGCGGATGCGCGAGGCGGCCGCGCTCAAGGCGTCAATGGGATGGGACCACGTGTTCGAAGGGGTCTATGAGGCCTACGGCGCCGCGCTATCAGAGACCGGCGGGAACCGGTAGCAGCGTACCCCGCCCCAGGAGCCAATGCGGATCAAGGCGCGTCTTCACCTCAACCATCGCCGCGATGTGTTCCGGCTGGTACTGCAGCGCGAGCAACTTCGCCTTGCGCTTGCCGAGCCCGTGCTCCGCGGAGACCGTTCCGCCGAGCGATACCGCCTTCGCCGCGAACTCCTTGAGAAAACCGCCGGCAATGGATGCTTCGCGGTCGTCGGCTGGCAGCATGTTCACGTGGGCGTGGGCGTCGCCGATATGTCCGTAGATCACGTAGCGCCCTGGCAGTTCGGCCTCCAGGCGCTCGCGATAGTAAGCGAGGATCTCGCGGCTCTTCTCGATGGGGACGGCGTAGTCCGTACCCATCTTCATGAAACCGCGCTGGAGCACGGTGGCGTTCACCATCTCCGGCAACGCATGGCGGAACCGCCGAAAGCGCTCGCGATCGGAGGCGCTGGTCGCGAACCAGCTGTCGTCGGCGAGAGCGTTTGTCGCCTCCAGCCGGTCCGACCAGGCATCGAGGTCCGGCTCGCCCTCCGCCTCGATCAGGAGCGTGGCTCGCGCGCGGGCCGGTATCTCGGGAAAGCGCGGCTCGATCAGTTCGAGCGAGTTGCGATCGACATACTCGAGCATTCGAAGCCCTGCGACGGGCCGCCATGCGTCTACCGCGTTCAGCGCGTCCTCATCGGCTGCGAAGAACACCACCGCCGCGAACAAGTGAGCCGGGATGGGCAGCAACTTCACCCGAGCCTCGGTGATGATTCCGAGCGTGCCTTCGGAGCCGCACAGGAGGTCGATGTAGTCCATGCCCGGTTGAAGCGGATACCCGGCAGTGCATTTCGTCGTCGCCGGCCAGGGTACGGGCGAAACCGGAAAGTCGATCCCATCGCCGCGGCGAAAGGTGGCAACGCGTCCGTCCGCGAAGATCGCGCGCACACTCTCAATATGGCGCCTCGTGCTGCCGTAGCGGAAACTGCGCGAACCGCTCGCGTTGGTGGCGATGGTCCCGCCTACGGAAGCGGTGATCTCGGTGGGGTCAGGCGCATAAAACTGGCCGGTAGGCGCGGCAGCATCGCGGAGGGTGAGCAGGGTGACGGCGGCCCCCGCGTCCGCGTAGCCTTGCGCAATCGTGAGCCGGTTGAAGCGCTCGAGCGAGACGGCCCAGCCGCCCTGTGCGACGCTGCCGCCGGTTAGCCCGGAGCGCGCACCGATGATGGTGACCGGCGTGCGGCTCGCCCCGGCCGCGCGCACGATGTCCACCAGTTCGGCCTCCGATGCGGGCACAAGGATGCGCTCTGCCCAACCGGTGAAGCCGGAGGCATCGGTGAGGTACGGATCGACGGCCGTGGACATGATCTCTCCACCAGTTCACCACGAAGCCGGCCGTCTGCGGGAGGAACTGGGCGCTCTGTTATGCTTACGTTCGAACCCATGAAACAGGCGCTGATCGTGATTGACGTTCAGAAAGACTACTTGCCGGGCGGCGCGTTTCCGCTTTGGAATACCGGCCCGGTGACGGCGAACATCGAAGCCGCCATCGCGTCCGCCCGTGCCGCGGGTGTACCCGTCATCCAGGTGCAGCACATTGCCCACGGCCCCGCACCCTTCTTTCGCGACGGCACCGAAGGCGTCGAGATCCATCCCCCGGTGCTGGCCGCCGCACCGGATGCCAAGGTCGTCGTAAAGCAACACGCGGACAGCTTCCTTCGCACCACGCTGCAGCAGGTGCTCGACGAGCTACAGGTCAGTGAGCTGCTGCTTTGCGGCATGATGACGCAGAACTGCGTCACGCACACGGCGATTTCGAAGTCGGCCGAGAAGTACAAGGTCACCGTGCTGGCGGACTGCTGCACGACGGTGAGCGAAATGGTTCACCTGGTGGCGCTGCACGCATTGGCGGATCGCGTCACGGTCGCGTCCGCCGCGGACGCCATTGGAACAGCGGTCAGCGCCGCTGCTCCGCCCGCTGCTTGATCGCCTCCAACATGCTGCGGCGGATCATCGCGCTCCCGGGGTAGATGAGCCGCCAGTAGCGCGCCATGGTGCGGCGAGCCTGCTCGTCGGTAGCAAGCACACGCGTCTCTGTGGTTACCCGCGACCAGCCGTCTCCGAGGCTCTCGACGCGCACGTTCGCGGCAACCTTTATGTTGTCCGGGGGCATCCAAGTAGCGAACTCCTCCGGCGTCAGGCGGGTCGGCGGCGCCCCGTTCTTCCACGGTTGCCCCGCCATGCCGAAGATGTACTCGCTGGTTCCGTCGTGCAGCGGGAAGAAGGCGGTGGCGGAGGCCGAGATCAGGGCGACGATCGGCTTGGCCGGCATCGGCTGGTCGGCGGTGCGGGTGCGCATCGCCGCGTTTCGAATGCGCCCCAGTGTGCGCATGGGGCCGATCTCCGCGAAGGTGACCTCCCGCACTGCGCGCATCGCTCGGGCCGAGTCCGCGTGAACCCGCACCTCGTGGAACTCGTGAAAGTCATAGGAGGGAAGAAAGGCGTCCATCTGAGAGTTCCCAGCCCGGTAGTTCGTTGTCACGGGCCATAGTAGTCCCGCGGCGGCCGCCACGGCGCCGGCAAGCGCCACCATCAGCCCCGTAACGCGGCTTCGGATCCCCATGAACTTTGGCGGCAGCGGAACGACCACCAGGCCCGCCAACTGCAAGCCGAGGCCCACGTACACCAGCACCGACGGCGCCTGGAGCGGTCCAAGTGACGCCATATACAGGACGCCCGCACAGCCGATGAGCAGCAGGAGCGCGAGCGATAAGAAGCAACGACGACTACGCATACGTTTAGGAATACGAGGGCCGACTCCGCGCGGGTCAAATTTTCCTCCGCCGCACCGCTGATTTTCTCCATCCGCCCCGGTCTCTACAGGAGAACGCAGTCGAGATTGCAAGGAGAGGCATGATTACGAATCGCGAAATCACGACCACGATGCCACAGCCGGCGGCAGTTATTCGCTTGCAGATGCCGCGCAACCAGATCCAGTCGCTGATGGGCCCGGCCATTGAAGAAGTCCGGCAGACACTGGAGCAGCAGGGGATCGAGCCCGCGGGACCGCTGTTTGCCCACCATCTGGTGCTTTCCGGGCACGAGTTCGACTTCGAGGTGGGCTATCCTGTCAACGGCAATGTGCGCCCGGCAGGACGCGTCACGAGGAGTCAAGCCCCTGGGGGCAGGGTAGCCCGCGCCCTATACCAGGGCGATTACGCGGGACTCTATGGCGCCTGGGCGGAGTTCGGCGAGTGGTTGAAGCAGCAAAACGTGCAGCCCGGCCGCACGGTCTGGGAGCGCTATCTGCGCGGACCGGAGTCCGATTCGAATCCCGCGTCGTGGCAGACGGAGTTAAACTTCCCTTTGTCCGAGAGTTCGCAGAGCAAGGAGGATGCTATGGAATCAACCGGTACGACGGCTCCGACGGCCGTGCCCCAGGAGCAGCATCAGTGGTTGCACCGGCTGGTAGGGGAGTGGACGTTTGAAGGGGAGGCGGTGATGGGTCCCGATCAGCCGCCCATGAAGTCTACGGGGTCCGAGACGGTCCGCTCGCTCGGGGGCCTGTGGGTGATGGGAGAGGGGACGGGCAACACGCCGGGTGGGGCCATGCAGAGCGTCATCACGCTGGGTTACGATCCGGCGCGAAAACGCTTCTCGGGCACCTTCATCGCCTCCTGCATGACGCATCTCTGGATCTATGACGGCGAGTTGAACGGGGACGTTCTCACACTCAGTTGCGAAGGTCCGGCGATGACTCCAGGCGCTCCGAACGCGCCGTACAAGGACGTGATCGAGCTCAAATCGAACGACGAGCGGCTGCTGACGTCGTTTATGCAGACGCCCGACGGCAATTGGGTGCAGTTCATGAAGGCTACCTACCGGCGCAAGTAGCCGTCCTGCCCCGGCTCGCAAGAGTTGCGATTGAATCTGGAGAAACGAGACAATCGCTGGATCTATGCGAGTCGGGGTATTTCTTTTGATTGCGGTGGCTGCGTGCGCGCAGCCGAGGGCCGAAGGCGACGCCGAACTGATTCGGCGGCGCACTGCCACGGAGAAAGCGCTCCAGGAGATCGCCATCGTTGAGCGCAAAGTCATGGTGCCGATGCGCGACGGCAAGCGCATGGCCGCCGATATCTACCGCCCGAAGGATGAATCGAGGAGATACGGCGCCATCTTCGTGCGCACGCCCTACAACTTCAACTATTGGGACGTGCGGCTGCGTGCGCCGGCGGACATGACCACGCAGCTTGAAGCCGTGAAGCGCGGCTTCGCCTACGTCGTGATGAATGAGCGGGGCCACTTCTTCTCCGAGGGCAACTATGACATCCTGGGCGCTCCGCTAACGGACGGCGAAGACGCGCTCTCCTGGATCGCGGCGCAGAAGTGGTCGAACGGCAAGGTGGGCGCCATCGGCTGTTCATCCACCGCCGAGTGGCAATTGGCGGTGGCTGCGCTCAACCATCCGGCCTTCACCACCATGGTTCCCCAAGGGTTCGGCGCCGGCGTGGGGCGCGTGCGGCCATGGTTCGAACAGGGCAACTGGTATCGGGGCGGCGCCTTTCAGATGTTGTTTGCCACCTGGATCTACGGCCAGCAGAACCAGGTGCGGCCGATGTTTTCGAAGGACGCGACGCGCGAAGACCTGGTGGAGGCCGCCCGTCTGTTCGACCTCGCGCCGCAGATGCCGCCTGTCGATTGGGCCAAGGCGCTCTGGCACCTTCCGGTGATGGACCTATTGAAGTCGGTGCGGGGGCCGAGGGGCATCTACGCCGACGCCATGGATGTCGACACCGGCGGCCGCATGATCCAGCGCGCGCCCAACGACCCCGCCTGGTACAAGGGCGGGCTTTGGCACGACGACAAGCCCATTAACATTCCCGGCTTCTGGTTTATGTCCTGGTACGACGTCTCCGTCGGCCCGAACCTGGCCGCTTATAACTACGTCCGCAAGACGGCTCGCCCGGAGGTCGCCAATCAGCAGTACGCCATCATCGCGCCCGTCGGACACTGTGCTTTCACTCGCGCAACCGAAGATACGATCATCGGCGAGCGGCCGGTTGGCAACGCCCGCCTGAACTATCGTGAACTGACTTACGACTGGTTTGACTTCTATCTTAAAGGCGACAAGAACGGCGTGCTCGAGAAGATGCCCAAGGTGAAGTACTACACCATGGGCTCGAATCAGTGGCAGTCCTCGGACACCTGGCCGCCGGCCGGCGCACAACCCATGACGCTCTACCTGTGGAGCGCGGGCAAGGCGAACAGCCTCTATGGCGACGGGGTTCTTGCCGACGCCCCGCCGGCGCAGGACGAGCCGGACACGTTTGTGTACGACCCCGACAACCCGGTTCCCTCGCTGGGCGGAAACGTCTGCTGTACCGGAAACGCGATCACGGCGGGGGCGTTCGACCAACGGCGCAACGAGGCGAGGGCCGACGTGCTGGTGTACTCCACCCCGCCGCTCAAGGAAGGCGTGGAGGTCTCCGGTTCCATTGAAGTGACACTCTACGTGTCATCCGATGCACGAGATACCGATTTCACGGCCAAGCTGGTGGATGTCTATCCGGACGGGAAGGCGTACAACCTGGACGAGACGATTCAGCGCCTTCGCTACCGCGAAGGGTACGAGAAGCCGCCGGTATGGATGGAGAAGGGCAAAGTATACAAAGTCGCGGTTGGCCCAATGACAACCAGTAATTACTTCGCCGCAGGTCATCGGATCAGGATCGAGATTTCGAGTAGTAACTTCCCCCGCTTTGACCGGAACCTGAATACTGGCGGCAATAACTACGACGAATCGAAACCCCTCATCGCGAGAAATGCGGTCCACCATTCGAAACAGTATCCGTCGCAGGTAGTATTGAGTGTCGTCCGGCGTTAGTTATGGGTCGTCGGGCCGGCGCGGGGTGAGCCGCGAGGGCGGCGTGAGGCGCTCGCGATCGATGGCGCTTTCCCGTTTCTCCTTGCGCAGCCGATCGCGGAACCACTCGGCCAGCGGCGTGGCCCGCCCCTGCCCATCGAAGAGCCCGTACTGAAAGTGGTCGTCGGGATCGAATAACTGCCACTCCACGACGTAGGCGGCGCCCCACGCCAGCGCCGCCGCAACCACCTCGTCGGTGCGGGCGACTGAGGCTTCCGGGGCGTTCCTGGCGAAGCCAGCCTCGCCAACAATGATGGCGCTCGATCCCACTATCTGTTGAACCGTGTCGAGGTCGGCCCACAACTGCTTTACCGGATCGGCTGTGGTGATGCTCTCCCAAGCCGAATAGGAGACGTAGTCGAAAGGAACGAACGGAAGCACGTCGTAGAGAACGCTCGGTAACCCAGCCTCGCGTAATGCGCGGACAATGTTGAACTCCGGCGCCAGGAACACGCGGATCCCTCCGATGCTCTCCTCCTGGGCCCGTGTCCTGCCGTCCGATACGCCCTTCGCCCGCGTTCTAAACCAGAGCCGAAGTCCCTCCAGTGCCTGCTCCGGTCCTTCGATTCCGTACAGTTGCCGGTACCGCGCGCGGCAGTTGGCGCGGAACGCCGCGTCCCGCGCATACAGGAACGCGTTGCCGCAATAGATCGAGTGATCCGATTCCCAATTGGAGAGGATGAATCGCTTGGCGGAGTTCCGGTACGTCCGATAGAGATAGAGCGTAAAGTCGCTGTACTCCCGGATCATGGCTTGGGTTCGCTCCGGCGTGTAGAACAGGGGATCGAGGAAGGAGAGACGTCCGCAGTCGCTCCACGAGACGCCGTCGTACGCAGTCAGAATGAGGACATCGATATCCGGGTGATCGAACGCCGCCCTCATTTCCGTACTCTGCGCCGCAACGGTTAGGGTGAACCCTTTCCAGCATGTTTGGGAGAGCCCGTAATCAAGAAGCGCTCGAGGGGAGACGGCGATGCGCGCAAGGCGCCCGCCGAGGCCGCTGATGGCGTTCATCGCCTCAGCGAACGGCCTCGCCGGCCGTGGGCCCCAATGGTATATACCGATGCGGCTCTCGCCGGGCGGCCGTCCGGCAAGGGTGCCGGCAACGGCCACGAGCCACAGAAGACTCCGTGCAGCTCGCTTCGCACTCATACGTCACTCCTGCTGAGTAACGCGGAATCGAGTTAGTAAGTGTGCCAAAGAGCCAAATTACTCGCCGGCCAGTAACACCTTCAAGACGCCGCGTTGGGAGGCGCGTTCGAAGGCCGCCGCCGCTTCCGGCAGGCGAAAACGCTCCGAAATCATCCTGTCTACCTTCACCTTCCCTGTTCTAAGTAGACGAATCGCCGGCTCAAAGCGGCCGCATCGGGATCCCACGAGCGTAATTTCGTTGACGATCACCGGCGCGGTATCTATCCTGACGTGACCATGAACGGTAGATTTGAGGATCAGTGTTCCCCGCGGCCGCAGCAGGGACGCTGCTTGCGACAGACCTTCCGCGGAGCCAGTGGCATCGACGGCAAACTCGTACCGGCCGTGCGGCAGCGTTGTCGTGACCTCCGTCGCGATGCCTGCCGTACTCGAGAGGGCGAGTTTCTCCCGATGCCGGCCGTAATGGTGCACTTTCGCACCTTGGGCGTGTAACACCTGGGCGATCAGCAGGCCCAGCTTGCCGTCACCGAGCACGGCCACTTCCCTGCCCTTCGGAATCCGCACCTGGTCCAGAATCTCGCACGCCGCGGCCAGTGGCTCGACGAAAACGGCGTGTTCAGTAGGGATCGAGTCGGGGAGCACGTGGAGATTCCGCTCCGGCAGGTCGATCAACTCACGAAAGGCGCCTGGGTGCCGCACGATGCCGAGCACGGTGCGCGTCGGACAGTGGCGGCCGAGTCCTCCGGCGCACCACTCGCACGCGCCGCAATTCAGGTTGATCTCACCCACCACGCGCTTCCCGCGCAGCGAAGGCGTGTCGCACTCCACCACCTCGGCCACAAACTCGTGGCCCGGAGTTCCGCGGAAGCCGTAGTAACCCCGGCGAAGTTCCAGGTCCGTATTGCAGATGCCGCCCGCGAGCAGCCGCAGCAGGGCGAAGCCTTCGCGCCGGCGCGGCTTGGGCCGCTTGACGATGGACACGTGGCCGGCTTCGAGGTGGACGGCGATCATCGGAGGCGGATCTTCACGTCGTTGCTCGCCTGCCCGTCGATCCGGATCACCACCATGGCATCGCCCGCGGGCAACCCGCCCGGCACTTCCACGTTCACCTGGTAAAGCCCTGGGAAGGTGGTCCCGCCGCTGTACAGGACGCGCGCCGGCCGGCCGCCGATCGACACCTCGGGAGTCGACGCCGTTTCGGGCGGCGCGGGGAAGACCGCGCGGAATGGCCCCAGGCCTGTGCAGTAGATCTCGAGAAACTCGCCCGCCGCCGCGGGACTCTCCACCGTAGTGATCCCCGTGTTCGCGATGAGGACCGCCCCGTAATTGGTAGCCGTATCAAAGAAGATGCCGGGATGCACCGTCCGCAGAGGAACCCGAGCGGCGGTGGAAGCGCCGAGCCGCGTCGTCACCACGACTTCCGCCTCGGCGGCGGCGGGGAGCGTGGAGGGAACCAGGAAATTGATCTGCCGGTCGTTTGCGTAGGTGAGCAGCGCCGGGATCCCGTTCACGGTCACCTGCGATCCGCCCAGCCGCTCCGGGTATCCGAGTGCAAGCGTGGCCTCCCCCGGCACGCCGGCCGCCAGGTTCGCTCCGAACACACTCGCAAAGCCGCCCGGCGTCAGGCCGCCGCGGTAGCTGGCGGCGTTCACGACTCCAGGGTCGAGAATCGCCGGCCGGCCTAGGGCGGTGACAGTGAGGCCGGGTTCGCTCGAGCCTTCGACCGAGGCGAGCAGCTCGTTCAGCGGATTCCCGCCCGGAGTCCAGGTGAAGCGGACCAACCCCTGTTCGTCGGACACCGCCGTTGCCGGGTTCGCTTTCCCTCCGGTGGAAGCGGTCACGCGGACAGTCTGGCCAGCGTAGGGAACCCGGTTCACATCGAGCACACGGAACACGACGGGATTGGCCAGGGGTTGGCCGGCCGTGGCGAGCTGCAGGTCGCCAGACACCGCCGAAACTCGAAGCGAACCCGGCGCGGCGAGCACCTGCACTTTCGCGACGGCCGTCTCATAGCTATCGTCAATGCGCGCGGTGAGTTCGTCGACGCCGGCCCGCAGACCACGCACCTCGAAGGTGGCGCGTCGCTGGCCCGCCGGGATGATGACGGCGTCCGGGACCGCCGCCGCGCCGCCCACGGACGAGAGCCGAACAGCGGCCGGCGCAGACACCGGCGAGGAGAGGGTCACGAACGCGGTAGCGGTCCGCCCGGCGAGGACGCCGCCTGCCGGCGCCAGCGACAACTGGACTCCTCGCAGGAGGGCGGTGTCCATCGACGCCCGCTCCGAGCTGACTTGCCGGAAATAGGTCTCGAACTCCCGCCGGTACGTTTCGACCTGCTCGAGCTGAGCGGAAGTAGGCGGCGTGCCGGAGGGCGTGACCAGGACGAACGCGGCGCGGAATCGGCGTTGGGAGACGGTATGGTCCGGGGAGCGCCGTCCCTCCGCCTGTACGATCTCCTCCACCCGCACGTCCCGTCGCTCCCCATGGAACAGCACACCGCGCAGGGGAGTCTGGCTGTGGGAGCGGGTGCTGTTCACCACCAGGAAGGTGGGCGGTACGTCCTCCGCGGCGCGGAGCCCCATCAGGTACTGATCGAGAGGCGAGAACCCCTCCACGGTGCCGGTCGTCTCAAAGCGCGGGAACACGGACGCGCCCCGGTCGAGGATGCGATTCCCTTCCAGCAGAGAGGCTTCCGAGTTGAAGTTAAAGCCCCAATGGGCGCTTTGGAAGCCGAGTAGGGGACGGGCTGTGGGGCTGAGCGGGTCGCGAATGCTGGCAAACGCGAGGAACAGGTGACCCGCTTCGTGCGCCAGGATGCTCAGCGGGGTATCTCCAATGGAGGAGCGCAAGGGAACCAGGCCCCGCGGATTCACCGGGTATTGGCTGAGGGGGCCCATGTTGATGACGGCCTGAAGGCGCCGCGCGGAGCCGTAGGTAGCGCCGGAATCCACGAGCGCGTCGCCGTAGCCGGTTCGCTCATTGCGGACTGTAACTTCAAACGCTACAGCACCCTCCCGGGAAGGCATGTTGAAATTGTTGAAGAAAAACAGGTAATCGTAAGCGTCTTCGAAAGATTCGTAGAAGCGCTGAGCCGCCCGAACAGTGTCCAGCTGCTCTGTCCCGGGGAAGCTCTCCGCCACCGCGCCGCTGAACTCCTCTGTCGAGCCGGCAGTGAAGGAGACGACCTTGGTGGTCCCTTGGAGGCGTCCGGGCGCGATTCCCACGACGATGTCCTGGCTACGAATGGTCCCGTAGGCGAACTCGATGCGGCCATCCGGGTACAGTCGGACCTGGAAGATCTGGATTCGCCCGGAGCCGAATGAGGAGTACTCGGGGACGCCGTTCCAGGACACTACCAGCCGCTCCGGGGAGGAAAGCACGCGCAGGTTTCCGGGCGACCGGCTGGGATCGAGGTCGCGGAACAGAGCCGCGATGCGAGGGGGTCCCGCGGCCAGGCGGCCGAGCGTGCGCGAGGCCGAGAGCGAATCCCCTTCGCCAAACGAAAGATTGCCGTCGGAGTTCAACCAGAAGCTGCGATATGAGGAGCCAAAGAATGGAAATGAAAAGGGAATAGGGACTTCACGGCTGTCGTCATCGTCGAGATCGACGGCAGTTCCGGTGACGGCGAGGGCGGCGTCGTAGGTAGCGGCGGAGGTTTCAAAGCTGTATCTGCCGCTCGAGGCGGGGCGGAAGGTGATGGTGCGCTCGGAGAGGTTGAAATCGTTCCTGCGGGCGACGACGCCGTCGGCGTCCTCCATCACCACGATGTTGCCCTCCGCGCGGGCCGCGGGCGCTTCGGCGGTCAGGCTGTTGAGACGGCGAGCGCCGCCGGAAGCGGCCAAGCGCGCCCTGGACTGGCGGTGGAGATGAAGCTCTTCGAGGTGCGTGAGGCCGTGCGTGCCGCAGACCATGGCCTCTTCGCGCGCCCCGGCGGGCGCTGTCAGCATGGCGAGGCCAAGCAAACCCAGGAACTGAGCTCTGCTCATGAGCGTACAACCATAAGCGACCATTGTAAGATAGCGCCTGAAAGGGGAATTGGCTCTTGGCCTTCTGTACGAACTGCGGTGCAAAAGTGTTGGACGATGCGAGGTTCTGTCCAAGTTGCGGGACGGCTCTCGGAACGGCTGCAGGAGGCTTTGCGGCCGCTCCGGCGCTGGTCAGCCAGCCGCTGGATTTCACGATCCAGGGGGACAACCTGCAGATTGTGCGGGTACGGCTTCAGCCGGGGCAGGAACTGATCGCCGAAGGCGGCAAGATGCTCTACAAAACGCCCTCGGTGGAATGGGAGACGCGCATGAGCGGCAACTCGCTCGGCGAGAAGCTCTGGGGCGCCGTGAAGCGCAAGCTGATGGGTGAGAGCCTGTTCCTGACCTACTTCCGGACGCGGGCAGCGGGAGAGGTAGGCTTTGCCGGCAATTATCCGGGGCGTGTGCAGCACTTCCACCTCGCGGCCGGGCAGTCCATCCTGGTGCAACGCGACAGCTTTCTCTTCGCCCAGAGTACGGTGACGCTGAACATTGCCTTGGTGAAGAAGCTCGGGGCGGGGTTCTTCGGAGGCGAGGGCTTCATCCTGGAGAAGCTCACCGGGCCGGGTGACGTGTTTATCCACGGAGGCGGCGATTTCGTGGAGTTCAACCTGGGGCCGGGCGAAGCCCTGCAGGTAGACACCGGCTGCATTGTCGCCTTCGACGAGTCCGTGAGCTACGACATCCAGTTTGTCGGGGGGATCAAGACCGCGATTTTCGGCGGGGAAGGGCTTTTCCTTGCCACACTGAACGGTCCCGGGCGCGCGATTGTGCAGTCGATGACGCTCGAGAAGCTGCGGCGGGAGCTGACTCCGGCTGCTACAGGTGGCGACGAGCGCAGCCCATTGGGGGCCTTGGGCGGTCTCTTTTCAAGCGAGGACTAAGTAAGAAAGACCTACTGTTGGCGGCGGCGCTTGCCGATACAGATGAGCAGGGGTGTGTAGCGCACCCAGCGGCTGACACGTGTCGGTAGACAACAACGGTAACGGGGTGCGAACGGGCGGGCAGGAGGATATCTCCCGCCTGAAGGACCACTTCCTGGCCAGCCTGAATCACGAAATCCGTACTCCGCTTACGGGCATTCTGGGGATGACGGATCTCTTGCTCGAGACGGGTCTATCCGAGGAACAGAAGGAGTATGTCCTGGCCGCACGGGGTTGCGCCGACGGTTTGCTGGACAGCCTGAACGCGCTTCTCGAGTACTCGACGCTCTCTGCCGGCGATGTGCGGCTGGAAGACGAAGAGTTTCACATCGCCTCGCTGCTCGAAGAGACGGTTCGCGAGTTTCAGGTGCGGGCGGAGGCGAAAGGACTGCGTTTCGTCTACCTGCCCCATGCCAACCTGTCCCGGATCACTACCGGCGACAGCCCGCGTGTGCGGCAGATCCTCCGGCAGCTGTTGAGCAATGCGGTGAAGTTCACGATGGTAGGCGAGGTGGAGGTAATGGCCGCGTGCCGCGGGAGCCGGCTGGAGGTCTCCGTCCGGGATACCGGGATTGGGGTCTCGCCGGAGGACCTGAGCCGGATCTTTGATTCCTTTCGGCAGTTGGAGAGCGGCCTGTCGCGGCGTTATGCCGGCCTGGGCCTGGGCCTGGCCCTGGCACAGAAGCTCACGGTGCTATTGGGGGGCGAGATTCGCGCGTCCAGCACGCTGGGCGTGGGCAGCCAGTTTCAGTTCTGGATTCCGATCCGGCAGAGCGAGCACGACGGGGCGCCGGCGGCGCCTCCGCGCCCGCGACATCTGCCGAGACGTGTTCTGGTGGTGGAGGACAATCGGCTGGCGCAGACCGTGATCCGGCACGTGCTGCACAAGAGGAAGTACCAGGTGGAGTGCGTGGGGAGCGGAGAAGAAGCGCTCGATGTGCTCCGCGCCGAGCAGGTCGGGTTGGTGCTGATGGATCTGCAGATGCCGGGGATGACCGGCATTGAGGCGGCGGTGCGCGTGCAGCAACTGCCGAACGGCCAGGGCGTTCCCATTCTTGCCCTCACGGCCAATGCCTCCGACGACTACCGGATTCGCTGCCGGGAGGCGGGCATGAAGGAGTTCCTGTCGAAGCCCATCCAGCCCGAGGAACTTCTGCGGGCGGTGGGGCGTCACTTACCGTAGCGTCCAGCCACGTTTCGTGAAGGGGAAAGGCGGGACCCCTGCGGTAGAATAAAGATAGCTCCTGCCATGATCGACGCCATCCTTGCAAAAGTTTTCGGGACGAAAAACGAGCGCGAAGTGAAAGCGCTGGTGCCCGTCGTCCAGGCGATCCGCGATCTCGAGCCGTCGATGCAGGCGCTGAGTGACGCCGAACTCGCGGCCAAAACACTGGAATTCCGGCAGCGGATCGAGCAGGGGGCTTCGCTCGACGATCTGCTCGTCGAAGCCTTCGCGGTCTGCCGAGAGGCGGGCCGCCGCATCCTCAACATGCGGCATTTTGACGTGCAGATGATGGGCGGTATCGTGCTTCATCGCGGCAAGATCGCCGAGATGAAGACCGGTGAGGGCAAGACGCTGGTCGCCACGCTGCCCGTGTATTTGAATGCGCTAGGCGGACAGGGCGTGCACGTGGTAACGGTGAACGACTACCTGGCGCGGCGCGACTCGGAGTGGATGGGGCGCATCTACAAGTTCCTCGGGCTATCGGTAGGAGTGATTGTTCACGATCTCTCCGACGAGGAGCGCCGGCACGCTTACCACTCGGACATCACCTACGGAACCAATAACGAGTTCGGCTTCGACTACCTGCGCGACAACATGAAGTTCCGGCTCGAGGACTGCGTGCAGCGCGGGCATAACTTCGCGATTGTCGACGAAGTGGACTCGATCCTGATCGACGAAGCGCGGACGCCGCTGATCATCTCCGGGCCGAGCGAAGAATCGACCGACAAGTACTACAAGGTGAACCGCATCATCCCGCGGCTGGTGCGGGGCGAGGTGATCGAAGGCAAGGAGCCGGGCGAGAAGTACTTCACCGGCGATTACACAGTGGACGAGAAGCATCGCGGCGTCGCGCTGACCGAAGAGGGCTTCGACAAAGCGGCGCGGATGCTGGGGCTGCCGAGCCTGTGGGACATGGAGCACATGGTGTGGAAGCACCATGTGGAGCAGGCGCTCAAGGCGCACGTGCTGTTCCACTTGGACAAAGACTACGTAATCAAAGAAGGCGAAGTCATCATCGTCGACGAGTTCACGGGCCGCCTGATGCCGGGGCGGCGCTGGAGCGACGGTCTTCACCAGGCGGTGGAAGCGAAGGAAGGCGTACAGATCCAGCGCGAGAACCAGACGCTCGCCACCATCACCTTTCAAAACTACTTCCGCATGTATAAGAAGCTCGGCGGCATGACCGGTACCGCCGAGACCGAGGCCGCCGAGTTCGCCAAGACCTACAACGTGGACGTCGTGGTGATCCCGACCAACCGGCAGATGATCCGCAAGGAATTGCAGGACATCGTCTACCGGACGGAGGAAGAGAAGTACCGGAACGCGGCAAAGGCGATCAAGGAGCTCAACGAGACGGGTCAGCCGGTTCTTGTGGGCACCATCTCGGTGGAGAAGTCCGAGAAGCTATCCGGCATTCTGAAGAAGATGGGCGTGAAGCACGAGGTGCTGAACGCCAAGAACCATGAGCGCGAGGCGTTCATCGTCGCGCAAGCCGGACGGAAGGGCGCGGTAACGGTTTCTACCAACATGGCCGGCCGCGGTACGGATATTCTGCTGGGCGGGAATGCCGAGTTTACGGCGCAGGAAGAGTGCCTGAAGCAGAAGTACGCCGAGTCGATTCCGGAAGAGTTGCAGCAGTTCACGCCCGACGACAAGTACTACTACTTCTCTCGCGGCACCGCGCACTACCGCGTTCCCAAGGACCGTTGGCATCCCGTCTACGACCGCTACAAGGAGCAGACCGTAGCGGAGCACGAAGAGGTGGTCCAGCTGGGCGGCCTGCACATTGTGGGCACTGAGCGGCATGAGTCGCGGCGTATCGATAACCAGTTGCGCGGCCGTGCGGGCCGGCAAGGCGACCCGGGCGCCTCGCGCTTCTTCCTCTCGCTGCAGGACGATTTGCTGAGGATCTTCGGCGGCGAGCGCATTCAAGGCCTGATGCTTCGGCTGGGGATGGAAGAGGATGTGCCGATCGAGTCGCGCATGATCACCAAGCGGATCGAGGCGGCGCAGAAAGCCGTGGAAGCGCAGAACTTCGGCGCGCGCAAACACCTCCTCGAGTACGACGACGTGATGAACAAGCAGCGCCAGGCGGTGTACGGCATGCGGCGGGCGCTGCTCGAGGGCCAGGAGCAGAAGCCGCGCATCCTCGAGATGATCAAGGGCATCCTCGGCTCTTTCCTGGCCACGCACTGCCCGGAGAACGAACACCCGGACAAGTGGGATTGGACCGCGCTGCAGACGGACATCAATACGCAGTTTGGCGTGAAGATCAACCTGGCGGAGTTGCAGGAGATGGGCCGCGCGGAAGCGGAAGAGTCCGTCTACGATCTCCTGGTGAAGCGCTACGAAGAGAAGGAAGCGATGGTGGGCCCGGAGGTGATGCGGGAGACCGAACGCATCCTGCTCCTCAACGTCATTGACAACCAGTGGAAGGACCACCTGTTGTCCATGGACCACTTGAAGGAGGGCATTGGCCTGCGGGGGTACGGCCAGAAGGATCCCCTGGTCGAATACAAGAAAGAGTCCTTCCTGCTGTTCCAGGACATGATGGACCGCATCGAGGACGAGACGCTCCGGTTCCTGTTCTTCATGCGGTTGGAGAACGACTCGGCACGGCCGGCGCTTCCCTTCTCGGGGGGCGACGACGGCGACTTCGACGACTCCGAACCCGAGATGGTGACCGTGACGCCGGAGCAGCGGCAGGCGGCGCAATCGACGCTCCAGGACTTCACTCGCAAGATTGAGCGAAAAAAAGAGCGCGAAATGCAGGATTTGCAGTTCGTAGGGGGCGAAGCGTCGGCACCTTCGGGGCAGGTTTTGCGGTCTAACAAGGTAGGACGCAACGACCCATGCCCATGCGGAAGCGGAAAGAAGTACAAGAAATGCTGCGGCTCAGCCTAGGAGTTCTGGCGCTGGCCGCGGCTTCCTTCGGCGCGGTCCTGCCCGAGCGGGTAGGCACGGCGACGAAGACTCCCGGAGCGCCGGTTGAGACGCCAGGGGCTTTCGAATCCGAAGTCGGCCTGGTCGAGGCGGAACAGGCCGGCTACGGCCGCCTGACGGTTTCCGCCTGGAAATTCAAAGACTCCACCGGGGCCTACAGCTTCTACCTGGCAAGGCGCGGCGCGGGCGGCCAGTGGCAGCAGGCAGGCAACTATGTGCTTTGTTTTGAAGGAGGTAGGCTGCGAGGAGCCGATCTTGAGGCCCTGATTAAGGGACTGCCGGGCCGCACGGATGATCCGCTGCCCACGCTGCCGGGCTTCTTGCCGGAACAGAGCAAAGTGGCCGGTTCGGAGCAGTTTGTGATCGGTCCGGCCGGGCTGGCGGCGTCGGAACCTCGCCTGGACGCCTCCCTTGCGCTCTTCGATCTGGGGACGGAGGTCCAACTGGCGGCGTATGAGGGGGGTGTGACCCTGGCGCTGATGGCCTTTCCTACGCCTCAGATCGCCCGCCAGCGGCTCCCTGAGATCGAGAAGGTTCCCGGGGCTACCGTCCGGCGGTCGGGACCGCTGGTGGCCGTCGCATTCGGCACTCCCGCGGCGGCGACGGCGATCGCAGACGCCGTAAAATACGAGGCCTCGGTCTCCTGGAATCAGCCGACGAAGGACTACTTCAGCGGCAACGTCGCGGACATGCTCATCGGTATCTTCAAGCTAACAGGCTACATTCTCGTGTTCTGTATTGGTGCGGGCCTGTTCGTGCTGGGAATGCGCCGGCTGGGTCGTTGGCTGAGTGGCAGTCCAAATGCTGTAGAGCCGATGATTGTGCTCGATCTCAAAGACAAATAACTGGCCAGTTATCTTGATCTTGGACCGAAACAGATCGGTCCGCGAGGGCTTGCGGGCGGCCGACGCGGAAGAGGCGCTTGTGATGGAAGGATAGGTAAGGCCTTTGTTCATAAGGAATTACGAACAAGACAAGCGCCTCGGCTTTTTTTCTTGACTTGCCCTCCTCGGAAGCCCTAACATCCAATCACAACGGTTTTGACGGGGTTGCGATTCCGTCGAATCTGATTCTCCCATGAACATCACCCTGGCGATCCCAGGGGTTTACGAAATGCTCACCTCCGGGTGAGCATTTTCGTTTTCGCGGGGGCCGCCGCCATAGCCCTGTTATGTAAGAGTGTGCGGTCACGAATGGTAACCTGTTCTGTAGATGGATCGAAAGCTGCAAGTCATACCGCTCGGTGGTTTAGGCGAGTTCGGAATGAACTCGATGGCGATTCGCTATGGCGACGACATTATCGTGATCGACGCCGGCATGATGTTTCCTGAGGCGGAACTGTTAGGCGTCGACATCGTCACTCCCGACTTCAGCTATCTAATAGAAAACGCCCAACATGTTCGGGCTTTGCTGCTGACCCACGGGCACGAGGACCACATTGGGGGCGTGCCTTTCCTGCTGGCGGAGTTGAATGTACCCGTATACGGGACTCCTTTCACCCTGGCACTCGTAGAGCGGCGGCTGGAAGAGCACGAGCTGCTCGATTCAGTGAAGCTGAATCGGGTGAAGGCAGGACAGAAAATTGAAATCGGCCCCTTCCAGGTTGAGTTCATCAACGTCACGCACTCGATTGTGAGCTCGGTAGCCTTGGCGGTGACTACCCCCCTCGGCGTGATCATCCATACGGGCGACTTCAAGGTGGACCCGACGCCGACCGACAACGAGTTGTTCGATCTGCACACCTTAGCCGAATACGGCAAACGCGGCGTTCTCTTGCTCCTGTCGGATTCGACGAACGTTGACCGTTCCGGATACACCGAGAGCGAGCGGGCGGTGATCCCGCGCTTTGAGGATATTTTCAACCGGGCCGAGCGAAGGTTGATCGTCAGCTGTTTCAGCTCGTCGGTACACCGGCTGCAGCTGATTCTGGACATGGCGGCGGAGTACGGGCGGAAGGTGGCATTTCTGGGGCGGAGCATGCTCTCGAATACGGAGATCGCTCACGGCCTGGGCCTGCTTCACATTCCCGACGGTATCCTACTGCGCCCGCAGGACATCATGTCCACCTCGCCGGAAAAGGTGGTGGCGGTGGTGAGCGGGACGCAGGGCGAGCCGATGTCGGCGATGTCGCGCGTGGCCGTGGACAATCACAAGAGCCTTTCGATTGAAAAAGGCGACACATTTGTGCTGAGTTCCCGGATTATTCCCGGAAATGAGAAGCCGATTTTCCGGATGATTAACCACGTCAGCCGGCGCGGCGCGGAGGTGGTGTACGGGTCAATGAATCCTCCGGTGCACGTCTCCGGACACGGGAGCGCGGAGGAGCTGCGGCTGGTGCTGAACCTGGTGCGGCCGCGGTACTTCGTACCGATCCACGGGGAGTACCGGCAGTTGGCGAAGCACGTTTCGCTGGCGCAGCACCTGAGCAACGTCGGTCTCGAGGAAAGTTTCGTGCTCGAGACCGGTCAGACGCTCGAGATCGACCGGCACGGAGCGCGCCGCGGGCAGAACGTGGCCGTCGGCCGTCTCTGTATCGACAGCGGCTCGGTGGACGAGATTGTCGAAGACATCGTGATTCGCGACCGCCGGCATCTCTCCGAGGATGGCTTTGTGCTGCCGATTATCGCCATCAACAAGCAGACCGGCAAGGCCGAGGGTCTACCTGAGATCGTCAGCCGAGGATTCATGGGCGGCGACGGGTCCTCGGAGCTGATGCAACAGGCGCGGCAGACGGTGGTGAAGACGCTCGAGACCTCGAGCGCGGAAGAACGCACGGATTGGGGCGTGATGCAGGAAAAGATTCGGGTGGATCTCAAGCGCTTTCTGTCGAAGCAAACCCAGCGCCGGCCGCTGATCATGCCGGTCATTCTTGAGGTATGACGTCCACCGCGGCCTTGTCTTCGAGTTCCGACCAGCGCGCGTAGAGTGCGTCCACTTTCGCCTGCGCTTGCTCCAATGCGGCGAAGGCGTCCTGCAGCGCCTGGCCATTTGTCACCACGTCCGGCGCCTGCATGCGGGCCTTGCACTCTTCCAGCACGGCTTCGGCTTCGTGAATGCGTTGTTCGATGCAGTCGTACTCGCGCTGTTCCATGTAGGAGAGGCGTTTCCTGGCGGGCGTATTGCGCTGCGGCGCCGGGGTCGCTTGCGCCTTCGCCGATTCGTGACTCTTCTCGCGCGAGCGCTCCTGGCGCGCGCGTTCCCATTGCGAGTAGTCGGCGAAGAACTCCGCGTTGCCGTCGCCGTCAAGGGCCAGGACGTGGGTGGAAACCGCGTCGAGGAGATACCGGTCGTGGGTGACGAGGACGAGGGCGCCGGGGAAATCGACGAGGCTTTCTTCGAGGACTTCAAGGGTAGGGATGTCGAGGTCGTTGGTGGGCTCGTCCAATAGCAACACGTCGGCGGGGCGCAGCATGAGCCGTGCGATGAGGACGCGGGCCTTCTCACCGCCGGACAGCTTTTCGACGGCCATGTCGAGCTGCTCTTTGCGGAACAGGAAGCGGGCAGCCCAGCCCGCGACGTGGATCGGGCGGCCGCGGAACTGGACGGTGTCGCCTTCGGGGGCGAGGGCGCGGCGGAGCGTGACGGTAGGATCGAGCTGGTCGCGGTGCTGGTCGAAGTAGACCACCTGGAGTTGATCGGCTTGCTCGACGATGCCTTCGGTGGGCGTGATCTCTCGATTCAGGAGACGCAGGAGGGACGTCTTTCCCGAGCCGTTGGCGCCAGCGAGGCCGAGGCGCATGCCGGGGCCCAGCCGGAGTGAGAGGTTCCCGAAGAGGCGGCGTCCGCCGAGGGTCAGGCCGAGGGCCTTCGTCTCGATGAGGCGTTTGGTCTGGCGCTGCGAGGCGGTGAAGTCGATGGCAGCCGTACCGCGGGGGGCGCGCGCTTGCATGCCGGCGAGGTCATCCATCATGCGGTGAGCTTCGTCGATGCGCGCCTTCGACTTCGTGGTGCGAGCCTTGGGACCCCGGCGGAGCCATTCGACTTCGCGCCTCAGCCGGGATTCGAGGGCGTCCTGCTGTTTCGCCTGGGCGGCGAGGTACTCCTGCTTCTTCTCGAGGAAGCGGCTATAGTTGCCGTCCACGCGGAAGATGCCCTCAGGGTATGCCGGGCTGAGTTCGGCCATGCGAGTGGCGAAGTCTTCGAGGAGGTAGCGGTCGTGGGAGACGACAATCGAGGCGAAGGCGGAAGTTGCGAGGAGTTTCTCGAGCCACACGATCGCATCCAGGTCGAGGTGATTGGTGGGCTCGTCGAGCAAAAGGATATCGGGTTGGCGAACGAGTTCGCGGGCGATCGCGAGGCGCTTGCGCCAGCCGCCGGAGAGGGTTTCCACGCGCTGATTGCCGTGGGGGAAGCCCGTCTTTCCCAGGGCGGCGGCGATGGCGGCCTCCGGGTGCCCGTCGTCGTCGACGGTGGCAAGCGATTGGCGGACGACCTCCTCAGCGGTCAGGCCCGCCGGGAACTCGGGCTGTTGCGGCACGTAGGCAAGCTGGACCCCTTTGCGAAGGACGACTTCCCCCGAGTCGGCATCGAGGGCGCCGGCGAGGATCTTGAGCAGAGTGCTCTTCCCTGCCCCATTGGGACCGATCATGCCCAGGCGGTCGCCGTCTTCGACCGTCAGGGAGACATTCTCAAAGAGAGGCCGCGAGCCGAAGGCTTTGCCGACGGCGCGGCAGTTGAGGAGCAGGGGCATGTCTAACTCTCAGGCTACAATGACGGCGAACAGTTGACAAAGAAGAATCATTCTCATCTAATAGGAACTGTCATGAGTGAGCAGACCGCGATGGTGGAGCGGCGGATGGAGGCGTTTCGCGAACGGTGCCGGGAGCGGGGCCTTGCGCTGACGCACCAGCGGCTGGTGATCTATCGCGTGCTGGCGGGAATGGAGCACCATCCGAGCCCGGAAGCTCTTTACGAGATGGTCAAGAAGGAGATCCCGTCGATCTCGTTGGGAACCGTGTACAAGAACATACACACGTTCCTCGACAATGGTCTGCTGCGCGAAGTGACCCTGCATCACGGGACGCTGCGGCTTGAGACGAAGCTCGACCCGCATCACCACCTGGTGTGTTCCCGGTGTAAAACGATAGTGGATCTGGAGGAGTCAGACCTTGAGCCGGTGCGGCTGAAGAAGCGGCTTCCGAAGGGTTTTCGTGTGGAGCGTTTCCGTGTGGAGGCCGTGGGCCTTTGCGCGGCGTGCGCGGTTGCGCACAAGAGCGAATCGTAGCTTTGGTTTGAATCATCCATCAATTTGTAATTCGACAGGACTAACAGGAGACTAGACATGCTTGGTGTTGGAGAGAAGTTCCCGGAATTCAACGTTACCGCCACCGTTTCGACGGACAAGAATTCGGCGTTTCAAGAGATCTCGCACGAGAGCTACCCGGGCAAGTGGAAGGTGTACTTCTTCTGGCCGAAAGATTTCACGTTTGTGTGCCCGACGGAGATCGCTGCGTTCGGCAAACTGAACCGCGAGTTCACGGACCGTGATGCGCAGGTACTCGGCGGCAGCACCGACTCTGAGTTCGTGCACCTGGCTTGGCGGACGCACCACGAGGACTTAAAGGAACTGCCGTTTCCGATGCTGGCCGACGTGAAGCGGGAGTTGACCGAGGAGCTGGGCATCCTGGATCCGAAGGCCGGCGTGGCGCAGCGAGCGACCTACATCGTCGATCCGGAGAACATCATCCGCTTCGCCTACGTCACCGATCTGTCGGTGGGCCGCAATCCGGAAGAAGTCCTGCGCGTGCTGGACGCGCTTCAGACCGACGAACTCTGCCCCTGCAACTGGAAGAAGGGCGAAGAGACGCTGAAGGTCTAACTTTCCGATTTGGCGCGGGAGCGGCGTTCCCGCGCCGCCCCCGCGAAGAGTGGTGCTCTATGACATTCGAACAATTTCTCGATTCCCTGCCCGAGTACGCGAAGGACCTGAAGCTGAACCTTTCGACCTTGTTGCGGCAGCCGGAGCTCACGGCGCAGCAGATCTGGGGCACGGCGCTGGCGAGCGCGATCGCGTCCCGCAACGGGGTGCTGACGGAAGTCATCGCGCACGAGGCCGTGAGGCAGCTCTCGCCGGAGGCGATGGCAGCGGCGAAGGCAGCTGCGGCGATCATGGGCATGAACAACGTGTACTACCGGTTCACCCACCTGGTAGAGAATCCGAAGTACGGGACGATACCGGCGCGTCTGCGGATGAACGCGATCCGGACGCACGGGATCTCGCCGGTGGACTTCGAGTTGTGGTGCACGGCGGTCTCCGCGGTCAACGGCTGTGGGGCGTGCATGGCATCGCATGAACGAGTGGTTCGCGAGAAGGGGCTGACGGAGGAGCAGGTGGCTGCTTCGGTACGGATCGCCTCGGTGATGCACGCGGTAGCCACCGTTTTGGACGGCGAAGAGGCTTTAGCCGGCGTAGAACCGGCGAAGGCGGGCGCCTGACTCTGGTACAATGAAGAGGTTACGCCAACCAAGGAGGCCGTATGAGGTCTATAGGCTTACCTGAACTTTTGATCATTCTGGGCATCGCCGTGTTGCTGTTCGGCGGCCGGAAGATTCCGGAAGTGGCCAAAGGTTTGGGCGAGGGCATTAAGAACTTCAAGAACGCCCTGAAGAGCGAAGAGAAGGCCGACGAGAAAAACAAGGCGAACGTTTGAGAAGCCGGCCCGCAAGTTGGGCCTCCTTCATCTCGGCATAACCTCAGGAAACAGGAAACCCCGCGCGGCGAGCGCGGGGTTTCGTATTTCAGGGATGTGTTCGGGCGCGGGGCCTGGGTTTACTTCTTCTTGGGCGGGACGACGGCGTCCTTCAGGGACTTGGCGATGCGGAACTTCACGGTCTTCTTGGCGGGAATCTTGATCGCCTCGCCCGTGGCGGGGTTGCGGCCCATGCGAGCCTTGCTCTCGCGGCGCACGACGCGGCCAATCCCGGGGATAATGAACATCCCATTCTTCTTGGTCTCCTTCACGGCCAGCTCGCTGAGCGTGACGAAGAACTGCTTCGCGACTTTGTTGTTGACGCCAGTGCTCTCTGCGATGTGCTTGATCACGGCGGTCTGAGTCATTTTCGTTGCTTCGGCCATACCTCTCCTTTGTTCTCCCAATGAACGTTCCGACGGCATCTCCAGGGCGTTTCGCACTACAACAAAACGCATTGAAAATGTTTGATCGGTACTTCTGCGACCCCATGATACGGGATGTTTCGCGCCAGTGTAAAGGGTCCTGAAGCGAAAAAACGGCCTAAACGTGAGGTTTTTCGGTAGGTGAGGTCTCCGGAGGGCCAAAAACCGGGGGTTCCGGCGCTCCAGCGGGGAGGACGACGCGGTTTGGGGGACCAGACGATCAGCTTGCCGCGGCCAGCACAGCGGCGGCAGGCGGCAGGTCCAGGGCCTTCCGGGCGGCGCTCAGCAGGGCCTCCCGTTTGTCGGGATTGCGGCGGAGGAACTCCATGGCGTTGTCGCGGCCCTGGCCGATGCGCTCGCCCTGATGGCTGAACCAGGAGCCGCTCTTCTCGACGAGGCCTTTGGCGACGCAAACGTCGATGAGGTCGCCTTCGCGGGAGAGGCCTTCGCCATGAACCATGTCGAGTTCGACTTCCCGAAACGGCGGGGCCACCTTATTCTTGACGACCTTGATCTTGGTGTGGCTGCCGGTGACCTTGTCCCCGTCCTTGATAGCGCCGGTGCGGCGGACATCGAGGCGGATGCTCGAGTAGAACTTGAGGGCACGCCCGCCGGTAGTGGTTTCAGGGCTGCCGAACATGACGCCGATCTTCTCGCGGATCTGGTTGATGAAGAGGAGGCAGGTGTTGGTGCGAGCGACCAGGCCCGTCAGCTTCCGGAGCGCCTGAGACATGAGCCGGGCGTGCAGGCCGACAAAGCTATCGCCCATCTCGCCTTCGAGTTCGGCCTTGGGGACCAGGGCGGCGACGGAGTCGACGACGAGAACGTCGATGGCGTGAGAGGAGATGAGAGCGGCGGCGATTTCAAGGGCCTGTTCGCCGCAGTCAGGCTGCGAGACCAGGAGGTTATCGATGTCGACGCCGAGGCGGCGGGCATACGTAGGGTCCAGGGCATGTTCGGCGTCGACGAAAGCGGCGACGCCGCCCTGCCGCTGCGCTTCGGCAACGATGTGGAGGGCGATCGTGGTCTTTCCGGACGACTCCGGTCCGAAGACTTCGATGACCCGGCCACGGGGGACGCCGCCCACGCCCAAGGCGGCGTCGAGAGAGATGGATCCGGTGGGAATCACGCTGACGTTGAGGACGTCGCGGGAGCCAAGCCGCATCACGCTGTTCTTACCGAATTGTTTGTCGAGAGCAGCCAAGGCAGAGTCGATCGCGCGCCGCCGGTCGTCCATCAGCGAATCACCTCGTCAAAATGGTGGAAGTTGGGGGCGGATGTTCTCAGCTCAGGGTGCGACGATCTCAACGGGAGGAGAGGGTTTGCTTTCGTTCCCGAGAGCGTCGATGGAGGCGACGGCGTAGCGGTAGCGTTTGCCGGACTCGACAGCGCGGTCACTAAAGGCCGGGGTGGGGAGGCGGCCGGCGTGCTTCGCCAGAGGCGCGTCGCCTTCGGCCCGGTAGACGATGTAGCCGGCAAGGTCCGCTTCGCTGTTGCGTTCCCAGGCGAGTTCGACGGTGGAGGCGCCGGCGACCGCGGTGAGGCCGCCCGGGACTGCGGGCGGGAAGCGGTCCTCCGGCGTAATGGAGACCGGGTCGCTGGGTTCGCTTTCGGCTTCGCCATTGCCGGCGGGCACCGCGGATTGGACGCGGTACTCAAAGGGCCTGCCGTAGAGGGCGGAAGGATCGACGAAGGACGGGTCGCCGGACTTGGCGAGGAGGGTGTACTCGGGGTCGGAGGGTGCGCGGCGGTACACGCGGAAGGGGCCGGTTCCCTGCCACTCGAGGCGAACGCCGCCGGAAGCGGACTGCGCGGTGAGGTTCGACGGCTTAGGGATGGGGGGCAAGGCTGTCAGGACGGCGACATCCGACCAGACGGCTTTCCGGCCGCTGGGACCTGCGGCGCGCACGGCGATGAAGAGTTCCTGACCGGCCCAGGGGGCGGCGGGGACAGACAGTTGGACCAGGCCGGGAGTGGAGGCGGCGACTTCGGCACGAGAGGCAGAGGCGGCCCAGCGATCGATGTTGAAGGGTGGTTCACCGCCGGGGCCGAGGCGGAGTTCGACCTCGCTCACCTTGCTGAGGGGAAGGGCTTCGGTGGTGAGGGGCGGGATAGTGAACTCGATGAGAATCCGGTCCCCTCGCTGGAGGGCGCGGAGATCAGTGACCTTCTCCGGGATGTTGAGGGCGGGCGGGAGCGGGTCGCCGGGGTAGCCGCATCCGGCGAGCAGAGCCGCCGCGGCGAGCAGGAGCACGATTCGCATCAGAGGATGTAGCGGGTGAGGTCCTGGTCCTTGACGATGTCGGCGAGATGGTGCCGGACGTAGGCGGCGTCGATGCGGATATTGCGCTTCTTGAGATCGGGGCCTTCGAAAGAAACCTCTTCGAGGATCTTCTCCATGATGGTATGCAGGCGGCGGGCGCCGATGTTCTCGGTGGCTTCATTCACTTTGGCGGCGTAGCGGGCGACTTCTTCGAGCGAGTCGTCGGTGAAATTGAGTTTGATGCCTTCGGTTTCGAGAAGAGCCATGTACTGCTTGACGAGGGCGTTCTTGGGCTCCTTCAGGATGCGAATGAAGTCCTGCTCGCTGAGGCTTTTCAGCTCGACGCGTATGGGGAAGCGGCCCTGGAGTTCGGGGATGAGGTCGCTTGGTTTGGAGACGTGAAAGGCGCCGGCGGCGATGAAGAGGATATGGTCGGTACGAACGAAGCCGTGGCGGGTGTTGACGGTGGTGCCTTCGACGATGGGAAGGATGTCGCGTTGGACGCCTTCGCGGCTCACGTCGGGGCCGTGGCCGGATTCGCGGCCGGCGATCTTATCGACTTCGTCCAGGAAGATAATGCCGCTGCGCTCGACGCGTTCGAGTGCGGTCCGCGTGACCTGATCCATGTCGATGAGCTTCTGCTCTTCTTCCTGGATGAGGTAGTCGAGGGCCTCACCGACGCGCATTTTCCGGCGGCGGGTGCGGTTGCCGAAGAGGTTGGGAAGGACGTCCTTGAGATTGATGTCCATCTCTTCGATGCCTGCGGCGGTCGTGATTTCGAAGGATGGGCCGCGCTCTTTGATGTCTAGCTCGACGATGCGATCGTCGAGTTTACCGGCGCGGAGTTTCTCACGAAGTTTTTCGCGGGTGCGCTCGTTCGACTCGCCGCCTTCGGGCGCGGGGGGCATCAGCAGGTCAAGGATGCGCTCTTCGGCGTTGCGTTCCGCGCGGTCGGCGACTTCGTCGAGGCGCTCTTCCCGAACCATGTCGATGGCGATGTCCACAAGGTCGCGGATCATCGATTCAACATCGCGGCCGACGTAGCCGACTTCGGTAAACTTGCTGGCTTCGACTTTGAGGAAGGGCGAGTTGGCGAGCTTGGCGAGGCGACGAGCGAGTTCGGTTTTGCCGACGCCGGTGGGGCCGATCATGAGGATGTTCTTGGGCATCACTTCTTCGGCCATCTCGGGTTCGAGCTTCTGGCGGCGGATGCGATTGCGGAGGGCAATGGCGACGGCGCGCTTGGCGTCGGCCTGGCCGACGACGTACTTGTCGAGCTCGCGCACGATTTCGCGGGGTGTGAGTTCGTCGAGCAGGGGCGCTTCGTCGGTGGATTGCGCGGGGAGGTAGATGACCATCTATTGACTCAATTCCTCGTAGACGATGTTGCCATTGGTGTAGATACAGATGTCAGCGGCGATCTGCATGGATTTCTCCGCGATTTCGCGCGCGCCGAGCTTGGTGTTATCGATGAGAGCGCGCGCGGCCGCCTTGGCGAAAGGCCCGCCCGAGCCGATGGCGGCCACCTCTTCGTCGGGTTCGATGACATCGCCGCCGCCGCTGATGATGTAGGTGTTCTTGAGGTCGGCGACCAGGAGGAGCGCTTCGAGGTGGCGGAGGACTTTGTCGGTGCGCCACTCCTTGGCGAGTTCGACGACGCTGCGGGGCAGGTTGCCGCTGTGTTGTTCAAGCTTGGCTTCGAAGCGGGCGAAGAGGGCGAAGGCGTCGGCGGTGGAGCCGGCGAAGCCGCCGAGGATGCGGTCATTGTGAAAGCGGCGCAGCTTGCGGGCAGTCCCTTTGAGGACTTCCTGGCCGAGGGTCACCTGGCCATCGCCGGCAAGGACCACCTTACCGTTGCGGCGCACGGCGAGGATGGTGGTGGAGTGGATGCGGTCGCGCATGGGGCTAAATTTCAGTGTAGCGCGAGGGGTTACGTGGCCCGGCAGCTCGCGCGCCCAGCCGCGGTGCTTTACAGCTCGATATCGAAGACCAGGGATTCGATGAGACGGTCGAGGTCCTTTTGCGCGGACTCCTGTTTGGCGTTGACGTCCTCGATTTCTCTTTTCAACTGTTCCAGACGGGTTTCCTGGTCGTTGAGCTGTTTGGTGTAGCGCAACACGAGGGCGCGCTCTTCGGGCGTGCCCTTGAGGGCCTTCATGTTCTCGCGGAGACGCTCCTGGTCGTTGTAGATGACCTCCGCTTCGCTTTCGCGAGCACTTTCTTGCGCATCGAAGCTCCGCACCACGGCTTTCTGGGCCAGCACCTTCTTCAGGGCTTCTTCGAGGGCGGGGTCGATAGACTTCTGGCGGACGAAGAGGGCGACGAGGTCGCTGTCGAGATCGGCGATCCGGTAAGTTGCTTCGACAGGGCGCGCTTCTTCGACGACGAGGCGCGCGGTTTGGCGGGGTGGAACTTCGAGGCGGAAGCGCATGAGGCCGGCGGCGGTTTCCTGGGGAGTGGGCGTGCTGCGCAGTTGGAAGCCCGGGCGGGCCGGATGTTCGACGACGACGGTTCGAGGGGTGGAGTCGGCATTGCGAAAACTGTAAGTAAGGCTTTCGCGCTGCTCTTTGACGATGACGAGGCTTCCTTTGGCAACGCGAACACGGGTGCGGCGTTCGGAGACGGGCTCGGCTTTGGTGTCGGGGGTGAGGGCGAGGTCGACGGCGTAGGAGATGAGGCGCTTCTCGCCGGGGCGGAGGGATTCGATGAGGCCCTCGCCGGCGAAGACACCGGACTCGAGGACGCTGAAAGCGCCGGCGTCGAGGGTGGCCGTACTGGTGTTTTCGAGCCAGAGTGCGCGGAGTGGCTTGGGGAGTTGGCTGCCGCTGGTCCAGATGGAGACCTTTTCCGCGGACACGGGAGAGTGGAGGATGGGGACTAGCGCGGACTGGGACTTGCGAATGGAGATGGGCTCTTTGAGTTTGTACTCGAAGAGGTCGCCGAGGTCCTCGGCCTTGGCAGCGGAGAGAAGCGAAGCGGAGTTGTATTGGGCGGGCGGAGGAGGCGGCGGCGGGGGAGCGGCCCTCTTAAACCTTATTGCGCCGCCGCCGAGAGCGCGGCCACTGCCTAAAGAAGCGCGGGAGCGGGCGGAACCGTCAGCGGTGACTTCAACGGTATCGGTCATCGCGCCGAGCTGCAGTTCGACGTTGGCGGTGAGAGGGCGGCCGGCGGCAGAGACCAGGGACTGATTGAAGGTGTTGAACCCAGGCGAGGTTACCTCCAGGCGGATGGAGCCATCGGGAACGGAGCCAAACGTGAATCGGCCGTTCGCGTCGCTGGTCGCTTCGGCGGCTAGGGTGCCGTTGGCGTCGAAGACTTTCGCTCGGGCGCCGGCAATGACGGCACCCGCAGGGTCGCGAACTGTACCATTGAGGCTGCCGCCGCCGAGGATGGCAACGGGCGCGTCGAAGGTCTGCGGGGCGGCGCTGAGGCTCTCCTTGATGGCGGCGACGGGGCGGTGGGTGTAGTAGGGAACGGACAGTTTCTGGATGAACGACTGCGGTGCTCCGGCGACGAGGGAGAGTTCGACGTTCTCCCAGTCCTGGGCGCCGGTGTTGTCGACGATGGCCCAGCCTTGAAGCAGGGGCTTCTGATCCGCCTTGGTGGGAAGCACGATGCGGTAGGTCGCTTTCCAGACGGGAACCTCGCTGATGTAGCTCACGAGCAGGGGGCGAAGACCGTCGCCGGCGGTGGCGATGGTCATGCGGCGCTGGTCGGGTTCGCGAGCGGAGTTCACGATGTCGAGGTAGCGCTTGACAGTTCCGTTGAGGGCGGAATCGAGGAGCCGCACGGAGAAGCCAGCGGACAGCTCAGTGGTTCGCATTTCGCCGGCATCGGTGATCATCGAGAGGTAGTCGACTTCGACGGTGGCTCCGCCGCCGGTGCGGGTCTTACGTTCGACGGTGAGGAGGCGGCCGGTCCAGGTGAGGGCGCCGCTCTTGAGTTCGACGCGGGCGCCGCGGAGGGAAGAGAGGAACTCGTAGAGGGTATCGGTGTTGAGAGGGAGGCCGGCGAGTTGGCGGTCGCGCGGGTCAGAGGAGCCGTAGGTGACGCCGGTGATGCGGCCGCCTCCCTGGTCGAGGACGGTGAGGGATTTGAGGACGTCGTCGAGCTGGCCGGTGGTGAAGGCGATGTCGACGGACTGGTTGTCCTTGACGGCGCCCTGGTGCTCAAAGTAGCCGACGCCGTTCTTATAGAGTACGACGCGCTTGACGGGGAGGCGGGCGGCGGAGGGGGCGACGGCAGTTTCCTGGGCGGCGGCGGAAAAAACGGCGAGCGCGACCAAGGAGAGGATGAGGACTTTCCTGGTAATCATGGTTTATTTGCGGGTGGTGCGCGTTCTTATGCTACACCTCGGGTGCCCCCAAGGGGGTACCGGCGGGCTAACCCAGAGACCGGTAGATTCGAGGCGCCACACCGAACTCTGCGCGGACCGCGCGATTGAAATTCGAAAGGTCACCGAAACCGCAATCCAAGGCAATGTCGAGGATCTTGGAAGTTTCGGTCCGGAGGCGCAACGCCGCCCGCCGGAGACGAGTTCGCATCAGATATTGGTGGGGAGTGGTTCCGGTCAGGGCTTCGAAGGTTCGGAGGAAGTGGTAGGGGCTGAGTTTGGCGGCGGCCGCGAGGGTGAGCAGCCGGTGCGGGGCGCCGGGCTCGTGATCGATGAGGCGCACGACTCGCGAAACGCGGGCGAGGGCGCTGGGGAGGGCGGGGGCGGCGCGCTCGGGCGAAACATCGCGCGCCAGCTGGATGGCTTTCGCGGCGAGTTGCACACCAATCTCTTCTGCGTCGAGGCGCGGATCACCGGCTTGTAAGCCGATGACCTTGGCGACCTCGGGCGCGAAGAACCGGCTGGGCGGGAGGCGGGGTACCTGGAAGAGGGGCCTGGCCGCTGGAGCGGCAAGCCCGAGTTGCTCCCATCGGCCGGGTTCGAAGAAGAAGGCGACGCAGCGATCGCCGGTACCGTGCTCGTGCCGGCAACGGAAGCAGGCGCCGGCATTACCGAGCAAGAGGGAGCCGGGTGTCATCAAGTCGCTTCCCGTGGAGGAACAGTACTGAAAGGTGCCGCTCACGACGAGGGCGATGGATGTTACGGCATGCTGCTCTTCGAATGGAGCGTCGAGCGGGCCGGCGGAGCAGACGACATCCGAGATGGACCAGCCGGGGCCGGCGGCGAGGGGACTCGCTACCGGGGCACGGTGTCCCGGACCGACCGCAATTTTTGCCAAGATGCCGCGCTCCCGAGCGGTTACAACCATAGTGTAACGGCCGGCCGGGAACAGCGGCGGACCGATTCAGGAAGGAAAAGACGATGTCCACAAGCGCGATGGCGGAACAGCAAGCACTGATCCGAACGATGGCGGAGCGATGGGAGCAGGTAGCGCGGAAGTTTGCGGAGTTGGCAGAACAGATCCCGGAGGACAAGTTCGAGTGGACGCCTATGGCGGGACTTCGCACGTGCGGTGCGGTGGTACGGCATGTGGCGTTCTGGAACCTGTACGTTGGGTCGTCCTTGCGAGGAGTGGAGGCGGATGATTCGGCAAACGAGCTATCGGTGCTTGATTACCCAACCCGGGAGAAGGCGTTGGACGCTCTGACGGAAAGCGCGGAGGCGGTAGGGGCGGCGCTACGGCAACCGGAGGCTGAGCTAACGCCTCGGACGCTGGATCTGGTGGCGGCATTCGCCGAGCACACGTCGGAGCACTATGGCCAGCTGACGGTGTACGCGCGGACGATGGGTGTTGTTCCGCCGGCGTCGCGTGGCTGAGGCGGGAGGGTCGTGGACCGCGACTGGAGGGAAGCGAACGCATTGTGACCTTTGGAAACGGGATGGTGATTCGCGAACCGATTCTCGACATCAACGACGAGTTGCGGCGGTTAGCGTGGTGCGCGATCGGGAGCATGATGGAGCAAGGGATGGCAGCGATGAAGGCGACGCTGGACCGGCTGGGAGGATGCTGAGAGGACGTTCACTCTCGGCGAGTTAGCGCGGATCGGAGCTTAGTCCTTCTGCTCCTTCATCTCCTCGGGTGTGGCGCGGCGCCAACCGCCCTTACGCTGTACCGGCTGGGGCGCGGGCTGTTGCGTTTCCGCTTGGGGCACGCGGGGCGTTGAGCGCACAGCGGGGGGGCGGGAGCCGGCGGGTGTGAGAACGGCCGGAGGTTGATCGTCCGGCTGAGTGTCGGCCGGCTGCGCATCGCGGGGCTGCGTGTCGCGGGTACGAGAGCGGGAGAGGACGCGGCGGTCCCGATCGTTCTGGCCCGCGGCGCCCGGTGCGAGGTAGACGCGGCGGAAGCGGACGGTGGCGTCAGGGTAGCGGCGGAAGGCGGCTTGGGCGAGTTGGACGTCGATCTCGCGCTCTTCGCCGGGGTTGGCGTCTTCGGGCAGCGTGAAGTGGAGGGCGTAGCGCTGGCGGATGCGAAGGAAGGTTGTTTCGAGGGCGTCGGCGTCGTCGACGCGGAGGGAGTCACCGCCGGATTGTTCGGCGATTTCGCGGGTGCCGGCGGACTGCATGTTGCCGCCGACGGTGATGGGACCACCGCCGCGGCCGACGCGGCCACGACCGAAGATGATGCCGCCAAGGACGCCGCCGGGGAGACCGCCGCCGGAGGGAAAGCGGCCCATGCGGCCGGAGGCATCGGGGGCGATAAGGGCGCTGACGACGGTGTCGGCTTCGGCGAGTTCGCGGAGGACGCCGGCTTCGTCGCGGCGGCCGCCGGTCTGGTCGTCGGTCATGATAACGATTGCGCGGCGCGCATCGCGGCGGCCGTTCTGCATCATGTAGCGGGCGGCGTCGTTGAAGCCGCGGGTAATATCGGTGCCGCCGTCGAAGGTCTCTTCATTCAGGATTTCTTCGAGAGCGCGCGACATGTACTCCTGGTTGCTATTGAGCGGCATGCGGAGGCGCGTACGTCTGTCGAACACCATGACGCCAACGCGGTCGCCGGAGCGCAGCACCTGGAGGGCGCTGGCGGAGGCGTCGGCGAGGCGCTGGACGTGGTCGCGCATGGAACCGCTGACGTCGATGAGGAGAAGGATGTCGACGGGCATCTCTTCGCGGGAGAAGCCTTTGATGGGGCGCTGTTTGCCGTGCTCGTAGAGAAGGAAATCTTCGGCGCGAAGGGAGGTGATGGCGTTGCCGGTGCGGTCGACGACCTGGGCGTCGACGCGGACGAGGGAGACATCACTCTTGAAGGTGATATCCGTTTGCTCCTGGGCGGAGAGGGCCGCCGCGACGAGCAGGATGATGGCAGAGGTACGCCACATGGTAGCTCCCGTGAACATTATTACGCGGCGTGAAGGGCGGGGGTTTCGAGGGAATGCGGGGGGAAGACGCACAGGGGAGCGGGTTTGGGTATAGTGCGAGGGAATGCGGGCGGCGCTGTTGCTGGGTGCGGTAGTGTTGGTGGGGTGCGGGGGAGGTGCGCGCGAGGCGCTGCGAGTGGAGAAGGGCCCGGGGGTGATGCGGGCGGACGGGGTGTCCCGCGAGCGGGTGCGGGTGTCCGGCGCGGCCGGGCGAAGGTTGACGGCACGGGTGGTTCGGGGGGAGCGGCGGGTGTCGGTAGAAGCGGTGGCGGGCGGGGAGATCGCGCTCCGGGCGGGCGTGTTGCCAGGAGAGGCGGTGGTGGAGGTCGGGCCGGCTCCGGGGGTGACGTTCACCGTGCGGGTGGAGGCAGATGGGACGGACGTGGACGAGGACGGCTTTCCCGACGCGCTGCGATTGGAGGCGGACGCGGACCGGGCGGTGTTTCTGCGGCGCTTCAGCGGGATAGCTGACGGCCTGTTCGGAGCGGCTGAGCTGCCGCGGGAAGTGAATGACTGCGGGGCGCTGCTGCGGTTCGCTTACCGGGAGGCGCTGCGGGGAGAGATCGTCAAATACCAGTATCCGTTCACGCCGCTGGGGGCCGAACTCTTTCGAGTGCGTGCGGGGGCGTATCGCGCGGAGGAGCGGGGGGCGTTCGCGCAGTTTGCGGATGCCGAGACGCTGATGCGGCGGAACACGTGGTTGGTGACGAGGGAGGTGGGGCGAGGGCAGCGGGGGGATTTGCTGTTCTACCGGCAACTCGAGCAGTCGATGCCGTTTCACGCAATGGTGCTGCTGGGGGAGCATGCGGTGTATCACACGGGGCCGATCGGGAAGTGGCCGGGCGAGATGCGGCGGCCGACGATCGAAGAGCTTTTGCGACATCCGGAGCCGCGGTGGCGGCCGCTGGTTGGAAATCCGAATTTCCTGGGCGTATTTCGCTGGAAGATACTGAAGGACACGGTTTGAACTATGCGCCGTTTACTTGGCTTTCTACTGGTGGGTCTGCTGCTGGCGCCCGTGCGGGCGCAGGACGATGAGGTTGACGGGCCGGGGACGTACTTCTCGCTAGCCGTGAACCGGACGTTCGGACCGGGCGAGAAGCCGGTGGTGCAGCTCTACGGGCGGGGCCTGGAGGTTGTGGAGATGCGGGTGTACCGCATCAACAGCCCGGTGAAGTTCTTCCAGACGCTCGAGGAGGCGCACCGGTTCGGGACACCGCCGCAGCAGGCGAGAGAGAGCGGGACGGAGGCGAAGACGCCGCTCGAGCGGTTTCACCGGTTCAAGCGGCGGACGCAGACTTGGGTGCGGAACGTGGTGCGGGCGCAGTTTACGGGGGACGCGCGAGCGGAGATCCGGACGGCGCTCTACACTCCAGCAGCGAAGAAGGCCGCCGGGCCGGCGAAGGTGAATTACGCGGCTGTGCCGGTGCTGAATCCGGAGCAGTTGGTGAGCACGTGGCAGCAGCCGTTGACGCGGACGAACCCGTGGGAGGCGAGTTCCATTCCCGTGGAGACGCCGGGGAAGGGCGTGTACGTGGTGGAGGCGACAGACGGGACGCTGCGCGCGTTCACGCTGGTGCAGGTGAGCGAACTCGTGGTTCTGACCAAAGGAGCGGCCGGCAAGATGGTGGCGCGCGTGGTGCGGCGCGACACCGGCGAGGGGGTGCCGGACTGCGCGGTATCGGCGTGGTCGAAGAAGCTGCAGCTGGCGCGGATGGTGACGGAAAGCGATGGGCGGGCGGAGTTCGAGGTGTCCGGTGCAGACCTGGGCGAGGTGCTGGTGCTAGCAAAGAAGGGGGACGACTTCGCGGCGAGCGCGGCGTACGGGTACGGGTTAGGGGGCGACGGCGAGCGGAACTGGCAAGGGTATGTGTACACGGACCGGCCGGTTTATCGCCCGGGGCATGACGTGAAGTTCCGCGCGGTCGTGCGTGCGCAGATGGGGGCGGGCTACAAGATACCGGCAGCGCGCGAGGTGAGCGTGGACGTTCAGGATGCCGAGGGGAACTCGATCGGGAAGCAGACGCTCGCGATGTCGGCGATGGGGACGGTGAACGGTGGGTTCAAGATTCCGGAGACCGCCGCCCTTGGGTATTACCAGATCGAGATCAAGAGCGGGGCGGCGACGGTATCGGGGAACTTTCAAGTGGAGGAGTATCGCAAGCCGGAGTACGAGGTGAAGGTAATTCCGGCGAAGCGGCGCGTGCTGCAGGGGGAGTCCGTTGAGGTTCAGATCGAGGCTCGCTACTACTTCGGCGAGCCGGTTGCCAACGCGAAGGTGAAATACGCGGTGCACAAGACGCGGTACTGGCACCCGGCGTACGCGGAAGAACTGGACGAAGGCGAGGGGGAGCCGGGGGGCGAGAGCGATTGGGTGGACGAACAGGCCGAGGAGAAAGAGGGGACGCTGGACGCGGAGGGGAGGCTGCGGGTGCCGATCGAGACGCGGCAGGACGGGCAGGACGCGCGGTACCGGATTGAGGCGCGGGTGACGGACGATGCCAACCGCGAGGTGGCGGGGACGGGGTGGGTGCTGGCGACGGTGGGCAGTTTCCTGGTGCACGCGCAGCCGGCGCAGTACGTGGTGGAGCGCGGGGAGCGGGCGAAGTTCGTGGTGGAGACGCAGGACTACGACGGGAAGCCGGTCTCGACGGACTTCACGGCGCGGGTGCAAACGTACCAGTGGAACCGGGGCGGCGGGCGGCAGGTGTATGAGGGTTCGGGCAGGACGGATGCACAGGGCCGAGGGGCGTTCGAGTTCACAGTGGAACAGGCGGGTTCCTACCTGGCCGAAGTGCGTGCGCGGACGCCGGAGGCGCGCGAGGTTCGCGACACGGCGCATTTGTGGGTGTCGGGACCGGGGACATCGTGGGGCGAATCGCGGCAGGAGCGGCTGCAGATCGTAACGGACAAGAAGTCGTACCAGGCGGGGGAGACGGCGCGGCTGTTGATCGTGACGGGGGCGCCGAAGGCGAGCCTGCTGATCGGGTACGAGGGAAAAGACCTGTTCGGGACACAGACGCTGAACATCGAGGGGCCGTCGACGACGATTGACGTTCCGATTCGAAACGAATATGCGCCGAATTTCTTTGTTTCGGTCACATTTTTGCGAAATGGGCAGTTATATCAGGGACTGAAGAACATCAAGGTGCCGCCGGTGGAACAGCAACTGACGGTGAGTCTCACGTCGTCCAAGGCGGAGTACAAACCGGGTGAGCCGGCGATGTTCACGCTGGAGGCGCGTGACCACACGGGGCGGGCGGCGAACGCGGAATTCAGCCTGGGGGTGGTGGACGAGGCGATTTATGCGGTGCGGCGGGAGATGCTCCCGGAGATACTGAACTTCTTCTATGGCCGGTCGTGGAATCGAGTTACTTATAGTTCCTCACTGAGTTACTACTTTCAAGGAGAGGCGGGTAAGCGGCCGATGCAACTGGCGCGGCTAAAGTCGCCGAGCCTGGCGCAATTGAAGCCGGAACGGCTGGTGGATCCGAGCATTCGGAAAGCGTTTCCGGATACGGCCTTCTGGGCGGCCTCCCTGAGAACGGACGGGAACGGGCGGGCATCGGCGCAGTTCAGTTTTCCGGACGCGCTGACGACGTGGCGGGCGACGGCGCGGGGCGTGACGGAAGACACGATGGTGGGGAGCGCGGTGCACCGGGTGACGGTGCGGAAGAACCTCATTCTGAGGCTGACGACGCCACGCTTCCTGCGCGAGGGCGATGAAGTGACGGTGTCGGCGCTGGTGCAGAACTACCTGAGCGAAGCGAAGAAGGCGCGGGTGTCGCTGGATGTGCAGGGGTTGGATGTGATCGAAGGCGGCGTGCGCGAGGTGGACGTGCCGAGCAAGGGGACGGCAAAGGTGGATTACCGCCTGAAGGCGCGGCCGGGGACGAAGGCGGTGTTGTTAGGGAAGGCTCTCACGAACGAGGAGTCGGATGCCCTGGAGTTGACGGTGCCGGTGCAGCCGTTCGGGGTGAAGCTGGCGGACGCGAGGGCGGGGTCGATTGCGACGCCGAGCGGCGAGTCGGCGGCGAGTCTGGTCTTTCCGGAGAAGAGCGTCACGACATCGCGGGCGCTCGAGATCAGCGTGACGCCGTCGATCGCGGGTACGCTGTTCGGGGCTTTGGAGTATCTGACGGGATTCCCGTATGGGTGCGTAGAGCAGACGATGTCCAGTTTTGTGCCGAACATCGTGGTGTCGCAGACTCTGCAGGGGTTGAATCTGAAGTCGAAGGTGGACCCGGCGGAGTTGCGCAAGATGGTGCGGGCGGGCGTGGAGCGGCTGCAGGGCTTCCAGCACGAGGACGGCGGATGGGGTTGGTGGACGAGCGACGAGAGCCATCCGTTCATGACGCCGTACGTGGTGGCGGGTTTGGCGCAGGCCCAGAAGGCGGGCTTCACGGTGAATACGGACGCGATGGACCGCGGCGCGGAGTGGATCCGGAAGAACATTGATGGGAAGGATACTCGGCCGGACCAGCGCGCTTACATGGCGTACGCGGTGGCGTTGAAGGGCGAGAGCGACCGGGGGTTGGTGGACAAGGCGTTAGCCGCGCGCAGCGGGATGACGGCGTACGGACTGGCGTTCCTGGGACTGACGCTGCGGGAACTGAAGGACGGGCGCGCCGAGGAGATTGCGTCGCAGTTGGAAGGCATGGTTCAGCAGAACGAGGTGGAGGCGTGGTGGCCGTCGCAGCGCGACCAGTTACTGGACTTTGAGGTGGACGCGACGCCCGAGACGACGGCGTACGCGATGAAGTTTTTGACGGCGATGCGGCCGCAGAGCGGGCTGCTGGGGAAGGCGGCGGCGTGGCTGGTGAATCACCGGCGCGACGGGCAGTACTGGTCGAGCACGAAGCAGACGGCGATGGTCATTTACGGCGTGACGGACTATCTGAAGGTGGGCGGGGAGTTGAAGCCGAACTCACAGGTGACGGTTACGGTGAACGGGCGGCAGGTGATTTCGCGGAAGTTCACGGAGGCGGACGCGCTGGCGCCGGGGGCAGTGACGCTGAAGTTAGGGCCTGCGGAGATCGGCGGGGCGAGGGCGGATATTCGAGTGAGTAAGTCGGGCGAAGGAAGGGTGTATTGGTCGGCGCGAGCGAGTTACTATTCCACGGAGGAGTCGATGGCTCGCGGAGACGCGGGAATGGCGATGACTCGGGAGTATTTCAAGCTAGCGGCGGTGAAGACAGGCGATAAAGTTGTTCATGAACTACAGCCGCTGGCGGGCTCGGTGGCGCCTGGGGATACAGTGGCGGTGCGGCTGAGCTTGAAGGCGCCGGGGCAGCGGTACCTGATGGTGGAGGACCCGATTCCGGCGGGGGCGGAGTTGATTGAACGGGATCAGTTATATGAGATCAAAGACCGGCCGCGGTGGTGGGGTTATTACTATACGCGGCGGGAATTACGGGACGACCGGGTGGCGCTGTTCCAGACTTACGTGGACGGGCGCGAGGACTTAGGGTACGTGTACCTGATGAAGATCGTGAACCCTGGGGTGTTCCGGGTGAGTCCCGGGCGGGCCGAGCCAATGTACCGGCCGGGGACGATGGCGACGACCGCGTCGCGAGTAATGGAGGTCCGGCAGCCGTGACGAAGATCCTCTGGCTGGTGCAGGCGGTGGGGAATGCGGCTTTGGCGGGGCTGGTGTGGGTCTGGCTGGGACTGGGCGATGCGCAGATCTGGCAGTTGGCGTTGACGGCGGTGTTAGGGTTATTCGTCGTGTGCGCGGCACTGTGGCTGCATGGGGGGACGCTGGCGTCGTTCCGGTTGGGGTTTGCGGGGTGGGGGCGGGCGGCGCGGTCGCTTCCCTGGCTGGTGCTCTGGTTGGTAATGGTGGTGGCGGCATGTTGGGCGGTAGTGCGGTTTGGCAAGACGGCGGGGCCATGGCTGGCGCCGGTAGTAGTATTGCTGTTCTTGCCGCCGGCTTGCGCCCTGAGCACGGACGGGCTGCGGGGGCTGTTCGGCAAGGAGGGGTGGCGGCCGTTCTCGAACTGGCGGTTTCTGGTGTTGGCGCCGGTGGTGGCTGCGTCGGCGGGATTTGTGGGGTACCAGCTGATCTGGTGGGTGCCGGCGGTGAGCGGGCTGACGATGCAGGCGGTGAGTGTGGGGTTGCGTTTTGGACTGGCGTATCTGATTGTTGTAAGTGCATGGGTGGCGATTCTGTTCTTCGTCGGGCGCTCCGCCAAAGCCGCGTGATGGTTGGGGTGGTGGCGCTTACAGGGCTTCTCATCGCCGAAGACAAGGTAAGAATCATCGAGGAGAAACTGGTCGCGCCGTGCTGCTGAAGCGAGAGCGTGGCGGTGCACCGTTCCGAGGACGCGGCGCGGATGCGAGCGGAGGTTCGCTCCATGGTGGAGCAGGGCAAGAGCGAGCAGGAGATTCTGGATCGTTTCGTGAGCCAGTATGGGGAGCGTGTGTTGATGGAGCCGCGCGGGCGTCGAAGGATGTGGCTGAACGTAATGCCGTGGGCCGCTCTCGGGGCAGGTGGGGCATTTCTGGTGGCGTATCTGGCGAGGCAACGGGAGAGGGAAGGTTGAAGTTTTCATTGGCGGTTGGCCTGGTGGCGGCATTGCTGCTGGCCGCGTGCGGCAATAAGGAGCCGGAGGCGGCCGGGCCGGTGAATGAGTACCAGATGCGGGGGGTGGTGGTGCGGCTCTTCCCGGAACGGAAGGTGGCGGTGGTGAAGCACGAGAAGATCGAGGGGTGGATGGAAGCGATGACGATGGAGTTTCCGGTGAAGGACGCCGCGGAGTTCGCGAAGCTCAGGGAAGGGGCGACGATCCGGGCGCGGGTGAAGCACCGGCCGTCGGATTTTGAGTATTGGCTCGAGCGGATTGAGGTGGAGTGACGCCTTGTTCGAGCCACGCGAAGAGCTGGCGGCGGCCGTGGTAGAGGGAGAGGCGAGCAACGCGGGGAGAGCTTTCGCCGGCGAGATACGCGGCCAGCTCTTCGCGATACCAGAGGGGGGCGTCGGGGTGGGTCCTGGTCTCCAGAACCACGTGCAACATTTCGTGCAACAGTAGCGCGGGGGTAACCGCCGACGCTTGCACGTGAACCGTGTTGCCGCGGGTGACGGCGGCGACTGAGCCGGGTTCCCCTGTCGAGTCGCGGAAGGAGGCTACGTCGGGATAAACGCGAACGCGGACGCGCAACTGCGCCTGGTAGCCAGTGCGGCGCTCGGCGTCGGCGAGGGCGCGTTCCGCCCATCCGGGGACCTGTTGGCGCCGCGTGGGATCGATGGTTTGGACCTCCACGCGTTCGGCCCCGAGCGTCTGCCATGGTATGCCCTGCGCGGTCACTCCAGTGGACGCGCCCGGGTAGTAGAACGCGAGGATGTCGCGGTAAGGCTTCCCTTCCTCGCCCATGCGGGCCGCGCCGCGCTGGCAGAGTCCGACGCCGTGACCGTAGCCGCGGCCCTCGACAACCGTTCTTCCGTTGACCTCGCGAAGCTCAAAGAGGGTGGAGCGGAGACCGAGCTGGCGCGGGTCAATGCGGCGCCCGGCGGCGAGAAGCCATCGGACGCGGCCGGTAGGAGAGCGTTCCAAAACACGAAGGGGTTCGGCAAACTCCTCCTTCCAGGACGACGGCCCCAGTGACTGGCACCAGGTATCGATCTGATGGAGAAGGTAGGGGACCTTCTGTTGCTGCCACACGTGGTGAGAGGCTTCGAGCGACCCGCCGCAATCGGCGTGGTAGTACGTCGTGGCGAGCTGGCCCTCGTACCAGAGAAGCTCGTTCGCAGTGGCGGCGGTGAGGCGGCGAAGGCGGTCGGTGACTGCGGCTAGGCGGAGGTCCTGGCAGTGAGTGGTGTCACAGAAGTCGAAGCCTTCGGCGCGGTGCCGGCCCATGAAGCGGGCGCTGTAGGTGCGGATGGCGACGGCCATCGCTTTGAGCGACTCATCGCTCTTGAAAGCGCCGACCTCTCCCGCGAGGACCGCGGCGACGTAGTCTTCCCGCGAGAGGGCAACCGTAGGTCCGGCGCCGGGCTTGGATTTCCAGTAGAGGCGCACGCGCACGGGCGGGCGCCACGCCTCGAAGATGCGTCTGGCAATGGGGGCGGCGTCAGGTCCGCCCTGTCCCTTCTCGATGAAGACGACGATAACGACCTCGGGATTCCGAGCGGGGGCCCAGCCCGCAAACCACGCGTGGGTGTAGGCGCGATCGTCCGACGTCGCGGTACCGGTTTTACCGGCGACTTCGAGGCCCGGAGTCTGTGCGAGGCGGGCCGTACCGTACTTGACGGCGGCGGTGAGTCCGTCGGTGACGGGTGCGGGGGTGAGTTGCGACAGGCGGCGGTAGGATTCGGCGAGCTGGATGGGAGTGACGCGTTCGCGGCCTTCGCCGATGGCCTGGGCCTGGCGCTCGTCAAGGGTAGCGGCGGCGGCGGGGTTGATGTTGTATTTCAGGAGCGTCTTAGAGTAGGCGGCGGGATCGATGCGGAGGCTGAGCTCCTTGAAATAGGAATTGCAGGAGTAGGCGATGGCTTCGGCGGGGCCGAGCGGCGCGGGATGCCCCTGGCACGGCAGAACGGGGGGCTGTTTGGCCGAGGCCAGGAGAGCGGCCAGGGTGATGGGCTTGAGCGTGGAGCCGGGTTTGGCGGCGCGGCGCGCGGCGGCTTCGAGTCGGTGGCCGCCGAGGACGCGGCCGGAGCGGGCATCGAGAATGACTACCGACCCTTGCCTGGCGCCCATGGCGGCGGAGGCGGCTTGGTCGAGCGTCGCGGCCGTTAGCGCGAGCGGGGCCGCGACGACCAGGATCAGGCTAGCGTTCGATACCGAACAACGCATGATACTTGGGAGGTAGTTTCGACGGCTTCAACGCCTTATCGAGGAAAACGTGCGTGGACGTTCCGTGAGCGAGCACGCGATTCTCGCAGGCTTCGAGGATTTCGTACCGAAAGCGCACGAGGCGAGTCTGCGCCTTGTCGATGGAAGCACGCACAATCACCTCGTCATCGTAGCGCGCCGGAGATACGTAGCGGCATTGGACGTCGACGACTGCAAGGATGATGCCGTCCTGCTCCTCCATGTCGCGATAGCGGACGCCGCGGGACCGGCACAGTTCGACGCGTCCGATCTCCATCCAGGTGATGTAGTGAGAATGATAGACCACGCCCATCTGGTCGGTCTCGGCGTAACGGACGCGAAATCGCGCCTCGTGGAAGGGCATGGGGGAAGTATAAAGGAGCGGGGAGCGACGGTTCAGAGACCTTCCGTGAGGTCGACGACCTGGTTGACGGGAAGTGCCGCGACGCGCTGGCGGCGGCCGGTGGGCCAGGTGATCTCGAGCTCCTTGGGCTTCGCTTTGCCGAGGCCAAAGTGGACGGTGCGGTCCGATGAGCTGGCGTAGCCGACGGCGGTGGTGGCGTGGTTGTAAAGGGTGCGGCCGTCGTCGAGCGTGAGCTTCAGTTTCGTGCCCAGGCCATCGCGATTGGACTTGACGCCGCGGAGGCGGACGGAGAGCCAGGAGTTCCGTGCCCCGGATTCGTTGAGAAGGATGGCGGCGGGGGCGTTAATGCGCGAGAGGGCGACGTCGAGGCGGCCGTCGCCGTTGAAGTCGGCGAAGGCGGCGCCGCGGTGGAGGGCGGGGGCGGAGATCGCCTCCATAGTGAATTTGCCGTCCGCCCCGTTCAGGAAGACAGTGGCGGGGAGGCGGCTCTTGCGGCTGGAGAAGACCTCGGTGTTGTCATTGACGTCGGAGTTGGCGACGAAGATATCCTTCCAACCGTCGTTGTCGATGTCGACGATGCCGACGCCCCAGCCGCCCAAGGGGAGCGTTAGCGCGCCGAGGCGCGTGGGGTAGGTGATATCGGCGAAGTGGCCTTTTCCGATGTTGCGGTAGAGCGGGAAGGTTTCGTTGGCGAGGGCGGTGGTGAGGATGTCTTCGCGGCCGTCGTTGTCGATGTCTTTGAAGTCGACGCCCATGGAGGAGAGGGCGCGGCCGTCGTCGTTAAAGGCGACACCGGCTTCGAGGGCGGCCTCTTTGAAGGTGCCGTTGCCCTCGTTGCGGAAGAGGAAGTTGGGGACGGCGTCGTTGGTGATGAAGACATCGGGGTCGCCGTCGGCGTCGTAGTCGGCGACGGCGATGCCCATTCCTTTGCCGATGGAGCGACCGATGTTGGAGGCCGCTGACACATCGGTGAAGGCGCCGTTGCCTTCATTGCGGTAGAGGCGATTGGGGAGCCCTTCGTAATACTTGGGGTGGCAGTAGGTGCGGTAGCCGGCGCGGGGGTCACCGCAGAAGGGCTCGGTGGCGGGGTTCCACTTGGTGTAGTGGACGAGGAAGAGATCGAGGTCGCCGTCGAGATCGTAGTCGAGCCAGGCGGCGGCAACGGCCCAGGGCTGAGGACCCTGGGTGGGGAAGCCGGCTTTCGCGGTGACGTCTTCGAAGATGCAGCCGCCTTTATTGCGATAGAGGAGGTTGCGATTGACGCCGGCGACGAAGATGTCGGTGTTGCCATCGTTGTCGTAGTCGGCGGTGGCGGCGGCCATGGAGTAGCCTTCGCCGCGCACGCCGGCTTTATCGGTGATGTCTTCGAAGACAGCGTCGCCTTTGTTGCGGTAGAGGCGGTTGTAGAAGTCCGGGGTTGCTTTGTCGAGCTGGGGCTGGCGGGCGCCGTTGGTGAAGTAGACGTCGGGCTTGCCGTCGTTGTCGCAGTCGAAGGCGGCGATGCCGCCGAGCATGGTTTCGATCTGGTGGCGCTCGGGCGTGCTCGCGTTGCGAAGGACGAAGGCGATGCCGGAGGAGGGCGTGGCGTCGCGGAAGGAGGTTCGCGGGGCGGCGGCGAGCAGGGCGAGAGCGAGCAGAGCGGCCGCCGGCTTGGGCGTCATGGTCGCTGACATAGTACCATCGACCCCATGCAGAGGCGGCAAGTGCTGGGGATGGCGCTGGCGGGCGCGGGTGTGGCAGGGGCGAGTGACCGGGTGCACGTAGGACTTGTCGGGTGCGGCGGGCGCGGCCGGTACGTGACGAACTTCATGCGCCAGGCGGGTGCGGCGGTGTCAGCGGTGTGCGACGTTTGGGGCGACAAGCGCGACGCGGCGAAGGCGTGGGCGGGCGATGGGGCGGCGGTCTTCAGCGACTTTCGGAAGCTGCTGGAACACAAGCCGCTGGACGCGGTGGTGGTGGCGACGCCGGACCATTGGCACGCTCTGGCGACGATTGCGGCGTGCCAGGCCGGGAAGGACGTGTACGTGGAGAAGCCTCTGGCGCACAACGTGGCGGAAGGGCGGGCGGTGGTGGAGGCGGCGCGGCGGTCGGGGAGGATTGTGCAGGTGGGGACGCAGCAGCGCTCCGCGGGGCATTACAAGGAAGTGCAGGAACTGGTGCAGAGCGGGCGGCTGGGGAAGGTGAAGTTCGTGCGAGTGTGGAACTATTCGAACCTGCTGCCGAAGGGGATCGGGCGGGCGGCGGACGGTGTTGCGCCGGAGGGCGTGGATTGGGACATGTACTGCGGGCCGGCGCCGCTGCGGGCGTTCAATCCACTGCGGCTGGGGCCGACGTACCGCTGGTTCTGGGATTACGCGGGCGGGACGATTACGGATTTCGGCGTGCACCGGTTCGACACGGTACACCAGATCATGGGCGAAGAAGTGCCGGTGCGGGTGTCGGCGGCGGGCGGGCGGTTCGTGCTGGACGACGGCGGCGAGATGCCGGATACGCTACAGGTGACGTACGAGTATCCGGGGTTCGTGCTCAGCTATGAGGCATCCAACGTGAACGGGCACGGGCTGGGCGGGCGGACCGCGGGGATGAAGTATTACAACGCGCGGGGGGCGGAGGACCGGCCGCACGGGGAGGCGTATTACGGATCGCTGGGGACGGTGATTTGCGATCGGGTGGGGTACGAGGTGTATCCGTCGCAGGGGAGCGGGCTGGAGCGGGTCTCGAAGCAGGCTGCAGACGCGACGGCGGTGCACGCGGCGGCGTTTGTGGAGTGCGTGCGGACGCGGAAGGTCCCGCCGCTGACAGTGGAGAACGGGCATCGCGCGACGCTGGTAGCGCACCTGGGGAACATTGCGTTCAAGACGGGGCGGAAGCTCCATTGGGACGGCGCGAAGGAGACGTTTGTGGGGGACCGGGAAGCGGCGGCTTTGCTGCGGCGGGAAGCGCGGAAGAAGTGGAGCATTTGATATAGTGAGGCCATGCCAGAAGGCTATTTACCGATCTTTATCTTCCTTTTGGTGGCCTTATCCTTTCCCATCGTGGCGCTGCTGGCGGCGAAGCTGGTGCGGCCGTCGGCGCCGTTCGTGACGAAGCTGGAAGCGTATGAATGCGGCATCGAAGCGGCGTCGGATTCGCGCGGGCGGTACACGGTGCGGTACTACATCATCGCGATTCTCTTCGTGATCTTCGACGTGGAGACGATCTTCCTCTACCCTTGGGCCGTGCGCTATAAGGCACTCGGCTGGTTCGGCGTGGCGGAAGTGGCGGTGTTCCTGGCGATCCTGATCGTAGGCTACGTGTGGGCGTGGAAGAAGGGCGCGCTCGAGTGGGTGTGAGCGAGCGGCTTTACTACACCGATTCTTATCTGACGCAGTTCGAGGCCCGAGTGGTGGAGCGGGCGGACGAAGGCCGTCGTGTGTACCTGGACCGGACGGCGTTTTATCCGGAGTCCGGCGGGCAGGCGGCGGACCGGGGGACGCTGGGCGGCGTAGCGGTGGTGGATGTGGTGGACGAAGGCGAGCGCGTGGCGCACGTGGTGGAGCGTGCGTTGACGGGCGAGGTGGTGGAGGGGCGGATCGATTGGGCGCGGCGCTTCGACCACATGCAGCAGCACAGCGGGCAGCATCTGCTGTCGTCGGTGATTCTGGAGTTGTTCGGACTGGCGACGGTGAGCGTGCACTTCGGGAGCGAGATTTCGACGGCAGAGATTGCCGCGCCGGGGTTCGATGCCGTGAAACTGACGGAGGCGGAGCGGCGGGCGAACGAAGTGGTGTGGGAGAACCGGCCGTTTGCGGTGGAGTTCGTGGCGGCGGCGGAGGCGCGGGACTTGCGGAAGGCGTCGGAGCGCGAGGGCGAACTGCGGATCGTTTCGATTGCGGGGCTGGACCGGTCGGCGTGCGGGGGGACGCACGTGCGGGCAACAGGGGAGATCGGTCCGATCTTTCTGCGGAAGGTGGAGAAGATTCGCGGGAACGCACGCATCGAGTTCGTTTGCGGCGGCCGGGCGGTGCGGCGGGCGCGGGCGGATTACGAGGTTCTGTCGCAGGTGGCGCGGCAGTTCTCGGCGGCGCTGGACGACGTGGCGGGGTTGGTGGCGGCGCAGTCGGAGAAGTTGGCGGAGGCGGAGAAGGCGCGCCGGAAGCTGGCGGGCGAGTTGGCTTCGATGGAGGGCCGGGCGCTGTGGGAGCAGACGGCGGCGGGGGCAGACGGGGTGCGCCGGGTGGTTCGGCGCTTGGAGAAGGGCGCCATCGACGACGAATTGCGGACGCTGGCGCAGGGGTTCACGGCGCGGGAGCGGGCGGAGTTTGTGGCGGCGATCGGGGAGCCGGCGGCGGTGCTGTTTGCCGTGTCGAAGGACGGGCGGAACGCGGGGGCGGTGTTGAAGCCGTTGCTGGCGGCCGAGGGCGGGCGCGGCGGCGGGGCGGCGACGCTGGCGCAGGGGTCGGTGCCGAACCGTGAGGCGCTGGAACGGGTGGTGGCGGCGTTGCTAGCCTGAAGGCATGCAACGCTTGTCGTTCCTTTTGTTCGCGACCTGTCTGTCCGTTGCGGCGCAGGAGTCGTCGCCGCGGTGGAATACTCCTCATGTGCGTGCGAGCGGTGAAGGCGTGGTGACGGTGAAGCCCGACCGGGCGCGGCTGGACCTCGGCGTGGTGACGCAGGCGCAAACGGCGGCGGCGGCAGGCGCGGAGAACGCGAAGACGCTGTCGGCGGTGCTGGCGGAGTTGAAGAAGACGCTGCCGGCGGGGACGGAGATCGAGACGGTGGGGTACTCGCTGCGGCCGGATTACCGGTACGGGCCGAATCAGAAGCCGTCGATCACGGGGTACACGGCGCAGAATACGGTGCGCGTGACGATCGACGACATGACGGCGATCAGCCGGGCGATCGACGTCGGCACGAAGTACGGGGCGAACGCGATCGGCGGGATTCAATTCTTGTTGAAGGACGAGGAGGGGCCGCGGGCGAAGGCACTGGCGATGGCGGCGCAGCGTGCACGGGCGGAGGCGCAGGCGATGGCGGGGGCGCTGGGGTTGAAGTTGGGAACGGTGCTGAGCGTGGAGGAAGGCGGGGGCGGCGGGCCGGTGCCGATGTTCCGGCAGGCGATGGCGGCGCAGGCGGCGGAGGTGTCGACGCCGGTGGAGCCGGGGACGATCGAGGTGCGGGTGAGCGTGGTGCTGACGGTGGCGCTGGAGCGGTGAGGGGGTGACGAGTGTTCGACGCGGTGAGCATTGAGCATACGATGGCCCGCTTCTTCAAGAAGGAGTTGGGGGAGCGAGGGACGTTTTACGACGCTGATGTTTTCCGGCAGGGCGTGCCAGAGGACCTGGCGGAGGTCCTCCGGCGGGTGGCGAAGCAGTTGGACAAGCGGGTGGCGAAGCTTGGCCTGGGGGCGGAGGAACTGGGCCCCGGGGCGCTGCTGCGGACGTCGGCGGTGCGACTGTCGGCATTGGCGGACAAGGTCGCAGGCCGCAAGGAAGACGAACCGGAAGACTACCACTGGGAGGTCATCGGCGCGGTGCTGTTGGGCGTGACGGGGCTGCTGGAAGAGTTGGAGAGGCAGCAGCCCAAGGCACGGGTCAAGGCGCCGGGGCGAGGGCCTCGATGAGGGCCGCCTGCTCGGCTTCGAGCGTCGCTTTGCGGCGGCGGGCGGCGCTGAGGCGGTCGCGCAGGGTGGCCATTTGGAGTTCCTGGTCGGCGAGTTGTTTGGCGTAGCGCTGCACCTGCTCCTGCTGGCCGGTGACGCGGTTGAGCGAGTTCAGGTTTTCGCGCAGGCGGCTCTGGTCCTGATTGAGTTCGCTAATCTCGGTTTCGGTGCGGCGGAGGGCGGCGTCGTTTTCGGCGATCTCGCGTTTCTTTGCGAGGACGGCGTCGAGGCGTTTGCGGGCGTCTTCGGAGAGGGCCTTGTTGCGGGTCCACTGGGCGACGAGGTCGGGCGTGAGGTTGGAGACGGCGATGGAGTTCTCGAGGATTCGTTCCTCGGAGATCGCGAGTTTGGCTTCGGAGGTGGGCGCGAGCTTGACTTCGAAGCGGTAGAAGTTGGCGGTGGTCTCGACGGGTTTCGGGGAAAGCAGCTTGTAGCCGGGGCGCTGGCGGTGCTCGACGAGTAAGGTCTTGGCCTTGGCATCAATGTTCTTGATGGTGTAGGTGCGGGTTTCCGCGACGGCGCTGCGGGCGAGGATGACGCCGCGGCGGAAGAGGACTTCGCGGACGACATCCTGCGTGGAGTCGTAGTTGGTGGTGACGCGGGTTCCGAGGTCGACGGCGTAGCTGATGAGGCGTTTGTCGCCCGACTTGAAGGTCTCGAAGAGCGCCTCGCCGGCGTAGGAACCGCCGTCGTAGACGGTGACGGGACCGCCGTCGAGGGTCTTGCCGCTCGCGTTGGTGATTTCGGCGGCGGCGGTGGGGTGGAGCGAGCCGGTGTCGGCGTAGATGAGCAGCTTGCGGGCTTCGAGTTTCTGCTGCAGGAAGGGGAGCATGGCGGACTCGTTCTTGCGGACGACGACGGGTTTATCGAAGCGGTACTCGAAGAGGTCGCCCGCTTCGCGGCCGTAGGCGGCGGTTTGGATGGAGCTGGGGCGGTCGACGCGCATTTCGAGCGCATCGGCGAGGCCGGCGGCCTTCTCTTCGCGAAGGCCTCGCGCCATTGCGGCAGGCGGCGGGGGAGGCGCCGCGGCGGCGCGCACGCTCATGACGGCGCTTTGGTGGAGCACGGGGGCAGCGGCCTGGTCTTCGGGGAGGTCGCCTTCGGCGCGCTGTCGGTAGCGCGGTTCGTAGAGCCGCGAGATAAAGGAGATCGGTCGGCCTGAGACGACGGCGAGTCGGACGTTGTCCCAATCCTCGCTGGTGGTGTTGTCGATGATGGCCCAGCCTTCGAGGGTGGCCGCGGTTTCCTGCGCGAGGACGAGTCGGTAGCTCGACTTCCAAACCGGCATGGGGATCATGTAGGCGGCTTCGACAGAGCGAGGCTGGGCGCCGGCGAAGTCGAGGTAGACACTGCGTTTTTCCTGGGAGCGGGCGGCTCCGAGCGCGCTGAGGTAATCCTTGAGCTGGGATTGGAGAGCGGGGTCGGAGAGGCGGACGGAGAGGGCGGCGGTGAGGCTGGCGGTTTTGAGATCGCCGGAGTCGAGCAGGAGCGTGACGTACTCCTGGGCGGGCTGGTCCTGCGTGGCGGGTGCGAAGCGCGCAGCGAGAATCGACCCGGAGAGGCGGGCGCCAGCGGGCAATTCGAGTTCGATGCGCGCGCCTTTGAACTGATCGATGAGGGTGGCGAGGGGCTGCTGATTGTTGAGGGCGAAGGGGAACTTGGCGAGCTTGGCGGCGAGGGGTTCGCTCGAGTCATAGCGCAGGCCGGCGACGCCCGCACCGCCGGAGTCGCGGAGGATGAGCGACTTGAGGACGTCGTCCATCTGGGCGGCGTCGAAGTCGAGGCGGACGGTCTGGCCGGGCTTTACGGTGCCGGCGCGGCCGAAGAAGCCGACGCCGTGTTTGAAGAGGACCACTTCGCGGACGGGAAAATCAGCCGCGCAGAGGGAGAGGGCACAAAACAGCAGAGTTGTCGCTTTCATTGATTATTCACCCATGCACTTGATGATGAGGCGCTTGGCGCGTTGGCCGTCGAACTCGGCGTAGTAGATCTCCTGCCAGGGGCCGAGGTCGAGTTTGCCGGCGGTGACCGGCACGATGACCTGGTGATGGACCAGCAGGCTTTTGAGGTGCGAATCCCCGTTGGTTTCCCCGGTCTGGTGGTGGCGGTAGTCCTCGCGGAAGGGGGCGAGGGATTCCAGCCACTGGTCGATGTCGGCGAGGAGGCCGTCCTCGGCATCGTTAACCCAGATGCCGGCTGTAATGTGCATCGCAGAAACGAGGATCATCCCTTCGGTAATGCCGCTTTTGTCCAAAGCCTTTCGCACGTCGGCGGTGATATTCACATACTGGCGGTGGTTCTCCGTGCGGAAGGTCCGGTACTCGGTGTGGAATCGCATGGCAAGAGCATACAGGAGAAAGGGAGTTAGGCCGATCTAAGGTGTATGCTTGACACGGTTCTTGGTGAGTTGTCAGACTCTTGTGTTGCCCCCTGCGCGCACTTCCACCCGGAGGTTGAGTGAGAGAACGACTAGCCTTGCTTCTGGTGATTGCCGGAGCGTCCTTATGGGCGCAAGGCGGCTATTCGGGGCCGTCGATCCTCAGCCGCGGATCGAGCCAGGCGGGGCGGCGCGGGGCGGAGACGCTGCGATTCCGGTTCTTCGCAAACGTGAACGGGACCTACGACTCCGGGTTGTTGGCGGCTGCTACCAACGAACAGGGCGAATTGGAGCCGCAGGATTCGGTGGGTGTACAGGCGATTCTGGGTGCATACGGGTACAAGAGTTTCCGGCGGAGCCTGGTGGGCCTGGAGTACCGGGGCGACTACCGGCACTACACGAACGCGCAGTTTTTCAATGGTAGCAATCAGTATCTGGCGCTGAACCTGGAAGCCCAGCCGAAGCGGCGCGTGGGATTCGTGCTGCGGCCGACGGTAGGGATGTTGACTCGCCCGGTCGGAGGGTTTGTTCCGCTCTCCGGAAACTGGTCGGACGTGGCGCTGCCGGTGGCCGAGCTCTTCGACAACCGGACCTTCTTTGCCCAGTTGTACGGGGCGATGGTGTGGCAGAAGAGCGCCCGGTTGAGTTTTTCGGCAGGCGGGCAGGCAGTAGGAATGTGGCGGCGGACGCGTGCGCTGGCGGACGTGCGCGGCTCGGGAGCGATGGGCGATGTGGCGTACCGGCTGAGCCGGCAATCGACGCTTTTCGGGTCATACAATTTCCTGCATTTCGCGTTTCCGGGCGGGTTCGGGGGGAGCGATATTCACCAAACGATCGGCGGCTATGCGCGGCAGATCGGGCGGTACTGGACGTTCTCCGTGGCGGGCGGCGCGATTCGCATCGAGTTTCAGGGATTGCGGCGGACCGCTGTAGACCCGGTGGTGGCGGCGCTGACGGGACAGCGGACGACCATAGAGGCTTTTTACGCGTTGAACTATGTGCCGTACGGGCAGATTTCGCTGGGCAGAAGCTTCCGGAAGAGTACGGTGACGGCGAGTTATACGAGGGGAGTGAACCCTGGGAATGGGTTGTTCCTGACGTCAAAGACGGAGACGGCGAGCTTGCAGGTGAGCCACACCGCGTTACGGCGGTGGCATCTGTCCGCATCCGCCTCCTATGTGTCGCTGGGATCGGTGAGTCCTGGGTTTGGCAGCTTCGAGACGATCAGTGGAGGCGGAGGCGTCAGCTATCGTCTTAACTCCCTTTTGCATTTCGTGACAAGAGTGGATCTCCGGCGTGCGGAACTGCAGGCAACGCGCTTTACCGTGGATGCGGCGCGTGTGTCTGTGGGCGTTGCATTCACGCCGGGAGATATACCGCTCTCACTTTGGTAATCAATAATGGCGGTAGATCGCATTCTAATTGTCGACGACGAGAGCAGCCTGCTCGGGCTGCTGGAGAAATACCTGCAGCGGATGGGATATTCGGTGGTGGCGTGCTCGACGGCAGCTGAGGGATGGAAGAGCTTTTCACCGGAGCCAGACCAGTACGCGCTGGCCGTCATCGATTACAGCCTGCCGGATCGCAATGGCGACAGCCTGCTGGGGGAGATGCTGGCGCTGCGGCCGGATCTTCCCGCAGTCCTCTGCAGCGGCTATCCGATCGACATCTCGGACATCCCTGCCGGACCCGGACAGCTGGAGGCGCTGCAGAAACCGTTCACCCCGCGGATGCTCGGCGAAGTCATCCAGCGGCTGCTCGCGCAAGAACCGGTCTAGGTTCCCGTAGCCTCGGCGTACTCGCGGAGCGCTCGTTCCAGGCGATCGGCGAAGTTTTCGCCCGTCTCGGTCCACAGCTGCCGGCGCTCGGCGGGGAGTGCTTCGTCCAGATCGTGCACGAGCTTGAGCAGGCTGCGAATGTTGCTCTCAACGATGCGGCCGCTTCCCGCCACTTCGGTGGAGGGCAGAAAGTTGAACTCAGGGCCGAACTCCAGGCGGATCTGCTCCTCGCCGCCGCGCTCGAAGCGGGGGGCAAAGGCGAATAGCGACAGCGCGACGGGCGCGAGCTTCCAGTCGGACTCGAACTGCCAGAGATCCCAGCGGGTCTCGACCTCGTAGGCGATGTCCGCGCCTTGAAACTCCCGGAAGAACGCGAGCACCGGGGCGGGGTCGGGCGGCCCGGGGAAGGGCTGTTCGGCGAGGACCGGTTCCGTGAAAGACACACCCCAGACGCGGGCGACGATTCCCGGCGAGAGGCGGGAGAATGGAAAGAGCCCTAGAGCAGTTTCAACGTGGCGAAGCAGACCGGGCCCGCCGGGTCCGCGCAGCCAATAGGAGAGGAACAGGCGATCCATCCTTCGATGGTAGTGCGGGTTCGATACAATTGGGAGCGTAACCGAACCCTCGTCGGATTCGCCGTTTCAGTGTCCTGGCCGGACTTTTTGGGGAATCATGTCTCGTACCTTATCCATCAGCCTAGGGATTGTCGCGTTCAGCCTCTTGCTGGCGTCGTGTAACAAGCAGCAGAAAGTGGAAGCCCGGCCGGAGACGGGCCCGGTGAAGGTACAGGCAGCATCGGTTGCGGCGAAGGATCTGCGCCGGATCGTCGACTCCGTCGGCACGCTTTTCCCGTATGAAGAGGTGGTGGTCAGCGCGGAGGTGGACGGGCGCGTCGAACAGGTGAACGTCGACTTGGGTGACGCGGTGTCGACGGGTCAGGTGCTGGTCCGGATCAGCGACGAGGAGCAGAAGTACCTGGTGGCCCAAAACGAGGCCCAACTGCGGCAAGCCCTCGAGAAACTCGGGCTGTCCGCAGAGAACGACCAGGTGAAGGACATTCGTGAGACGCCGGAGGTGCGGAGGGCGCAGGCGGATCTGTTCGAGGCGGAGCAGCGGTTCAAGCGAGTACGGGCGCTGGTTGACCAGGGGATCGGGGCGGCCAACGAACTGGACCAGGCCAAGGCGCGCTACGACGCCCTGCGGGCCGGATACGATGCGACGCTGAACCAGACGCGCAACCTCATACAGGATGTCCAGCGTTCCCGCGCGGTGCTGGAGCTGCAGCGCAAGAAGCTGCGGGACACGGTGGTGAAGGCTCCGTTCGCGGCGTCCGTGAAGGAGCGCCAGGTGACGATGGGGCAGTACGTCCGGGCCAACAGCCCCCTATTTACGCTGGTGAAGACGGACCCGATCCGGCTACGCATCGAAGTTCCCGAGCGCATGGCCCCCTGGATCCGGACGGGGCAGCGAGCGGAGGTATTGGTCGAAGCGTTTGCAGACCGTAAGTTTGAAGGCAAGGTCTGGCGCATCTCGCCGACGGTAGACCAATCCAAGCGCACGTTCATCGTGGAAACGCTGATTGCGAACCCGGCCGGGGCCCTCAAACCGGGATCGTATGCGCGCGCGCGGTTGGAGACGGAGAAGGTGGAGCGGGTGGTGGTGGTGCCGCGAAAGGCCGTCAACTACGTCTTCGGCGCCAACAAGACCTACGTCGTGTCATCCGGGGTAGTGGAAGCCCGCGATGTGAAGCTGGGGGATCCCTACGGCGAGAGTGTGGAGATCCTGGAGGGCGTGAAAGAGGGCGAGCAGGTGGCGGTTTCCCAGCTAAGCCGCCTGGATACGGGCGTTCGCGTGGCGATTGCCGCACAATAAGGGTGTGCGAGCGGTTCTTGCGGTCCTGCTAATTCTCGCGCCAGCATTCGGGGCGACGAAGCTGGTTGTTACGATCATCGATCAGAAGACAGGAAAGCCGGTGTCCGGGCTGAAGGCCGCCGACTTTGCCGTGCGCGGGGGGGGCGCTGCCCGCACCGTGGAGTCGGCCGAGGCGGTGAGCGAGCCGGTGGACGTCATGCTACTCCTGGACACCAGCCTGTTAGGCGGGATGGTCCAACCGGCGGCGGCCGAACTGATCGCTCAGTTAGGCGACAAAGAGCAAATGGCTGTCGTTTCCTTTGCCTCCTCGGCCGACTTGGTTCAAGACTTCACGGGGAGCAAGCAACTCCTGCGCCGAGCCGTCGGGCAGGTGAAGTTCGGCAACAGCCCGCGCGTGCTGGACGCCTTATTCGCGGCACTGGACGGGGGCTTCGAGAACGCTTCGATGCGGCGCGTGATCCTGCTGCTGACGGCTGGGGTTGACGGCGACAGCCGGGTGAACGAGCGCGAGGTGGTGCGCCTGGCGCGGCGGAACGGGGTCTCCATCTATCCGGTGTTCGTGATGGCCTACGGCCGTTCTCTGTTGGAGTCGCTCGCACGCGACACGGGCGGCGCGACGTTTCAGTTGCGGGAGATGAGCAAGTCGAAGGAGCCCATCGGGCCGCAGATCTTCGAGGTGTTGCGCTCGCACTACCGGCTGACGGTGGGAGGCGGCGAATTGAACGACCCGGTGCGGGTGGAGGTGAAGAGCGCTGCCGGGGAGAAGAGGGCGGCTTCCGCGCTGGTGCTCGAATAGCTCGGAGCGCTTAGTGCTGGCCGGCGCGCCAGGACGATGTGGACATCGAAGGGACGACCGAGGCGGCGCCGTTGGCGTGGTTCTGAACGCCGAAGGCGGTGAAGAAAAGCTCATCGTAGAGGCCGGCCATCGGGTAGCTGAGCTCGAGGTAGAGCACGCCGCTACGGTCCTTGAGCTCCGGAAAGCGTTCCGCGATTGAGAAGACGTCCTGGGACAGGGGAGTGTCGCCTGAGAACTGGTAGGAGCCGGCGAGGAGCTTTTCGCCGGCGGGGCCGAGAGCGACGTAGTCGATCAGGGTGCCGGGGGTTTCCGAGATCAGGACGAGCGAGGTGGCGCTGCCGGCGGTGTTGTCGAAGGGGATCATGAGGCGATCTTCCCGTTCGGGCTTGAGAGGGAGGACGAGGGAGGCGCCGGACTCGGCGTGGAGGACGGTGGTGGTGGCGCCGATGCGAGCGCCATTAGCCGGGAAGAGCATGGCGTAGCCGCGCTCAAGTTCGGCGGACGTGCCAAGCGTGCGGATGGTAACGGCGCCTTGGGGCGGGATAGCGCCTTGCACGACGGGACCGCTGGCCTCGGCGCCCTTGGCTTCCAGCGGTACGGCCCAACTCCGCATGGCGCGGCTCCGCAGGAGCATCTCAAACGCCGCGGGGCGGGTTTCGAGGTTGACGAGGGTGATGGTAGTGGTCCAGCCGCCGCCATCCTGGATGAGCGGAACAATGCGGTCGGTGGGGCGAACTTCGCCGGCTGAGCAGGCGGACGCCAAGAGGAGCAGCCCAGAGAGGAACGTGACGAACCTCATGATGGCTGCATGGTAGCAGCCTCATATGATTCCCCGATGACGGTTCGTTTACAGGCGCTTCCAGGTAAAGCGGACGCCGTCTTTGCCATCGGGTTTGGGGCCGGGGCTGTCGGCGTAGAGGGTTGCCGCGGCCTGATCCAGGCGCAGGAAGCGGTGGGTTTGGAGCGACATCAGGATGAGATCCCCGGTGAAGGTCTCCATCCACTGAAACGTCTCGGCGGTTGAGGGGGCGCCCTTCTTCCGGGTCACGGCGCCGGCTGCGTCTACGGAGAGGAAGCCGTTGGGGGTTTCCAGCGCCACGCGGCCGAGGCGGCGGTCGCGTACGGTCACGGGTTGCGGGAGGCCGGCGATTTCGATTCGTCGACCGTAAGGGATGGGGCGGCGCAGACCGCGCGGGTGGGGCTCGTGGACGTGGATCGAGTCGAAATCGGCGAAGCCGGGGGCGGCGCCGGCCCGGGTGGAGTAGGCAAAGAGAGAGTAGCGGATGCCCTGGAAGGTGGTGAGCTGGAAGACCATGGGCCAGGGGTCTCCGATGGATTCGAAGGCTTTGCCGTCGATGCTGTAGCTGAAGCGGGCGATCTCCGTCATAAAGTCGCATTCGGCGCGCAGCCAGATGCGGGATTTGGTGAGAGGACGGCGAACCGGCTTTCCGGTCTGCTCATCGAAGAGGACAACGAAGGCGGCGGTCTCGTCTCGCTCGACTCCTAACCAGGCGTACGGGCGATTGAAAAGCGCAAGCCCGGCGACGTCACCAGGCTTCAAGCCGTCGGTCTCGAGAACGATGGTGGGTGTGGAGGCGGGGCCGATGGCGCGCTGCGTGAGGGTGTTGCGGGCGCGCCAGAGGTTTTCGGCGGGCAGCGCGTGGAGGCGGAGAAAGCCGGGGCGTTCGGTGAGCGACCACTTCCCGTCCACCGGGACGTGATTCCACTGCCAGACCCACTGGAGCACGGGCTGCGAGAAATCGTCACTGCGGCGGTACGGCGCCTGGGGTTTGGCGGCGACGCCGGTGTTCGGCTTAACCCACGTGCGCGGCGTGCGGCCGAGGTTCCCGGGGAGCCCGAAGTACGGCCAACCTTCATGCCAGGTGACCGGCGAGAGGGCCGTGAGTCGACCGACGGAGTTGGCGTCCATCATCGAGAAGCCCCACCACTCGCCCCCGGGCGTGTCCACGAGGCCTCCTTGATGGATGGCGTTGCGGCCGACTTCGGACGGGTTCGGCGGGTTGATGGTAAAGGGCGGACGGGGCGCGCCGCGGCCCAGCCGGTTGCCGCGCACAAGGCCAAAGTCTTCCCCGCGGCTGACGTTCTGGTTGACCTCCCACGGCCCGGTCAGTTTGTCGGCGCGGGCAGTTGGCATGCGCATTTCATCGTTGAACCAGGCGCTGGTGAGGAAGTACTTGCCCTTGATCTTGTAGAGATGCAGCCCTTCGCCCATCCCTGAGGAAGGCGGAATGATTTCCTGCTCCGTACCGGGGACGATGTCGGTGAGATCTTCAGTGAGCTGGGCGAGGCGAATGCCGCGATAGCCCCACACGACCCACGCTTTACCGTCGTCGTCGAAGAGAACGGAGAGGTCGTGCAGGGACTTCTTCATCGGCGTGCGGGTCCAGGGTCCGGCGGGGTTGGTGGCGCGGAACAGTTGCGTGGTGTGGCGGTTGACATTGCTGAAGATGTAGAAGGTCCCGTTGTGGTGCCGGAAGCTCGGGGCCCAGATGCCCTGGCCGTAAGACGCCTGACCGTTCTCCAGGCGGAAGGAGGGGCCGAGATCGAGCTTATCGAGAGCGTAGGCGAGCAGCTTCCAATTGACGAGGTCGCGCGAGTGGAGAATGGGGAGGCCCGGCATGCTGTGCATGGTGGTGCCGGTGAGGTAGAAATCGCTGCCGACGCGAATAAGGTCGGGATCGGAAAACTCGTCGAAGAACAGCGGATTAGTGAACGTGCCGTTGCCGTTGTCCGCAGTCCAGGTTTGCGAGGCGAGGGCGCCGGCGATGAGCAAGGCGCTGAGGGTTAAACGCACCGAAACCGGCATGGGAAGATGCTCAGGGCACGCGGAACATCGCTACATATTGGCTGCCGGGGGCGTGCTCGCGGCGCCAGAGCAGCTTGTATCCGGCCGCCTGAACTTCGCGTTCCACCTGCTCGGCGGCGGCGCGCACGTGTTTGACGGCGAAGTCCGGGTCGCCGGCGACTTCCATCGCTCCGCGCAGCTTATGGTACTCGACGATGGCGAGGCGGCCGCCCGGCCGCAGGCCGCGTTTGATGGCAGCCAGCATCTTCTCGGGATAGTCGAAATGGTGGTAGGCGTCGAGGATGACCACCAGGTCCGCGGCGGCGGCCGGGAGCTTCGGGTCAGTGTCCGTACCAAGAAGGAAGTCAACGTTCCCGAGGCCGGCGGCGCGGGCGCGCTCGCGAGCGCGGTCGACGAAGTCCTGGTGAATGTCTTCGGCGATGACGCGGCCCTTCGGTCCCACGGCTTTGCTCAGGGACTCTAGCAGAGTCCCGGTGCCGGCGCCCAGATCGACGACCGTGGAGCCGGGAGCAACCTTGAGGGCTTTGACCAGATCGGCGGGACGAATCCGAGCCAGGCGGGCAGGCGCTTCTAGACGGGGGACGATGGCCGCCCGATCCTTCGGCGTAGCGTATTCCCGGTTCGCCTCGGCCGCCACCTGCGGCCAGGCGGATACCGCGCTTGCCAGAAGCAGCGCAAATCGTCGCATCGCAATGCTCTTCACTGGGGTGAATTGTCGCACGGATGAGCGGCGGAATCAGCGAGGAGTTCCGTCAGGCTCTCGGGGCACAGCGGCGGCAGCGAGTCATCGGTCGGTTGAAGCGGGCGCCACACAGTTTTAATTTGTGCGCCGTTTGCTTCGAGCAGTACCGGGGTGTCTCCCGCGTCGAGCCGGGGATCAGCGGCGGCATCGACCTCGAAGATCCACGCCCGTTCACGCACTTCGCGGCCCTCCCAGTACCAGACATGTTGGATGGAGCCGAGCGGAGTCAGGTGATCCGCATGCAGGCCGAGTTCCTCGCGAAGTTCGCGGCAGAGAGCCTGGGCAGGAGTTTCGTCCACCTCCAAGCCTCCTCCGGGAGGACGGTGGAGAACGATACCCGTACGGGGATCGACGATCTCGGCGACAAGAAACGTCCCGTCTCGCCTCACGACGCAGAGGGCGGCCTCGCGGATTTCCACGGTCATCGTCGGTGTCCGCATGCCATTCTACCCACGGCGCACACCGTTTTATTTAAGACCCTGTCAACGCCAAATAGAAATGTCCTATTCTCTGCCAAATAGAAATGTCCTGTTTAGGCAGGTCGATGCTGAGGAGCGTGTTAGCAGCCCGTGGCGGAATGAAAACGGCGATTGCGTGAGGTGAGACAGCGGCGATAGGTGGAGATTGACGAAAAGGCGTTTCCTCCGGTTCTCGGGTTACTCGGATCGGGATTTATCACACTTTCCTCACGTACCCCGAGAGCAGCACACAAAAACTGAAGCCAAACGACCGGAT
>JANRJO010000058.1:0-35404 GCA_033763935.1 Bryobacteraceae bacterium
GGGGGTTCCACCCGTTCCCATCCCGAACACGGTAGTTAAGCCCCTCAGCCCCGATGGTACTGCACCGGCGACGGTGTGGGAGAGTAGGACGTTGCCCGATTCAACCAAAAGCCCGCCGGTTCCACCCGGCGGGCTTTTTGCGTTCACCCCCCTCCCCAACAATCACCCCATTATTGATAGGGAATGCGGTGTTGTGCTATCCTGCCCCTACCGGCAATGACCCTCTCGCACCTCCGCGCCCTCGAAGCCGAAGCCCTCTTCACCCTCCGCGAGGTCGCCGCCCAGTTCGCCCGCCCCGTCCTCCTCTACTCCATCGGCAAAGACTCCTCCGTCCTCCTCCATCTCGCCCGTAAGGCCTTCTACCCGGACAAGTTACCCTTCCCTCTCCTCCACATCGACACCACCTACGAATACCCCGAAATGATCGAGTTCCGCGACTGGTTTACCCGCCAGATCGGCGCCAAACTCCTCGTCTACACCAACCAGGACGCCATCGCCCAGGGCGCTAACCCCTACGACCTCGGCACCGCGAAATGCTGCGGCCTCCTCCGCACCCGCGCCCTCCTCGACGGCCTCGCCTGGACCAAAGCCGACGCCGCCATCGGCGGCGGCCGCCGGGACGAAGAGCGCTCCCGCGCCAAGGAGCGCGTCTTCTCCTTCCGCGACCGCAACGGCCAGTGGGACCCCAAGAACCAGCGCCCCGAGCTCTGGAACATTTACAACGGCCTCGTCGATCCCGGCGAGTCCATCCGCGTCTTCCCGCTCTCCAACTGGACCGAACTTGATATCTGGCAGTACATCGACCTCGAAAAGATCCCCCTCGTCCCGCTCTATTTCGCCAAACCCCGCCCCGTCCTCGTCCGCGGCGAGGTCCTGATCCCGCTGCAGTCGAACGTGAAACTCCTCCCTGGCGAACAACCCGAACTTGTCACCTGCCGCATGCGCTCCCTCGGCTGCACCCCCTGCAGCGGCGCGATTCGATCCGACGCCGACACCGTCCCCAAGATTATCGACGAGCTGTTCGCCTTCCGCCGCAGCGAGCGCGAAAACCGCGTCATCGACCACGACCAGGACGGCTCCATGGAACTCAAGAAACGCGAGGGCTATTTCTGATGACCGAAAAATCCCTCCTCCGCTTCTCCACCGCCGGCAGCGTTGACGACGGCAAGAGCACTCTCATCGGCCGCCTCCTTTACGACAGCAATGGCGCCTACGACGACCAGGTCGAAGCCGTTCGCAAGAGCAAGGTGAACCGCTCCGGCGGCGATTTCGACTTCTCCCTCCTCACCGACGGCCTCCGCGCCGAGCGCGAACAAGGCATCACCATCGACGTCGCTTGGCGCTACTTCGCCACGCCCAAGCGCAAGTTCATCATCGCCGACACGCCTGGGCACGAACAGTACACCCGCAACATGGCCACCGGCGCCTCGACCGTTGACCTCGCCATCATCCTCATCGATGCCCGCAAGGGCGTCGTCGAACAGACCCGCCGCCACGCCTACGTCAGCTCCCTCCTTGGGATCCGCCACCTCGTCGTTGCCGTGAACAAAATGGACCTCGTCGGCTTCGACGAGTCCGTCTTCAACCGCGTCCGCGACGACTTCGACGGCCTCGTCGAGCACCTTCGCCGCACCTCCGTACGCTTCATCCCGCTCAGCGCCCTTGAAGGCGACAACGTCACGTTTCGCTCCCCCCGCACCCCGTGGTACGGCGGCCCGTCCCTGCTAGAGCACCTCGAAGAAATTGATGTCGACCACGCCCTCGACCAGGCGCCCTTCCGCTTCCCGGTGCAATACGTCATTCGTCCCGACCTCGACTTTCGCGGCTTCGCCGGACAGATCGCCTCCGGGCACGTCCGCCCCGGCGACGAAGTCCTCGTTCTTCCCTCCGGCCGCCGCACCCGCGTCGCCCGCATCGTGACCATGGACGGCGACCTCGCCGAGGCCCACGCCCCGATGTCCGTGACCATCACCCTCGAGGACGAAATCGACCTCGGCCGCGGCGGTATCCTCGCCGCCGCCGCCGCTCCCCCGCAAACGGGGCGCTGGCTCGAATCGAGCCTCGTATGGATGAGCCCGCAGAAGCTCGTGCCCGGCAAGCCGTACATTCTGCGCCACGGCCCACACCAGGTCACAGCACGCGTCGATCGCCTCGTCCACCGCACAGAGATCAATACCTTCGCCTGCGAAGACTCCGACCACCTCGAGCTGAACCAGATCGGCTCCGCCATCATCGAGACTACACAGCCCCTCCACTTCGACGCCTACAGCGAGAACCGTCGCACCGGCGCTTTTATCCTCATCGACCCCATATCAAACCTCACGCTGGCCGCAGGGATGATTGAGCGCCCCGCCGCCGATCCCCACGACGCTGTTCGAGCACGCAAGCAGCTGACCTTCGACAGCTACCGCCGAGCGCTCATCGTGGCCGATCCCGACTCGCCGCTCCCCCACGCCCTCCGCGAAGCCGGAGCGGATGTGCTCCTCTTCGACGCCCGCGGCCGCCACCACCACGAAGTCCTCGCCGAACTCCGCAGCGAGGGCCTGCTATGAAGACTCAGCCCTACCCCATCATGCTCGACCTCGGCGCCCGCCCGTGCCTCGTTATCGGCAACGGCCGTGAAGCTGCCGCAAAGGTACGCGACCTGGAGAGCGCCGGCGCCAACGTTACCTGGCTGCAGCGCTCCTGGCAGCCCGGCGACTTCAGGGGCTTCTTTCTCGCCATCGCCGCGGATGACGATCGTTCCAACAATGCTGCGATGTATGCCGAGGCTGTCGAGTGCAACGTGCTCTTCAACGCCCTCGACGACCCGCCACATTGCCAGTTCTACTTCCCGTCCGTCCACCGCCAGGGCGACCTTGTGATCGCCATCTCCACCAACGGAAAGTGCCCCGCGCTCGCCGTCCGCATCCGCGAGCAGCTCGCCGAACGCTACGGCCCGGAGTACGGGCGCTTCCTTGTCCTTGCCGGAACACTCCGCGAGAAGATCGCAGCTGCGTTTCCGAACTTTGAAACAAGGAAGCGGGTCTGGTATGCCCTGGTCGATTCGCTCCGCCTCGAAAGGACTACCCGCCATGCCTGATCTCCTCGCCGAAGCACAAGCCGCCATCGCACATACCCTCGCCGCCGCCGGGCCAGCAGAAATCTGTGTGACCTCCAGCTTCCAGGTAGAGGACATGGTGGTTGTCCACCTGGTAATGGAGCACGATCCCCGCGTTCCCGTCCTGTTCCTCGAAACCGGGTACCACTTCGCCGAGACATACGCCTACCGCGACGCCCTCGCTCAGAGTTGGAATTTAAACTTAGTCAACTTAGTGCCCCAGCCCGGCGCCCCGGAGCATCTCTACCGCACCGATCCCACTGCCTGCTGTCAAGCGCGCAAGGTAGAACCTCTCATGCGAGGGCTCGAGCCCTTCGAGTACTGGTTCACCGGCCTCCGCCGCGAACAGTCCCCCACCCGCGCAAACCTGCAGATAGACGAACTGCACCGCTGGCCCACTGGCAAGACCATTCGAAAGATCAGCCCCCTCGCCGCCTGGACCATGAAAGACGTCCTAGCGTACGCTGCCGCCAACGACATTCCCCTTCTCCCGCTGTACGCGCAAGGCTACTCGAGCATTGGCTGCGAGCCTTGTACGCAGAAGCCGCTCGATCCCGCCAACCCCCGCTCGGGCCGTTGGGGCGGCAATAAGTTGGAGTGCGGCATCCATACTTTCACCAATCCCGCGGAGGCTCGTTAGTCCCATGCCGATCGTCCTTGGTTTCCTGGTAGCTACTCTGGTCGGCTTGACGGGTATGGGAGGCGGCGTCCTTATGGTTCCGCTCCTGATCCTCGGTCTCGGCTTGCCGACGGCCGAAGCCGTCGGCACGTCCCTTCTCTTCATTACTTTGAGTAAGTTCGTCGCGGCGCCTATCTATATGATGCGCAAACAGGTCGACTATAAGGTGGCCGCGCTCCAACTACTCGGAGGCGCCCCGGGCGTGATCATCGGCGTCTGGCTTCTCGACCGCATGAACACCAAGGCCATGCAGCCCTATGTTCTCGCCTTGGTCGGCCTCACCATCCTGGTGCTTGCCGTCTTGTCACTGGTCAAGTCGTTCCTTCCGAAACCCGCCGAGACGAAGGACCGCCGGACCCTTCTGCCATGGATCACGTTCCCCATCGGGCTCGAAGTCGGCTTCTCCAGCGCCGGCGCCGGCGCTCTTGGCGCCTTGTCTCTCATGTACTGCACTCCCCTCTCCGTGAGTACAATCGTCGGCACCGATCTGCTGTTCGGTACCGCCGTCTCCGCACTCGGTGGCGGCCTCCACTTCGCCTCCGGCAACGTCAATCCGGGCCTGCTGACGCAGTTGTGCCTCGGCGGCATCGCCGGCGCCGCCACCGGAGCCTGGCTCGGTACCCGCGTGCCCTCCCGTCCGTTACGAACCGCCCTTACCGCTGTGCTTGTAGTGCTCGGCGGTCAGCTACTCTGGAAAGGTTTAGAGGTAATCGTTCGATGACCCCCAAGGTCTTTATCGTGGGCGCCGGCCCTGGCCGCGCCGACTTAATCACTCTCCGCGCCGCGAAGATCCTCGCCGAGGCTGGCGTCGTACTCTACGATCGCCTCGTTTCCACCGAAGTCCTCGATCTCATCAACCCCGCCGCCGAGAAGATCTACGTCGGCAAAGAGGAAGGCGAGCAGGAAGCCACACAGGCTCGTATCCTCGAGTTACTGGAGTCCGCCGCCGCCCGCCATCCCGTCATCGTCCGCCTCAAGGGCGGCGATCCTTTCGTCTTCGGACGGGGCGGGGAAGAGTGGGCCCACCTGGTGGAACGCGGTATCCCGGTGGAGATCGTTCCCGGCGTTTCCAGTTCCCTCTCCGTCCCCGCGCTCGCCGGAATTCCCGCTACCTTCCGCGGCATCTCCTCCGGCTTCGCGGTAGTCACCGGACATCTGCGCGAGGGCTTTCGAGAAGCTTGGGCCGCCTATGCGAAGGTAGACACCCTGATCGTTCTCATGGGGGTCCGCAACCGCGCTTCCATCGCACAAGCCCTCATTGATGCCGGACGGCGGCCGGCAGAACCCGCTTGCTTCATCGAGAACGGCACTACCCCCGCCGAGCGCGTCCTCGTCACAACCTTGAACGCTATCGCTGCCGGTCATGTCGAGGTATCCTCCCCCGCCGTCCTCGTCATCGGCGAAGTCGTCCGCCTGCGCAACTTACTCGCGGCTGGCGATCGCGCGGGCCAGGCGAAGGCCGGCGAACCAGACTGTTGCCCCGAAGAAACAGAGGCTCGCCCAAATCACAAATAGACGCCTCTGAGGCTCCAGGTAGCGGACCGTCATGCTGTTCGTGTTTCCGAAGGCGAGTCCCACCTTCAGATCCAATTCCGTCAGGCCCTCTTTTGCACTGGAGTAATCCACGACTAACTCATAGTCGCCCGGCTTGCGTGCCGGGAAGTTCACGGTGGCCTCGCGAGTAACTGCTGATTGTCCAACAACCGTAAACGGCTGTCCAGCGCGCCATAAATCAGCATCCTTTCTCGTCACTAACAGCACCCTGACGCCATCGCCTCGCCTGACCCGGAAGGCCGCCTGCACTACGCCCGGCTGCTGCCGCAGAACAATCGGTAGCGTCCGCCATTGCCCCGCGGGGATGCGTACCGGCTCATCGACCAGCGTCACCAGGCTCGGAGCGGCTGCAAGCGCCATCAGGGCCAGCGTCACCGGCCCTCCCTGTAAACCACCTCACCGCCCCTCACCGTCATGGTGACTTTCGTTTTCAAAATCTCCGCCGCCGGCACGGTCATGATGTCCTTGGAGAGCACCACGAAATCCGCCAGCTTGCCGGGCGCGAGCGATCCCTTCGACTGCTCCTCAAAAGCCGCGTAAGCGCCCGCCAGGGTCCACGAATGAAGCGCTTCCCCGCGCGTCAGCAGATCCTCCGGCCTCCACCCTCCGGGCGGCTGCCCTTGATGATCCTGCCGCGACACGCTCGAGTAGAACCCCCACAACGGGTTTGCATCCTCCACGGGGAAATCGGAGCCGTTGGCGATCGGAATGCCCATCTTGAGAAACCGCTTCCACGCGTACGCCCCCTGTAGGCGATCCGGCCCGAGGCGCAGATGCGCCCATCGCATGTCGCTCGTTGCATGAGTAGCCTGAATGGAGGCGATCACCGAGTTCTGCTGAAAGAGCGCGAAGTCCGGAAGCGAGACGACTTGCGCATGCTCAATGCGAAAGCGCCTGTCGTTCTTCCCTCCCAACGCCGCGGCGTATGCGTCCAGTGCGATGCGATTCGCCTTATCTCCAATGGCGTGGGTATTTACCTGAAAGCCCGCCTTTACCGCGGCCCGCGCGACTCGCTCGATATCGTCCTTCAGCAGAATCAGCAGTCCCGTGTTCGACTTCTCATCCGTATAGCCCTGCCAGAGCGCCGCGCCGCGCGAACCGAGAGCTCCATCCGCCACCAGCTTGATACTTCGGACCGTCAGTTGCTCGCCGATCTCCGGGCCCTTCCGCAGATACGCCTGCCACAGCGGCGTCTCACCGCCGATCATCGCGTAGACGCGCACCGGAAGCTTCTTCTGCTCGATCAGAGCCCGGTACGCCTGCAAGTCCTGCTCCGGCACGCCGGCGTCATGTACGCTAGTGAGGCCGAGCCGCGCGCACTCGAGCGCTGCCTTCTCGATCCTGCGCCTCACCACCTCGTCCGTCGCCGCGGGTATCTTCCGCCCCACCAGCCCTTGGGCACGGTCAATCAGCACCCCCGTTGCAGTGCCCGCAGCGTCGCGAAGAATCTTGCCCCCCGCGGGGTCCGGTGTGTCACGTGTGATTCCGGCAGCCTCCAATGCTCTGCGATTGGCCCAGCCTGCGTGGCCATCCACGCGGGTCAGGAATACGGGGTGATTCGGCGCCGCGGCCGTCAACGGGTCGGACGTCGGGAACTCGCCGCCCCAGTTCGTCTGGTCCCAAGCCCGGCCTGTGATCCACTCGCCCGGCGGGCGGGATGCCGCCGCCTGGCGCACGATATCCGCTACACCCGCAATCGTCTTCACATTCCGCAAGTCGAAGGTCTCGATCTGTGTCCCCAGCCCACGCATGTGCACATGCGAATCGATGAAACCAGGAACAACAGTAGCGCCGCGCAAGTCCAGACGCTGCGTCTTCGGCCCACTGTGCGCGCTCACGTCGTCTCCCACCGCGATGATTCTCCCGCCCCGGACCGCCAGCGCCTTCGCCCGCGGTCGCGCCGGGTCTACGGTGTAGATGTTGGCATTCGTCACTACCAGGTCGGCCTCTTGCCCGTAGAGGGCCCCCGCAACCAGGCCCAACCCCAGTAAAATGAGAATCATGGATCACAGTATGGCACAGGCGGGTCCACGCCCCCTCGTGCTTCCGCAATGGAAGACCGCCCTCAGTGCCGTGTCCGCGATACTCCTGGCGTTGCTGTTCTTAGTCGCCGGAATTTGGAAGGTGACTGATCCTCTCAGCGCCGCTGCCCGAATGACCCAGGCCCTCATCCCGTCTCAGTTGAGCCTTGCGACAGCGATCTCCGCCGGGGTGTTCGAGACGTTCGCCGGTGTGCTGCTTCTCGTTCCACGCTTCCGCCGTTGGGGCGCCTGGCTCACCGGCCTGATGCTCATTGCGTTCCTGGTCTACATCGGGTGGAACTACAACGCTCTCCGAGGCGAGGAGTGCAATTGCTTTCCCTGGTTAAAGCGGGCCGTGGGGCCCGGCTTCTTCATCAGCGACATTGTCATGCTGTTGATGGCCGTAGCCGCCGGCTACTGGGGTCGCGAGTCGGCCGGAACCCGTTCCGCCGGCATCATTCTTGCCACCATCACCGTGTTTGCTCTCGCGTCCTACGGTTTCGCAGTGGCGCGCAATACCGGACTGCAGGCGCCCGACTCACTGATCATCGACGGCAAACCACGCTCCATTCAACAGGGAAAGGTCTTCCTGTACTTCTTCGACCCCGAGTGTGCACACTGTTGGAAAGCAGCGCAGGCCATGAGCCAGTACAAGTGGAACGCCACCGAAGTCGTCGTGGTGCCCACACGGGTTCCCCAGTATACGCAGCAGTTCCTCTCGGAGACCGGCCTTAAGGCCAAGGTCACCAGCGACGTCGACCTGCTGCGGAAGACGTTCCAGTTTGGCGACCCGCCCTATGCCGTAGCCCTGGAGCACGGCCGGCAGAAGGCAGCCCTCGCGGCATTTGACGACCGGGAACCGGTGAAGACCTTACGCGACCTAGGGTATATCGAGTAGCCGGCTAAAGACGGCGTTCTCCCCCGTCGATTCTTGAACAGGGAGAGTTATGCGCCGCCTTGTCCTTGTTCTTCTTGCCGCAGTCGGGATTGCCTTCGCCGCGCCTCCGGAATACACACTATCCACCGTTCCTTTCGCCGGCGGCGTGCGTGCCTCCGATGCGCGCCTGACCCTCACGGGTGTGCACCGGCCGCTGTCCTCCGAGGTGCGTGAAGCCGGCGCCTGGCGCGAGCAGGGGGCAGACGGCCCGTTGTGGGAACTCGCCATCCGCTCCCTGGGAGCGAGAGCTCTGCGCATCGAGTTCCGAAACTTCGATGTCGGCGAGGGAAAGGTCTGGGTCCACGACGGCGCGGGGGGCGAACGGCAAGGGCCGTACAGCGGCAAGGGACCCTTCGAGGACGGTTCATTCTGGAGCGGGAGCGTTTTCGGCGACCGTCTGGTGATCGAATACCAGGGACCGGGGCCGGACCAGGCGGTCCGCTTCGAAATCGCACGGCTGTCCCACCAACTGGCGGAGCCCGCCAACGCGGGTTTGATTGGCACGGGCGACGATGGGGCCGGGACGTGTCATGTGGACGCAACCTGCAAGCCCGAGTGGGCCGAAGCGGCAAAGAGCGTCGCCCTGATTCTGATTGAAACCCCCGAGGGTCAGGCATCGTGCTCGGGCGCCTTGGTGAGTACCTCGTCGAAGACCCGCGTGCCGTACTTCCTGACGGCGGACCACTGCATTTCAGACGACTCTCTAGCGCGGACCGTGGAAGCCTATTGGGCGTACCAGTCGCCCACCTGCGGCGGTAAGCCGCCGGCGCTCCGGACCGTGCCGCGAACTCCAGTCGGATCCCGCTACCTCGTCAGCCAACCCCAAATCCGCGCTGACTTCAGTCTGATCCTCCTGCCTTCTCTCCCACCGGGCGTAGTGTTTGCGGATTGGGACCCTGTCGACCCGCTCATGAGGTCGGAACTCACCGGCATTCACCATCCCCAGGGGTCCTACAAACGCATCTCAGTCGGTACGCTCACCAGCAACTACTGGGAGATGGACTACGACGAGGTGCCGCCTCAGCATTATCACCAGGTGCTTTGGAACACCGGCATCGTTGAGCCCGGCTCCTCGGGTTCGCCGCTGTTCAACGCGTCGGGCAAGGTAGTCGGGGTGCTCAGCTACGGGTACCAGATCGGGAACTACTCCTGGTGTGACATCAAACCGTCCATCGCCGCATACGGGCGATTCTCCGTAGCCTACGGGTTCCTGCGGTCGTACCTCGAAGACCCATCACCCACGCAGTTGACCGTAGCGCCCGACCGTGTCAGCTTCAAGGTCGACAATCGAGTGGTTACACCCGCGGTTACACAAAGGCTTGTCGCACGCACTATGGGGGGCGGGACGATTCAGGTGGCAAGCGACAGCCCATGGCTCTCCACGCGCTCTGTCGGCGGAAGTTGGGACCTCGAGATACGCCCGAATCTGCTGTCGAAACCGGGGCTCTACACCGCCCTCGTGAGCGTCACGGCGGACGGGGTGGTAAGGACCGTGCCGGTAACGGCTGACGTCACCTTGCGGCCGTCGGCGGTCTCGGTGTCGGCGTCGCCGAATCCCGTCGAGGCGGGCGACGAGGATGCAGACGGGTGCCGATGGGCGTTCAAAGTGACCCTTGAGGAGAGCGCGGGCGTTGCGACGGGCCTTACGCTGGTACGCTTCGGCAGCTACGATCTCACGTCCGAGGCCGAGCGGTTGTTTGGCTCCAACAGCCTGGACGCCAAGGGCAAGCTGGAGGCAAGTCTCCGGTACTGTGGCAGCCCTGCGGTTCACGCGCTTGAGTTCGCGGGCGTGGATGCGCCGACGAAACTGGCCTGGAGACGATCCGTGCTTGTTGAGTTCCGGTAAAAAGAAGAACCCCCGCCGGGGGGCGGGGGCTTGCGAACCAATCAGATTGACAGAAGCGGCTTAGTTGCGCCGCTTCAGCACCGGCCGCTCGTCGGCCTCCTCGGCTTTCTTCTTCTCTTGCTCGGCGCTCTCGCCCTCCACAGGAGTCGTGCTGCCGCCAGGCGTACGCCGCAGGCGCGGACGATTCGGATCTTCCTTGGTATCGCCCTTCTTGCGGTTGTGCATCGCCATCAGCCGGGACTTGACATCGTTGAACTCGGAGGTGGTCACCACGTACTCCGGCTTCGCCTCGAGCATCTCCGTGATGTTCTTCTGAGCCGTCTTGATACGGTCATCGGTGAGCGGGTGGGTACGGAAGAACTTGGAGATCGCGCCCGGCTTCCTCTTCTCGAGAGATTGCAACTTCTCGAAGAAGTCGACAAAGCCCGACGGGTCGTAGCCGGCCTTGTACATGTACTGCAGGCCGAGCATATCCGCCTCCGACTCGAAGCCGCGCGAGAAGGTGAGGAAGCCCAGCGGAATGGCCACGCCGGCGGCCTGCCGGATGCCGTATCCTGTCCAGCCGCCCATGAAAATGAGAGGGATGGTCGCCAGGTTCACCAACTGCCCGCGGGACGCCTGCCGCGTTCCGTGCCGGGCGGCGATATGGGCAATCTCGTGGGCCATGACGCCCGCCAGCTCAGACTCATTCTCCGCCAGAAGAATCAAGCCGGAGTTGACAAAGAAGAAGCCGCCGGGCAAGGCCATGGCGTTCGGCTCCTCCGTGTCGAGCACCTTGATGGTTACCGGCACCTTGGCATCCGAATTCCGGACGAGGTTCTGGCCCACGCGGTTCACGTACTCCGCGATCACCGGGTCGTCGATGATCTTGGCCTGCCGCTCAATCTCCTGGGCCAGTCCCTTGCCCAGGCTGATCTCTTTCTCCAGCGAATACAGGTTTACGCCCTTGCCGACATCGCGATTGCCGATCTCCTCGGGATCCCGCTTCTTGTCGAGTTTCTTCTTCTTGGCGTCCTTCTGCTGCTTTTCGTCTTCCTGCTTCTCCTCCTGCGCAACTGCGACAGGGGGAACGACAAGCGCTGCGGACAACGCCAAGGCGATGGCCGCCGTCCATTGTCTCCCGAAGGTGAGGCGCTTCATTCGAACTCCTTTGCCCCTTGAGTCCTTGCTTACCTAAAGTATAGATGCGTTCGGACCCGCCGCGTCGCGGACCTCTACGCTACCCTGAACTATTAACGTATTCTCAGAGGGATGGGTTTCGCTCCGACCGAGAAGCCGCTCGCCGAACAGTATTTGTCCCAGTTCCCCGTGACCGCCAACCTGACCTACCTGAATCACGCAGCGGTCTCACCCCTGTCCAAGCCGTGTGCAGACGCCATGCGCCGGCTGGCCGATGACGCTGAATGCTGGGGTTCGCTTCACTACGACGAGTGGCTGGAGACCTACGAAGGGCTTCGCGCCGCAGCCGCCCGGCTTGTGAACGCCCATCGGGACGAGATCGCCATCGTCAAGAACACATCGGAGGGCATTGCGACAATCGCGCTTGGCCTGGGATTCCGGGCCGGTGACCGGGTGGTTGCCTTTCGCGAGGAGTTTCCGGCAAACTATTACCCCTGGAAGCAATTAGAGGCACGCGGCGTCGACGTTCGCTGGCTCTCCGTCATGGACCCGCTCGACCGCATTGCCGAGGCGTGCCGCAGCGCGAAGATGCTCGCGATCAGTTTCGTCCAGTATCTCTCGGGATACCGGGCGGATCTCCCCGCGATCGGGCGGATCTGCAAGGAGAATGGAACGTTCTTCCTGGTGGATGCGATTCAGGGGTTGGGCGCGTTTCCGCTGGACGTTCGAGCCGCCAACATCCAGGCCCTCGCCGCCGATGGCCATAAGTGGCTCACAGGACCTGAAGGGTGCGGCATTCTATACGTCCAGCGTGAATGGCAGGACCGGATTGAGCCGGTCGAGTTCGGTTGGACGAATGTCGCCGGTTACGTCGATTACGCCAGCCGCGACATGACGCTACGCCCGGATGCCGGCCGCTATGAACCGGGAACCCTTAACACCATCGGGATCTACGGGCTCAAGGCTGCCATCGAGTTCCTTCTCAGCGTAGGAATCGAACGCATCGGAGAAGCTGTGGTGCGGTGTGCCGGCCTGCTGGCAGACGGAGCGCGGCAAAAGGGCTATCAGTTGATGACGGAGCGGACGCCCGAGACGGCGGCGGGCATTGTCAGCATTCGCAAACACGACGTGGACGCCCGCCTCGTCGTCCAGCACCTGAAGCGCAACAACGTGATCGCGGCGCCGCGGCAGGGCTGGGTCCGTTTATCCCCCCACTTCTACATCTCGGAGGAGGCGGCCAGCCGGGCGATCGACCTGTTGCCCTGAGCCGCCCTCAGTTCGCCGGTGCTTCCTGTGGCGCCACGGCCGCGCCCGTTGTCGTCGCCCGCAGCAGGTTCTCGAGACTGCCGAGGTTCATTTCCACCAGGGCTGACGAGAGAAGAGGATCGAATTGCGTGCCGGACCGAAGCCGGATCTCCTCTAACGCCTGTTCCAGCGGCCAAGCCGGCTTGTAGGGGCGCTTGTGAGTCAGGGCATCGAACGCATCCGCGACGGCGACAATCCGGCCCTCGAGCGGTATGTTCCCCTCGCGCAGCCCCTCGTACCCGGATCCGTCCCACCGCTCGTGGTGGAAGCGCGCGATGACCTCCGCTTTCTGAAGCAGCGGAAACCGGCTGCCGGCGAGGATGCGCGCCCCGATGCGCGTGTGTGTCTTCATCAGGGCGAACTCGGCGGGGGTGAGGGGGCCCGCTTTGAGCAGGATCTGATCCGGAATGCCAATCTTCCCGATATCGTGCAGCGGAGCAGCCAGGGCGATCACCCGAACTTCAGACGGGTCCAAGCCGATCGCCTCCGCAAGCATGCCGGAGAGAACCCCTACCCGGCGCGTATGCTGTCCGGTGTCATCGTCGCGGAATTCGGCCGCCAGCGCGAGCCGTTCCAGGATTTCGTACTTTGCCTGTTCGAGCTCAACCGTCCGTTCCCGGACACGAACCTCGAGAAGGTCGTTCTGGCGGCGCAGTTGCTGGTGGAGGCGCCGCGTTTCAAGCAGGTTCTGTATCCGCAGCAGCGTCTCGGTTACCTCTACCGGTTTCGTCAGGAAGTCGGTGGCTCCGGAAGCGAGAGCTTTCTGCCGGCAGACCGGCGTCTGGTCGGCAGTTACCACGAGAAACGGAAGGAACTCGTCCGGAGGGAGCGCCTTACGAATCTGCTGCAGGAGGTCGAAACCGCTGATGTGGGGCATCATCAGGTCCAGCAGCACCAGATCCGGCCGGAAAGCGGCCGCTTCGTCCAGCGCCTGCCGGGGGTCCGTGACACTCGCTATATTGCGGTAGCCGGCCTCCGCCAGCACACGCCGAAGAAGGCGGACGTTCGCTTCCTGGTCGTCCACAATCAGAATTCGGTCGGGGCGGCCTCGAGTCATACGGCATGCACCCCTTGAAGGATCTCGTCAACGACCGTGAGAAGCTTGGGCACCTCAATGGGCTTCGTCAGGTAGTTGCGAGCGCCGGCCGACAGCATCCGCTCGGCCTGCCTCGGCGTTGCGTCCGCACTGACAACGGTGACGGGGATCTCCCGGGTTCGCTCGGACGCGCGAAGCTGTTGAAGGACCTCGAATCCATCGATATCGGGCAAGTGCACGTCGAGGAGAATCAAGGCCGGTAGCCGTTCTTCCGCCATGCGAATCCCCTCCCTGCCGTTGCGCGCCACGGCAAGCCGTACCCCGGGGCGATGCGCGAGGATTCTCTCCACGAGGTCCTGGTTGGAGGGGTTGTCCTCCACGTAGAGGACCTCCGGTAGCCGCTCGCCGCGGATGGCGGCGTCAGCGCTCACCAGCCCGGCCGAGCTGTTGACAGGGCCGCCCAGCTCAGACAGGTCCGCACATTCGAAATCGACCCAAAACCGGCTGCCCCAGTCTAGTCCGCTCTCGACACCGATCCTTCCACCCATGGCTTCCACCAGCCGCTTCGACAGGGTGAGCCCAATACCCGTCCCCTCGACCCCCGTTTCCTCCGCGCCCAGACGCTCAAAGGGCTGGAACAGACGATCCATTTTGTCCGGCGGAATCCCGATTCCTGTGTCCGCGACCTGGATCCGAAGGCGGTTCTTTCCGGGTTCCAAGCAGCTTAACGTGACCGCGCCCCCCTCCCGGTTGTACTTGACCCCGTTCGAGAGGAGATTCAGCAAGACCTGCTTGAGCCGGTGCCGGTCGGCGCGCACCAGGTGACGCCACTCGATATCGGGCTCGGCACGGAGCAGGATGTTCCGTTCCGCCGCAATCGGCTGGATCATCACCAGCACTTCCTCCACGACCTCGCTTACGCGGATGGGCTCGAGAGACAGCGGCAGACGGCCGCTCTCGATCTTAGCGATGTCCAGCACCTCATTGATGAGCAGGAGCAGGTGACGGCCCGCTTTGAGAATCTGCTCCACACTTTCGCGATCCTTACGGTTGATGCGCGACATCTCGAGCAGCTGCGCGAATCCGAGGATGGCGTTGAGCGGCGTACGCAGCTCATGGCTCATGCGGGAGAGGAACTCGCTCTTGGCGTTGTTGGCGCGCTCGGCCTCCTCCTTCGCGAGGCGAAGAATCTCCTCGTGGAAGCGGCGATCGGAAACGTCCGTCATCACCACGACGCCGCCAAACGTCACGCCCTCCTGGCTCACCACGGGCCGCGCCGCCATGGACAGCCAGCACCCGCCGGGACTCGCGCCGTTCCGCACAAAGTAGTGCGCGGCGTTGACCGTTTCGCCCTGCATGGCGCGAATCAGCGGCAGCGATTGGGTGGGGCACGGGCTGACCATATCGCCGAGCCGTATGTCGTACATCTCCGCCCACTGTTCCGGTGGGGTGAACTCGACGTCCCGGAGAAGGGCGGATGCCGCTGGGTTCGACATGAGGATTCGCCCGTCGCGTCCGGCTACGACCACCCCGTCCGCCAGCGTCGCCAGCACGCCGTGCAGCACCTTGCCCTGCCGGTCCATCGCTTCCTCGCCGCGCCGCAGCTCTTCCGATTGCAGTTCGATCCGGCGGGTCGACTCTCGCAACTGCTCGCGGCTCGCCTCGATAGCCCCGGCGGCCGTTCGCCGCTCGGAGCGGAGCACGGCACGCATGAACATCAGGAGCCCGAGGGCGCCGGCCAGGATGCCAAACAGGGCCCGCAGCAGCACGAGTTGCGCCGCCGCCACTCGATCCAACGCCGCTTTATCCTGCGCCGAGGTCAAGGACTCTTCCTCACTCTTCTGGAGCAGGTCGATTTCTGCCAAAGCGTCCTTAGTCTCCAGCCGGCTCCGCTTCAACACTTCTAACGGGACGGCCGTCGGCGGCAGTCCGGGTAGCGGCGAATACTGTCGCAGTTCGGCGAGGGACAGCATCGCCCGGTCGAAGTGGGTCTCCAGGCGCCCGAGCCGCGCCCGTCTCTCCGGGTGGTCTTTCAGCAGAGTGCGCAGCCGGTCCAAGGTGGCCCGGAGACGATCGCGCGAGTCGCCGTAGAAGGCCAAATGCTCCTGCCGCCCACTCATCACATAGGACGAGACGTCCGTCTGTACTGCCAGCAAACCGGTGTACAGGAATCGCAACTCCGTGAGCACGTTAAGGCTACGCCGCCCCTCGCTATTCCAGTAACGCTGCCGCTCTTCCACGGTCCGCAGCTGAAATGCCGCGCCGAGCAGAGCCACCAAGGGTATGCCGATCGCCAGAAGCGCCGTCATGCGCAGCGATAAGGCTCCCTTCACCCGGTCAGAGGCGTGATTTGCTGCTTGAAGAAAGCCCATAGCGTGCCTTAAAGCAAATCGGCCTCGCTACCGGAACTCTTTAGTTTTGAGGTACTAAGGATGATTCCTTAGGCCCGCTGTAGGGTTTTACGAGGCCCGGTACACGGCGCAGGCATCACCGTACCAGCGGGCCGCCCGGTCCAGGTGGTCCCCGTGGCACGCCAACCGCCAGGGGTTTCCACTGCTCTTGCGGAGACCCCCGGAGTTGTACCGCGCCGCAACCAGCACCGGGTCACCCTGGGTCTCGCGGAGGCCTTCCTTGATACAGAGAGCAGACAGCTCGAGGTTCACCGCCGGATCGTACAGCGCGAGGGCCGCGGGCGGCTCCGGCCGCCGCTCGAACGCGGGGGCGACCGAGAACGGGTCCATCGGGAGGCGGTTCTTCCGGATCAACGCACGGGCCGTGGTTCCCAGCAACTGGCATGGCCCGGCGCTGTAGTCGCCGAACCGAGGGGCGCCCGCGTCGCTGACCTTCACCGCCGGCTCCCACCGGAACGTGACGGGGCCGGTGAAACCCTGCTGCCGGGCAAAGGCGGTCTCGGTGGCGATGGTCATGATCAGCAGCTGCGCCGGGACACCGTGTTTGTCCGAGAGCCGGCGGATGAGCGGTTCATACAACTCAAGAATCTTGCGCACGGTCACGGGCTGGCCGTCGGTGCGTAAGAGCCGGGTCGCTCCGTTCTCGCGAATCACCACGCCGTCGCTGGTCACGCACCATTCGCGCCCGCCGAAGCGGTTCACGAAGACCATCTCGGGTACCACGGGCGGCCGCTGCGGCAGAACACCCGGCACCGGCGGCGCCGGCGGCTCCTCCTCCCACGAAGCAATCGCGTCCTCCATCGTCTGCGCCCAGCTCTCGTCGCCGCCCGCGGGATAGTTGCCGGCGCGGAGGGAAGCGATGGAGAGTCCGGCCACCTGAAGGTGCGGCTTCTCGAAGCTCAGCGGCTCAAGGTCGACGGCGGCGGCGAGTTCGTGCAGCCGCGTCCACCGTGCCGCGGCGGCGCCGGAGTCGTCCCAGCTCCAGTTGGCGCCGTCAAACCAAACGAAGTCCGCCGCCAGCCCGAACTGATGGTAGGAGGTCCACGGCTGCGCGTGCGTGACGATGGCGCCGGGGCGCGTCCTGCCCTGCGAGTAGAGGAACTTCTGCCGATGTGGCGAACGGTAGCCCTCGAAGAGCTGGAACCCGAGGCCTTCGGCGGCCAGCCGTTGGAGCAAGGTCTGAGCCTTGGCGCGGAACAGCGGATGAAGGCACGCCAGGTCGCGGTTGCGCTGCGTCGGAGAGGGCATGATGGAGCGAGTATACCGAAGCCCTCCGTTTTGAGCCATAATCGGTACTCGGTCCAGCACGCATGGCCTTCCAGATGTTCTCCGCCGCCTTCACCGAAGGCGCTGATATTCCCAACCTTCACACTTGCGACGGAGCCGATGTCTCGCCGTCCCTCGAGTGGTCCGACGAGCCGGACGGTGTGAAAAGCTACGTGGTGATCGTGGACGACCCCGACGCGCCCAAGGGCGTCTGGACGCACTGGCTGCTCTACGATGTGCCCTCGGCCGTGCACGCCATTCCGCAGGGCTTCCGGCCGGGGCGGCTAGCGGTGACGGGCAAGAACGACTTTGGACGGCTGGGGTACGGGGGGCCGTGTCCGCCCAAAGGGCACGGACGCCACCGCTACTTCTTCCAGTTATTTGCGCTGAAGGTGGAGAGCCTCGGCCTCCCTGAAGGAGCAACCCGCGCGGAGGTGGACCAGGCCATGAACGGCCACGTAATCGCGCGCACCGAGTACATGGGCCGCTACGGGCGCCAGTAACTACTTCACGTCGACGACGGTTTTTACCGGCGCCTTCATGATCCGGCGCGTCGCTCCGCCCGGCAGGCGGATCTCCAAATCCACCGCCGCGGCGGCGCCCAGTCCGAAGTGGAGCCGCCGGTCGTTGGCCGAATAGAAGCTCGACTGGCTGAGCACCTCCTGCGCCTGCCGTTTGCCCCCGTACACCGCCGTCACGCGCGTGCCGACCGGCGCGCGAACCTGAATCCAGTTCGCGCCCGCGGGCAGGTCGTTCCGCAGGAGGCTCGGCGGCTCGTTCCGGTTCATGATGAGGATGTCGAGATCGCCGTCGTTGTCGTAATCCCCGAGCGCCGCGCCGCGGCTCGAGTGCGCGGCGGCGAAGGCAGGGCCCGCTTCTTCAAAGAGCTGCTCGAAACGCCCGTTGCCGAGGTTACGGAAGAGCAGGCGCGGCGAGCGGTACGGGTACCCGGCCAACACTTTCTCGGTCTCGGGGTAAACCTGTCCGGTGGCCGCGAAGAGGTCGGGCCAGCCGTCGTTGTCGAGGTCCGCCATGGCCGCGCCCCAGCCGACGAAGCGGGTCTCGACGCCAAGGCCCGCTGCCAGCGTCATGTCCTCAAACATGCCGCCGTCCAAACCGCGGTACAACGCGTGGGTGTCGTCGGTAAAGTGCGTCTTGAAGATGTCCAGCACGCCATCCAGGTTGTAGTCGCCGATGCCCAGGCCCATGCCGGCCTGCTCTTTGCCGTCTTCGTTCAGCGCCACGCCGCGCTCGACGCCCTCTTCGGTGAACGTCCCGTTCTTCTGGTTGAGAAACAGCAGGCTGGGCGACGAGTCGCATGCGACATACACATCCGGCCAGCCGTCGTCGTTCAAGTCCGCCGCCGCGGCCGTCATCCCGTAGCAGCGCGCCTTGGCGACACCCGCGCGCTCGCTGATATCGGTGAACTTGCCGCCGTCGTTGCGATAGAGCCACATGCGCGCCTGCGGAAGGCCGCGGGGGCCGCACGCCACGGCGATGCCCTTCCAGGTGCAGAAGGCGTTCTCGCCGGGCTTGGGTACGCGCTCGACGTCGAAGTCGACGTAGTTGCTGACGAAGAGGTCCAGGTCTCCGTCGCGGTCCATGTCGAAGAACGACGCGCCCGCGTTCCACACCTTCTTCGGCTGCTTCAAGCCGCACTGCGCGGCAACGTCAGTGAACGTGCCGTCGCCGTTGTTGCGATAGAGCGCGTTATCGCCGAAGTAGGTGACGAACAGATCGTCGTCGCCGTCTGCATCGTAATCGCCCACCGTGACGCCGGAGCCCCAGCCCGTGCGGCGCAGGCCCGCCTTCTCCGTGACGTCGGTGAAAGTCCCGTCGCGGTTGTTCCGATAGAGGCGATTCGTGGCTTCGGGCGGATCTTCGGTGAGCCGCGTGCCGCTGACGAAGAAGGCGTCAAGCCAGCCGTCCTTGTCGTAGTCGATCCAGGCGACGCCGCCCTGCGACGTCTCGAACAGATATTGGACGCGAACGTCGTTGCCGAAGATGACGGGATGGGTGAGACCCGCCTCCCGCGCCACATCGGTGAACTTGGCGGCGAAGGGCCGGCCCGAGGGCTTGCCGCGCGGCTGTGGCTTGACGTTGCGTGAGGCGATGCCCTGGCCGAAGACAATCGACGCCGCCATCGCCGCAGCCAGCAGAGCGCGCTTCACGGCTCGCCTTCGAATTTCTTCTGGCTGCGCTCGATGGCGTTGGCCTTCAGCTTGCGGACCAGTGCGAACTCGCGGTCCGCTTCCGGCTTGCGGCCGAGCGCCTGGTAGGTGCGCCCCAGAAGCAGGCGGATGGATTCGTGGTTCGGAAGGAACTTCGCTGCGGTCTGCAACTCGCCGAGGGCCTGTTGGTATTGCTTCCCGCGGAAGGAGATGCGGCCGAGCTGATAGTAGGGATCGGGGTACGCCGCGCGCAACTGCGCAGCACGTTCGAGCAGCTTGCGGCCTTCCGGCGTTCGGCCGTTGCGATCGTACAGGACGCCGAGCTGGTAGGTGGATACGGCGTCGGCCGGCGCACGCGCCAGCGCCTTCTCGAAGAACGAGATGGCCTCGGCGTCCTCATTGGCGGCCAGGTGCACGCGCCCCATCGCGGCAAGCGCCGGGGCCTGGTTCGGATCGTGCCGCAGCGCCTCCTCGAACTTGACCTTGGCCTCGGCGTAGCGGCTGCGCCGGAACTCGAGCAGCCCCTCCACCAGCGCCGCCTGCGCCGGGTAGGCCGCCTCAATGCGCTTCAACAGCTCAGCGCCGCGCGCTTCGTCGCCTCCTTTCGCATGCGCGTAGGCAAGCGAGAGGAGCAGCGTCGGATCGTTCGCCTGTGCCTTGGCCACCGCCTCGAGCTCCCCGATGCCCGTTTCGATCTCGCCGGTCTCCACTAAGCACACGCCGAGCAACTGCTTCGCGCGAAGGTCCGCGGGCCTCGCCTTGAGGTACCGCCGCAGGCTCTCGGCCGCCGCGCCCTGCTGGTAGGCGCGGATCTGGGCGACGGCCAGGTTGAAGTTGATCTCGACCAGCTGCGGCGCGGCATTCAGCGCCCGCTGGTAGAGCGTCACCGCTTCCGGAAACCGTTCCCGGCGTGACAGCACCGCGGCCAGATTGCTCATCGCCTCGGCGGAACCCGGGTTCGCTTTAAGGTGCGCGCGGAAGAGCGCCTCGGCACGGGGCAGATCGCCGGCGACGAACGCCTGGCGGCCTTCGTCGAGCGAAGGCGCCTGCGCCAGAAGGACGATCCACAACAGCCCGGTCATGCCTTCATCCTATCGGAAGGGCTCGTCGAAGCGCGCGCCGTCGGCGGTGCGGACGGAAACCAGCCGGTAGGGATGCTCGCGCTCGCCGGCCTTTGCGAGAGGCCGGCCGATCACCGCGACGAAGCGCTCCGCCGGCACGATCTGCGGGACGGAGACCAGGCGAGTGTCTACGCTCCAAACGGGGTTGCCGGCAGCGTCCACGCGCGTGAAGAGCAGCGTCCCTTCCTTATCGATGCGGGAGCGGTGGAGCACGAGATAGCCGGGAGGATTCGCGAGTGCGACGGGTCCGTCGGAGAACGGCCTGCGAACGACACCGCCTTGAATGTAGGTTCCCGAGCCGGCCGGCTGCATCGTGTCCAGAGTCAAGCGCGGCTCGTTCCAGGCGTCCACGGTCGGCTTCAGTCGCACCAGCCAGAACCGGCGGACATCGGTCTCCTGGTAGCCCTGCCGGGGCTCCTCCCAGTTCTTGGCGTCGCGGATCTTCCTCGCCTCCTCGTCCGAGAGGAGGCCGAACCACTCTCTCTGGTCGAAGCGCGCGCGCGGACGCCAATACGCCTTCACGCCGTTGTGCTGCACGTCGTAGCGCTCATCGTAGGTCCGCTGGAGCACGCCGTACTCCTTCATGTCCTTGGGACGCCGCTGCTGCTCGAGCGGCTCCGTCGCCATTGCTTTGAGCGTCGCCGGGTCGAGCGCCCAGGTTCGCCCGTCGGCAGTACGAAACGTCAGGCGCTTCGACTCTTCGTTGAGCTGGTAGTGCTTGTGCTCGGGGAGCCACTGCTCGGACAGAAACGGGTTGACGGCGGTGATCTGATCGATGCTGGTGAGGGTTTCGCCCACCGGTTCGAAGCCGTACAGGCGGTCGACGAAACTCCACAGCCGCCGGCCGTCGAAGCCGAACACGTCGCTCTCGTTCCGCAGCGGCAGTTCGTCCTCGCGGTGCACCAATGGATGCCGCCCGACCTCCTTGGCTGTCGCCGGGTCGTGCACCACCAGGTCGACGCCGTGCGTCCGCCGGCTGCGGTTCCTGCCCGCTTGCGGCCGTCGTTGGACGATGAGCAGCGAGTACAGCCGCTCGCCGCCCGGGCCGGGAAGGAGCACGGAGGGCGCGGCGCGTTCGATGTCGGGGGTGACCGGCAGCAGGTACTCGACGCCGACGTAGACGGCGATGGGAATGGCGACGAACGCAGCGGTCAGAAGGCCGGCTTTCCGGGGGGAGGGCACAGATGTCAGGATACTGTGCCTTGAAGGATGACGACGGTGTGCGGGTAGGGGATGTCGATGCCGGCTTCGTCCAATGCGAGTTTCACCCGGATCTCCAAAGCCTCCCTCTGCGGCGAGGGCACCCAGAAGTAGATCGTGAAATTGACCGAAGAGGGAGCGAGTTCGGTGAGATACACCTGGCGCCACAGAATCAACAGACCTGCCAGGTGGCGGCATACAGCAGGCGGCCGGACAGGACGGCCAGTGGCTGGTTCAGGTGCGCGCGCAGAGCGGCGCGACGGCCGGCGTAGCGCAGCAGGTGTGCGGCGGCGATGAAGCAGACGATCACAATCGCGCCAATCACCAGGTAGGGGACACGCGCCAGGAAGTCCTGCCACAACTCGAGAACCGAAGTCCAAACCGGCGTTCAGTTCTCTAGATGTCCCCTTCGAGCAATTCCGTACGCGCGATCGGTGATCGAGATTGAGCTGCGAGGCGCGGGCGCAAGTCTGGCGATTCCGCTGGCCAACATTAAGATGCAAATTGCCCCTGCCATAATTCAGTCCACGGTCGGGCAAGTCGTCCTTGAAAAGAGATGACTGGCAGGTGGAGGCTTGTCAAGAGAGTTTCGATGTTCGCAAGGTGGATTGTGTCACGAGGCTCGCACCTTCGAACCCTTCTAAACAGGATCTGGCGCGGCACACTTGCCGTATCATGGAACATAGGACGCAAATGGGCAAGCGCGAACTCATCGATCAGAAGCTCGGAAGATTGTCGGACAATGATCTCGACCGTCTGCTCGAGTTCCTGCGAACGCTCGCCGAAGAGCATGCCGAGGTGTCCATTCCCGCGTTGGCTGCGGAGTCCTCGCTGGCTAAGGATTGGCTTTCTCCCGAGGAGGACGCTGCCTGGGCCAGTTTGTAAAGGGCGACGTCGTCGTCCTAAGTTTCCCTTTCTCGGATCTCAGCCAGACCAAACGGCGTCCGGCGCTGGTGCTCGCTGCGTTGCAAGGTGACGATCTTGTTCTTTGCCAGATCACGAGTCAGGCTCGCGAGGATCGTTACTCCGTCCAGCTCGACACTGCCGACTTCGTAAGCGGCGGGCTCAGCCAAAGCAGCCGGATCCGCCCCAACCGATTATTTACGGCCGACTCCGGCATTGTCGTCTACCGAGCTGGCCAAGTGAGCGCCGCAAAGCTGAAGGAAGTCCACGAGACCCTCATCCGGATCCTCGCCGAGTAGCCTCTGTTGCCCGATTTCCACGTGTAAGCGGTGACCCAAGTGAGGCGCCGACTCGCGCGCGATCACCCAGCATGCGCTTCTCGAAGCGGACATGCCGGCTTTCCGGGGGGAGGGCACAGATGTCAGGATACTGTGCCTTGAAGGATGACGACGGTGTGCGGGTAGGGGATGTCGATGCCGGCTTCGTCCAATGCGAGCTTCACCCGGCGCGCGGTGCGATCCGAGATCTCCAAAGCCTCCCTCTGCGGCGAGGGCACCCAGAAGTAGATCGTGAAGTTGACCGAAGAGGGAGCGAGTTCGGTGAGATACACCCAGGGTCCCGGATCTTCGACGACACCCTCGGGGGCGGCGACGGTTCGATAGATGAGGTCGCGGGCACGTTCGATGTCGTCGCCGTAACCGACGCCGACGAGGAAGCGGATGCGTCGCTTCTCGAACGCCGTTCGCACCAGGATGGCGCGTGTGTACACGTCGGCATTCGGCAGGACTACACGCTCGTCGTCATAGGTCTTCAGGAGGGTAGCGCGGGTGTTGACATCCTCCACCACTCCTTCGAATTCGGCAGAGCGAATCTCGTCGCCGATCTGGAAAGGCTGGCGCCAGAGAATCAACAGACCTGCCAGGAAATTCTGAAGAATGTCCTTGAATGCGAAGCCGATGGCGATGGATGTGATGCCGAGGCCGGCCACCAGGTCGCCGGGGCGGAAAGCGGGGAAGATGACGACCGAGGCGATCAACAGGCCAAGAATCACCGTGGCGGCATACAGCAGGCGGCCGGCCAGGACGGCCAGCGGCTGGTTCAGGTGGGCGCGCAGAGCGGCGCGACGGCCGGCGTAGCGCAGCAGGTGTGCGGCGGCGATGAAGCAGACAATCACAATCGCGCCGATCACCAGGTAGGGGACTCGCGCAACGAAGTCCTGCCACAACGCGAGAACGGAAGTCCAAACCGGCATTCCGTTCTCTAGATGTCCCCTTCAGGCAATTCCGTACGTGCTATCGAGGTGACTTACGCTCACCCCACAGGGGCGGGGGCGGCTCCGCGGACAGCCGTTTCACCGGGTTCGCTTTCAACAAACGCATCGCCTCCTCCACGGCCTTCTCCAGTTGCGCGTCGCGTCCGGCGATTTCGTCCTTGGGCCAGTTCTCGACGTCGATGTCCGGCGCCGTGCCTTCGTTCTCCACCGCCCATTTGCCTTCCCGGGTGAAGAAGCCGCCGCGCGGCGCGATCATTGTCCCGCCGTCCACCAGCTGTGGCGTGTCGGCCGTGTGCACCAGGCCACCCCAGGTTCGCTTGCCCACCAGAGGGCCGATCTTGCGATAGCGGAACATCCACGGCATCAGGTCACCGCCCGACCCCGCCATTTCATTAATGATCATCACCTTCGGCCCCCAGATGCCGGCCGACGGGCTGGTGAACGGATACCGTTCCCCCGCCACGTTATTGAAGTAGCCGTCGAAGGTGCGCTGTAGCACTTCAATAATGTAGTCGGCTGCCGAGCCGCCGCCGTTATACCTCTCGTCGATCACCGCGCCTTCCCTGTCCTGCTGCGCGAAGTAGTAGCGGTTGAAGCTCTCATACCCGGGCGTGCCGGTGTTGGGAAGATGCACGTACGCGAGTTTTCCGCCGGAGAGTTTGTCGACGAGACGGCGGTTGGCCTCCACCCACGCACGCGAGCGAAGAGCGGCCTCGCTCGGCACCGGAACCACCTTCACCTGCCGCGCGCCCTCGAGCGACGGTGTGCTGTTCACGGTAAGGACGGTCTGGCGATTGGCGGTGCCGTCGAGCAGCCTGTAAATGTTGTCCGGCGCGCGGAGTTCCACCCCACCGATGGCAAGGATGTAGTCGCCCGTCGACACATCGACTCCCGGAGCGGCGAGCGGCGCGCGCAGGTCCGGGTTCCAGCTTTCGCCGTCGTAGATCCGCGCGATGCGATAGCGCCCGTTCTCGATTTTGAAGTCCGCGCCGAGCAGACCCCCTGGCGCTCCCGGAACGCTCGGAATGTCGCCGCCGCGCACGTAGGAATGGCCCACGGCGATCTCGCCGCCCATCATGTCGAGCAGGTAGTTGAGGTCGGCCCGGTGGTTCACGTGGGGCAGGAATTGGCCGTACATCTCCTTCATGCGCACCCAGTCGGCGCCGTGCATGTTCGGCACGTACAGGTAATCGCGCTGCAGCCGCCAGCCTTCGTAGAACATCTGCTTGAACTCCTCGCGCGGCTCCAGGTACATGCGCAGCGCGAAGTTGACGCGGCCTTGGCCCGCCTGCGGGGCGGTGCGGTCCGCGTCGACGACGAAGACCGCGGCCGCAGCGCCCGCGCCGCCACCCTGGCCGCGCTGCTGCGGTGGGCCGCCGGGCCCGCCGCCGGTGCGATACACCAGCTTCCGCCCATCCGCACTAACGTCGAATGATGCCACGCCGCTCACGAACGCGGCGGGCTTGCGGTCGCTCAGCCGGTAGCGATGCAGCGTGGAAGGCGGAACGCCCTGCCGGGGGTCGGCCCGCCCGGCGGCTGCGTCGCGCGGCAGTTCCAGGAAGAAGACGGTGCCGGCGACACCCGGACGCAGCAGCGTGTACTGCCGCTGCGGGACTTCGGCGACGGGGATGATTCGCTGGTGGATGTTCTCGAAGTCGATCGTCACGGTGACCGGCGCCGGCTTTGCGCGCTCGCCCTCGCCCTGCGGCGGGCGGCCGGGCGTGATGCCCTTGTCCTCGTCGCTCTCCGGAAGCAGCGGGCTGGGCTCGCCTTTCTTGAGCACGGCCAGGTACAGGCCGAACGTGGTCTGGCGGTCATACGAGGTCATGTCGAGCCACTGCGACCGCAATCCGAAATCCGTAGAGGCGAAAAACCACAGATACTTGCCGCTCGCGTCCCACACCGGCCATACGGAGTCGGCCAGGCCGTCCGTGATCTGGCGGCTCTCGCCGGTCTCCGCATGGGCGACGAAGATGGCGTGATACATCGACTTCAACCGGCTGGCGTAGGCGATCCACTTCGAATCCGGGCTCCACGTCGGGTTCAGCGTGCGGCTGGGCACCATCCAGGGATCCCGCCCCACGACCTTCGTGTTGCCGCTCTCCACGTCCAGCACCCAGACGTTCAGGTTGGTGTCCGTGTAGAGGAGCTTCTTCGAATCGGGCGACCACGCCGGCGTGTAGTAGAAGTTCGGCTTCGGCAGCGCCACCTCGCGCGGCGGCTTCAGGCCCTCCGGTTCCTCGAGGATCAGCTTGTACTCGCCGGAGCGGTCACTGAAGTACGAGATCCACTTGCCGTCCGGCGACCATGCCGGCGAGCGCTCGGCCGAGCCGCTCGAGTTCGAAAGATTGCGTACGTCCCCCTTTTCTACGGGAACGGTGAACACCTCGCCGCGCGCCTCGGCGAGCAGCCGCTTTCCGGTCGGCGAGATCGTCAGCGAGGCGAGGCGCGACGCCACGTCCTGCCAGCGCGGCATCATCCACGGGAAGTCGCCGTGGACGGTGATCGGCACGTCGCGCACCTTGCCTGACTTGGCATCCAGTTCGTGGATGCCGCCCGCCTGTTCGAAGACCACCGCGTCGCCGTTGGAGCCCAGGCTCTTCACATCGAAGTCCGTGTAGCGCGTGTGCTGAGTGAGTTTCTTCGTGCCGGGGTGATACGACCAGACGTTGGCCACGCCGTCGCGGTCCGAGATGAAGTAGACCGCGCCGCCCGCCCACACCGGGTCCATGTCCTTCGAATCGGTCCACGGAGGCGAGACCAGGTCGAAGGTCTTGAGGTCGACAATCCACACCGGCCGGTTCTGCCCGCCGCGATAGTTGCGCCGCTCCTCGTCCCAGGAGGAGTTCATACGGTAAGCGATGCGGGCGCCGTCGGGGGAGATCTCGCCCTGGTAGCCGCGGGGCAGCGGCAGCGGCTCTTCGACGCCGCCTTCGACGGGTACGGTCCAGAACCGCAGCGCCGCGCCCGGAGCCTTGGTGGCGCGGCCCGAGGTGAACAGAACGGCCTGGCTGTCATGTGTCCAGCCCTGCACCGTGTCGTCGCCCGGATGCCATGTGAGCCGCCGGGGCTCGCCGCCCTCGGCGGGCACGACGTAGACGTCGCGGTTGCCCGCATACCCGGCGCTGAAGGCGAGCCAACGGCCGTTGGGGGAGAAGTTGGGGTTCACCGTCTCACTCTGTGAACTGGTGACGCGGCGGGCCGTGCCGCCGGCGCGCTCCACCATCCAGATGTTGTTGGCGTAGGCGAAGGCGATGTGCGTCGCGTTCAAAGTCGGCGTGCGCAGCATTTTCGTGGACGGGCGGTCGGCGGCACTGGTGCCCGTAGCCAGGAGGCACACGGCAAGCGGAAGGAGTTTCAGACGAGGCATGGGGTTGTTGGTTAGTGTACTGCGGTTGGCGGTGGGTCAGGCGCCTGCGCTGATTCTTCGTTGTTGCCTTCCCGGGTAGGGTGATCCCTAACCCCGGCGCCCTTCGCGGCGCAGCCCTTCGTGTACCAGCATCTTCAGGAGTGTCTGGTATCCAATGCCCTTTCGCGCCGCCAGCTCCCGTGCTTTGGCGAGATCGGGTTCGGCAATCGCAACGCAATTTGAACGCTCGCGAGATTGTTCAACTTGGCGACAAGGCGCGAACCCTTGGGCGTAGTTTCTCTTTTCTTCCCCGTGCTGAGGGCCTTTTGCTTCACGAAATCACGGCCTTCGGGGCTCGCCCGCCAGTCGGCCTCATTGGCCTCGTCAGCGACCTTGGGCATGACTTTCGGTTTGTCTTTCATCTCCTTACCCCCCTTGCAATCGACGGCCGAGGTAATCCTTCTTCTGCCCGGCGCTCAACGAGCACCACGGCCGGCAGCCGGCCGGAACTGGTCTCGCCGTACTTCACCGGAGCGAAAAGCCCCGACGAAGACCGCGTTTACTTTGCCGAATGCCCCGCTCGCCTCCCCAGGTTGCACCCGCTGATTTCGGCTTCGCTGTAGCCGGGGTGGCGAATCGGCCGGCAACGCTTGAGAACGATTTGACGAAGCCTCAGGTAAGCTACGGGTACCGAGGCGAGCGTTGGGCGGCTGAGGACTGGGGAGGTTTGATGCTGAATCGAAGGCACTTTCTGATGGGCGCAGGGAGCGCCCTGGCGGCATCGGCGCGGGGCGGGACGAAGCGAAACGTCCTGTTTATCGCGTCGGACGATCTGAACCACTGCTTCAGCACGTATGCCCACCCACTGGTCAGGACACCGAACCTGGACGCGATCGCGCGCAACGGCGTGCGCTTCGACCGTTCGTACTGCCAGTTCCCGCTGTGCAGCCCATCGCGGACGTCTATCATGACCGGCCTGGCGCCGGACGCAACGGGTGTTTACGACCTCCGGAAGCACTTTCGGGAGTCCGTTCCCAACGTAACGACGTTAGGCCAGGCGTTCCGGAAGAACGATTACTTCGTGGCGCGCGTGGGCAAGATTTATCACTACGGCAACCCGGGTGGCATCGGGACCAACGGGCTGGACGACGAGCCGACCTGGGAAAGGCGCATCAACCCGGCAGGCATCGATAAGAAAGAGGAGCCGAAGCTCACGAACTTCACGCCGAATCGCGGGATCGGAAGCGCCATCTGCTTTTACGCCTCGCCCGCCAAGGACGAAGAACACACGGACGGGATGGTGGCCGCGGGGATCGTCAAGATGATGGAGGAGCGCCGCGGCGATCTCGGGATAGCTCTCCAGAATCCTGTCCATCGAATACCCGCCCGCCACCATGCCGAGGACGTTGCGCACCATAATTCGCGTCCCACGAATCACCGGTTTACCGCTGCATACGGCGGGCTTGATCTCGATTCGATCCATCATCGATCCCAGCACATCCCCGATCCGCTCCTTTCGTATCACGAAAGTCACTTCACTCGATCCGGTAAGCGATGCCATCCTCAATGAACTGGTCCCCGAACACCTGTCCCCCGAGCCGCATCCCCTCCACGCTCTTCGCCTTGCCAAACGTCTTCCGTAGCGCCTTGATGAAGGGATCAGACGTGGGCAGCACGAGTGTGATCGGCGTGGTGGCGACCGTAAAGCCCGCCTCCTCCAGCGCCGCATGCATCAGCCGGTACCCGTCTCTCGGGTCAGGCGTGTCGAACGAGCGGCCCGAGATCACTAAGCGCCAGTCGTCGAACTCCGGCAGCTTCGCCCACATCACCACGCTTGCCTTTAATCCAGCCCGATCGAATGCCTCCACCACCTCCGCCCCTCGGCGCCAATCGACGCTCACCAGTAACGCTTTATCCATGAAGACTCCGCTTCGCGAGTCGTTAACCGCAACAATGTACGCCCGAGCCCTCTCCACCGAGTGCCGCTGATACCGGCTCCTCTCTGACCAGGATCTCACAAGCTCCCAGTTCCGCCGGAACGCCGCGTCCCGTCCAAGCCGCTCTTGCAGGCTCTCTAACAGCCCGGCGACCTTCGCCAGCACCAGGAAATCGTGAGTGTGACTTTCGTTCGCCCGATGCCGGTCCGGGAACTCGCCGCGGCGCGTCCCCTTGGCGATGCACGCCTTCAACGCGCACTCCACGGCATATCCGGCCAAGTAGTACGCGCCGTCCGCATACCCCGCCTTCAATAGCGCTGACGCTTCGCGCGCCCAGAGACGCGCGAGCGTCTGCAAGTCTCTCCGATCCACGCCGCGTCTCTACACCGGCTTCGTCCGCCGAATCGGCAACTCCCGAATCCGCTTCCCCGTAGCCGCAAAGATCGCCGACGTCAACGCCGGCGCGATCACCGGCGCACCCGGCTCTCCAACCCCAGCGTGCGGCGCCTTCGAATCCACGATCGTCACATCGATCCGCCGCGGCGACTGTTTCAGCCGCGCCACCGGATAGTTATTGAAGTTCCCCTGCACCACGCGCCCATCCCGAGCCGTAATCTCCCCCATCATCGCCAGCGAAACCCCGAACACCGCCGCCCCCTCGAACTGCGACTTCACACGGTCAGGCATCACCACCTGCCCGACATCGGCAACCGTCCACACGTTCGGAATCGTCAGATTCCCCTGCGCGTCAATCGCAATCTCCACCGCCGTCGCGATGTAGCTTAGGAAACTCCGATGCGCCGCAATCCCAATCGCCCGGCTCTTCGTGTTCTGGAACTTCGCGTATCCCGACTTCTCCGCGCACATCTCCAGCACCCGCCGCAGCCGCCCCGTATCCAACGGGAACGTCTCCACCGGCTGGCCGTTATTCCAGGCCTTCGTCCCGTCCTTGGTCAGATCCACCTGCCGGTCCGGCCCGATGATCTTCAAAAAGTAGTCGACGTAGTTCGTCCCGCTCGCCCGCGCCAACTCATCCACAAACGAATGAATCCCGAACGCATGGAACAGGTGGCACACTGCGCGCATCCACCCCTGCCGCACGTGATGCTTCGCCGGACAATTCTCCGCGCGAATGTGCGGCACGTCGAACAGAATCTCGTTCAACCCCATGCCCGTCTCGAACTCCGCGCCGAGCTCCGCCCCCGGCGCGAACGTCGATAGGATCGGCGGAAACGCACTGCGGAACAGCCAGCTCTCCACCTTCCCCGTATCGCTCAACCCGCCCTTCATGTGCATCGCGGCCACCGAATGGTAGTAGTCGAACCGCAGGTCGTCTTCGCGCGTCCAGACCACCTGTACCGGCTTCCCGGTGGCTTTTGCCAACAGCGCCGCTTCCACGACGTAATCCGGTTTCGACTTCCGTCCGAACCCGCCTCCCAGCAGCGTCACGTGCGCGGTCACGTCCGCCGGCTTCACCCCCATCGCCGCCGCTACCGCCTCCTGCACCGCCTGCGGATTCTGCGTGGGCGACCACGTCTCCACCTTCCCGTCCCGCCACTCCGCCACCGCTACCGGCGGCTCCATCGGAGCATGCGCCAGCATCGGCATGTAGTAGTCGGCCTCGATCTTCTTCGCCGCCTTCGCATACGCCGCGTCGAAGTCCCCGCGATTCCGCAGCACCTTCCCCGGCTTGTGCACGCTCTCGAACAGCTCTCGCTTATACGCCTCGCTCTCGAACCCCGCATGCGCCGGGTTCACGTCCCATTCCACCTTCAGCTTTCTGCGCCCCTGCATCGCCGCCCACGTCGAGTTCGCCAGCACCGCCACGCCGCCCACCTGCTGGAACAGGTGCGGTTGCTTGAACCCCGGCAGCGTTACCGTCTTCGCCACACCCCGCACCTTCAGCGCCTCGCCGTCGTCCACGCTCTTCACTTTCGAGTCGTACACCGGCGGCCGCTCGATCACCGCATACAACATCCCCGGCCGCACCACGTCCGCGCCGAACTGCGCCTTGCCCGTCACAATGCCGTGCTGATCCACCACCGGCAGCGTCTTGCCGATATATCGGTATTCCTCGGCTTTCTTGAATCGCAGCTCGCCCTTGTCCGGCATCGGCAGCTTCGCCGCCGCCGCCACCAGTTCGCCCAGCCCCGCCGATTTCCCGCTCTTCGCGTGCGACACCCGCCCCAGCTTCAGCGCGACCTCCGAAGCCGGCACGCCCCACTTCTCCGCCGCTGCCCGCTCAAACAACAGCCGGGCCGTCGCGCCCGCCACATGCATGGCCTGCACAAAGTCCCGCACCGAACAGGACCCGTCCGTGTTCTGCGACCCGTACTTCTGATCGCCCAACGCCTGCTCCACCCGCACGCTCTTCCAATCGACGTCCAGCTCATCCGCCACCACCAGGGGCAGCGACGTCTTGCTCCCCGTCCCCATCTCTGACCGGTGCGCCGTGATCACCACCTTCCCGTCCGGCTCAAAGCCCAAATACACCGAAGGCTGCCACGACACCGCCGCCTGCGCCTCGTCCGCTAGAACGCCCGCCCCCAACACCAGCGCGCCCGCGGAAAACACCGCGCCCAAAAACCCGCGCCGCTCCATCGGCACCACCTCGAGCGAAACGCCTTCCGCTCGGAGCCGCGCATAGGCCTCGCGAGTCAGCGCCGCGATCGCCCCCACGCCTGCCACCGTCGCCGTGCCCGCCTTCGCCGTTTCCGGAGCCGGCACACTCACGCCGTAGTTGATCTTCATGCCTTCACCCCCGCCGCAGCCGCAGCCTTGATCGCCGCCCGCACCCGCGTGTAGGTTCCGCACCGGCAGATGTTCGCGTCCATCGCCCCGTCAATCTGGGCATCTGTCGGCTTCGGCGTCTTCGCCAACAGCGCCGCCGCCATCATGATCTGCCCCGCCTGGCAGTACCCGCACTGCGCAACGTTCAGCCGCTCCCACGCCACCTGCAGCGGATGCGTCCCATTCGGGCTCAGCCCTTCAATCGTTGTGACCTTCTTCCCCGCCACGGCCTTCACCGGCGTCACGCAACTGCGCACCGCCTCGCCATCCACGTGCACCGTGCAGGAGCCGCACAACCCCGCCCCGCACCCATACTTCGACCCCGTGAGCCGCAACTCCTCACGCAAATACCAAAGGAGCGGCATCTCACCGTCCCCGTCGAATTTCCGGGCTTGCCCGTTGACCAGTAGCTCGATCATAAGGTTCTGTGATTATAAGCCGGAACTCCCTTACGTAGTACCAACCGTTCTTGACGCCCCCCGCCGCCCTCGCGTACCATCGCAAAACCCATAAACATATGTACAAAGCCACAGCCCTGTTCGCCCTGGCAGTCGTCTCTGCCTTCGCCCAACGCCCATACGGCGACTCCCGAGTCTTCGCCCCCGTCCCCGACCTCCCCGGCTATCCCGAAGGCATTGTCGTCTCCAAAGGCAAGGTCTACGTCTCCGGCCCCGCCAACTTCGGCGTCCCCGGCAACAACGTCCCCTCCCGCATCCACGTCTTCGACCTCGACACCGCCGCCGCCCTCCCCGACATCGTCATCGAAGGCCAAGTCCCCTTCGCCCCCAAAGCCCTCTCCTCCATCACCGCCGACTACAAGGGCAACCTCTACGTCCTCGACGTCATTCGCGGCGTCATCAAAATCAACCCCCAAACCAACCAACAGTCCGTCTACGCCGGCCCCTTCCCCGTCGTCTATCAGTCCCCCTACCAGCAAGGCCCCTCCCTCCCCAATGACCTCGCCTTCGACAAGAAAGGCAACCTCTATGTCACCGATTCCTTCCAGGCCACCATCTTTCGCATCCCGCCCGGAGGCGGCGCGCCCCAGCCCTGGATCACCGACCCCCGCCTCGACGGCATCTTCGGCGCCAACGGCATCCGCTTCGACAAGAAAGGCGAGAATGTCTACGTCACCGTCACCCTCGACGGCAACTTCGGCGGCTACCTCTATAAGCTCCCCGTCAAGGAAACGCCGCTTCCATCCGACCTGACCCTCGTCCAGACCTTCCCCGGCCAAGCCCCCGACGGCATCGCCTTCGGCAAGAAGGGCGACCTCTACATAGCCCTCGCCCTCACCAACCAAATCGCCGTCCTCAAACCGAACGGCTCCCTCCAAATCCTCAACGGCCCGGCCCAATCGCCCAACGGCGCCGTGCCGTGGCTCAACCCCGCCAACATCGCCTTCAACGACAAGGCCGGCACGCTCCTCGTCACCAACCACGCCAGCCTCGTCCCCAACCCCGTCTTCAACATCTTCGACGTCTTCGTCGACGACAAAGCCGCCCATCTCTTCGCCGCGGAGGGCCAATAAAGAAACTCGCGCGCAGAGCCGCCGCCACGCTCGCCGCCGCGGCTCTCGCCTTTCTCCTGCTGATCCGCTACCCCGCGCCGCTCTTTGCGTACCGCGCGGAAGCACATGGGCTCGTCCTCTACTCTGACGAGCCCTTCTCAGCCCAGTCCGCCATCAACATCCTGACCCTCGCTGATCAGAAACTCCGCCTCTCCCCCCTCAACGCCGGCCGTCCGCCCCTCGCCATCTACATCTGCAACGCCCCCTGGCGCGAACGCCTCTTCTTCAACCTCAGCTACGGCGCGGGCGGCGTTGCCCTCGTCCCGTGGACCACCAACGTCTTTCTCCGCCGCTCCTCCGTCGAACGCAATCGCCTCTTTCGACCGAGCGGCGCCGAAACCCCGGGCGACCGCACCCTCGACTACTTCGTCGCCCACGAACTCGCCCACGTCCTCACCTGGCGCCATCTCGGCCCCTGGCGCTACTACAAGCTCCCCGAATACGTCCGCGAAGGCTACGCCGACTACGTCGGCAAAGGCGGCCCCCTCCCCTATCCGTCCGCCCGCAAAGCCTTCCTCGACGGCGCCCGCGAAATGGACCGCCACCGTTCCGGCCTCTACCTCCGCTACCATCTCCTCGTGCAGTTTCTCTTCGAGCGCCGCGCCTACCGCGTTGAGACACTCCTCCCCGCTCCCCCCTCCCAAGCCGACGCCGAACGCTGGCTCCGCGAGGACCAAGGCGGTGTTTAGCCCTTCCGACCGCGCCGCCCTCCGCGCCGCCCTGCTCGACCGCGCCCGCGCTGACTCCCGCATCTCCGCAGCCGCCCTCACCGGCTCCGCCGCGGAAACGAAGGAAGATCAGTGGTCCGACATCGACCTCGCCTTCGCCGCCGCCGACATCTCCGCCGCCCTCGCCGATTTCACCGCCTACCTCTACGACTCCCACGCCGCCGTCCACCACACCGACATCCAAGCCGGCCCCTGGACCTACCGCGTCTTCCTCCTCGCCAACACCCTCCAGGTCGACCTCGCCTTCGTCCCGCCCGACCACTTCCGCGCCCTCGCCCCCACCTTCCAACTCGTTTTCGGCGAGGCAAACCCGCCGGCCCACATGCCGCCCCCCGCCGCCGAGCCCGTCATCGGCATGGCCTGGCTCCACGCCCTCCATGCCCGCTCCGCCCTCCATCGCAACCACCTCTGGCAAGCCGCCTGCATGGCCGAAGGCGTTCGCAACCACGCCCTCACCCTCGCCTGCCTCCGCCTGGACCTTCCCGCCGCCCACGCCCGCGGCTTCGACCGCCTCCCCGCCGCCATCACTGCCCCGCTCGCCGCCGCCTTCCCCGCTCAACTCACCCCCGCCGCCCTCCGCGACGCCTTCGAAGCAGCCACCCACGCCCTCCTCGCCGAAATCCAACACGCCGACCCCGCCCTCGCCGCCCGCCTCCGCGCACCGCTCCTTGAGCTAATCCAGCCCCCTTTTTGACCCGTCAGCTACAACCCCAACCACCGCGCCCGCCGGCTTGCATACTCCAGGTATGCCGCCCCCAGCCGCTCCCTCAGAAACTCCTCCTCCGGCAACACGAACCGCAGATGCAGCCAGACACCGAGCGCCGCCGCGAATCCCGCGTTCCACAACGGCCCTGCCAACAGCACAAACGCAGCGCTGATCAGCACCAGCCCCAAGTACATCGGATTCCGTGAAAAGCGATACGGCCCGCCATCCACCACTCGCTCCACAGCGCTGAACGGGCAAACCCCCGCCTCGCCCCGCCGGAACATCCACACCGCCCAAACATTCAACCCGCAACCACACAACAGTGCCCCTAAACCCGCCAGCATTCTGCTCCAACTCAACTCCGGCGGCTAGGCCGCGAGCA
>JANRJO010000062.1:0-5942 GCA_033763935.1 Bryobacteraceae bacterium
GCACCTGGAGAAAGCCATGCTCGATTATCTCGATGACCGAAACCGCGCTCCCAAACCTTTTGTGTGGACCGCCAGCGCAGATCTGATCCTCGGCAAGGTCGAGCGCTTTTGTCAACGTATTTCTCGCTCAGGACACTAGGAGATAACCGCATTCTTCTGGAGGCCACTGATAGCGCGGGATCGACTGTATCCCAGGAAGTTGTCGTGACTAGAATCGAGCAGCCCAGAAGGCCAATTGGGTGGCTTCCTGACAATGATCGGTGATACCTCGCTTCGGCTCTGAATGCGGTGGTCGAGGACGTTGCGGTACCTGGCGGGTAGCCGTTGGTGCTTTCGGCCAGTGGAGTTCGGGTCTCTAAGAGCTTGTTGAAACACTCAATCTGCCTGCGTCGCCTTCCCAGGAGCTTAGAAAGCATCGCGTACAGATGCCCTAGGATCGATGCCAGGCCTATCCAAGGGTTCTGACGCCGCCCAAAACCTCGCAATCGGGTGCGAGGCGGATTTTTCAACAAGCTCCTAATGCGTGGTGGGCGGTTGCTGGAGGATAGAAACATTTCCTTTCAGTGTTGGCTCAAAACCGATATTGCCCCACCAAAGTTCCCTAGTCCTGCGGAAAAGTGTGGACCATTACGGATGGCGTGCGGGTACTTGCTACGGGGACACGACGTGGTACACCTGCAAGAGGGAACGAGAGGGTACGAGCATGCGTGCGCTGTCGGAAATGACGATGCCCAAGGAGATCGTCGAGGAGTCACGCGACACGTCGCGTGCGGTGCGCTGGCCGCCCGGTTGCTCATCTTGTTCAAGCCCTCTCTGGACGCGCGCCTGCGGCACTGCGTCCGCTAGTGCACGAGTTGGCCGGCGTTGCTATGGTTGCCGCTACGCGTTCCTGACCGAGCGGTTACTCCCACAAACGCAGATCTGCGCGAGCCGCAGTACGGCGAATCGAGACGTCCCGAAGCCTAGGGCAGGTCAATTGGGGCACTTGGGCTATTTTGGATGGACGTCGCCCCGGGCGACAGCTGACCCGAGATGGGCAGCGCAGCCTAAAGAAAAGAAACTCGAGGGGCGGCTGCGCATGCACGAGCAGCGTTCTAAAGCTTCCCGACAGCTGAACGGCGTACCAGCCGAGCTCTGGTACGACGGTATGAGAACGGTTTGCCGAGGGGAGCGATACGCTTGGAGTGGTCCGTAGGCTCCCGCAGCACTGACTTTTGCATTTTAATCGAAGATTAAATCCGCTGGGTGCCGGCCCTATCGCACATAAACCAAGAGCAAGGCGGCAAGTGGATGGAGTACGTGCGGCGAAAGCGCTCTCCGAGGCGGGCGTCGGGCGGCGGTCCCTCTATACTCCTTCTTCGGCTGCAGATACTCCTTTATCATGCCGCTGGCCGAGTGTAACTCCAACGTTCTCTGTTGCCCGCGCACTCTGAAGGCCCTTCGCGGGACCTTGCAGTAGCCGAGGCGTCTGGTGAATCGAACGAAGCCTGCAAGGATTGGGAGAATAGCGTCACCTTCCTAGTACAGGTCCGTACAGGCGCTCGGCCTGAGAGTACTTCTGGCGTTTGTTTTTGCACGAGCAATCGGTTGCTATGAAAGTAGGGCTGGCAAAAGAGCAAGATGAACGTCTGCGTCTCATGGCGGCAACGAGGTATGGATCTGGACCCGTCACCAACAAGCGGACTTCGGTCAAGGTGTGGCTTCATGACTGCTGATCAACTGTTTCCGCATGGGCAACGGTAATTAGCCATTTTGGAGGAGGCGCGGATGAAATACGTGGTGTGGGCTTTACTGGCGTGGGTTTTACTAATGGCGCAAGTAGCGGCAGTCGCTGACGTTTCGCTGAGAGGACCCACTCTGGGGTACGCGTTCGACGAGAAGGCCCGGGCTGTGCGGGTGCTCGACGGCGTGCCGGGAGCTTCCCGGCCAGGAAGGTTGTTGGCAGCGGGGCTAAAGAGCGCGGCTATCGCTTCTTCGCGTGGCTTCGCCCTCGCGCTGACCGCCGATGACCAGACACCCGTCCTGGTGACGCTCGAAACGGCTGAGGTCCGCCGCTTCGACGAGTGGAAATCCGGAGCGGCCGGGCTAGTGCTGAGCCCCTCAGCCTCGTCCGCAATCCTGCTCTATGCTGGCAAGGGTGTGGTTGTGTCCGGCCTGCCCGCTGAGCCCAAGGTGGAGCGGGAGATCGACCTGCCCGCCGAAACCGCCGCGCTCGCGATCAGCGACGACGCCGCCCGCGTATTGGTTGCCGAGCGTGAAGGGAGCCTGATGGCGTTCGACGGAGCCGATCCGCAGCCGGTGGGCGGCCTGGAGAGAATCAGTGCGCTCGCGTTTCTCCGCGGCTCTCGCGAGGCCGTGGCCGCCAGCGCTGCGCTCCAGGAAATCTACTACCTCCGCGAGGACGGCCACCTCATTCTCTCGGCGGCTGCCGACGGCCTGGGAGAGACCGTTGCGGTGGCAGCTTCGCCGGACCGTAAACGCGCCTTCGCCGCCCTGGCGTCCGGTTCCATCGCTGCCTTTGAACTCGCCGGCGGGACACCGGTCCTCACCCCGTGCTACTGCAAGCCGGTAGCCCTGGACCCAATGTCCGCTTCAGGAGTGTTTCGTTTGACGCCGTTCACTGACCTGCCAATGATGCTCTTGGATGCGTCGGGGAGCGAGGCACAGGTTCTCTTCGTGCCGCCGGCCATCGAGGAGGAACAGTAGATGAAAAGATTTGCCGCAATCGCCCTCCTTTCGCCGGCGGTTCTGCTGGCGCAGGCCGTCACCCTGACTCCGAATCCGCTGGCTCCCACCACCGCAACGGTAAGTACCGTTCGCACGGTGACCGTGCCTGAGGGTGCGGGACTCCTGAGCCCTACGATCACCTCCGTTGTCGTGGTTCCTTCGCTCGCGCCCGCTCCTAACGGAACCTCAGCTGCGATCACCAACGTCGCCACCGCCGGAGCGGACCTTGTCCTCACGCTGGGCTTGAACTTTCCCAGTGGCACGACGTACCGCATCAACTTCCAGTTCTCCACGGCCGGCGCCGGTACGCTTACCGGCAGCGTCGACATTCAGGTAGCCGCCCCGCCGCTGATCTCAACCACCCCCATGCCGAATGGGCAGGTGGGGGTCACTTATGTAGCGACGACGGTGAACATCAGCAACGGTTTGCAGCCGTTTACCATCGGCACAACCGGCAACCTCCCACCCGGGTTAACGCTTACGCCATCCACCAACAGTTTCACGGTCGGCGGCACGCCTACCACCCCCGGAACCTATACGTGGTCCGCCGTCGTTACCGATGCCTCTGGCGTTCAGCGAACCCGGTCTTACACCGTCGTGATCGCCGCGGCGCTGCTCGCCGTCTCCACAACCTCGCTCCCTGCCGGCGCCTTCAACACCGCCTATGGGCCGGTGAATCTCGGCGCGACCGGCGGCGTGGCGCCTTACACCTGGAGCATTGATCCGGGCCCAACGCTTCACAACGGCCTCATTCTGAGCAGCGGCGGCGGCATCAGCGGAACGCCTCTGCAGGCGGGCTCGCGCGCCATCACATTCCGCGTGACGGACAGCCAGCAGACCCCTGCTACCGCAACCGCTACGCTTACCCTGAACGTCACCGCTCCCACCCTCTCGGTGAATGCCGTGACGCTTCCCACCGGCACACGCACGGTGGCCTACAATGCGACGTTCACGGCCACGGGCGGCGTGCCGGGCTACACCTTCGCGGTAACGCAGGGCGCTTTGCCTCCCGGTCTGACACTGGCCTCTGGCGGCGCGCTGACCGGAACCCCCACTCAGACGGGCACCTTCAACTTCACCGTCCAGGCCACGGATACCCAGCCGGTGAATGCGCAGCGCGCTTTCAGTATCACCGTCATCGATCCACCGCAGATCACGTCCCCGGCAACCCTGCCCGCGGGCGTGCAGAACTCCTCGTACTACTTCGCCTTCTCCGCTACCGGCGGACAGGCGCCGTACACCTGGCAACGCGTGGGCGAGGGCCCGTTGCCCACCGGTCTCACGCTGGCCTCGAACGGTGACCTGACGGGAATGCCGACCACGCAACAGACCAGGACCTTCATGGTCCGGGTAACGGACGCGCTGAACAACACGGCAGAAGGGGTCTTCACCCTGACCATCGGAGCGCCCCTGCAGGTTGTCACTGCCGTACTTCCCAACGGCGCCGTCGGCGCACCCTACAACTTCCAGTTGCTCGCCAGCGGAGGCGTGCCTCCCTACTCCTGGTCACTCCTTCAGCAAGGCGAGTCGCAGCCGAGCGTGGCGCCCGGGCTGACGCTTTCCGAGTCCGGTCTGATCTCGGGAACCCCGCTGCTGGCCGGAACCACGACGTTTACAGTGATTGTCGCTGACGCTGTCGAGAGCTTCCGCCAGCGCACGTTCACGCTCACCATCGGATCCTCGCTCGTGATTACGTCCACCACCCTGCCGGCGGGGACACGAGGGAGTCCCTATTCGGCGAACCTCACCGGGAGCGGCGGAACGCAACCGTATACGTGGAGCCTCATCGGCGGCGGGCTGCCCCCTGGCCTCACGCTGAACTCGGCCGGCGCAGTAACCGGCACGCCGACGGAAACCGGGAACTTTACCTTCAACGTACGGCTCGCCGATCCGAACGGTTCGGTGACTGGACAGGTGTCTGTCAGCATTGGAGATGCCCCCATCTCGATTGCGGCTGCCAATCTTCCGGTGGGCCGCGTGGGACGAAGTTACTCGGGCGCAGTGCGGTTGGAAGGCGGCGGCGCCGCAATCTTCGAGTTGACCGGCGGCTCGCTGCCGCCGGGTTTGTCGCTGCTGCCGGACGGCAACCTCACGGGTACCCCCACCTCCGCGGGCACCTTCAACTTCACGGTGCGCGCCGGGTCGGGAACGTCCTCCGATTCGCGCGGCTTCTCCATCCAAATCCTTCCGCCCCCGCCGTCGGTCACCACCGATTCGCTGCCGGAAGGCACGGTCAACGCCCCGTACACGGGCTCGGTTAGCTTCACCGGCGGTGTCGCACCCGTGCGATTGTCCGCCTCGGGCTTGCCCGGCGGACTGGCGATGTCCGAAGGCGGCAGCATTACGGGCACGCCAACTGAGGAGGGCCAGTTCCAGGTCGCCGTGACGGCCACTGACTCCACCAACGAAAGTTCGACGCGCAATGTGAACCTCCGCGTGCGCGCGCCCCTGGGCGGCGGCAGTTCGCTGCCGGATGGTGTCGTGGGCCGCGCGTACACCGCTACGCTGACCGTCAGCGGCGGCGCGGCGCCCTACTTGTTCAGCATCGTGAGCGGCCTCCCCGAGGGCATGACACTCGAGTCAACCGGCCGCATCTCCGGCACTCCCACCCGGGAAGGCGCCTCCCGCATCGAGTTCCGCGTGACGGACTCGGGTGGCCGCGTGTTCACCGCCAGCACGGACCTGCGCGTCCGTCCGGAGCTCGCCATCGCCGCTCCAGGCATCGTCAACAATGAAGTTCCCCCGGGACTTCGCGGCGGCACCTTCATCTTCAACTTCCAGGCCACCGGTGGCCTGCCGCCGTACGCCTGGTCGATGGAAGGCGCGCCACCCGGATTGGTCATCGATCCCGTGACCGGGAGCGTTACCGGCTCGCCGACCCGCGCCGGTACCTTCAACATCACTATCACCCTGGTCGACAACGGCGGGCGTACCTCTCGCACGTATCGTCTGGTGGTCGAATCGGATCTCGCTCTGCCGGCTCAGACGCTGCCTAACGGCGTCCTGGGGACTGCCTACTCGGCCACGCTGAATCGGACGGGCGGCAATTCGCCGTACACCTTCAGCCTTGAGAGCGGGTCGCTGCCAACGGGCATCTCGCTCACTCCCGAGGGCAACCTGACCGGCACGCCAACGCAGTCCGGCACCTTCAACTTCACGGCTCGGGTGGACGATGGCGATTCGGCCGCCGCCTCCCGCCTCTACGCACTGACCAT
>JANRJO010000081.1:0-5192 GCA_033763935.1 Bryobacteraceae bacterium
CCGCGGAACGCCCCGCCCCCAAGCTGAGATCTCCGAACTGATCTGGTTCGGCGAAGACGACGATTGGCGCCAACTCGCCCCGAGCATCTCGCGCCACATCCTCCCGGATGTCATCCGCCGCGGAATTCTCTCCTGGCGCCCCCGGTGATCGAAGTGCTCCCCTCAGAGAGTCGCCGCCTACAACGTCCTCAGGAATGCGATCAGGGCCCGCTTCTCGTCCGCCTTCAGTCGAAGGCCATACTCATGCCCTAGGACCGCGCGCCGCCCCCTCGGCCCCTTGTATCCCGTCGGCACATAGTCCGGCGACAACCGCCGTTCGTCGAACCAGTCCTCGAGCGTCGCCACCGACCCGTTGTGCTCGAATGGCCCCCGATACCACACGCCCTTGAGCGATGGCACCCGGTAGTATCCCGTGCCTCGCCGCGTCGTCATCGCCAGCGATGAATCCGTCCCCACCACCACGTCCATCACGTCGTACTTCTTCCGGTGATCCGCCGGCGGCCGGAATCCCTTCGCCGGCGTAAGCTTGTTGTTCGTGTACAGCGGCGCCGGGTGGCACGTCCCGCACCCCTCCCGCTCAAAGACCTTCTCCCCTCGCGCCGCTTCGCCGTTTCGCGGGTACGGACTCCTTGGTGCCTCCAGCGAGTAGAGAAACAGCGCCAGCGCGTACAAGTCTTCGTCGCTCGACCGTAGCAGTGTCCCTGCCGGGGGCAGCTCCCCCACCGGCCGGAACTTCCCATAGAGAGTAATCTCCTCAATGAAGTTGTTGATGGCCGCATACCGCATCAGATCCGCGATCGAACGGTGTTGCTGCAGCCCCGTGTTGTCCAGGTACCGGCGGTCCTTGATGCCGATCAGATCCGGAATCTTCGACGGGTAGAGAATCGACGTTCCCTGCCGCGGCAGCACCCCCCGCGGGATCGAATCCAACTGCCGCGCCATGTCCTCCATCGTCCACTGCCGGAGCCCCGCCTGCGGGTCCGGCTGAATCCACGGCGCCGCAAAAAAGATCGTCAGTTCCGGCCATGCCGGCTGAGCCCGTTTCTCCACCGGTTCGCTCCGGATCAGATGCGCCCACTGCCGCCCAAAGGCGATCGAGCCCGGCCCTCCCCAAATCACCTCCCCGTCTGGAAGCACTCGCGAGTGGCAACTCGCGCATGAATCGAACGTGAGCTCCACCCTCCCTTTCTCGCGGATCACGTACCGGTAATACGGCAGCGTACCGTCCTTTGCTGCCAGTGCGCCTGTCGCCCGCCACCATGCCGGGTTGTGTACTTCAGTGAAAGGAAAACTCACGGGCGGGAACGTGTTCGCCGATTCGAACACCTGCCGCCCCGCTCGAATCCAATCCTCCCGCGTCCGCAGCGCCTTCGCGTCGAATGCCCGTTCGGGCTCTAGGGTCTTCAACCGCTCGAAGTACCCTGCCGGCTCGCGCGCCGGTGCATATACCGGGTACGACTTCCAAACCGGACGTTCGGGAATCGCGTAGTAGTAACGGGAAGGAACATGCTCCGGCCGCAACCCGGACGCAAGCGGCAGTTCCAGCTCCGCCATCGATGCGTCGTCCCAAACCCGCGGAATCTGCGGCTGAAATCCTTGTCCCGCTGAAGCCAATGCCCACAGCATCCCCACTCCCACCGCCGTCAGCAGCCGCCGCATCCCGCGACGATACCAGATTCCGGGAACCGCACATACGACGCTGACCGCTACCTCGCATCCCGGCGCCCGCCCGATAACGCGGTTCCGGTACTGCCGAACTGCTATGGTTTGAAGAAGGGGATCATTCGGGCGGCTGGGCGGCGACCATCAGACTTTCACGACCTCGCTCGGCGCGGACTTCTCTCCTGGAGCACTCATGACGAAACCGGTTCTGTTGACAGTCGATGATGATGCAGCAGTCCTACGCGCCGTAGAGCGCGACCTTCGCAAACAATATGGCGCCAACTACCGCGTGATGCGCGCGGACTCCGGCGCCGCCGCCCTCGACACGCTCCGCCAGCTGCAGCTGCGAAACCAGCCCGTCGCCCTCCTCCTCGCCGACCATAGAATGCCGGAGATGAACGGCGTCGAGTTCCTCGCCCAAGGCCAGAAGCTCTACCCCGACGCCCGCCGAGTCCTCCTCACCGCCTACGCCGACACCGACGCCGCCATCCGCGCCATCAACGAGGTCAGACTCCATCACTACCTGCTCAAACCCTGGGACCCGCCCGAAGAGCGACTCTTCCCCGTCCTCGACGACCTCCTCGATGACTGGTCCCGCGAATACCGCGCCCCCTTTGAAGGCCTCCGCGTCCTCGGCACCCGCTGGGCCCGGCCCTGCTACGATCTCCGCGACTTCCTCTCCCGGAACCAGGTCCCCTTCCGTTGGATGGACCTCGATCGCCGGGACCCCGAAACCGTCCAGCTCCTCGAAGCCCTCGGCGGCCGCGATCTGCAACTGCCCGCCGTCGTCCTCCCCGACGGCCAACTCATCGAAGCGCCCACCACCGCCCTCCTCGCCGAACGCATCGGCCTCCACCGCACCCCCGGCCGCCAGTTCTACGATCTCGCCATCGTCGGCGGCGGGCCCGGCGGCCTCGCCGCCGCTGTCTATGCGGCCTCCGAAGGCCTCAAGACGCTCATGATCGAGCGCGAAGCCCCCGGCGGCCAGGCCGGCCTCAGCTCTCGAATCGAAAACTACCTCGGCTTCCCGGCCGGCGTCAGCGGCGCCAAACTCACCCGCGACGCAGTCGTCCAGGCCAAGAAGTTCGGCGTCGAAATCCTCGCGCCCCAGGACGCGGCATGCCTCCGCGCCGAAGGCCCCTACCGCATCGTCGGCCTCCGCGAGGGCGGGGAAGTCTCCTGCCACGGCGTCGTCCTCGCCACCGGCGTCCAATGGCGCCGCCTCGATGTCCCAGGCATGGACCGCCTCGTCGGCGCCGGCGTCTACTACGGCGCCGGAACCACCGAAGCCGTCTCCTGCGCCAACGAAGACGTCTTCATCGTCGGCGGCGCCAACTCCGCCGGCCAGGCTGCCATGCACTTCTCCCAGTACGCCCGCCAGGTCACCATGCTCGTCCGCGGCGACTCCCTCGCCGCCACCATGTCCGACTACCTGATCCAGCAAATTGAGTCCACGCCCAACATCGCCGTGTGGACCCGTACGCAAGTCGCCGAAGTGCACGGCGAGGCCCGCCTCGAAGCCATCACCATCGCCACCAAAGAAGGAGAGTCGCGCCGCGTCGATGCCAGCGCCCTCTTCATCTTCATCGGCGCCGAACCCCGCACCGATTGGCTCGATGGCGTCGTCGAACGCGACGCCAAAGGTTTCATCCTCACCGGCCAGGATCTCCTTCGCACCGGCAAACGCCCCCGTGGCTGGAACCTCGATCGCGACCCCTGGCTGCTCGAAACCAGCCTCCCTGGCGTCTTCGCCGTCGGTGATGTCCGCCATGGCTCCGTGAAACGCGTTGCTTCCAGCGTCGGCGAAGGCTCCGTCGCTATCCAGTTCGTGCACCAGTACCTGGCAACTCTCTAAACGACATGGCAAGCGAACCCAAGACCGCCTCCCACGTGGATGCCCTCATCGCCGCCCTTCGCGGAGTCAGTGTCTTCGAGGACCTTCCCGACGACCAACTGCGCTGGTTCGCCGAGCGCTCCACCCAATCCCGCGTCGCCCCCGGCGACGCAACTGTCCACGAGGGAGAGCCCGCCGACCGCCTCTTTGTGCTCCTCGAAGGCGAACTCCACGCGCGCAAAGAGACCGGCGCTTCCGACCAGCCCACCTTCGTTATGAAGGCCCCCGCCGTCACCGGCGTCCTCCCCCACTCCCGCATGTCTCTTTTCCCGCGGACGGTCCGTGCCGTCGCGCCCACCTGGATTGCCGCCTTTCCAAAGGCCCTCTTCGACGACCTCCTCCGCGAGATCCCCGAACTCGGTCCCCGCCTCGTCTCCGTCATGGTCGACCGCGCCCGCGAGGTCGCCCGCAATGACCAGCAACACGAAAAACTCCTCGCCCTCGGCAAACTCGCCGCCGGCCTCGCCCATGAACTGAACAACCCCGCCGCCGCCGCCAAACGCGCCATCGAAGAGCTCCGGTCGAACCTCAAGTCCCTCATCGAAGCCAACGTCCGCCTCGACGAGCGCCCCCTCTCGACCGAGCAGCGCAAATACATGGCGTGCGTCGAACGCGAAACCCTCGAAGCCTGCGGCGTCTCAATATCGCTCGGCCCCCTCGAGCGCAGCGACCGCGAGGAAGCCGTCACCACCTGGCTCGAAGATCACAGCGTCGAACAGCCGTGGAACCTCGCCCCCGCACTCGTCGAAATGGACTGGAAGGCAGACGACCTCGAAGATGTCGCCGCCCGCTTCGACCGCGATGACCTTGCCTGCGTCTTCAAACGCCTCGCCGCCACCGTCGCCGTCGGCCGCCTCGCCGCCGAAATCGAAAACAGCGTCACCCGTGTCTCCGAGCTCGTGAAGTCCGTGAAGGAGTACTCCTACATGGACCAGTCCTCCGAACAGGAAATCGACATCCACCAGGGCCTCGAGAGCACCCTCACCATGCTCAGCTTCCGACTCCGGGGCATCACCGTGAAGCGCGAGTTCGACCGTTCCCTCCCCAAACTGGTCGCTCACGCCAGCGCCCTCAATCAGGTGTGGACCAACCTCATCGATAACGCCGTTCAGGCGATGTCGGGCAAAGGAACCCTCACCATCCGCACCTGCGCCGAACCCGGCGCCATCGTCGTCGAAGTCGCCGACTCCGGCCCCGGCATCCCGCCCGACATCCAAGCCCGCATCTTCGAGCCCTTCTTCACCACCAAAGGCGTAGGCGAGGGCACCGGCCTCGGCCTCGACACCGTCCGCCGCATCGCCGCCCTCCACGGCGGCGAAGTGACGTTCACCTCAAAGCCCGGCGACACCCGCTTCCGCGTCCGCCTCCCCCTCCGAAAACCCACGAGCCCCGCCTCAGACCCGCCCCGCGCCTAACCCGCCTCGCCTACGCTGGCACACCTAGATTCGGTGGCTCGCCCCGAGGCCGCGCTAGGCCCCGCTCCCGCCCCGCGCCGCCTCGGCACCGCGCCGCTTCCGACCCGCCGCTCCCGCCCCGCCGCTTCCGCCCCGCGCCGCTTCCGACCCGCCCGCTTCCGCACCCGCGCTGCTCGCGATACGGCGCCGCTCCCGCCCCGCGCCGCCTCGGCACCGCACCG
>JANRJO010000100.1:0-187671 GCA_033763935.1 Bryobacteraceae bacterium
GTCCCTCGTGCCGTTGCTGAAGGACCCAGCCGCGCCGCGCCGCGAACCCGCTCTCACCACCTACGGCCGCGCCAATCACAGCATCCGCACCGAACGCTGGCGCTACATCCGCTACCGCGACGGCGGCGAGGAACTCTACGATCACTCCTCCGACCCGAATGAATGGACCAACCTCGCCTCCCGCCCCGAGCAGGCAACAGTGAAAACCGAACTCGCCCGCTGGCTGCCCCCTACCGACGCCCCGGACGCGCCCACCGCAGCAGCCGCTGACCGGCCACCAGCACCCAGACCGTCGTCAGCACCGAGGTGACAATGCCACCGTCGCAGCCGAAACCGCCCGTGCAACCCTTGCAGCCCGTGCACCATGTGGCGGGGACATGATCCGGGTAAAAGCCGGGCCTTTTACGCGTCCCTCGGCAGCTTTGAACACGCCCCGCCAGTGACGCCAACCGGCCGCACGATCTGGTACAAGTAGACGATGTCCTCGGGTGCCTCATCACCTTTTGATTTCATCTCTCGCCAGCATTTTCAAACAACGGCAGATCTCCCTACGGCGCGGGCACTTTTTCGAGAGTCGGTAATTATGGTTGAAATCGAAGTGTTCTCGTACTGCAATCGCCGTTGTTGGTTTTGCCCGAATTCGCGCATTGACAGGATTTCGAAGAACGACTACATGGATCCTCATCTTTATGAAAGAATCATGCGCGACCTTGCTTCAGTCAATTACTCCAAGACGATCAGCTACAGTCGATACAATGAGCCGCTCTCGGACAGGGTTATACTTCAGCGGCTTGCGGAAGCGCGAGGTGCGTTGCCTAATGCACTGCTACACACAAACACAAACGGTGATTACCTTACCGCTGCCTACCTCCGGGAGCTCTATCACGCTGGATTGAACTCGTTGAATATTCAGGTGTATCTAGGTAACGATGAGCGATATGACCACGGCAAGGTAAAGCAGAGGATGTCTCTAATGGTGGCGAAGCTCGGTCTACCTTTCGAGATGACAGGGGACATAGACAATTCATGGGTAGAGGCGCAACTGTTTTACGAGGACATGAAGATTCGCATCTACGGGCGCAACTTCTCCGAGAACGGCGCAAACCGGGGCGGACTGGTTCAGGTCCGGAGTTGTGAATCTCGGACTTCGCCGTGTCTATCTCCATTCTTCCATCTGTGCATCGACTTCAATGGCAATGTGGTCCCTTGCTGTAACATTCGTTCGGATGCAATGGAACATGCGCCTTATGTGGTGGCCACACTGTCACGGCACGTCAACGTCTTTCAGGCCTACGCGGACAGCGCACTCGTTTCGTGGCGTCGTGGCTTAATCGGATTCGGACCGAAATCGGGAGTGTGCGCATCATGCCTCTTCGGTATCCATGAGCCCACCCAAGAAAACCTTCAGAAGAATCGGTCTCTGACGAAACTCATTCAGGACTAGGATTGGCGCTAGCAGCCCGCGGTCACGTCAGACCTCCGAGCGGAGAGCTTGGGCCTTTCCTCCGCGTGCCACGCTCCAAAATTGATATGCCCACACTGAATCTGGTCGCGAAATGAGCCCCAGCGTGAAGCACGGAACCTTCCTCGTCAGAATCGGCTCAGCGCACACCCGACTACCGCTGCATACCTGCCTCACCGCTTGGTCGGCGCATACGGTCCCGTACACTCTGGCTTGTCTCGCCGGGCACCGCGACCATGAAGCGCTCCGTTCGTCCACAGACGATTTTTGCGTAGGCGGCCACCGAGCGCGCGGGTATGGAGGGCCGGCCACAGTGTTGGTAACGCCCATTGGGATTCAGGCCGCGCGATATGCGGTGCTCTGTATCAACGTCACGCAGTGAGGAATTTCGGTCTTGGACCCCGATCTGGTGGTGGGAAGTCCGTAGGTCTTCGAGGGATTTGGTCGGGGCGAGAGGATTCGAACCTCCGACCTCCTGGTCCCGAACCAGGCGCTCTAGCCAGGCTGAGCCACGCCCCGACAACTGAGGATCGCTAACTCCCCCAGTCTACCACGCCCTCACCCCCACTTCAGCGGCGCATTGCACGGCCGCGTCAGCGGGTCGTCATAATGGTTCGGACTCACCCGCAGCGAATACCCCAGCCGCCCCGTCTGGTGCGGCACAAACTCCTTCGCAAACACCCACACGCCGTCCCGCTGCTCCGACGGCGGCAGCGTGAACACCGTCGTCTCCTCCAACGTCCCGCTCGACCCCACGCGCCCTACCACCGCCTCCACCCGCACATCCGTCGGCTCCAGCCCGCTCAAATCCACCGCCGCCCGGATCGCAATCGGCCGCCCGCTGATGATCGCCCGCTCCGGCCCCGGCCCCAGATCCACAAACCGCACGTTGTCCCACACCCGGTTCACATTCGATTGCCACAACGTCCGCTCGCGCGCCGCCTCGAACGCCTTCTTCGATACCTCCACGTAAGCCATGTGCGCCGGCTCGTACAGCTGGCTCATATACTCGCCGATCATCCGCTGCGAATTGAACGCCGGGCTCAGCCGCATCAAACTCTGCCGCACCCGCTCCATCCACTCCACGGGCACGCCTTCTTCGCGGCTCTCATAGAACATCGGAACAATCTCGTTCTCCAGCAGCGACAGAATCGCCGTCGCGTGAATCTCGTCCTGGTCCTCGCTGTACGGCTCCCGGTCGCCAATCGCCCAGCCGCCCGAATACTCGTACGCCTCGTCGAACCAGCCGTCCAGAATGCTCAAGTTCAGCACCCCGTTGATACCCGCCTTCATGCCGCTGGTGCCACACGCCTCTTCGCCGCGCCGCGGGTTGTTCAACCAGATATCCACTGCCTGTACCAGCTCCCGCGCCACCTGCATGTCGTAGTCTTCCAGGAACACCAGCCGCTTCGTCAACTCCGGATCGCGCGACAACTGCACGATCTCCCGAATCAACGTCTTCCCCGGATGGTCCTTCGGGTGCGCCTTGCCGGCAATGATGATCTGCACCGGCATCTTCGGGTTGTTCACCAGCTTCTTCAGCCGCGCCACGTCCCGGAACAACAGCGTCGCCCGCTTGTACGTCGCGAAGCGCCGTGAAAACCCGATCGTGAACGCGTCCGGATCCAGCACGTCCGACAACCGCCTTAGCTCCGCCGCCGACGCCTTCCGGTCCATCGCCGACGCCAGCACCCGCTCCCGCACAAACGCGATCAGCTTCCGCTTCCGCCGCTTGTGCGCCTCCCACAACTCGCCCGCCGGTATGTCGCGCACCAGGTCCCACGTGCCGTTCTCCATGTACCGCTCCCGCCAGTCCGGCTGCAGGTACTGGTCATACAACAGCGCCAGGTCCCCGTTCAGCCAGCTCGGCAGGTGCACGCCGTTCGTTACCGACGTAATGGGCACCTCCCACACCGGCAGCGTCGGCCACAAATCCTGCCACATCTCCTGCGACACGAACCGGTGCAGCCGGCTCACCGCGTTGCGGTACGACGCCGTCTTGATCGCCAGAATCGCCATCGAAAACCGCTCGTGCACGTCGTTCGGGCTCCGCCGACCCAGCGACAACAGCTGCTCGAACGTGATCCCCGCCTCGCGGCAATACTCGTGGAAATAGTCGTACACCAAACCCGGGTCGAACAGGTCGATCCCCGCCGGCACCGACGTGTGCGTCGTGAACACGTTGTTGTGCCGCGTCGCCGAGTACGCCTCCTCGAACGATAGGTTCTGCTCCTTCATCAGCCACCGGATCCGCTCCACCGCCAGAAAGGCCGAATGCCCTTCGTTCATGTGGAACACCGTCGGCTGATACCCCATCGCCTTCAGCGCCCGCAAACCGCCGATCCCCAGCACGATCTCCTGGCGAATCCGCGTGTGAATATCGCCGCCATATAACTGATCGGTGATGTCGCGATACTCCGGGCTCTCGTTCTCCGCGATATTCGTGTCCAGCAGGTACAGCTTCACCCGCCCCACGTCGATGAACCAGACCTTGATGTGCAGCGGCCCGCCCGGCAGCCGCACCATCACCTTCAACTCGTTCCCCGCCGCATCCTTCACCGGCTTCACCGGCCACGTGTAGAAATCGTTGATCGGGTACCGCTCCTGCTGCCACCCGTCCGGATTCAGGTGCTGCTGCAAATAGCCCTTCTGATACAGCAGGCCTACGCCCACCAGCGGAATGTCAGCATCGCTCGAGGCCTTCAAGTGGTCGCCCGACAGCACACCAAGGCCGCCCGAATAAATCGACAGGCTCTCGTTCAACCCGTACTCCATGGAGAAGTACGCCACCAGCTTCCCGCCCGCATCCGTCTTCTGGTTCATGTACCCGTCAAACCGCTCACACGCCCGCCGGTACAGCGCCACAAACCGCGGGTCCGCCGCCGCTTTCTCCAGCGTCGCCTGCGGCAACCGCCCCAGCATCAATACTGGATTGTGCACGCATGCCCGCCAGAGAACGGCGTCCAAGCGGCGAAAGAGGCTGCGAACGTTGTGGTCCCACGTCCATATCAAATTGTGGGCCAGCTCGTCCAGCCGGCTCAAAGCGCTAGGCAAAGCAGGACTTACAAGAAATTCCCGCAGTGGTTGAATCTGGAAAGGCATCAGGAGTTTGTCTTCTTACGATACCAAAGCTGCCTGCTTGGGCAGAATTGCCGCTCCCGGGCGGCACTAGACTATCGGTAGCATAGTACCAACTGAGTAGGTGCGCGCGTGTAGCCTTCTCGCTCTCCTTCCCGCCACCTGCATGTAAACCTCATCCCAACAGTTACTTGCATACCTTGTCAGAAAAAGAGTTGCGAACATTTGCAAATGTTCTTGTATCTCGTCCGCCAGATTAAGAGTACAATTTAAGGCATGAAGTTGAGTGCCCAGGAAGAATACGGCTTGCGTTGCCTCCTCCACATGGCACGCTGTGGCGATGGTGAAAGCCGTAGCATTCCGGAAATTAGCCGTGCCGAAGGCCTCTCTATCCCCAACGTCGCGAAGCTCATGCGGCTCCTCCGCCTCGGCGGTATGGTCCAGAGCGTGCGGGGCCAGGCGGGTGGCTATACCTTGGCCCGTCCCGCGGATCAGATCACTGTCAGCCAGGTGCTGAACCTGCTCGGAGGTAACTTCTTCAGTAGCCACTTCTGCGAACGCCACGCCGGACTCGAGAAAGAGTGTACCCACTCCACGGACTGCTCGCTCCGCCAGCTCTGGGGCACCATGCAGCATCTGCTCGACGGCGTTCTCAGCAAAACGACCTTGAAAGATCTGCTCCTCACTGAGCAGGAGATGAACGGCTTCCTGACTACCCGCAAGCGCCTCTTGTTCGAAATCGGCAACGGCGCCGTCGCCGCTCCCGTGGAACTCGCCGAGCACGCCGGCGTTTCGTAACCCCACGGGTGATATACTCGAAGCCGTCTGAATTGAACACTGCGGCAGGGGATACCCCGGGAAGGCGGTTCAAAGCCGCCGCTGCCCCGCAACTGTAAGTGGCTGCATCGCCCGCGCCCGCCACGGCTTCCGCTGGAAGGCGGCGCGCATTCAGGGCGCCACAAGTCAGGACACCGGCACCCCTTGCAATTTCGCTGTGCGTTCCGAGGGAGAACCACGCGTGAAACCCATCCTCTGTCTCGCCCTGGCCTGCGCCGGCGCGCTCCTCGCCGCCCCGCCGCCCGCCCGCATCGTCTCCACCGCCCCCAGCGTCACCGAAATGCTCTTCGCCCTCGGCCTCGGCGACCGCGTCGTCGGCGTCTCCACCTTCTGTAACCACCCGCCCTCCGCTCAGAAACTCCCCAAAGTCGGCACCTTCCTCCGCCCCGACCTCGAAACCATCCTCGCCCTCAAGCCGAACCTCGTCATCCTTCACAACAACCCCGTCCCCCTCGCCGAACGCCTCGAAAAACTCGGCGTCCGCGCCCTCGAACTCGAACACGACAGCGTCGCCGGCATCTTCGAATCCCTCCACGAAATCGGCGCCGCCACCGGCCGCTCCGCCGAGGCCGCCGCCCTCGCCTCTTCCCTCGACCGCCGCCTCAAAACCCTCCGCGCCCGCACCGCCAAACTCCCGAAGCGCAAAATCATGTTTGTCGTCGGCCGCAATCCCGGCACCCTCGACGGCATCCTCGCTGTCGGCAAGGCGTCCTACCTCAACGAGGTCATCGAAATCGCCGGCGGCCAAAACATCTTCCGCGACTCCATCGCCCCCTACCCCAACGTCTCCCTCGAAGAAATCCTCGCCCGCAACCCGGACGTCATCGTCGACATGGGCGACATGGCTCAGACCGTCGGCGTCACCGAAGAACACAAGCGCATCGTCGTCTCCCTCTGGGCCCGCCAGAAACAACTCGCCGCCGTTCGCCACAAAGCCGTCCACGCCGTCGCCGCCGACATCTTCGTCGTCCCCGGCCCCCGCGTCATCGAAGCCGCCGAGGCCTTCGCCCGCATGCTCCACCCCGAGGGCGCCTTTTGAGCTTCGGCTACGTCCTTTCCGCAGCCGGCATGCGCTACGGCGACCGCGACGTTCTCCACTCCGTCTCCGTCGCCTTCAACCAGCCCGGCCTCGTCGCCATCGCCGGTCCCAACGGGGCAGGGAAATCGACACTCCTGAACGTCATGGCCGGCCTGCGCGAGAGCTACGCCGGCTCCTGTCAGTTCGAAAGCCGCGAGGTCCGCGCCTGGCCTCGCCGCGCCTTCGCCCGCCGCGTCGCCGTCGTCCCCCAGGCCCTGCGGCTGGAGTTCCCCTTCACCGCCGAACAGGTCGTCCTCATGGGCCGCACCCCTTACTGCGATGGCCTCTTCGAATCCCCCGAAGACCTCGCGCACGTCGAAAACGCCATGGCCTTCACCGATACGCTCCCCTTCCGCACCCGCGATTTCCGCGACCTCAGCGGCGGCGAGCGCCAGCGCGTCATCCTCGCCAGCGCCCTCGCCCAGGACACCCCGGTCCTCCTCCTCGACGAACCCACCACCTTCCTCGATCTCCACCACCAGGTCTCTCTCTATCAACTCCTCCGCCGCCTCGCCGCCGCCGGCCGGTTGATCATCGCCGTCACGCACGACCTCAACCTCGCCGCTACCTACTCGGACCGCGTACTGCTCCTCTCGAACGGCGCCGTCGCCGCCGACGGGCCGCCCGCCGGCGTCCTGACCCCCGCCCGCATCCGCGACGTCTTCTCCGTCGACGTACAACGCCTCGCCGCTCCCGATGGCCGCTCCTGGATTGTCTATGGTCGTGAAACGGGCCACGCGTAGCACCCTCACCCGCGCCGTCGGACTCTCCGCAGCCGTGCTCGCGGCGGTTCTCATCGGCGCTCCCCTCATCGGCTCCACCACCATCGATCTCGCCCAAGCCTTCACCGCGCGCGAGTCCACCGACAGCGTCATCTTCTTCTCCGCACGCCTCCCCCGCGTCCTCCTCGCCATGCTCGCCGGCGGCGCCCTCGCCGTCGCCGGCGTCCTGTTCCAGGCCCTCCTCCGCGACGCCCTCGCCACCCCCTACACGCTCGGCGTCTCCAGCGGCGCCTCCCTCGGCGCCGTCATCGCCATCTGCTTCGGTCTCGAACTCGTCGCCCACCTGCCCGCCATCTGGGTCGCCGCCTTCCTCGGCTCCGCCATCGCCCTCGCCACCGTCCTCGCGGTTGCTTCCGAGGGCCGCCGCATGTCATCTTTTACGTTACTGTTGTCTGGCGTCACGATGAATAGCGTGTGCCTGGCGGTCATTCTTTTCCTGCAGAATGTGGCCAGCTTCACACAATCGGTCGCCATCACCCGTTGGCTCATGGGTTCAATCGAAGCGGTGGAATATTCGACTCTGTTCTGGCTCTCGGTGGCGGTATTTCCGCCGCTCGCCTTCATTTTCTGGAAAGCCGGCGAATGGAATTTGCTCTCGGTCGGCGAAGAATGGGCCGCTTCCCGCGGCGTCAACGTCACGCAGCTCATGCGCGGCGGCTTCCTCGCCGGCTCGCTCCTCACTGGCGCCGTCACCGCGCTCACCGGCCCCATCGGTTTCGTCGGCTTGATCGTCCCCCACGCGCTGCGCATGCGGCTCGGCGCGGACCATCGTCTCCTGATACCCTGTTCTTTCTTACTAGGCGCGGCATTCCTGGCCCTCTGCGATACACTGTCCCGCGTGATCCTGGCGCCCACGGAGGTTCCCGTGGGCGTGATCACCGCCCTGCTCGGAGGTCCCTTCTTTATCTGGTTGCTGCGCTCGAGGCGGAGAAGCTTGTGGCTCTGATTCTTGTTGGTGGTGGCGCGCGCAGCGGCAAAAGCCGCTACGCCCTCGCGCTCGCTCAATTGCATGGCAGGCGGCTGGCGTTCGTCGCCACCGCCCAGGCCGGTGACGACGAGATGCGCGCCCGCATCGAAAACCATCGCCTTGAACGCGACCGCAGCTTCGTCACCCTCGAAGAACCCTTCGAAGTCGCCAGCCTCCTCGAACGCCGCGGCAAACACTTCGACGCCTTCGTCATCGATTGCCTCACCCTCTGGGTCAGCAATCACATGCTCGCCGGCAAACTCGACCTCGCCGACGAAGTCGACCGCCTCGTCAACGCCGCTGCCGGCGCCCGCGCCGGCGTCGTCTTCGTCACCAACGAAGTCGGCTGCGGCATCGTCCCTGAAAACGAACTCGCCCGCCGCTACCGCGACGAAGTCGGCCGCCTCAACCAGCGCGTCGCCGAAGTCGCCGAGCGCGTCTACTGGATGGCCTTCGGCTGCCCCATGCGCGTGAAATAATGCGCCGCCTCCTCGGCGCGCTGCAGTTCCTTACCATCCTGCCCATCCGCGGCGAAACCGTCCCGCCGGGCCAGGCTGCCGTCTTCTTTCCTCTCGTAGGCGCCTGGCTCGGCCTCTTCGGCGCCGCGCTCTACGAAGCCTTCCGCCCCCATCTCCCCTTCGCCTCCCTCCTCGTCGTCGTCGCCTGGATCGTCGTCACCGGCGCCCTCCACGAAGATGGCTTCGGCGACGTCGCCGACGGCGTCCGCGCCGGCCGCACCCCCGAACGCATCGCCGCCATCATGGAGGACAGCCGCGTTGGTACCTACGGCGCCGCCGCCATCGCCGTCAGCATCCTCGTCCGCTGGCAGGCCGTACAGGCGCTCCCCGCCCCCGTCACCCCCAAACTCGTCGCCGCCCTCACCCTCTCCCGCGCGGCCATGGTCATTCTCGGTTGGGCTTCCCGCCCCTACGGCGAAGGCATCGGCACGGCGTTCATGTCCGCCCTCACCACGCCGGTCGCCATCATCGTCGCCCTGCAGGCCGCCGTCGCCGTCGCCCTCTGCGGACCCATGGCCGCCGCCGTCCTCCTGGGCGCCGCCGCCGCCATCATCGTCCTCGCCCGCGCCTGGTTCCACACCCGCCTCGGCGGCATCACCGGCGACTGCATGGGCGCCACCGGCCAGGTCGTCGAAATGGCAGCCCTCGTCCTCCTCTCATGCGCAGCCTGTACGTCATAAGACACGGCGAGCCCGCCCTCAAAGGCGTCATGCTCGGCCGCGTCGATCCCCCGCTCAGCGAAGCCGGCCGCCACGCCGCCCGCGAAGCCCTGTCTTCCCTAAAGGTCGAAATCGTCTACGCCAGCCCCCTCCAACGCGCCCGCGAAACCGCGGCCTTCATCAACGCCCCCATCCGCATCCTCGACGACCTCGCCGAAATGGCTTACGGCGACTGGGAAGGCCTCCCCTGGACCGAAATCGAAACCCGCTGGCCCGACCTCGTCGCCCGCAAGCTCGCCGACTGGTGGTCCGTCACACCCCCCGGCGGCGAAACCCGCGACCAGGTAGCCGCTCGCGCCGCCCGCGCCCTCGCCGTCATCCGCAACGGCCCCTTCCCCGCCGCCGTCGTCGCCCACGGCGGCCTCAACGCCGAACTCCTCTGGCAAGCCTGCGGCCGCGACCCCCTGCGCATCACGCAGGGCTATTGCGACGTCATCGAGATCGGACTTTGAATGGGACTGATACCGTGCCTCTGATGACCTAGTGCGTGCGGCGCGCACGGCGGACGGCGCAGGCAATAACAATGCCGGAAAGAAGCGCGGCAAAGAGCGCCCCGCCTCCCGGTTCCGGAAGTTCCGTCCCCTCGACGCGGAATGCGCCGCTCCACGCAGGAGCATTATTGACTCGCCAGGGCGAGGTAGGTGAGGATCGCCCCGCCTGGCGATCGGAAACCGATGAGCCATCACCGTGCCCCTGCCACCCGACATTCGAGCCAAAGGAGTTCGGAATGACGATGAACCAGTAATGCTGAGGGAGCAAGATCGGGTGTTGGGTAGACTCGGCAGTGACGGGCGGCACTGGCGTCCCGTCGAAGAGAGGTAGCGCCTCAGGAAGAAAGAACGACTCAAGCACCATACCCGGCTGCCCACCCTCATCCACTGCAAGTGCCAGACCTACTGATCTGCTACTGCCAGCGCCGTGTGCAAGCGCAAGTACGACTCGGTCGAAGGAGAAGCCGGGAGCCGGGACAGAGAAGCGATACGCTAACTCCGCAGTACCGACTACGCCCCAACCGCAGCAGTAAAGGTATGAATCCCCTGGTCCGAAGCTGTTGAATATGATCGCGCTGGAAGCAGGTAAACAGACCGCAATGACAGAGAGCGCGAGGGAACCGGCCCGGCCGAAGTTCATTGTAGTTTTCCTGGAGTGAGGATATAACCCCCTCCGTTGAGAAGACAACCGGCATGTCGAACATTCTGCACCGATTCACATGGCGGCGCTAGCGTAGTATTTCGCCCCCGCCATGACCCCACTCCTCGAACCTCAACCGCATCCGCCCGCGCACTCGGCCGTCATCCGCAAATGGCCGCTTCCCCGCGGCAGTCGTTGCCCCTACGCATCACCCAAACCTACTGCCAAGCCATCGCCATCACGCTCTGAGTCACCTTCCCCGCCGGCATCGCCCCTCCGGCGCGCCCGCGACGAGACCGCCGCCACGCCGCCCGCCGTCTCGCCCTTGGTCTCGGTCCAGGCGCGGGCGCCGTTGTCTACTAACCATCTGTCATCCTGATCGGGAAAGGAGGCGCGATGTTCCGAACGGCTTTCGTTCTGCTTCTGTGGACTGTCCCTCCGGGACTCGCACAAACCGAGGCGGCTCAATGGGCGTCTCTCGCCGGCCGGGTAACGAATGCAGTAACTGGCGCCCCGGTCGCCCGGGCTGAAGTGGAGTTGATTGCAGCCGGTTCCGAACAGACGGGCACTTATGCGACGACCTCCAGCGTCGATGGCCGCTTTGCTTTCGACAAGGTCACACCCGGTGTGTACCGCCTCCGCGTTGAGCACTCCACGTTCCTGGCGCAGGAGTTTGGCGCTCGCCGGCCATTCGCTGCCGGCCGTACCTTGCTGCTCACGGCGGCAGATAGCCTGCCGCGCGCGTTTGACGTCGCCATACTCCCGCAGAACGTGCTTGCTGGTCGCGTCGTTGATGGTGATGGCGCCCCTATCCCCTCCGTCCGCGTGCGCGCAATGCAGTGGGGCTACGTGCGCGGCAAGAAGACGCTGCTCTCATTCGGAGTCCCTTTGATCGGCGCTCACACCGATGACGAAGGCCGCTTCCGGATCTCAGGTCTGGTCCCGGGAACTTATCTCGTAATAGCGGAATTCCAACCCACGGACTCGGGAAAGGAAAACAGGCCAAGCCTCGCCGGGAAGCGCTGGGAGCGCTTTGTCGCCACATACTACCCTGGATCCCCGCAGGTCGGCGGGGCAGTCCCGATGGCACTCGCGGCGGGTGAGCGCCACGAGAATATCCTCCTTCAGATGGTGAAGCAACCAGCCTTCCGGGTCGCCGGCCGAGTAGATTGGGCGGATGGGAGACCGCCGGCGCCTGTGCGCATCGCTTTCCAACCCGCCGACTCAACCACTGGTCTCGACCTGATTCGTGGTTTCGGCGGTTTTTGTCGCCATGACGGCTCATTCGCTTTCGAACGCATTCCGTCCGGTGCATACTTCGTAGCCATCGTCGCCATGACCGAGCGAGGCCCGCTCATCCTGCTTCGCCAAAGGATTGATATCTCCGACGATTTGAGGGACCTGAACTTGCTCGTGCCCTCCCCCGTACGCGTTGCTGGAGAATTCTCCAGATTGGTCCCAATAAGGTAGACTTGGCCAAACTTCGCCTTGACTTCTTCCTCGCCAGTGGCCCGGCGATTAACCTTCCATCGGTAGAGGTGAATGAAGACGGCTCGTTCGATGCCGGTCGGCTTCCCCCTGACACGTACCGATTTGTATTGAGTGGCGACGTAGGCTCGGCATATCTGGAGTCCGTGAAGGTCGGTGACTCCGTCTCCCATGACAGCCTCCTCGATCTCGCAGCCGCCGGCGGTAACCCGGTCCTGCTCATGCTCAATACCCGCGGCGGGGAAGTCTCTGGGACCGTCCAGTCAGCCCGCGACGATGTACCGCCACCGGAAGGCGCTACCGTTGTCCTCGCGCCCGATCCCCCCAACCCCGAGCGGTACGAGTTATATCGCACGGCGACTGTCGACTCGCAAGGGCTGTTTCAATTCAAGGGGGTCAAGCCTGGAAAGTACCGGGTTTACGCTTAGGAGGATATCCCCCCCGGCGCTTGGTTCAGCCCCGCCGTGCTCGAGCAGACCAGGCAATACTCAGCTCCCGTTGAATCGAGCCCAGCCAGCGCATCTCGCGTCAGCATCACTGCCCGGTGAACCGTCAACCGCCGCCGCGCTGACGCGGCATCCATTTCTCCCCGTGCCACGCTACGCGCTTGAAGCGCCCAAGTCTTGTGCTCGATGAGGACTTGTTGAATGAGGCCGTTCGGGTTCTTGCCTCACGAACCTACTCCGCCGCAGTGAACACCGCACTGGCAGAAGTGATTCGCGTTCGCAAAAGCCTCCTCCGCTTCTTCGGCTCCGGTCTCTGGCAAGGCAACCTTTCTGAAAGGCGTGAGGACCGCCCCGCCCGCCCGCGTCGCCGCCGATGATTCTCGTCGACACCTCCCTTTGGATTGACCTCCTGTCTGCCAAGTCCTCCCTTACCGTCTCCGAGGAAGAACTTCTGCAATTCGCCACATGCGGACCTGTGGTTCAGGAGGTGTTGCAGGGGCTGCGCGGGTCGCCGCGACAAATGATGAACGAGTTAGAGATGGGGGCGAAACGAGTCCGATCCGGTCTGGTGCTTTGAGCTCGATGGTGAGTGTGGACCGGACGTCTCCGATCATCATCATTTCGGTGCGCGCACCGCCTGTTATGCTGATGCCAGCAGCGGTTCGTGAACGCATTACCCCAACCGGCTCTCGCCCCTGGCGCCCGCATCGGCCCCTACGAAATCCTCAGCCGCATCGGCGTGGGCGGGATGGGCGAAGTCTACCGGGCCCGCGACTCCAAGCTCGCCCGCGAGGTTGCCATCAAGGTCCTCCCGCAGGCTCTGGCGACGGACACGGACTACCTCGCCCGCTTCCAGCGCGAGGCCCACGTACTCGCCCAACTTAACCACCCGAACATTGCGATCGTCCATGGCCTGGAAGACAACGCGATCGTCATGGAGCTGGTCCGCGGCCCGACGCTGGCCGAACGGCTGGAGCACGGTCCCATTCCGCTGGAAGAGGCTCTTGGCATCGCCCGCCAGGTTGCCGAGGCCTTGGAGGCAGCCCACGAGAAGGGCATCATCCACCGCGACCTGAAGGCCGCCAACATCAAGTTCACGCACGATGGCGTGGTCAAAGTCCTCGACATCGGCTTGGCGAAACCGGCCGACGGCAGTGCGCAAGAGAGCGGCTCCGCCGACTCCCCCACGCTCACTGTCCGCGCCACACAGGCCGGCATCATTCTCGGCACCGCTGCGTACATGTCCCCGGAGCAGGCCGCCGGCAAGCCCCTCGACCGCCGCTCCGACATCTGGAGTTACGGTGTCGTCCTCTGGGAGATGCTCACCGGCCACCGCCTCTTCCAGGGTGAGACGTTCTCCCACACTCTCGCCGACGTCCTCCGCGCTCCCATCGACTTCACCAAACTTCCCCCAGGCACACCGCCTGCCCTCCACACCCTCCTCCGCCGGTGTCTGGACCGGGACGTCAAAACTCGCCTCCGCGATATCGGCGAGGCGCGCATCGCGATCGCCAGTGCGACGAACGAACCGCAGCCCGCGCCGGAGAAGCCTCATCCCAGCCGCACTCGTTCCCTGGGCCATCGCCGCGCTCCTCGGGCTCACCACGATCACCCTTGTCTGGAGGCAGTTCGCCACTGCCGAGGCGCCGCCTGCGCGCACTGTCCGGTTCACGGTGCCGGCTCCTCCGAATTGCTCCTTCATGCCGGCCGACAGAGTTGCCGTTTCGCCCGACGGACGCTACCTCGTCTTCAGCGCCACGCAGGGTGCGAACCGCCGCCTCTGGCTGCGCCCGTTGAATGTTAAGGATGCGCAGCCGCTGGCGGGAACCGAAGGGGGGTTTTCACCGTTCTGGTCCCCGGACTCGCGTTTCATCGCTTTCTCCAGTACCGAAGGACTGAAGAAGGTCTCCGTGGAAGGGGGGCCCGCCCATCACCCTCTCGAAGTTGCGTACCGCCGGCGGCACCTGGAACCGTCACGGCGTCATTCTCACCGGCTCCAGCAACACGATCTTTCAGATTCCAGATACGGGCGGCGAGGGGAGGCCGGCTTTCGTTCTCCCGCAGTCAGAACAGGGAGCCTCCCAGCACGCCCCTCAGTTCCTCCCGGACGGCCGCCAGTTCACGTTCCTCGTATCCTTCGGCGACAACCTGAGCCTGTGGCTGGGAACCCTGGGCTCGAATACCGGGCGAAAGCTCACGGACGTCTCACGGCAGGCCATCTACGCCCAGGGCCAACGAAGCCCTCCCCCTCGAACCCGACCTCACCGCCCTAAGCACCAACCCCGCCTTCGCCATCGGCCAGCGCGCCCTGCTCCTCGAAACCCCCGGCGGTAACATCCTGTGGGACTGCATCGCCCTCCTCGACCCCGCCACGCGCGTCTTCATCCAATCCAGGGGCTCCCTCCGCTACATCGCCATCTCCCACCCCCACTACTACACGACTATGAGCGAATGGGCGGCCGCCCTTGACGCCCACATCCTCCTCCACGAGAACGACCGCGAGTGGGTTCGCCGGCCCGACCCCGCCATCCGCTTCTGGCAGGGTGAAACCCTGCCCCTCCACGACGGCATCACCCTCATCATCGGCGCCGGTCACTACCCCGGCGGCTCGCTCCTCCACTGGCCCGCCGGCGCCGCCGGCAAAGGCGTTCTCCTCTCCGGCGACATCATCCAGGTCAACGCCGACCGCAAATCCACCAGCTTCATGTACAGCTACCCCAACTGGATTCCCCTCGGCCCTCGCGCCGTTCGCCGCCTCGCCGCCGCCGTCGCGCCCTTCGCCTTCGATCGCATCTACGGCGCATTCCCCACCCGCGAAATTCTCACCGGCGCCAAGCGAGTGGTACAGTTCTCCGTGGATCGCCACCTCAAGGCCATCGAGGAAGGATAACTACCCCACGTGCGCTGTCTCCTGCCGCTCGCCCTCCTGACCGCCACCTTCGCCCCAGCCGCTAAAGTCACCATCGTCAAACAGACCTCCGGCTGCAGCTCCGCCGCGATGGCAAGCCATACTTCATCAAGGGCGCCGTCGCCTACCAGTTCCTCGATCGCCTTGCTGCTGCCGGCGCCAACTCCATCCGCTCCCACCCACGCAATCTCGACGAAGCCCACCGCCAAGGCCTCACCATGCTCGTCAACCTCCCCATGGGCTCCCCCCGCCACGACTTCAACTACGCCGACCCCTCCGCCGTCGAACGCCAACGCGACCAGGTTCGCGACCTCGTCCTCAAGTACAAGGACCACCCCGCTCTCCTCGCCTGGTGCGTCGGCAACGAAGTCTCCATACACACCACTCCGGAACAGCGCGTCCCGCTCTGGCGCGAATTGAATACGCTCGTCCAACTCGTCAAACAGGTCGACCCCGACCACCCCGTCTCCACCGCCATGGGCGACGCCTACCGCCGCGGCGAACTCGCCGAGCTTCGCGAACACGCCCCCGCCCTCGACTTCGTCGGCCTCAACGCCTACAAGGACATGCTCACCATGCCCGAAGACGTCGCGAAGCAGAACTGGACGAAACCCTACGTGGTGACCGAATTCGGCCCCATCGGCCACTGGCAGGTACCCAAGACCGAATGGCGCGTCCCCATCGAACAGTCCAGCTCCGAAAAGGCCGCCTTCTACCGCAAGGCCTACGAGCACGCCGTCGCCAACCGTCCCTTATGCCTCGGCAGTTATACGTTTCTCTGGTGGCAGAAGATGGAGAAGACCCACACCTGGTACGGCCTCCTCCTCACCGACGGCAGCCGCACCGAAGCCGTCGACGTCATGCAGGAGCTGTGGACTGGCAAGCCCCCCGTCAACCGCGCCCCCCGCATCGGCCCCATGAAGATCACCATCTACTCGGGCAGCCAGACCGCCGGGGCGAACCTTTGGACCGTTCTCGATACCTGGGATCCCGACGCCGACCCGCTCACCATCGCGTGGGACGTCCGCGAGGACAAGGCCGACGACCCGCGCGTCGGCGGCGACTTTGAAGAATCCGTCGCCCCGCTCCCGTGGTCCGTTATACACCAGCACGGCAAGGAAGTCACAATTCGCATGCCCGGCAAACCGGGCAACTACCGTATCTTCGCCACCGTCCACGACGGCAAAGGCTCCGCCGCCACCGCCAACCTGCCCATCAAAGTCGGCCCCGCTCCCGGCCCCTTCCCTGCCGTCAAGCCCGCCGCCGACACGTCCTCCTACGGCCGCGGCATTGAGCGCACCATGCGCCTCCTCGCCTCCTCCACGCCGCACCACCGGAAGCGTGTCCGCATCGTCTTCTATGGCCAATCCATCACCAAGCAGGCCTGGTGGTGGCCCGTCGTCGACGACCTCCGCCGCCGCTTCCCCTACGCTGACATCGACGCCCGCAACCTCGCCCTCGGCGGCTACTCCACACAGTTCCTGATCCGCACCACCCCGCAGGACATCTACGCCGCGCAGCCCGACCTCGTCATCTTCCACGTCTATGGCGACGATGCCCGCTACGAACAGATCATCGCCGGCATCCGCGCCAACACCTCCGCCGAAATCCTCCTTCAGAACGACCACCCCACCGAACGCCCCGGCGATGATCGCCGCAACTTCGACTTCCTCCCCAAACTGGCCGCGAAGTACGGCGGCGGCTTCCTCGACCAGCACACGCCCTGGCGCGAATACCTCAAGGAGAACAATCTCGCCCCCAAGGACCTCCTCCGCGACGCCGTCCACCTGAACGCCCACGGCGAGTTCCTGATGGCGGAACTCGCCAAGCGCTACTTCCAGCCGCGCGAGGAGCCCGGCGCGGACGTAATGACCATGCACCCCGTGGACGGCGAGCTCCGCTGGCAGGCGAACCGCCTGACACTCGCCTTCGAAGGCAACCGCGTCGACCTCCTCGCCGCCCCCGGCCTCGCCGGCCTCAAAGCGAAGGTCCTCATCGACGGCGCTCCGCCTGCCACCTGGGTCCACACCCGCCCCACCCGCGCCTGGGGAGCCGACTGGACCGCCATCAACCGCATCACCTTCGACAGGCCGCCCATCGAAGAAGACTGGCGCGCCGAACTCTTCGACGTGAACGAAGACGCCTCGTCCTTCCGCTTCCGCATAGTCGGCTCCAGGACGGGCCCCGACGGCGAAGGCGACAACAAAACGAAGTTCGTCTCAAAGTCAGGCCGCGTGGTGATCGAACCCGAGGACTGGGCCATCGAACGCGGCGCCAAGCTCACCAAATCGGCGATGCCCGAAGGCTACCTCATCCACTGGCGCGCCATCCCCCAGTTCACAGCCTTCTATGAGTCCCCCCGCGTCCAAGACCTCGCGCGCGAGCACGCCGTCACCCTTGTCCAGGGCCTTCCCCACGGCAAGCATAAACTCGAACTCATCGCCGAAGGCATCACCGCTCCGGCCATCGCCGAGCTGCGTGTCTACAGACCCGCCATCACTTCTCCAGCGCCAGGCGGATCTTCTCCGCGCTGAGAAACGCTAAGTTCACGACGCGCTCTTCGCCGTCCTTCAACTCCACCACTTCGCCCATCTCCGCCAGCGCCTCCAGCAGCCCTGGCATCGTGGGCATATTCTCCGGCACCGCCAGCAGCCGGTACCGCCCCGCCGGCACCACGTTTGCCGACGACCGCGGCTGCCAGTGCCACACTCCGCGCCGCCCGTATTCACTCTCCCGCAGAACCAGCACTTTCGCCGCCTGCTCACCCGCATCCACGTTCACCTGCAGGCGAGAGGTCGCCTGCGCTACCGTAATCACCATCAAATCCGGCACCGCCTCTGGCACCCGCAACACCGCCCCTCGAAACGTCTCCGTCCCCACGCGCACAGATACCACCGCCTTCCCCATGTCAAACGGCTCCACCGACCACGGTCCCGGCGATAAGCATCGCATCAACTCCCCATCCACGGCCGGCGGCGGCGACGGCGCCTCGTTCAATGAGTCCAGCCGGTACCCCAGCTTCATTGGCTTCCCCTCCAGGTCCCGCACCTGCACCCGTACCGGCGGCGTCGGCGCCAGCCGCACCTCCGCCCGCAAGAGCCCCGCCTCCCGGACTGCAAGCGGCGCCGACCCGACCCGGCACGTCATCGGATCGCCAATCTCCGCCGCAAAGAGTCGATAGGTGCCCGCCCTCAATCCGACTATTTGCGCCACCCCGTCGTTTACGCCCGCGCTTGCGTCAACGTACGGCCCCGTCTGGTCTTCCGGCTTCACCCACACATTCACGGGCCTTCCTGGCTCCGCCCCCGTAACCGCCACATCGACGTCCGCCAGGGCCGCAGCCTTCAGCCGGAAGTCCACATCGGTGCGCACCGAGGCTGCTCTCACCAAGACCGGCTCCGCCGTCCCCGCCGAAGCGCTGTCCGGGAAAAACGTGATGCCATACCCTGTTCCCCGGCGCCGCGGCAACGGCTGCTTCACCGGCTGCAGCGGCACCGGTTGGAACGGCATGCAGTGCGGTCGCACGGCCACCACATAGCGCCCCGGCAGCAGGCCGCTGATCGTGTACTCGCCGTCCGGCTCCGTCGAAGCGCCGCCCAGGTACATCGGCAGCGAGTTAGGTTTCGCGGCCATCACCTGCGCCTCACACGGCTCTCCGTCCTCCGTCATCACGCGCCCGCGAATCACCGCGCCCGGCGTCATCTGAAGGTTCACCGTGTGCCGGGTCTTCTCCGCTGACACACTCACCTTCACCGCCTCGTTCAGAAACATCAGGTACGACATGTGATTCGCCGACACGGTGTAGTCGCCCGCAGCCAGCCCCCTCGCCGCAAAGTGCCCCGACGCATCGGTCATCAGTTGCACCGGCTGAACCCCCGGCTGGTAACCGTTGATCATCACCAACGCGCGCCGCACGCCCGCCTTCGTCACCGAGTCCGTGATCGTCCCCTCAATCACCCCGCTCACTTGCCCGTACGCACCGGCGCACGCTGCAGCCAACGCCAACAGTCTCACCGCCCCCTCCGGATCAGCTTCGTGTTCGCCTCCACCGTCTGCTCCTCGCCGATCTCTACCGCCGTGCCCATCTCGCGGTACTGGTCGAGGAAGCCATCCTGCAGCCACTCCCACGGCGCAATTTGATTGAACGCGTACACCCGATACCGCCCCGGAGTCACCCCGCGCATCTCGAACCCGCCGCCCGGCTCCGTCTCCGCACCCTGATGAAAGCTGATCACGTGCGCAAACTCGCCCTCCGGCAGCAGCAGAACCGTGGCCACCGTCCGCTTGTCCTCCATCTCCACTGACCCCTTCACCACACCTCCCCGCGTACTCACCACCACGTTCAGCGGCCCCCGGGAAGCGGCGTCGATCACCATGTCCTTCGTCAACACATCCGCGCCGCCCAGCGTCATCGACTTCAGATACCCGCCCGCCGGAATCGGCTCCACGCCGATGTCCCACACCCCCGGCGGCACGTTTCGAATGACGAACCGCCCCTCCTTGTCCGGCCGCGCTTCGAGCTCCGACGCGATCGGTTGCCGCACGCTCCCCGGCAGCAACGTCACCTTCACGTCCCGAAACTTCTCCGCACCCGGCCCTTCCACCCGCACTCGCCCCTCCAGGTCAATCGCCGGGGCGAACGTCAGTTCCGCCCGTGCGACCCCACCCGCCGGGACATCCACCACTGCGTTCGCCGCATACACCCGCCCCTCATGCTCCAGGTGTCCTACAACGTGGTACCGCCCCGGCAGCACCGGCTCATACAACCGCGCCACTCGCTTCTGCGCGTCCCATGTCATGTTGCGCCGCTGCAACACCCACTCGGACTCCGTCATCGCAGACAGATTCGGATACGAGTTCTCCGACGGAAGCCCGGAAACCGTCATCTCAATCGACCCCGTCTCCATCGGCAGCAGCGCCAGCTCGATCCCTTCCAGCACCTGCCCCGCGCGCACCTCCATCAGCTTCGCCTCCGAAGGCTCCCGCCCACCCCCGTAGAAGGCCGGCGCGTACTGCCGCTCCACCGGCTTCAGCGAAACATCAATGTCGCTGGGCAGCCCACCCTTCATCCCGTGCAGCCCCATCGCCGCCAGCACGTACCGCCCCGGCATCAACCCTTCGAAGCGGAACTGTCCCTGGCCGTCCGCACCGAACTCGCGCACCACCTGCCACGCCGGCTTTCCGCGCTCAAAGCCGCGCGCCAGCAGTTGCAGTTGCGCCATGTTGACGCCCTCGCCCGTCTCGTCCACCACTCGCCCGCGAATCGCCGTCATCGGCCGCAGCCGCAGCACGATGTCGTGGACGTCGCCCGCCTTCACCGCCAGGTACTGCGGCGGTGCGCCTGGCTCCTCCGGCCCGAACAGCCGCGGCAGAAACCCCGCCTTCTCCGCCCCGATCAGGTAATCCGCCGGAACGATCCCCTGCAGTTGAAATCGCCCGTCCCCATCTGTGCGCTCGATCGCGTGATACTCTTCGCCGCCGATCTTCGTCGTCGCCCGAACCACCGCCTTCGCGATCGCGTCGCCCGTCCCCGCGTGCACCACGCGCCCCCGCACCACGGGCGCCTGCGCCAACAATACTGCTCCGAATACAGATGTAAAGATCAGAAATAACCGCACCATCGCCACGACTATATCTGACACCGCACGTCGTTGTTTTGACCCCTGTTTTGACCCTTCCGGCCGTACAGAACACGCATTCCCAAATGACACCTGGAAAGGAGTCGCCGGCTATGCCCGAAGACGAAACCGTGCACGTTACCGTCGGCAAAGTCGGGCTCGACCTGCCGGCCCACCTCTTTCGCACCGCAGGCCAGCCCATCGATTCCGCCAGCGGCCACTACGAAGGTCCCGGCATCTCCGTTCACATCGATCAGGGCCCCTTCTCGGGCCGCCTCGACTCCCACATCGGCCGACCTGCATACCGCGAAGAAGCGCTGCAAGTGGACGGTCACCCCGCGCGCCGCATCTTCTTCCGCTCCCCGGACCGTAACACCCACACCGTAGCGCTCCGTATCGACAGCCCCCATCCCGTTACCGTCGTGGTCCACGCGGACGACTCGATCCCGGAACGGGTAGCCAACCAAATCATCGAGAGCCTCCGGCTCACCACGCCGAACCGGAGAGGAGGAGAAGACAAATGAAAAAGAGGGCTCCAGAGAGCGCCACCGTGTCGTCCGTGGAAACGGTCGGCATTCAGGAATCCGCGGAAGGCTTCGTCGCCGTCAAGGACTTTCTCAAGCGCTTCGGCTATCTGCAGACCAACGGCGCTCAACCGGCGCAAGGGCCTCAAGCCGCGGCCACCAACGTCCTCGACGACGCGACCTCCGTCGCTCTCGTCAAATACCAGGCCCGGCACCGCATTCCCGTCACCGGCGTCTTCGATGCGCCCACCCGCGAGATGATGTCCCGCTCGCGCTGTGCCATCCCCGACATCGGCCCCGGCGCCGCCGCCGGTGTCGCCCCCGCGTTCTCCATCGCCGGCGCATGGAACCGCGACACCCTCACCTACGCCTTCGGTTCCGGCACCAACGACGTCACGGGCGGCGAAGAGTTCCAGGCCGTCCGCCGCGCCTTCGCCACCTGGTCTGCCGCCGTGCAGATCGCCTTCCGGGAGGTCAGCCGCGCCGACAGCCCCGACATCCTCATCGAATGGACGGTCGCCGATTGCCCCGACACCGACATGACCGGCAACGTCATCGCCCACGCCGACTACCCGCCCGGCTTCGGCTTCTACGGCAACGCCCTGCCGCGCCCCGTCCACTTTGATAACCAGGAGCACACCTGGTGCATCGGCGCCGTCGCCGGCCAATTCGATGTCGAGACGGTCGCCCTCCACGAACTCGGCCACATCCTCGGTCTCCAGCACTCGGACTTCACCGACGCTGTCATGTTCGATACCGTCGACGCCAACGCCACCCGCCGCTTCCTCACCCCTGACGACATCGAGGGCATCCGCCGTCTCTATCCGTACCGCGGCCCCGTCTTCGCGAAGCACAGCGGCCGTTGCCTCGACATCGAAGGCATCGCTACCGGCAATGGCGCGCACGCCCACCAGTGGGACTACTGGGGTGGCCAGAACCAGATCTTCCGCGTCGAGTGGGTCGAAGCCTCCCACTATCGCCTCATCGCGCAGCACAGCAATCGCGTTATCGACGTCGAAGCCATCTCCACCGCCAACGGCGCCCAGATCCATCAATGGCAGTGGTGGGGCGGCGACAACCAGAAGTTCCGCCTCGACCCCTTGGGCGGCGGCTACTACCGCCTGTCCGCCCGGCACAGCAACAAGTGCATCGACGTCGAGGCCATCTCCACCGCCAACGGCGCCCGCATCCATCAGTGGGACTGGTGGGGAGGCAATAACCAGCAGTGGCGCCTCGGCCCCGCCCCCATCGTCTCCCGCCATTCCGGCAAAGCGCTCGATGTCTACGCCATCTCCTTCGACAACGGCGCGCCTGTCATTCAGTGGGACTACTGGGGCGGCGGCAATCAGCGCTTCCGTCTGGACCCAGTAGACTCCGGCTTCTACCGCATCATGGCCGAAAGCAGCGGCAAGTGCCTCGATGTCGAGGGCATCTCCACCGCCAACGGCGCCCGCATCATTCAATGGGAGTACTGGGGCGGCGCCAATCAGCAGTTCCGCCCCGAAGCAACCGGCGACGGCTTCTACCGCCTCGTCGCCCGCCACAGCGGCAAGGTCCTCGACGTCAGTGGCATCTCCGCCGACAACGGCGCCCAGATCATCCAATGGGACTGGTGGGGAGGCAATAATCAGCAGTGGAGGCTCTAGCCCCTTCATGACCCAACCCGGCCGCGCCCGCTTTCCCGACAGCCCCAAGGGGTCCGTCTCCTGGGCGTACTACTCCGACGACGGTGCCACGCTCGTCATTGAGTTCTTCGACTACGGCGACGAAGCCGCCTCCAGCATGGGGGGCGACGTCGCCTACCTGCTGCACCTTGATGCCGAGTCGCAGCGCCTCTTCTCGGAGAAACTAGGCGAACCAGCCCGGCCGGAAACGCTCATCCAGCGCTTCGGCAACTACGGCGACGTCAAGCGCTACCTGAACGAACACGCGATTCCGTACCGGCACGAGTTCGATTCGCAAGCGTAAGGGGAGTGGTCGGGGCGGCCGGATTCGAACCAGCGACCTTCTGCGCCCAAGGCAGACGCGCTACCAGGCTGCGCTACGCCCCGACAGCTTGATTCTACCCTGTTGGCGCCGTGCAGCACCGCCGATGTCATAAACATGCGCCTGCTGCTCTCCGCTCTGGCTCTCGCCTCTGCCGGCCGCATGCCTCCGCCCGGTCCTGGCGTCGACTTCCTGTACGGTGCGTGGGAAGACGGCGAAGGCCGCAGCCTCCGCCTTCGCGGTATCGAAACCCGCCTGCCCAACGCTCCCGGCGTCACCTACTTCGAAGGCCGGTTTGAACTCCGAGAGAACGGCGCTCGGCGCATCGGCGCCTGGAATTTCGGCCAAACCAGGCCCTACATCATCCTGAACGTCATTCCTTACGACGCGAAGCAGGCGCAGTACTGGGCTGTCGTGCAGTCCGCACCGGACCGCGCCGGCGCGTGGGTCTCAGACGACATCGAAGCGCTGATGAAGCCGGACCGGCAGCAGCGCGCACAGAAGCGCGAGTTGCGGCGCGTCGACTCTCTGCGAAATCCGGAACCGAAGATGACCCGCGAGGAACTGCACCTCCCCGCGCAGGCGGAAATTCTGAACTAAACCGCGTCGGCGACAAACTCCACTTCCGTCCACTTCTCCGGCTGATGCGTGTCGTATACCCCATGAGCGCTCCACGCCCATGCCGGGTGCGGCTGTACCTCGATCCCTGACAACACCAGCTTCTGGAAGCGCCCGAAGAATATGCGCCAGCGGTCGCCCGGGCGCGGAGGCAGCGAGCGCCCATTTGCCAGCGGCCTCATGCCTGACCATGGAAAGACTACCTGCGCCGTCCAACCGCGATCGATGTCGCTGGCGTCGTTCAACGTGCCATCCACCCGCACCGACCACCGCATCCCCGGAAAATCCCAATCCAGAAACGCCCACCGCAGCCCCCTCGGGTGCGTACCCCGCCAGAAGTGCGCGCCGGTCCGGTCATAGTCGCCGCCGAACGTCAGCGCCCTTCGCCGCCTCACGTCGAAATCAACATGGTCGAACTTCGCGTACGCATCATGCCAGATAAAGAACACCTCGTACACCGTGCCCGCCGCGTTGATCTCAAACTCGTAGTAGCAATCCCCGCCGTCAATAAACACCTCGACGTCGTTCTCCAGAAACACCAGCGAATCGCGCTCCGTCTGCCGCGCTTCCACAAACGGCTCCTCCACCCAGAACTTAACGTACAGCGCCTCGTCGTCCCACAGCGCCGCGGCGCGCGTGTCGAACAGCCCCGGCGCGCCGGTCACCATGTCCACGAAACGCGGCGAGCGTGGCGAGGCCTCCCAGAGAACGTCGTCAGGCACACGGGACGTGCGATGGCACCGATACGGCATACGATTGATGATAATGTCCCGACTGGTCACGCTCCTCGCCCTCGCCGCCATCGCGGCCAACGCCGCCGACCTCAACGCCGTCCGCAAATGGCGCGCCGCGAACGAACACGCCATCCTGCGCGAGTTCGCCGATCTCCTCGCCATCCCCAACATCGCCCGCGACACCGCCAACATCCGCCGCAACGCCGCGCTCCTCACCAGGATGCTCGAACGCCGTGGCGCCCAAACCCGCCTGCTAGAAGTGGAAGGCGCACCGCCCGTCGTCTACGGCGAAATCCTCGTGCCCGGCGCCAAGCGCACCCTCCTCTTCTATGCTCACTACGACGGCCAGCCCGTCACCCCCAAGGACTGGACCTCCGACCCCTGGACCCCCACCCTCCGCAGCGGCTCCAACAACATCTCCTGGCCCGAAGCCGGCAAGCCCTTCGACCCCGAATGGCGCCTCTACGCCCGCTCCACCTCCGACGACAAGGGCACCATCATCGCCATGATGTCCGCCCTCGACGCGCTCAAAGCCGCCAACCAGCGCCCCACTTCCAACATTAAATTCGTCTTCGAAGGCGAAGAGGAGGCCGGCTCCAACTCGCTCGCGAAGATCCTCGCCAAACACAAGGACCTCGTCCAGGGCGACGTCTGGCTCATCTGCGATGGCCCCGTCCACCAGACCCGCCGCCAGCAGCTCTACTTCGGCGCCCGCGGCGTCATCGCCTTCGACCTCACCGTCTACGGCCCACGCCGAGAACTCCACAGCGGCCACTACGGCAACTGGGCGCCGAACCCCGCCATGGCCCTCGCGCAACTGCTCGCCACCTTGAAGGACCCAAGCGGCAAGGTCACCGTCGAGGGCTTCTACGACGGCATCGCCCCGCTCACGCCATCGGAGCGCGCCGCCCTCGCCTCCGCCCCCGACAACGACGACGAACTCCGCCGCGAACTCCTCATCGGCGAGACCGAGGGCGAAGGCCGCAAGCTGATCGACCTCATCAATCAGCCCTCCCTCAACGTCCGCGGCCTGCAAAGCGCCGGCGTCGGCCCCGAAGCCCGCAACGTCGTCCCCGCCACCGCCACCGCCAGCCTCGACATCCGCCTCGTCAAAGGCATGGACCCCGATGCCGCCGTCAACCGCGTCATTGAACACATTCGCCGTCAGGGCTGGCACGTCGTCGAAAACGAGCCCGACGAGAAGACCCGCCTCGCCTTCCCCCGCGTCCTCCGCATCCGCCGCGACCACGGCTACCGCGCCGTGCGCAGCCCAATGGACACGCCCATCGCTAAGGAAATCGCCGCCGCCGTACGCGCCGCACGCGGCGAGACAATTCTGATGCCCACGCTGGGCGGCTCCGTTCCCCTCTACGTGATCGAAGACGGGTTCAACGCGCCCATGGTCGGCGTCCCCATCGCCAACCATGACAACAGCCAGCACGGGCCCAACGAAAACATCCGCCTGCGCAACCTCTGGGACGGCATCGAAACCATGGCCGCCCTCTTCACGATGTAGCGGCGGAAACGTCCTGCCCTGCTGCCGGAAGCTCGATGCGGAACACCGCGCCCGCCGTCCCTTCGCGGTTGGCGGCAGTCACCGTTCCGCCATACCGGTCCACAATGGACCGCACGATGTGCAGCCCTAAACCCGTCCGGTCCGACTTCGTGGAGAACCTCGGCGTGAAAATCTTCGGAAGAATCTCCGGCGGAATCCCCGGCCCGTTGTCCGCCACCGTCACTTCGATGCCCTCTGCCGTGCGTCTCCCCGCCACTTCCACCCGGCAGCCCTTCTTCACAATCTGCGACGCGTTCAGGAACAGGTTCATGAACACCCGCTCCCACGCCGGCCCGTTCCCAACCAGCCGCAGTCCCGGTTCCACGTCCAGCTTGAATTCGATTGCCGGCTTCTTGATAGCGGCCACAAAGTCGAGCGTGAAGGCGATTGCGCTCTCAACGATCGTCTCCAGTTCCAGCGACCCGCGCGTCGTCTCAAAGTAGCTGCTCAGAATGCGCCGCCCCCGGTCAACGCTGCGGTGCACCGTCGCCGACAACGGCGCCCAGTTCGGATCGCCGGCAAGCAAGTCCGCCGCCTCCGAGATCGTCTCGAATACGTTGTTCAAATCGTGGACCAGCCCCTCTAAGTTGAGGTCCGTCGCCCGCTCGGCGTCCATCGTGTCACTCCGTTACTCGACGCAGTGTATCCCAGAACTCCGGATATGACACCGACGCCGCTTCCGCCCCACCAATCACGCAGGGCCCATCCGCCGCCAGAGCCGCAATCGCCGCCGACATGGCGATACGGTGATCACCAAACGAGTCGAGCTCGGCCGCATGAAACGTCTGGTTGCCCGGAACCTCGAATCCATCCGGCCGTACATCCACCTTCACGCCCATCCGCGCAAAGTTGTCCGCCACCGTCGCAATGCGGTCCGTCTCCTTCACCCGCAGCTCCCCCGCGTCCCGCACCACCAACCCGCCCGACGACATCGCCCCCAGCACCGCCAGCACCGGGATCTCGTCGATCAGCGCCGCCGTCAGCGCCTTCTCGATCACCCCGCCCCGCGGCCTCGAACTCCGCACCAGAATGTCGCCCACCAGCTCTCCGCCCTGCTGCTGCAGCTCCAGCACCTTCACCTCGCCGCCCGCACTCACCAGGAAATCGAGCAGCGCCGACCGCGTCGGATTCAGCCCCACGGCGCGCACAATCAGGTTCGACTCCGGCCGGATCATCGCCCCCACCAGGAAGAACGCAGCTGAAGAAAGGTCCCCCGGCACCGTCAACTCCCGCCCGCGCAGCGCATGCCCGCCCTCAATCGAAATCACGCCCGGCCGCACATCGACCTCTGCCCCGAACTCGCGCAGCGCAATCTCCGAGTGGTCGCGCGTGCGCACGCTCTCGCGTACCACCGTTATCCCTTCTGCCTGCAGCCCCGCGAACAGCACACAGGTCTTCACCTGCGCGCTCGCCATCGGCAGCGTGTAGTCGATCGCCTGCAATGCCCCGCCACTAATCTCCAACGGCGGGAACTGCCCGTCCCGCGCCACTATCTTCGCTCCCATCTCCGCAAGCGGTTTCATAATCCGCCCCATCGGCCGACGCGAAAGCGACTCGTCCCCCGCAATCACGGTGCGGAACGGCTGCGCCGCCAGCAGCCCCGACATCATACGAATGGTCGAGCCCGAGTTACCCGCGTCCAGCGCCTCTCCCGGCTCCTTCCACCCGCGCAACCCTCTCCCCCCGATTCGTACCTCCGCGCCGTCTACGTGGACCTCCACGCCCAGCGCTCGCAGACACGCGAGCGTGCTGTGGCAGTCAGCCCCGCTCGAGTAGTTTCGAATCGTCGACTCCCCCTCTGCCGCGCCCGCCAGCATCGCGTAGCGATGCGAAATCGACTTGTCTCCAGGGAGTTGGAGTGAACCGTCAAGGCCCGAAGCGGGCCGGATTTCGATCTGCATGAACTCTCTATTGTAGTGGTTCGCGGTTCATCCCCTCCGCGAATTCATAGGCAAATATGAAACAACGTAAAGCAAAAACGCTATTGCAACCGCTGCGTCGTGTTTGAAACTTGGCCTGGGGGAGGGACATCTAAAGGGGCAGAAGAGATCGCGGCGCGGTGTCGCGAAATCGAAACGATAAGCGCGTTTTCGGAAGCCCGCGGACGCGCCAAACGATTTGCCCGCTTCGGCGGGCGGGAGTCAGGGAGGAAGAGATGAAGACCGCCTGGTCCAGCCTGAACCGGATGTGGTGCCAGTTGATGCACCCCAGCCCGATGTGGCCCGTTAACGGCCAATATCGCTGCCCCGAATGTATGCGCGTCTATCAGGTGCCGTGGGAAGAGCGCGCGCCCGGCGTGAAGCTCCGCGAGTTGGAGCGGCCCGCGCCGCAAGCCTTCGAGCATCCCCGCACCCTGAAGCACGCCCCGATTCCGGTAACCGCAGACTAAACTCATTCCTTCCTCGCAACCTGGAGAGAGCCGCGCCTCAAAGCCGGCTTTCTTTTTTCTGCCTGCGTGCTACACTTCGCAAGACCTCCTCGCTCATGGCTGTCTTCGTTCTCGTTCACGGCGCTTGGCACGGCGCTTGGTCATGGGATCGCGTGACACCCCTGCTCCGCGTCGCCGGCCACACCGTCCTGGCCCCGGAGCTTCCCAAGACCTCGCTCGCAGCGAACGTCGCCCACCTCGCCTCCGCCATGGCTCCCCACCTCCAGCCGGCGATCGTTGTCGGCCATAGCCTTGCCGGCATAACCATCACCGCCCTCGCCGAACACGTACCCGAGCGCATCGCGCGCCTCGTCTATCTCGCCGCGTTCCTCCCCAAGAACGGGCAGAGTGTCACGGACCTCATGGGGAAGGGCGGCGCGCCCTTCATCGACGTCTCCCCAGACCGCCGCTCTCTCTCCCTGAAGCCCGATCGCGTCGCCCCTGTGCTCTATAGCGACTGCCCGCCCGGCGACATCAACGCCATCCTGCCCCTCCTGACACCCGAGCCCGCCGCCACCTCCCTCGCCCGCGCCGCCACCACAGAAGACCGCTTCGGCAGCGTGCCTCGCGCCTACATCGAGTGCCTGAACGACCAGTGCATTCCTCTCACCTTGCAGCGCGCCATGCATGGCGCCATGCCGTGCGATCCGGTGTTGTCGCTCGAAACCGGCCACTGCCCGAACTGGTCCGCGCCCGCGAAACTCGCCGCGATGCTTTGCGCCCTAGCCTGAGATGCCTTTGCCCTCGACGATCTCGTAGCGCTTCCCCGCGCGCAGGTTCCTGAACTCTTCCGTGCGCCCGCTCGGCCACGTGATCACCGCGCGCTCCACCAGGTCGCGCTTCCCCAGGCCGAACGTAACCGGCAGCTCCGACTGCGAAAGGTAGCTCGATCCGCTCTTGATCGTGCGCGATCGGCTCTCCCCATCCACCAAAATCTTCACCGACGCGCCGATCGCATCCCGATTCGACTTCGTGCCCGTGAGCCGGAAACGTAACCAACGGTTGCCGCTGACCACATCGTTCCGATAGAGGTGGACCGGCCCGCCGTTCGTCGTAATCAACACGTCCAGATCCCCGTCGTTGTCGAAGTCACCGAACGCCGCGCCGCGCCCCACCTTCGGCGCGGCGAAGCCCCCACCGATCTCCGCCGCCACGTCGCGGAACCGCCCCTTCCCCTGGTTCAAGAACAAATGCGGGCGCTGCGCGTACTGTACATCCGTACGCACCCGCGCCACGGTCTCGTCAATGTGCCCGTTCACCACCAGCAGATCCAGCAGCCCGTCCAGGTCCGCATCGAAGAAGAAGCAGCCGAACCCCAGGCTGCGCCGCGTCGCCTTGCCGATCTCCGACTGCGCGGCCTGGTCGCTGAACGTCCCGCCCCGCGAGCCCCGGTACAGCCCCAGCATCTCGTTGTCGAAGTTGGTGACCACCAGGCTCTCGATGCCAGAGTTGTCGTAGTCGGCCGCATCCACGCCCATCCCCGCCCGCGCCTTGCCGTCTTCGCTGAACGCCACGCCCGCTTTCAGCGCTACCTCCGCAAACGTCCCGTCGCGCTGGTTCCGGTACAGCTTGTTCGGCTGCGTGTCGTTCGCCACGAACAGGTCCGGCCACCCGTCCTGGTCGTAGTCCAACATCGTCACCCCAAGCGACTTCGAACTCGAATCGAACAGCCCCGCCTTCGCCGTCACGTCCTCGAACGTGCCGTCGCCCCGGTTTCGGAACAGCCAGCACGTCGAGCCGCGATACGCCTCCGGCGTGCAATAAGACTTCTCTCTGCCGGTTAGGCTACAGAAAACATCGCTCTCCGGCGTCCAGCGAACATAGTTGGCTACGAAGAGATCCAGGTGCCCGTCGCGGTCGAAGTCGAACCACAAGGCAGAACTGCTGAAGCCTTCCCGCCCGCCGAGTCCCGCCTTCTGCGTCACGTCGACGAACGTGCCTTTGCCCGTGTTCTGGAACAGTCGGTTCTGGCCCATCGCCGTCAGCAACAGGTCCGGAAAGCCGTCGTTGTTGTAGTCGCCCACCGCCACGCCTAGCCCGTACATCTCGATGTCCAACCCCGCCGAGCGCGTCACGTCGCTGAACGTGCCGTTACGGTTGTTCTTATAGAGCTTCAGCGTCGTCCGCATCCGCTTGTGCCCCGGCCAGTCCATCCCGTTGACGATCAGTAGATCCTGCCACCCGTCGTTGTCGTAGTCCAGGAACGCGCACCCCGGTCCGAGCGTCTCGGGCAAAAACTTGCTCCCGAATGCGCCCGTGTTGTGCCGGTAGCGGATGCCCGCCGTCTGCGTCACGTCCGTGAAGCGGAAGCCCGCTGTCGTTTGCGCCGCAAGCGAGGGCGCGCCGAAGAGCAGGCTTCGGCGGGTAAGGCTCATCGCGGCGTCACCAGCCCCTTGTTCATCGCGTATCGCACCAGCTCCGCCGTGCGGTGAATGTTCAGCGCCTCCATCAGGTTCGCCCGGTGAACGGACACGGTGTTCACACTGAGGCCCAGCAGCGCCGCAATCTCCTTGTTCGAATGCCCCTGCGCAATCAGCTGCAGCACCTGCTTCTCCCGGTTCGTCAGGCGCTCGTAGCTATCGTCAATCGCGCTCTTCGACGGCAGCTGCACGCCCGGCCCCAGGTGCTGCTTGCCCTCCGACACCTCGCGCACCGCCACCGTCAGATCGAGCTCGATCGCATTCTTCAAAATGTAGCCCCGCGCCCCCGCCTCGAACGCGTTGCGCACATAGCCCTCCTCCCCGTACATGCTCAGGATCAGAATCCCCGTCTCCGGCACCTTCTTGAGGATCTCGATCGTCGCCTGCACGCCGTCCAGCTCGGGCATCGACATGTCCATCACGATCACCTTCGGGCGAAAGCGCTGCGCCATGTCGATGGCCTCCAGGCCATTCGCCGCTTCGCCCACCACGTGAATGCCCGCCTCGTCCTCCAAAATCCGGCGGAAGCCGCGCCGCACCAGCGCGTGATCGTCCACCAGCAGGACCGTAATGTCGTTCTTCGTCATGCGTACACTTTTCCCAAAGGCACTTCCAGCCGAACCCGCGTGCCCCCTTCCGCCGGCCGCTCAAACCGCAAACGCCCCCCCATCAACTCCGCCCGTTCTCGCATCGCCACCAGTCCCAGGCCCGCCGCGCCCTGTCGCCGTTCCGGCATTCCCTTCCCATGATCCTCCACTTCCAGTGATAACCCGCCGGCGTCAAAGGTGACACGCACCGCTGCCTCCTTCACCCCCGCGTGGCGCGCGACGTTGTTCAGCGACTCCTGCACGATGCGGTAGACGTGGATCGCGATCTCGTCCGGTACAGGAGGCGCATCGCCCTGTCGCTCATACCGCACGCGCAGCCCCGTCTGCCGTTCGAACTGCCCCACGTACCACTCCAGTGTCTTCTCCATGCCGAAGTCGTCGAGCACGTTCGGATGCAGCGTCTGCGAAACGCTGCGCAGCTTCTCGAGCGTCTGCTGCGCCACTTCCCGAACCTCCCGCAAATCGCGCCGCAACGGCGAATCTTCCGGCAGCCCCTTCTTCTCCGCCCGGCTCAAAATCGCTCCCACAGCGGTCAGGATCTGGCCGAACTCGTCGTGCAGCTCCCGCGACATGGAGCGGAACAGGTCCTCCTGCACCGAGATCAGCTTGCGCGCTAGCGTCTGCCTCTCCGTCGAGAGCGACGACATCTGATCGAAGATTCGCCGGTTGGCCCTGATAATCACCAGGCTCGTGACCGCGATCGCCGTCAGCGCCGCCGCCAGGAACCAGTAAATGTTGCGCTCCACCCCCCGGTAGATCGCTCCGATCTCCGCCGCCGCCCGCTGCTCCGCCTCGTTATTAGCTACCAACAGCCGCGCAATCGTGGTCGTCAGCGTGGCTTGTTGCATCAGAAGCCGGTTCCGGATCAGGCCCCGTGCCTCGCCTTCTCGCCCCGCGCGCGCCGCCTCGAACATCGCGTCGACACTCGTCCAGAACGATGCATTCGAGCGCCGCAGGCTCTCGCGCTGCTCCGGCGTTCGCTCGGCCGGCGCCAGGTCCGCCTCCAGCCGCAGCGCGTCTTCCAGATCGGTGCGCAGCCGCTGAAACTCCGTACGATACGCTTCCAGCGGATACGGTTCGCTCCCCTCCAGCATGTCCCGCATCGAAAGCGCCAGAGCGTGCAAATTGTTCTGTATGCGAACCAGCTGCAGCGAGTCCTTGCGATTGCGATCGACGGTCTGGCTCTGCAGTCGGCGAAGGCCCTGGATCTGAAGCAGCGCGTAGAAGGAAAAGACGGCGACCGCAGCCAGCGTCACCCCGAGTCCCACCAGCAGCCGCCGCGTTGGCGACGGGGGCGTCATACGAAGGTCTCGACTGCATCATACTATGTTGGAAACATGCTTGCGCCGAATTGTCGTGTCCTTGCCGCACTGCTTCTGCTGGCCGGCATCGTCGCCGGTCAGAAGCCCTCTAAGCCTCCTAAGCCCGATCCCAAAAAGTCGGAGCGGCTCTACCAGCAGGCCTTGAAGGTCGAATCTGCCGGTCAGTCCGAGCAGGCCCTCGCCCTCTACGCCGAAGCCGCCGCCGCCGATCCCAAGAACGCCGCCGCCTGGCGGCAGCGCGGCAAGCTCGCCCTGTCGCTCAAGAAATACGAAGACGCCGCCCAGGACTTGAGCGAGGCGCTCTGGTACAAGCCCGAAGACGCCGAGGCCCTGAGTTGGCGCGGCGAGGCCTTCTACCAGTTGAATAAACTCGGCGAGGCCCAGGCCGACTTCGACCGCGCCATCGCCCTCAAGCTCGAGCGCAGCCAGACCTACAACTATCGCGGCCTCGTCCGCGCCGCCATGGGCAAGCATGAGGCCGCCGTCGAGGACTTCGCCAGGGCCATCCGCCTGCGTCTCGACGATCCCGAGGCCTGGAAGAACCGCGGCGATTCGCTCTCCACCCTCGGCAAATACCGCGACGCCATCGAGGATTTCGATCGCGCCATCCAGTTGAAACCCGACTTCGCCGAGGCCTGGCTCAACCGCGGCTTCGCCTACGGTCAGTTAGGCCAGTTCGACAAAGCGATCCCCAACTTTGACCGCGCCATTCAGTTGAAGCCCGAGCCCGGCGAAGTGTACGCACTCCGCGGGCAGGCCTACCAGCGGCTGGGCAAGCCGGGGAACGCGCTCGAGGACCTCACCGTCGCGCTCAAGGCCGCGCCCAAGGACGCTCGCCTGCTGCTCGCGCGCGGAGCCGTCTACGCCGAGTTGGGACAGCATCAGAAGGCGCTGGAGGACCGCAACGAAGCCGTGAAGCTCGAGCCCGGCAACGCCGAAGCATGGATCGCGCGCGGCGGCTCCTATCACCTCCTCAACGATCACGAAAAGGGAGTGGCCGACCGTTCGGAGGCGATTAAGATCAACCCCAAACTGCCCGAAGCATGGCTCGCGCGAGGCAGCGCGTACTTCCTCATGGGCAAGTTCCAGAACGCTGCCGACGATCTGCGCCAGGCCCTCCAACTCCGGCCTGACTACCCGGAGGCGAAGAGCGTCCTCGCCAAGGCCGAGCAGCAGATCCTCGCCCTCGCCAAGCCCCCCGAGCCCCCGCCGCCGCCGCCCCAGCCCGAACCGCAGCCTGAGCCCGCCAAGCCCGTCGTCATTGAAGTGGCGCCCGAGCCGCCCAAGGTGGAAGCGCCGGCCCCCAAGCCCGCTGCCCCCAAGCAGGTCGTTCCCCCCGCACCCGGCAAATCGGCCGGCGCCCTCCAGGCAGAAGCGCGCCAGTTGCTCGCCGCCGGCAAGCGCGACGAGGCGCTCGCCAAGTTCGATGAGGCGCTCGCCGTGAAGCCGGACCACGCCCTCGCCCGAAACGGCCGCGGCTTCGTCTATCTGCAGATGAAGGAATACAAGAAGGCGCTGGCCGACTTCGAAGCGGCGATTGCCGCCAATCCCAAGTACGCCAACGCCTATCACAATCGAGCCGTCGCCAAAGCGAGGCTGGGCGATGGCGCCGGTGCGGCCGCAGACGAGCAGCGGTCCCGCGAGTTACTGAAATGAAGATCGCGATCGGCTTGGTTCTCGCTATGTCTCTAAGTGCAGCAGTCAAGGTGGAGAAGGTCGCCTACCAGGGGTGGCCGAACTGTTATCGGGTCACCAACGGCGAGGTCGAGGTGGTCGTCACCTCCGACATCGGGCCGCGCATCATGCGCTACGCCTTCGTCGGCGGCCGCAACTTCTTCGCGGAGTTCAAAGACGCCTTGGGCAAGAGCGGCGAAAAGGAGTGGGTAGCCCGCGGTGGCCATCGCATCTGGATCGGCCCCGAGGATCCCGTGTACACCTACGCACCCGATAACGCCCCGGTCCAGGTCCGCGTCACCCCGGATGGCCTCGAAGCGACTCAGCCGGTCGAGCCCTTGACCGGGGTCGAGAAGCAGATTGTCGTAAAGATGGCCTCCACGGGTGGGAAGGTGGAGGTGATCCACCGCCTGACGAACCGCGGAGCGATGCCGCTCGAGTTTGCAGCCTGGGCGCTGACCATGATGGCCCCCGGAGGCGTCGGCGTCACCGGTCTCCCGCCCCGCGGCACGCATCCAAAGGACCTCGCGCCCGCCAATCCCCTCGTGATGTGGCCCTACACCGACTTGAGCGACCCCCGATGGGTGTTCACCTCGAAGTACATCGTCCTTAAGCAGGACCCGGCGGCAAAATCGCCCCAGAAGATTGGCCATTGGAACCCCGACACGTGGGGAGCCTATCTGCTGGGCGGCGAGGCGTTCCTTAAGCGGTACAAGCCGGTAGAGGCGGCGCGGCACCCCGACTTCGGCACGTCGTACCAGACCTTCACCAACGCCGAGATGCTCGAGATCGAAACGATGGGGCCCCTCGTGAAGCTCGCGCCCCGTAAGACCGTCGAGCACGTCGAGCAATGGAGCCTGCATCGAGGCGTGAAAGGCGAGAAGTGGACCGACGCTGAGTTAGATCGCGCGCTCCTGCCGCTGTTGCGGCAATAACGGTGCCGTCCAGCCCACTAGGACCGCACCGTTATCGTCACCGCCTGAAGCTTCAGCGGTCTATTGGAACAGACGCCTCTCACGGCGCAGGAACGCTGGCGTTTCTAGGTCGTCGAGGCGCGGCATCTCCGGCGCAGCCGCTTCGGGCTGCACTTCCGCCACCGGTTCCGGCGCCGTGTCTTCCATCACCGCCACCACCAACGGGGCAGCCGCCGGTTCCGGCGCAGGTCGCTCCAGTCGGACTTCGGCGCGGGGTTCGATTCGAGGCTCAATCCGAGGCTCTGGCTTCGGCTCACGGCCGTTGGATCTTACGGTCGCGGACGCCGCCACCCGCTTCACCTCGGGCAGATTATCGCGCTGAAACCCAGTGGCGATTACGGTGATCTTCACCTCGTCGTTCATCGCCTCGTTCATCACCACGCCGAAATTGATCTGCACATCGTCGTTGTTCGTCGCGGAACGAATCAAAGTGCAGGCTTCGTTCACGTCGTGAATGCTGAGTCGGCTGGACCCGGTGATATTGATCAGCACTCCGCGCGCGCCCTTCACGCCGCCCTCTTCCAGCAGTGGGCAGCTGATGGCCTGCTTTGCTGCCTGTATCGCCGCGTTCTCACCGCGAGCCGTTGCCGTCCCCATCATGGCGAAGCCCATGCCCACCATAATGGCGCGGATGTCGGAGAAGTCGCGGTTAATGATCCCAGGCGTAGTAATGATGTCGGCAATGCCTTGCACCGCCTGCCGGAGAACGTCGTCCGCGACGCGGAACGCCTCGAAGAAGCTGGTGCCCTTCGGCACCAGTTCGAGCAGGCGATCGTTCGGAATCGTGATGACCGTGTCGACCGTTGCGGCTAGTTCCGCCAGACCTCGGTCCGCCTGCTTCATCCGTTTGGGGCCCTCGAAGCCGAACGGCTTGGTGACCACGGCCACCGTCAGCGCGCCCAGTTCCTTGGCCAGAGACGCGACAACCGGCGCCGCACCCGTACCGGTGCCGCCGCCGAGGCCCGCTGTCACGAAGACCATATCCGAGCCTTCAAGAATCTCGATGATCCGCTCGGTGTCTTCCAGTGCCGCCTGGCGCCCCGTCTCCGGGTCGGACCCGGCCCCCAGACCCGCGGTCAGGCGCGTCCCCAACTGCACCTTATTTGGAACCGCCGAGGCGTGAAGCGCCTGCGCGTCGGTGTTCATGACGTGGAACTCCACGCCGCTAAGGCCCTCGGCCATCATGCGGCCAACAGCGTTCGAACCGCCGCCGCCGACGCCGATCACTTTGATTCGCGTACCCCGGAGCAACTCCTCCTGGATCTCGAATTTCAACCCGTCGAGCGCCATGCTATCTCCTTCACCCCGTCAGCGGCTCACCGCCGCGTTCTGTTTCGAGCTTCCGTTCCACCAACTCCACAAGCCGCTGCCGCGCGGCCTGTTGATCCCCTGATAGAGCTTAAGACGGCCTGAGTACATGGCCAGGCCCGCGGCCGTCGTCCAGGCGGGAGACATCAGCTGCTCCGGCCAATCCTCGACGCCGCTGGGCAGGCCGTTGCGCGCCGGGCAGTTCAGAACACGCTCAGCCATATCGCACAAGCCGTTGAGCACGGCGCTGCCGCCGACGAGCACGATGCCCTCCATGAGGTTCTGCTCCATCCGCGCCTTTATCAGCTCCTGCTTGACGTACCAGAACAACTCCTCCGCGCGGGCTTCCAGGATCTCGTTCAACTGCCGGCGCTTCGCCTCCCGCGGAGCCCGGCCTTCGCCGGAAGGAACCTCGATGAGCGCGTTGTCGGAGGTCAGGCCGAGCATGGCGCAGCCGTACTCTTCCTTGAGCCGCGTGGCGTCCTCGTAAGAGACGCAGAGTCCCCACGCCACGTCGCGAGTGAAATGGTCGCCCGAAATCGGAATACTGGCCGCTCGGAGCAGGGCGTCCGCGTCGTAGACCACGATGTCCGACGAGTGCAAGCCGATGTCAAGGACGGCCACCCCGCGCGAGCGCTCCTCCGGCAACACCGCGGCATAAGCGGCCGCCATGGGTTCGAAGACCGTCTCTTCCACGGCCAAGTGCGCTTTGTGCACGGCGGCGACCACGGCCTGATGATCCCGCTGCGTTGCGGTAACAAGGTGGACGTTCGCCTCCAGCCGTCCGCAAGTGAAGCCCTTTGGGTTGCGAAAGCCGGCCCGGCCGTCAACGGTGAAGTCCTGCGGGAAGACCTGAAGCAGCAGGCGGTCCTCCTCGAGACGCGCGCGAGTAGCCTGCTCGATAGCGAATGTCAGATCATCCTGCTGGATCGCGCGCGGCCGGCCGAATTCGTAAAGCCCGCGGGCGTCGAAACCCTGCACGCCGCCCCCGCCGATCCCCACCACCACGCTCTCCAGCGAAACCTCCGCGCTCCGCTCGGCCTCCCGCACTGCGATACGGACCGCCTCCGCCATCGCCTCCTGGTCCGCCACGCGGCCCTTCGCCCAGCCTCGGGAAGGCGCTTCGCCGGCGCCGAGGAAGCGGATGTGCACGTCCTCCAGAGCGCAGACCACACAACGCGTGCTGCTGCTGCCGGGATCGAGTCCCGCCGCCACTCGGAACTTACTGCTCAAGGGTCGCTCCTTTGTTCTGGTGTCGTTCGCTCGCGTCAATGGCGGTGATGCGGTCCTCCAGCCGGAGGTCGAAGGTGGTGGCGTCGGGCCGCCGCTCCCGTACTTCCTTGAAGTGATCCAGAAAGTTCTTCAGGCGGATGAGAAAGTGCTCGTTCCCCAGGATGAGGACCACCGCGCGACCCTCGACTTCCATCGTCACCCGCAGTGAGTCGGGATTCGTCGCATCGATTTCCGAGATCTTCTCGGTGAGCGGGCCGATCTCGGTAATCATGCGCATCACGCGACGCAGTCGTTCCCGGCGTTGGGCCTCCGGCAGCGAAGGCTCGATGCCCAACAGCACCGGCAGTTGAAACACCGCTTTCTCCGGGAGGTTCAGAATCTCCGCGTCGGCGTCGATGAGAGCGAACCTCTGCGCCCCGTCTCCGGTGCTCGCGATCGGAACGAAGGCCACCGGCTGTCGTTCCGTCACCTGCACGAACACGCGATTCGGCCAGACTCGCTGCACCGAGGCGTCCTTCACCCAGTCCACTGCGAGCAGGTTTCGCCGCCGCTCCGCCACCGGGAACAGGAAGAGGCTGCGGCCGATGTCCCGCGAGAAGACCCGGCGAACACGCTCCCGGGGCGCGTGCTTCAGGCCGTCGACGCGGATGTTCGGGCTCTCCTCGCCATAGTCCACCGGCTGCGCGATGGCGAAGCGCCGGTCCCGGATCATGAACTGTTCGAAAGCGGAGAACGCAAGGAGACCGCCGAACGCGCCGGCGACGATGGCCATCACGGCGCCGGCCAGCTTCAGTTTGCTGCGCAGCCCTTCAAAGCGTTTCGGGGGTGGTTGCGTCTTCCGGGCCATCGCTACCCGCGCCTCCACAACGCTTCGAGCAGCAGCTCTCCCGCTTGCCACACGCTGCCCGCGCCCTGGGTAATGATCGCGTCACCGGCGCGGGCGCCCGCCACCAGCGCGCTCACCGCCTCAGGCACCGATGCCGCGTACTGCGCGTGCGGGATGCGCGCCGCCAGCGCCGCACCTGTCACGCCAGGAATCGCCGGCTCCGACGCCGCGTACACATCCAGGACGTAGACCGAGTCCGCCCGCCCGAAGCAGCCCGCAAACTCCTCCATCAGCGCTTGCGTCCGCGTGTAGCGGTGTGGCTGAAAGAGAACATGCACACGAGCGAAACCCGCCCCGCGCGCGGCTTCGAGCGTGGCTGCGATCTCCGTCGGATGGTGGCCGTAGTCGTCGATCACACTAACGCCCGCGGCTTCGCCTTTGCGTTCGAACCGTCGACCGGCGCCACGAAAGCGCGCCAGCGCCGCCTGCATCACTTCCGTCTTCACGCCCAGTTCCAGGCCGACGGCCACCGTGGCCGCCGCGTTCAACACATTGTGGGCGCCGGGAACACCGACTTCGAACGTGCCCACGCCCTCGATGCGGAATGGTGACGAATCCCCCGTCACCTGGTAATGGGCCCCTGCCGAGCGCCCGTACGTAATCACACGGCCCCGCGCCTGCGGGAGGATCTCTCGAACGTTGTCATCGTCCGCGCATGCGACGATCGCGCCGTAGAACGGGACCTTTGCCAAGAAGCGTCGAAAAGCGTCACGCGTCGCGTCCATCGTTGGGTAGTAATCGACGTGCTCCCGGTCGATGTTGGTGATCACCGCGATCACCGGATGCAACAGAAGGAACGATCCGTCGCTCTCATCGGTCTCGGCGACGAAGTACTCGCTGCCGCCCAGCCGCGCGTTCGAACCGCCGAGAGCATCGAGCTTCCCGCCCACCACCACCGTCGGATCCAGCCCGGCCTCGATCAGCACCGACGCGATCATCGACGTGGTGGTCGTTTTGCCATGACTGCCTGCTACGCAGATCCCGTACTGCGGCCGCATCAGTTCGGCGAGCAACTCTCCGCGAGAGACAACCGGGATGCGGCGCCGGCGGGCCTCGCCCACTTCCGGATTCGCCGCGTTCACCGCGGAGGTCGCCACCAGGACCGCCGCATCGCCTACGTACTCCGCCTGGTGCCCCTGCTCGATCCTCGCCCCCATCGCTGCCAACCGCTCCGTACTTGCGTTTCGCTGGAGATCCGAGCCACTCACCCGAAAGCCCGAGCGAAGCAGAATCTCCGCTAGCCCGGACATACCGATCCCCCCGATTCCGGTGAAGTGGACTGGCTGCGGGCGCAGAAACATTTTAATCCCCAATTGTTTCACTCTTCGTTCGGAAAGGAAAGGCTCTCGAGCAGATCCGCCGCACGTTTTGCCGCGCCCGGGCGCGCCAGCCGGCGCGCGGCGTGTCCCATGCGCTCCAACACACCGGGCTCGGCCATCGCCATCACTTCGTCAAAAAGGCGCTGCCCATTCATTTCGTGATCCCGCACCAGCCGTGCCGCGCCGGCATCGGCCAGCGCCGTCGCATTATGGAACTGGTGGTCGTCGGCGGCGAACGGGAACGGGACCAGTATCGACGGTTTTCCCGCGGCAGCGAGCTCAGCCACCGCGCCTGCCCCGGACCGGGACACGATTACGTCCGCCTGCGCGTACGCGCCGGGCATCTCGACAATGAACGGGTGCACCTCACCCGAAAGCCCTGTCGCTGCGAAGTCCCGCCGGATCTCCTCGTAATCGTCGGCGCCGGTCTGATGGATCAGGCGCACGCGGTGCGGTCCGGCGGCGAAAAGGCGCCAACTGTCCCGCGTCGCCCGGTTCAGCGTCCGCGAGCCCCGGCTGCCGCCTGTAATCAAAATGCTGAGGACGTCGCCGCGTGCCTTCACCGCAAGGTCGAAGAACTCCTGCCGTACAGGGAGCCCGGTGAGCTCGGTGGAGCCGGCCGGGAAATACGGTATCGCCTGTTCGAAACTCAACAGCGCCCGGTGTACCCACTTCCCCAGGCGGCGGCTCGTCAATCCCGGCATAGCGTTGGGTTCCATCAGAATCACCGGCGCGCGCAGCAGGCGAGCGGCCAGCATCACGGGACCCGCCACGTATCCGCCCATACTGAAGACACCAGCCGGCCGCCTTTCGCGCATCAGACCGATAACGCGTAGCGTGCTGAGCGGGAGTTGCCACAGCGTCTTCACCGTCTGCGCCAGCCCAACCCGCTTCAAGCCCCCAATTTCGATCCACTCAATAGGAAATCCAGACGCGGGCACAAGCTTCGCCTCGTAGCCCTTCTTCGTCCCGACGAACACCGCCTCATGGCCGCGCTCGCGCAGTTCGCGGGCTACTGCCAGCCCCGGCACAACGTGTCCGCCGGTTCCGCCGCCGGCCATCAGGAAGACGCTCATCGAACCGGTTCAGGCGTCCTTTCGCTCACGCTCATCAGCAGCCCGAGCGAGATGAGCGTGCTCAGCAGAGAGCTGCCTCCGTAGCTGATCATCGGCAGCGGAATCCCTTTCGTGGGGCCCATATCGAGCACGACGCTGATGTTGATGAGAGCCTGAACCACCACCGTGACCGTCACGCCCAGCGCGAGGTACTTTCCAAACGGATCCGCGGCATACAGGTACAAACGCAGCCCCCGCCAAAGGATGACCAGGAACCCCGCCAGCAGCGCCGAACAACCCAGAAAGCCCAGTTCCTCCCCCACCACCGCGTAGATGAAATCCGTGTGTGCCTCCGGCAGGAACATCAGCTTCTGCTTCCCTTGCATCAATCCCTGCCCCAGGCTGCCGCCGGTGCTCACCGCAATCCGCGATTGCAGTCCCTGGTACGCGGTATCGCGCGGCGAGAGAGTGCTCGAAGCGTAACGCCGTATATGTCCGCCCGGGTTGATCACATCGATCAGCTTGTATTCCGGATCGAAGTACTGGATGATGCGGTTCAGCCGGTACGGCTTGCTGGCAATGGCGAACCCCGCCAGCACGACGCCCGCCAGGCCGGCCACTAAGAAGTAGCGCTTCTGCAGGCCGGCAACGAAGAAGACCGCCGTTGCCATCACAACCAGAACCACCGCCGTGCCGAAGTCGGCTACCACCACCGTAAACGCCAGCACGAGCAGCGCCAGAGCAGCCTGCGCGAGCGTGTGCCGGTCATTGATGGCGCGGGCGCGCCGCGTCACGAAGTGCGCGAGAAAGAGCGCCAGTGCGGGTTTGGCGAACTCCGAGGGCTGCAGTTGCGCGTGGCCGTAGCGGATCCACCGGTGGTTGCGGCCATCGACGAAGTACGCCGCCAGCAGCAGCATGAGCACCACGCCAAGGGCCGCGAAGGCCCAGGAAGGTGTGCACAGCTCGCGGTAATCTTTGCTCTTGATCCAGAGCATCGCGCAGAAGGCGACAACCGCGAATGCTACCTGCTTCGCGATGAATACGTAGCTGGGCTGCTTGAACTTCACTTCCGCCACTACAGAGGATGCGCTGTACACCACCACCAGGCCGAACGCGACCATGGCAACCACGGTGAGAAAGAGAATCCAATCCGGCTTGAACTTCGCCATGCTAATTCTCCAGGGCCCTAACTAAGGACTTAAAGACCTGCCCGCGCTGCTCGTAGCTGGCGAACTGGTCAAAACTGGCGCACGCCGGCGCAAGCAGCACCGTGTCGCCCGGGTTCGCTTTGTCGAACGCCACTCGTACCGCCGCATCGAGCGTACCGGCTTCGTACAGCGGCGCCGCGCCGGCCAGGTCGTTCGCAATCTTCGCCGTCGCTTCGCCGATGAGAAGGACGCCGCGCGCCTTCTGCTGCAGCGCAGCCCGTAGGGGCGTGTAGGGCGCGCCCTTGTCCTGCCCGCCCAGAATCAGCCACAGCCCACCCGCAAAGGTCGCCACCGCTTTCTCGGCGGCGTCCACACTGGTAGCCTTTGAATCGTTGTAGAAGGAGACGCCCCGGATCGTCGCCACGTACTCCAGGCGGTGTTCCACCGCCTTGAAGGTGGCGAGAGCAGCGGCGATGCCGTCAAGCGGCGCCCCAGCCAGCCGGGCAGCGGCGACGGCGGCCATCGCGTTCTCAACGTTGTGCCCGCCCCGGATCTGGAGTTGATCCGCGGCGAGGAGCGGCCGGCCGTCCACGATGACTTGAGCGCCATCGAAGCGAACCTGACACTCCGGCGATTTCCCGAACCAGACCGTGCCTCCCTGTCCGATGGACTCGTAGGAGCGCGTCGTTTCGTTGTCCCGGTTCAGCACGCGGAAGTCGCCCTGGCGCTGGTTCAAGAACAGTCGAGACTTGGCGGCGGCGTAGTTCTCGAACGTACGATGCCGGTTCAGGTGGTTCGGTGTGACGTTGAGAGCCACCGCGACGTGAGCGCGAAACTCGAACACTGTCTCCAACTGAAAGCTCGACAGCTCGAGCACGTTCCACTGACCCTCGCGCGAAGTCGAAACCATAGCCGTCGGCGGCACGCCGATGTTTCCGCCGACCTGGCATGCCACGCCACAGTCCTTCAACACATGGCCCGTAAGCGCCGTCGTCGTCGTCTTGCCGTTGCTGCCGGTGATGCCGATAATCGGTCCCTTCAGGAAGTAACCCGCCAGTTCCACTTCACCAATGACGCGTACTCCGCGGCGGCGTGCCGCTTCGAGTTCCGGGAGATCCGCGGGCACTCCCGGCGAAACAACAATCAGGTCTCTCCCCTCGAATACCTCCGGCGACTGGCGTTGAAACGGGAACGGCTGGCCTTCCATTGGCTTCGCATCCGTCGTCAGGACGTCCGCCCCCCGCGACCGCAGCAGTTCTGCTGCTGCCATGCCGCTTTTCGCCATTCCCACCACCAGTACTTTGGCGCCATCCACCGCGTGCATCCCCGGTCACCTCAGCTTCAGCGTTGTCAGGGCGAACAGGGCCAGCACCAGGCCCGCAATCCAGAAGCGCGTAATCACCGTCGCCTCCGGCCACCCCAGCGCTTCGAAGTGGTGGTGCAGCGGCGCCATCTTGAAGATGCGCTTGCCGCGTAGCTTGAAACTGCCCACCTGCAGAATCACCGACAACGCCTCGAGCAGAAACACGCCGGCGATGAACGGCAAGAGCAGTTCCTGCTTGATCAGCACCGACACGGTGCCCAGCGCCCCGCCAAGCGACAACGAACCGACATCTCCCATGAACACCTGCGCCGGATGCGCGTTCCACCAGAGAAAGCCGATCGACGCGCCGGTGAGGGCGCCGCAGAAGATCGTAAGCTCACTGGCGCCCGGAAGACGCGCTAGGTCCAGATAGGTGGCAAACTCGCGGTGGCCGCTGGTATAGCAGAGGATGGTCATCGCCCCCGAAGAGATGATCATCAGTCCAATTGCCAGGCCATCCAGCCCGTCAGTCAGGTTCACGGCGTTGGCCGTTCCCACCAGGATGAAAACCAGAAAGCCATAGAAAAAGATGAAGGCCGCGGGATACGTCCAGGCCGATTGCAGCCAGGCGTTCACCAGCAGGTCCGGCTTCCACTCCTTGAAGAAGGGCACATTCATGTTGGTTGAATACGCACCGGTGGCATGAAGCCCGAGGAGGATGAACCCGATCAGCAGCGCTGCCAGCACTTGCAGGCCGAACTTCTTCCGCGCCGTCAGCCCCAGGTTGCGCATCTTCCGTACCTTGGTCACGTCGTCGTAGAAGCCGATGGCCCCGAACGAAACCAGGCCCAGCAGCGCCACCCACACATACGGGTTGCGCAGGTTGGTCCAAAGCAGTGTGGGTACAATCACCGAAATGATGATCAGCACCCCGCCCATGGTCGGCGTGCCGGCCTTCTTCTGATGGGATCGCGGCCCCTCTTCCCGAATGTGCTGCCCGATCTGAAACTCGCGCAGGCGGCGAATCAGCCACGGCCCCAGCGCAACACACAGAAACAACGCCGTCAGGCTGGCGAAGGCCACTCGAAACGTCACGTAGCCGAACAGCCGCAGCGGGCTGAACATCGGTTGGAGATACTCGTAGAGAAGCCAGTACAGCATCGCGCGTTACCCCAGGAACCTTTCCATGGCCCGTTCCACGCGCGTCCCACGAGAGCCCTTAAACAGGATCGCATCGCCCGCGCGCGCGATCTCCTTCAGTTTGTCCCCGGCCGGCTCCGGCTCGTCAAAAAAGTACGCGGCGTCCGCCTCTACACCTTCACGGATGGCTGCGTCCACCGTATAACGGGCAGCGCCGCGTATCCCAACAAGCACGGGTATGCCCACACGCGCGGCGTAACTGCCTACCTCGCGGTGCAGGTTCTCGGCCAGGCGACCGAGTTCGAGCATCTCGCCCAACACGGCAATGTGCCGGCGGGCGGGCGTTCCCCGAAGGACGTCGAGCATCGCACGCATCGCCTCCGGGTTCGCATTGTAGCAATCGTTATAAATCGTAATTCCGTTGTGGACGAAGCGCTCGCCGCGCATCTTGCCGGGAGCAAGAGCGGCCACCACATCCCGCAACGCTTCCGGCGGAACGCCGAACAGTCCCGCGACGGCCAGCCCGGCCAGCACATTCCGCACGTTGTGCACGCCTACCAGAGGGCTCGCGAACTCCACGCCGCACGCCTGGAAACGAACGCCCGCTTCGGTCTCCGTGAGGCCGGTCGCGCGATAATCGGCGCCGTCGCGGAGGCCGAAGGTGAGGGTGCGCCCCGGATGAATGGCGGCAAAGCCGGCAACGCGGGGATCGTCGGCATTGAGAACGGCTACGCCGTCCGGAGGCAGCGCCTCCACCAGTTCGCGCTTCGCCCGCCCAATACCCTCGATCCCGTCCTCGAAGTTCTCCGCGTGCGCATATCCGACGTTCGTCACTACTGCAATGTCATGGCGGGCAATCTTCGCCAGGTCGCGGATCTCCCCAGCGTGGTTCATGCCAATTTCGATGACCGCTACGCTGGCATCGTCGGGGATGCCCAGGATCGACAGCGGCACGCCGACGTGATTGTTGTAGTTGCCCATCGTCTTGCCGGTGGGCATGACAGACGCGAGCATCTGCGCCACGATGTCCTTGGTGGTGGTCTTACCGGCGCTGCCGGTAATCGCGACCACGCGCCCACCCCAACGCAGGCGTGCGAACGCAGCCACGTCCTGCAAAGCGGAGAGGGCGTCGGGAACGCTCAAGACCCCGACGCCCTCCATCTCCGCCACCGCGGCAAGAGCGCCCTTTTCGAATGCAGCAGAAATGTACTGGTTACCGTCGTGGTTCGGCCCTTTGAGCGCAAAAAACACATCGCCCGGCTGCAAGGTTCGTGTATCTGAGCTGTACCCCGATGCCAGCCCGTCGGCAGTCGTACCCCGCGCACGGGCGGCTGCAGCAATGTCCCGCAGCGAAAGTCTCACAACGGATACCCCAGTTCCGCCAGCACGCGCCGTGCTACCTCCCGGTCGTCGAAAGGATGCTTGACGCCGGCGACTTCCTGATACGTCTCGTGGCCCTTGCCCGCCAGAATGACAATATCGCCCGTCCCCGCCTCTTCGATTGCCAACCGGATTGCCTTCGCGCGGTCCGGCTCGACGGCGTGCGGCGTGTCTGCCCGGCGCAGGCCCACGAGCGCATCGTTGATGATGGCCAGCGGATCTTCCGAGCGAGGGTTGTCCGAGGTAAGGATGGCGTAGTCGCTCCCCTCGGCGGCCGCCTGACCCATCAGTGGCCTCTTCGCGCGGTCGCGGTCACCGCCGCATCCGAAGAGGGTAATCAGGCGCCGCGGGTTCAGCGCCCTCGCCACGGCGAGGACGTTGCGCAGGGCGTCGTCAGTGTGCGCGTAGTCGACGACCACAAGAAACGGCTGCCCCTGTTCCACGCGCTCGAAGCGCCCCGGCACGGCACGGCACTCTGCAATTCCGCGGGCGATGACCTCGCCCGAGAGCCCGAAGGTCAGCCCCGCGGCGCACGCGGCCAGGATGTTGTACACGTTAATGCGGCCCACCAGCGGAGACGCAACGTCAAACGAGCCGCCGGGATGCACCAGGCGGAAGCGAAGGCCGTCGAAGCCGCTGTGCAAGCCCTGCGGGCGTACAACGCCGGCATCGATGCCGTACGACAGCACCTGGGATCCGTCGCCTGGCCGTATTCTCCGCCCGTATTCGTCGTCGTAGTTCACCACTGACCAGAGCGGCGGACGCGCGCCCGCTCCCTCGAACAGCAGATGTTTGGCGGCGAAATACGAAGCCATCGTCTGGTGGAAGTCTAGGTGATCTCGCGTCAGGTTCGAGAAAATCGCGGTGTGAAACTCAAGTCCGTAGACGCGCCGCAGCGCCAGGGCGTGCGAGGAAACTTCCATCGTCACGTGCGTCCCACCCCGGTCCTCTAACTCCGCGAAGAGGCGGAGGAGGTCGAGGGTTTCCGGCGTCGTATTGACCGCCGGCCGGCGGTCACCTGCAAGTTGATACTCGATGGTGCCAATCAGCCCCGTGATGCCGCCGGCCGCGCGAAGGATCGAGTCGATCAGGTACGACGTGGTGGTCTTGCCGTTCGTGCCCGTGATACCAACCAGCTTCAGGCGGCGGTCCGGCAGGTTGTAGAAGCGGCGGGCTGCAATCGCCAGCACCGCCCGGCCATGCTCCACAGTGAGCCATGGGCCGCCGAATCCTTCCGGCGCGGGTAACTCGCTGATCACCGCGATGGCGCCGTTCTCCACTGCTTTCGCGCCGAACGCTCGGCCGTCTACCTTCGCTCCCGGAAACGCGAAAAACAGATAGCCAGGGCGAATCCTTCGCGAGTCGTATTCCAGGCCTTCCACGGGGACGTTGCGGAGAGACTCCGGCAAGGGAGCCGTCAAACCCGCACCATCCAGCAGTTCCGCCACGGTCATCGTTTTCTACCGCACAAACTGAATCCGCACACGTTCACCAGGAGGCAGGATGGCGCCCGGCGGCGGCGACTGCGCGCGAGCAATCCCGTGTCCGACCGATTCCACGGGAATGCCCGTGGAGGCCGACTCTTCTAAGACTCGCCGCAGCGTCTTGCCCACGAAGGCCGGTACCTTCGGACCAGCCAGGAAGCGTGGCGCGGGTTCAGGGCCAAGGACGGCGGCCTGCAGCACGGGCGCTGGTTCTGCCTCCTCCTGAGCGACATTCTCGTCCTCGAAAGCAGGCGGCAGGTCGTTCATCGCCAGCAACGGCTCCTTCGTCTCCGGCAGCACGTCCGGCAGGTCCTTGCGGACATCGAGCACCCGAAGCGCGGCTGCGGCCACCTGCTTGAACACAGGAGCCGCCACCAGGCCACCGAACTTGTTTGAACCGTTCAGCGTGACCACTACCACAATCCGCGGGTTCGTCATCGGTGCGAAACCGGCGAAGGACGCGTTGTATTCGTGCGTGTAGCGCCTGGTTTGCGGATCGTAGATCTGCGCCGAGCCGGTTTTGCCCGCGGCGCTATACCCCACCGGCTGCGCGGCCTTGCCGGTGCCGTGGCGAACGACTCCCTCCATCATGGAAGCCAGCGTGCCCGCTGTTCGCTCCTGGATGATGCGCACGCCCTTCTGCGCCGGCTCCGCCAGTTCGCGCCCATCCGGCGCGACGCGCGACTGGATCAGCCGCGGTTGCACCAGGATGCCGCCGTTGGCGATGGCGGCAGTGGCGCGCGCCAGTTGCAGGTTGGTGGTGATCAGTTCGTGACCCATCGCCACGGAGCCGAGCGACGTCGCGCGCCAACGCTCGAGCGGCCACACCAGGCCGGGCGATTCGTGCGGCAGCGGCACGCCGGTACGTTGGCCGAAACCGAAGCGGCGGACGTAGTCGTGCATCTTGGCGTCGCCCACCTGGAGCCCGGCGCGAATCGTCCCCACGTTACTCGACTTCGCCAGCACGTCTGCCAGACTCAGCACACCGTAGGGCTTATGGTCGCGAATCACGCGTTTGAAAAGAACGATGCGGCCATTGCCGCAATCCATTAATGTGTCCGGGCGCAGCCGAGTGGCCTCGAGCGCCGCCGCCATCGTGATCACCTTGAAGACCGAACCCGGCTCGTAGGGCGCGGACACGGAGAGGTTCTGCCGCGCCTTCAACTCTCGCTCGGATTCCGGCGGCTCATTCGGATCGAAAGTGGGATAGTTCGCCATGGCCAGAATGTCGCCCGTGTAGGGATCCATGACGACAATGCTGCCGGTGGGACAGCGGTTCTCAATCGTCGCTTGAGCCAGGTAGTGCTCCGCGGCGTACTGGATGCGCGAATCGATCGACAGCTTGATCGACCAACCGGCTTCCGGCTTCGACACGACCTCCGAACCATAGCCGTTCTGCCGCGAGTCCGTTAGCAGTCGAAGCAGGCCGGGGCTGCCGCCGAGAACCGCGTTTAGGCTCATCTCGATGCCCGCGTTTCCCTTCTCCTGGTGGTCCACGCTGCCCAGAACGTGCGCCGCCAGTGAGCCGTTCGGATACTGGCGCAGGTTCTCATGCCGGAATTCGATCCAATCGAAAGGGAGGCTTTTCAGGCTCGCGATCTGCTGCGGCGACGCCTTCCGGTAGATCCACAGGAAGCCTCGTTTCTGTTTCGCGGCGTCTTCCAGCTTCGCGCTCAACGCAACGCGGTCGAGCCCAAGCACCCGGGCAAAAACCGTGGCGGCCGTCTGGCGGTCGGGGATGCGCATCGGGTTGACGCACACGGATTCAGCAGGCACGGTCATAGCCAGGGTTTCGCCGTTGCGGTCGGCCAGCGAGCCACGCTTGGCGGGAATTGGTTCCACCTTCGTCTGCTGCTGTCGGGCCACCCGCACATAATCGCCGTGCGAAATCACCTGCAGGTAGAACAGCCGGCCCAGAATGAGCACCGCCCAGGTCGCACAGAGGGCGGCGACCGTCATCAGCCGGCGATTCGCCTGTGTCTGAGGATCTTGTCTCACTGCACAAACCCTTCCAGCGTGAGCAATAGAAAAAAGCGGCAAGCGCTACGCTTGAGCGCTTGCCGGTACGCGTGTGGACCCACGAAAACTCGAACCCGTCTGCCCGGCCGCCAGGGAGCCGGCACTTGAACTCTATTTAACGTTCATCGCCACGGAGCCCTCCGCCTTAGGCTCCAGGTAAACCACGCTGCCGGGCGCCGGGTCTACCAGTTGCTGCATCTTGGCCAATTCCTCCAACCGCTGGGGTGTGATGAGCTTCGCTTCCTCGATCTCGAGAGCCTTGTAATTGGCCATCAGCGCTTCATTCTCAGCGCGCAGGCGCTCGATCTGGTAGCCGGCCAGCAGCCCGTAGGCGTTGGGCAGCAGCAGAAGGATGAGAAACATCGACACGGAACAGGCCACCAGGATGGATCGGACAGCCGTCCTCCGCGCCTCCGGGTCATGCTGCCGCACCACCTGCGAGTTGTCGATGGGCTTGGCAAACAGAAACACGTCCTCGTTGGGGAGGGCCCGCAGGATGTACTGGTCCTCGTCCACCGGCATCGCGTCCGCCTCCGCCTTCGTTCGCCGGCCGATGGTCATCAGCCGGTCGTACACAGTCGCCAAACTCGCCATATTCGATTCCCTCTCCCGCTCAACTCCTGCTAACCCACCAGTTCGAGCACCCTCAGCTTCGCGCTCCGCGAAGCCGGGTTCGCTTCAATTTCCTGTTCGTCCGGAACCACCACGTGCTTGGTCAGCACCTTCGCGCGTCCCTCGCGAGCCAGCGCTTGGAACGCTTGCTTCACCTTCCGGTCCTCGAGCGACATGAACGAGATGATCGCTGCGCGTCCGCCCGGCTTTACCAGTGCCGGCAGGGAGCGAAGCAACTCGTCCAACTCCTCCTGCTCGTCGTTCACGGCAAGCCTCAGCGCCATGAACGTCTGTGTCGCGGGGTGCAGCCGGCCCGTCCGCGGCACGGCCTCCTCGACCACACTCGCCAGATGGAGAGTGCTGCGAATCGGCCGCGCGCGTACGATTGCTCTGGCTATCCTCCGCGACCTCCTTTCCTCGCCAAGCTGAAAAATCAGATCGGCAAGTTCTCGTTCCGAAGAGAAGTTCACGATCTCGGCCGCCGTCGCGCCCTTCGACCGGTCCATCCTCATATCGAGTGGCCCCTCGTTCATCAGCGAGAAGCCCCGCTCCGCCTCCGTTAGCTGGTAACGGCTGACGCCGAGATCGGCGACAAGACCGTCCGCGGGCAGCAGCCCCATGGCTGTCAGCTTCGGGAGCACTTCCGAAAAACAGGCTTCGACGAAGCGAATCCGCTCGGTCCACTCGGCCGTGTTGCGGCGCGCGATCTCGAGCGATTCCCGATCGCGGTCGCACGACGTCACATGGCCCGACCACAGCCGCTGGGCGATCAGACCCGTATGGCCGCCCAGCCCGCACGTGGCATCGATGTACTCGCCCTCGGGCCGCACGCCGAGCCCGGCGAGCGTCGGCTCCGGCAGAACCGGGATGTGCCACATACGTCACGACCATCACCCAACCAAACCCTTGCGCTGCAGAGCTCGTAGGTCCGCCACAAGGTTGCCGCCCGCCGACGCCATGTACTGGTCGTAGTAGGGCTGGCTGTACACCTGCAGATGTCCCTTGTAATACTTCACCTGGACCGCGGCGCCTTCCATACTCAGGTAGCGGCGCAGTTCCGGCGAGAGCAGTACCCTGCCCTGCGCATCCATTTCCGTGTCTGAACCGTAAGCGTTCGCAAAGAACGAGATCCTCTCCGCCTGTTCGGGATCTTCAAAAAAGCTCTCAAAGAACTTTTCATTCTGTTTCCAGACCGAGTTCGGATATATTCGAGCTATGTTGTCGCCCAGGCTCGTAACAAAAAGCCTTTTATCTGAGAGACTTCCGAGGTACTCCTGGAACTTCACCGGGAGCTTCAACCGCCCTTTCTCGTCGACACGGCCCGGGTAGAAGCCGCGAGGGGCCTCCACTGCCGCCGCCGTCGGATTGGCGTTTTGCTCTTCCACGCTCCGTCAACCACTTTCAGTCCAAAAACTGGCCACATTCTGGCCACACCCGAGTGTAAAGTGCTACGATGCTGAATTGCAACACCCTTTTTGGGTTATTTGGCTTCGAACTGATTGCAACTACAGGAGAAGAGGAGGCGAAAGAGAAGTATCACCAGCGCTACACCTTCCTGCGGCCAAGCGAGCAGCAAAGACCTTGACCACAACATGTAGTGGTATCTGTTCCAGCACACCATCTTTTCGTAGTCTTCCTGCTTTACTTTCCCGCCTGACGCGTTTACTATAGGGGCAATCCCCCGAGCGGGTGTCCTCGCCGAACTCGTCCTAAGAAACGGCGCGGCGCCCGAAAGTCCAATCGAAGTGTCTGTGAAGGGGTGACCCATTGCTCAAACTGAAGCGCGTCGAGATCCAGGGCTTTAAATCGTTCTGCGATCGGACGGAGATGCGATTTCATGGCCAGGGCATTGCGGCCGTGGTCGGGCCAAACGGGTGCGGCAAGTCGAACCTGAGCGACGCCATCAGCTGGGTCCTGGGCGAACAGTCCGCCAAGAGCCTGCGCGGAGCCCGGATGGAAGACGTGATCTTCGCCGGCACGCGGGATCGCAAACCGCTCGGGCTGGCGCAGGTCACGATGACGCTGGTGGATCCCGAGGCGCACGAAGAGCTGCCGCTAGTGGAGGCCGTGAAGGCGAACGGCCACGCAAACGGCGATGCCAACGGGCATGCGAACGGGCACCAGGCCAACGGTCATGCCAACGGCCACGCAAACGGGCATGCGAATGGCCGCGCGAACGGCCATACCAACGGGCACGCGAATGGACACACAGCAGTAGAGAGTAAGCCTCGGGAGATCACCATCACGCGCCGGCTGTTCCGGTCGGGCGAGAGCGAATACCTGATCAACGGAAAACTGGCGCGCCTCCGGGATATCCAGGACCTGTTCATGGGAACGGGTCTTGGCCCTGAGTCCTACGCCATCATTGAGCAGGGACGCATCGGGCAGATTCTCAGCTCGAAACCGGGCGACCGGCGGGCCGTGATCGAGGAAGCAGCCGGCATCACTCGGTTCAAAACAAAGCGCCGGCTGGCGGAGGCGAAGCTCGAAGGCGCGAAACAGAACCTGTCGCGCGTGTTTGACATCCTCGAAGAGGTTTCGCGCCAGGTCAATTCGCTCAAGCGCCAGGCGGCGAAAGCCAAGCGCTACGAAGAGTTGAAGACGGAATTGGTTGGCCAATTGAAAATGGCTCTAGCCGGCCGTTTCCGAATGCTGGAACGGGAGGCGGCGAAGACGGCCATTGAGCTGAACCTCGCCAATACCGAGTTCCAGACGCTTTCCGCGGAGGTAGCCGAGAAAGAGAAAGAGCAGTCGGCGCTGCAGGAGGCTTGCTTCCAGAGCGAGGCGACGCTGACGGAAGAGCGGCGAAAGCTGGCCGAGTTGCGCGTGGACGTGGAGCGGACGCGCGGACGGCTGGAGTCGCAGGCCCGGCAGGTGCAGTCGATCGAGCAGCGACTGGAGCAGGGCGAGAACGAAGGCCAGGAGTTGGAGCGCCGCCGCGAGTTGTACGCGCAGGAGTTGGAGGGGCATGCGGCGCGGCTCGGCGAGTTGGAGCAGCACGCGGACGAGGCGCGCCGTCGGCTGACCGCAAAGAATGAAGAACGCGAGGTGCTTCAGGGGCGTCTTCGCGAGCGCGAGCGCGGTGTCGAGGCGGCTCGTCAGCAGGTGTTGCGCCTGTTGGGCGAGGCGTCGACGCTCAAAAACCAATTGGCCCAGATCGAAACGTATCTGGCCAGCGTGGAGCGCGACACCGCGCGCGCGAAAAAGGAAGAGGACACTGCACAAGCGGACCTGGAGCGCGTGGACAAGCAGCGGGCGGAGGTGAGCGAGAAGCTCGCCGCGCGGCAACTGCAATTGGAGTCCATCGCTGAGCGGCGCAAGGGCGTCGACGAGGAGCTCTCCGTCCATCGCACCCGGGCGAGCGAAACGCGCAAGCAGTTGGAGCAACTGCGGGCGGAGACGTCGCGTCTGAAGGCCCGCAAGGATTCGCTCGAAGAGGTTCTCTCGCACCGCGCCTACACCACAGAATCGGTGAAGAGTCTCTTCACTGCCGTGGAGCGCGGCCGTGCGCAGGACCTGAAGCCGCTGGGCGTGCTGGCTGACTTTGTGGAAGTGTCGGACGCCGAATACGAGAAGGCGACGGAAGAGTTCCTGCACGACGAACTGGAGTACGTCGTGGTGGAGAACTTCGGCCAGGCGGACCGCGGCATTGACCTGATGCGCAGCGACCTGGACGGGCGGGTGACATTCCTCGTCGAGCCGCTAGCCGAAGAAGAGCGGGTGAAGAGCGAGCCGGTGCCGGTGCCGGCGATCGGGCCCGAGACCGGGCTGCGCGGACGGCTCAGCGAAGTACTTCGCCTCACCAATGGACTGACAAACGCGCCCGCGGAGCTTGTCCCGCGCTTGGCGCGGTGCTTCCTCGCTGAGGACCGTTCCGCGGCGCAGCGGCTCTCCTTGCAGTACCCCGATCTGTTCTTCCTGCTGCCGGACGGCATCTGTTATCACGGGCATGCCGTGAGCGGCGGACGCAAGACGGGCAGCGGCCCGCTGGGGTTGAAGCGCGAGTTGCGTGACGTCAGCCAGCATTTGAAAGCCAAGAGCGAATCTCTCGGCAAGACGCAGAGCTTGCTCGAAGAGTTGGAAGGGCAGATTGCGGCGCTCGCCGACGAGCTTGAGGTCCTGCGTGGCCAGCAGCAGGCGCAGGAGAAGGAGGCCGTGGCGCTCGATCACGAGATGCGGCGGCTGGCGGAAGAGACAAACCGCTCCAATCAGAAGCTGTCGGTCGCCCGGCTGGAGTTGCAGAGGCTGGAGAAAGAGGCCGCACGGTCGCGCGAGAAGCACGCGGAGAACTCGCGCTTGGTGGACGAGAGAGAGGCGGCGCGGACGGCTCAGGAGCAGGCGCTCGAAGCGGCGCGCGCTGAAGTGGGCGAGATGCAGGCGGAAGCGGCGCGCATCGGCGAAGAGCACTCGGCCGTGCGTGTTGAGCTGGCCGGACTCGAAGAGCGCCGGCGCGCTGAGCAATCCGCGCGGGCGCGCCTGGAGAACCAGCTCCGTGAAGTGACAACGCGCCGGCAGGAGATCGCCGCGGCGATGGAACGTATGGGCGTGGAGCGCGCGAGGCTGCTCGAGGACAACGTGGAACTCGACCAGCGGGCGGCGCTGCTGGCGGAGCAGATCCTGGAACTGGAGGGCGCGGTGAACCACCTCGCCGCGCAGGAGCACCGGCAGCGGGAATCGTTGGCGGCGACGGACGAAGCGTTGAAGGGCGCCCGCGTTGCCCTGCAGGAGTTGCAGGAGCGGCGCTCGCAAGCGGAGTTGGAACTCGTCAAGAAGCAGACGGAGTTGAAGTACCTGGACGAGACGGCGCGCAAGGACCTCGGCACGGCGCTCGACGAGCTCGCCGCGGGCGAGGAGACGGTGCTCGACGAGGTGGCTCTCGCCGAGGCCGAGCAGCGCTGCCAGGAGATCCGCTCGCGCATCGACGCGCTGGGCGGAGTGAATCCGCAGGCGCTCGAGGAGTACCAGGAAGCGCAGCAGCGGTACGACTTCCTGAACACGCAGCGCCAGGACCTGCTCGATTCGATTCGCGACACCGAGAAGGCCATCCAGGAGATCGACACTGAGACACGGAAGCGGTTCCAGGAGGCCTTCGCGGCGATCAACGAAAACTTCCGCGTGCTCTTCCGCACCCTGTTCGGCGGCGGTGTGGGCGAGATGCGGCTCACGGATCAGGAGAACGGCGATTCCGGCATCGACATCGTCGCTTCGCCTCCCGGCAAGAAGTTGCAGAACGTGCTGCTGCTTTCGGGCGGCGAGAAGGCGCTGACGGCGACGGCGCTGCTCATGGCCATCTTCAAGTACACGCCGAGCCCGTTCTGCATCTTGGACGAGGTGGACGCACCGCTTGACGAGCCGAATATCGAACGACTGACGCGCCTGTTGCGCGAGATGGCAGCGCAGACACAGTTCATCGTGATCACGCATGCCAAACGCACGATGGAGGCGGCTTCCGCGATGTACGGCGTAACAATGCAGGAGCCGGGTGTGTCGAAGCTGGTCTCGGTACGCTTCAACGCGCCGCTCCCGCCTCCGCCGGCGCTACTTTCGACGGAAGCGCGGGCCTAGCAGCCAGACGATTCCCACAACTGCGGCGAAGGCACTGGCTGCCTTTGCCGTTCTCATTTCCGTGCCGCCGGTGAACTCGAGTGCAAGGGTGCAGGGCCCGCTGCATCGGGGCTCGAGGTAGATCTGTCCCAGCCCATCGCGCCGCACTTCGATGGGACGGCCGTCTGCGCGCGCCTCCCAGCCGGGATGATGAGTGACATGAATGCTGACGGCGTGCTCCGGCGTGAGCGTGGCTTGCATGCGGGCGCGGTTGGGGCCGGCCCACTGCCACTCCACCTCAGGCTGGCTGCGATCCTCGAGCGCGGCGACGTAGGCGGCGGGAACACTGGGATCGGTAAAGGACGCGGGCGGCCCGAGCAGCAGGGCCTTTTCCGGAAGCGCGAAGGCGAGCGAATCGCTGCGGGCGGGCACGTCATAGATGACGTCGTCTTTGTCGCGCCAGATCTCGCGCAGCAGTCCGTCGTACTTGCGCGGGTTCCGGACATCCTTGAATGGCTCTTCACTCTGTGGGCCGTTCACGATCACGGCGCGAGCGCCGTACGCCTTCAGCCAGAGAACCGCTACTTCGCCCTCGCGCTCTCCGGAGTTCATACCGGAGTTGATTTGAAAGTGGGCGTCGATGAGCGGGCGGTTCCAGCGGCCCTGATCGAAGCCGCCGCTCAGTTGAGGATTACTGGCGAACGCGTTTAACCAGAAGGCAAAGTTCCCCGGCGCCATGACCAACGCGCCGGGCCGGTGCTCGTCGAGCCAACGGGCCACGCGGTACTCGACGCGCCGCTCCATCTCCACGGGCCGGATGATGTCGCGCGCGAATCGTTGATGCTTGGCGAAGCCGAACACGGCGAGAGCCGCGAACAACGCCAGGCCGGCTGCACGACCCCGCGCGAGCAACGCGCCCAGCAGGACGGCGAGCGGCAATTCCATCTCCAGGTGATAGCGTTCCGGCTGCGGCATGGCCGCGAAACGGAACCAATCCGCGGCAAGAACCATGGGCGCCATGAAAAGGAGGAAGTACGCCGCGAACCGGACGTGCAGCGGAACAACAAGGCGGCGAAACAACAGGAACAGGAGACCGGCGAGCAGCAGCACAACGCTCCAGTAGAAGAACTGCGGCAGCCCCACGCGATAGTCGCCCCCGAGCCGCTGCGCGTTGAAGCGGACGGCCTCGATGGTGCTGGGCGGTATCAGCGGCGCGGCGAGCGCATACGCCGCCAAGCCGGCCGCGCCCGCGGCCAGCCATACGCGTAGGCCCTTCTGGCACGCCAGCAAATAGGCGAGCAGCGCGGCGGCCAGGGTGAAGGCGCCGATCCAGTTGGTGAGAACGACCGCCGCCATCGACGGCGGCACGGCCACCCAGAGCCAGCGGCGACCCTTCGAAAGGGCCAAGTGCAGACACAGCACCGCGAGCGGCAGCAGCGCGAGGGACGTTACGTGCGGCCCTTCACCATACAGGACAAGCGCGTGCAAGCGGCGCGCGAACCACACACTGCCCATGTCGCTGCGTACGGATGCGAGCAAAAACGCGGACAGGGAGAAGAGGGAATAGATGGCGGCGGCAACGAAGGCGGGCCGGCGCTGGCCCGAGAGTGCATAGACGAGCAGGAACAATAGGACCGGGCCGAGCGAGTAGAAGAACGCGGTGACCGCATGGTGGGCGAGCGCGGGCGTCCATCCGGCGACGCCCGCGGCCGCGGCCACCAGTACGTGCAGCAGCGGCGGGTACGTATTCTGCCAGGGGATGCCGCCGTACCAGAGAGGGAACCAACCGAGAGTGGTCCAGTGTTCGAGGTAATAGCGGCTGAGGCTTATGTAGGCCGACTCGATGGAGCCGACGTGCGCCGAGTACTCGAGAGTGAAGAGCCTGCGAACCAGCACGGCGTTCAGCAGAAACAGCAGGGCCGCGAGGGCAGCCGCGGGGATCCGGCGAGGCATGATGAACTCCCAGCTTACACGCGGTTCAGCGTACGGATGCATCATAAAAGATATGGCCACTCGGGCGGAGCAACTGGAGCGCCTCGGGCGCGAGAGCTTCGATGTTCTGATTCTCGGCGGGGGCGTCAACGGCACGGGCATCGCACGGGACCTTGCGCTGCGGGCGTCGGAAGCGAAACGGCCGCTCACCATCGGCTTGATCGAGAAACGCCATTTCGCCTCGGGAACCAGCGGGAAGAATTCACAGCTCATCCACGGGGGCCTGCGCTACCTGAAGTACCTCGAGTTCAAACTCGTCCACGAGGCGCTGCGAGAGCGGGCGACGCTGCTCGAGATCGCGCCGCACCTGGTGCGCCCGCAGCCGTTCCTGATTCCCATGTACGACTGGTTCTCGCGCGTGTATTACGGAACGGGCCTGTGGGTGTACGACGTACTTGCCGGCAGCCGTAACATCGCGCACCACCGGCGGCTATCGCGTGAAGACGTGCTGGCGTTCGAGCCGACCATCAACGCGGACGGCCTCACCGGCGGCGCGCTCTTCTATGACTGCCGGGTGCATGCCGCGCGCTTCGTCGTGGCGAACATGGTGGACGCGGTGGACCACGGCGTTGCTGCGGTCAACTATGTCGAGGCAGGCAAGCCCTCGCGCAACGGAGAAGGCTGGACGGTTCCGGTGCGGGATGCACTGGGTTCGCAAGAGTCGACGGTTCGCGCTCGCAAGCTCATCGATACGCGCGGGGCGTGGTCGGGCGGTGAATCACTGCGGCTGGTGCGGGGCTCGCATCTGATCTTCCCGCGGTTGAATGCGAGCGAGAACGCCATCGCCCATTTCGAGCGGGACGGCCGGATCATCTTTCTGATTCCGTGGGGTGAGCGGAACGACCTGACGCTGGTGGGCACCACCGACGTCGACCACAAGGGAACGGCAGACGAGGTGCGGATTTCGAACGAAGAGATCGAGTACTTGTGCGGCATTGTGAAGCGGCTCTACCCGGATGCCCCGGCGGTTCCGATCTCCGCCTACAGTTCGCTGCGTCCGCTGGTGCGCGACGAGTCCGACTCGCCCACCAGCACCAGCCGGGAACATCGCATCTGGAATGACGCGGAGGGCATTCTGCGCGTGGCCGGGGGAAAGTACACGACGTACCGTGCGATGAGCGAGGAGGCTGCGGACCTGGCGTGTGCGGAGGTGGCGCCGGAACTCAAGGACATTCACGTAACGGCTGAGCGGCCGCTTCCGCGCCTGGAGCAGCCGGTTGACGAGATCGAGCGGGCGGTTCAGCGGGAGATGGCCCAGCGCCTGGCGGACCTGATGTTCGTGTCCACGTATTGGGGATACGAACGGCGGTGGGAGCCGGAGTCGCTGGAGCCGATCGCGGCACGGATGGGGAGTCTGCTGGGCTGGGACAAAGCGCGGCGCGAAGAGGAGGTGGACGCCGTGCTGGCGGCCACCGGCCTGCCGCCCGAGGTCCCGGCTTGAAGGACTTCTGGCGCCGGCTGGGCAGGGCCGCCTGGGCAGTGTATCTGGACGGCTGTCTGGGCTACTCGAAAGGCGCCGCGTATTCGGCGCTGGTAGCGTTCATTCCGCTGCTGACCACCACGCTGGCTCTGCTGGTCCAGGCGAACGCGCCGGCGGTTTCCCGCGGCATCCTCGATTTCCTGTTCACGGTAGTGCCGCCGGGAACGGAAGACATCTTCCTCAAGAACTATTTGACCGCGGGCAGCCGGCCTGTTTCGCTGATCGTCATTGCAGGGATCGTGTCGGTGTGGGCGGCATCGGGCGTGATGATGAGCCTGATGGAGGGGTTTCATGCGGCATACCGGGTCCCGGACCGGCGCAACTTCTGGAGCAAGCGCGGCACGGCCATTGGGCTCGTCTTCGCGACGGTGGTGCCTGCGGTGCTCGCTTCGCTGTTCGTGCTGCTGGGCGAAATCGGAGAAGCCTTCGTGCTGCGAGCACTCGGTGTCCTCGATGCGCGCGAAGAACTGCGCGGGGGCGTGGCGCTGTTGGGCCGGCTGCTGCGGTACTCCACTTCCATCATCACCGTGATTCTAGTGACCACGCTGCTGTATCACCACGGGGTGGATCACCCCACGCGCTTCCGCCGCGTCTGGTCCGGCGCGCTGGTGGCCACTACGCTGTGGATGGTGGCCACGCAGCTCTTCGCCTGGTACGTGCGAAACATCGCCGATTACAATCTGCTCTACGGCAGCATTGGAGCGGCGATTGCGCTTACCGGGTGGCTCTATATTCTTGCTGTGATCGCGCTCTACGGGGCCGAATACAATGCGGAAATCGAGCGCGAAGAACAGGGGCGCTATACTCGGAAATAATGCCGTTCCAGCTTGGCGTCGACTATCGCCCCAAGGGAGATCAGGAAGCTGCCATTGAGCAACTGACGAGGGGGCTGGCCGATGCGGAGAACCACCAGGTGCTACTCGGCGTCACCGGTTCCGGCAAGACCTTCACGATGGCGAAGGTGATCGAGGCCTCGGCGCGGCCGGCGCTCATCCTGGCGCACAACAAGACGCTCGCCGCTCAGCTCTACCACGAGTTCAAGTCCTTCTTCCCGCATAACGCAGTCGAGTACTTCGTCAGTTACTACGATTATTACCAGCCGGAAGCGTATATACCGTCGAGCGACACCTACATAGAAAAAGAAGCGACGATCAACGACGAACTGGATAAGTTGCGGCTTTCTGCGACGCGCTCGCTGTTCGAGCGCCGTGATTGCGTGATTGTCGCGAGCGTAAGCTGCATCTACGGCCTGGGGTCGCCGGATGCGTACTACGGGATGCTGCTGATGCTTGAGAAGGGCCAGCAGATCGGCCGGCAGCAGATTCTGCAGCGGCTGGTGGAGATCCTCTACGAACGGAGCGAGGGGGACTTCCGGCGCGGGACGTTCCGGGTGCGTGGCGATGTCATCGAACTCTATCCCACCTACGACGATTACGCCTACCGCATCGAGTTGTGGGGCGACGAGATCGAGTCGCTGTCTCAGATCGACCCTCTCCTCGGCCAGGTGCGCCAAACCTATGTTCGGCTGCCCATTTACCCCAAGACGCACTACGTGATGTCGCGCGACACCAAGGAAGACGCCATTCGCAGCATCGAGAACGAGCTGCAGTGGTGGAAAGCGGAGCTCGAGAAGCAGGGCAAGCTGATCGAAGCCCAGCGGCTCCACCAGCGGACGATGTTCGACCTCGAGATGATCCGGCAGATCGGTTATTGCCACGGGATCGAGAATTACTCGCGGCACTTCTCGGGGCGACTGCCAGGCGAGCCCCCTCCTACGCTGCTCGACTACTTGCCGCAGGACGCCGTGCTGTTTATCGACGAGAGCCACCAGACGGTGCCCCAGTTGCAGGGCATGTATCATGGCGACCGGTCCCGCAAGGAGAACCTGGTCGCTCACGGCTTCCGCCTTCCGAGCGCGCTCGATAACCGGCCGCTCACGTTTGACGAGTTCGAGCATCGGGTGAACCAGGTGATCTATGTGTCGGCCACTCCCGGTCCGTACGAGTTGACCAAAGCGGCAGGCGTTGTGGTGGAGCAAATCATTCGACCCACGGGACTGCTGGATCCGGAGGTTGAGATTCGCCCGGTGAAGGGCCAGGTGGACGATCTGCTGCACGAAATTCGTAAGCGCTCAGAGATCAGCGAGCGCGTATTGATCACGACGTTAACCAAGCGAATGGCGGAAGACCTGGCCGAGTATTACTCGGAAGTAGGCGTGCGCTGCCGCTATCTGCACTCCGAGGTCAGTACGCTGGATCGAATCAAGATTTTGCGAGACCTGCGGCGCGGCGAATTCGACGCACTGATCGGGGTGAACTTACTCCGGGAGGGCCTGGACCTGCCGGAGGTCTCGATGGTGGCGGTGCTGGACGCCGACAAGGAAGGGTTCCTACGTTCGAGCGGTTCGCTCATCCAGACCATCGGCCGCGCGGCACGCAACCTGAACGGCCGCGCCATCCTGTATGCGGACGTGATAACGGACAGCATGCGAAGGGCCCTCGACGAGACGGATCGCAGGCGGCGGATCCAGGCGGAGTATAACCAGGTGAACGGCATCACTCCGCAGTCGATCATCAAGCCGATCGACATGAGCCTGGTGGCGATCGCCGAGGCGGACTATGTGACGGTGCCGATCGAACCGGAAGATCCGGTGGAAGAGCTCACGCCGGAGCAGCGGGAGCGGTTCATGGCGGAACTCGAGACGCAGATGCGCGAGGCCGCGAAACGGTTCGAATTTGAGAAAGCGGCGCAGTTGCGCGATCGATTGAAAGCGCTCAAACAACCGAGGTCGTATGAAGAAAGCACGGCCACTGGCGCTGGTGGGAGCAGGACCCGCTGAGGGTTTCAGCCTCGTCCGGCGGCCGGGAATCCTGATGCGGCTGGGGCCGGTGAAGTCGTCCTCGTACCGGCTGGCCAGCCGTATCGCCAACGCGCTTCGGCACGGCTTCGCTGTCCGCGAGTGCGACGACCTGGACGAGGCGGGCGTCATTCTCCTTTGTGCGCCCGACACTCAATTGAGCGAGATCGTCGATGAGCTTGCGGCAAGCGGTCGCCCGTGGCGGGGTCGAACGGTCATCGTATGCGGCTCTGGTTCCGGAAGCGAAGTCCTCGCCCCGTTGGCCCAGCAAGGCGCTGCGGTTGGGTCGGTTTGCCAGGTAGGGGAACTGACGCCCCCGCGCTATCTGGCGGAGGGCGACCGGCCCGCGCTCCGCGAGGTGCGCGGTCTGTTCACGGGGGATGGCAGCCGGTTGATCGAGATCAACAAGGGAATGAAAAGAGAGTGCATGTCGGTCTTCGCGAACCTGCCTCTCATGCTACCCTCGCTGATCGATGACAGTATCCGGCGGCTTGCAGGCGCCGGCCTCGACAAGCAGACAGCAGCACCGATCATCGAACGGCTGCTGATGTCGTCCGTACGCGGGTGTTTCAAGGGCAGCCGGCGGACGAAACGAATCGGGACGAATGCGCTGGCTGCCCGAAGCTAGTTCGGCCGGTCTTTCTTCTCTTTCTGCCGAAGCGATTCATCGATCGTTTCTTCGTCGCCCTCGGCAGGCTCCACCGGTGGCGTGGGGCGCTCTTCCTTGTCTCGCTGCGTGTTCTTCTGGTCAGCCATAGTCGTCACTCTCTTTACGAAGCCTTGCGTTCGGCGCCCATCATGCGACTTACCGTCGTGAGTGCCTGGGCGACGATCTGATCCATGTTGTAGTAGCGGTATGTGGCCAGGCGGCCGACGAAGTGTACGCCGGGGGTGGCGGCGGCAAGCGCCTCGTACCGCTTGTAGAGTTCGTGGTTCTCGGGGCGAGGGACGGGATAGTAAGGGTCGCCTTCCGCTCTCGGATACTCGAAGACGATGCTCGTCTTGCGGTGCTCCTGGCCCGTCAGGTACTTGAACTCCGTGACGCGCGTGTAGGCGTGCTCGTTGGGGTAGTTGATGACCGGAGCGGACTGATAGCGCTCCTGATCGACGGTCTTATGCTCGAAATGCAGCGAGCGGTAAGGCAGCTTGCCGAAGCGGAACTCGAAGAACTCGTCGATGGGACCGGAGTAGACGACCTCGCGGTGCGGAACCCAGCGGCGCACTTCACGAAAATCGGCATTCAGCAGGATCTGAATGTTGTCATGGTCGAGCATGTTCTCGAACATGCGAGTGTAGCCGTGCCGGGGCATGGATTGATACGTGTCGCCGAAGTAGCGGTCGTCGGAGTTGAAGCGCACCGGAATGCGGCCGGCGACGGAACTGTCGAGCTGCGAGGGATCGAGGCCCCACTGTTTGCGAGTGTAGCCTCGGAACATCAGTTCGTACAGGTGGCGCCCGACCTTACTGACGACGACGTCTTCGGACGTGCGAATACGCTCGCGGGGCTCGGCGAGCGACGCGAGGAAGGTCTCGACCTCGGAATCAGTGGCGAGATGGCGGCCGTAGATGGCATTCACCGTTTCGCGGTTAATGGGCACGGGGACGAGCTTTCCTTCTACGCATGCCTTCACGCGGTGCTCGTAGGGCCGCCATTCCGTGAACTGCGAGAGGTAGTCGAAGACCTGCTGCGAGTTGGTGTGGAAGATATGCGGGCCGTATCTATGCACCAGGACGCCGGCGCTGTCGGAGTGGTCGTAGGCGTTGCCGCCGATATGCGGGCGGCGATCGCAGATCAGCACCCGCTTGCCATGAACCCTCGCCAGCCGCTCTGCAATTACACTTCCGGCAAAGCCGGCTCCTGCAATGAGGTAGTCGAACATGGTGACCCCGTATGTAGATGTGAACGACGAACGGGGGTCCGGGAGGAAGGGTTCAGGAGTGAGGACCGCGCCGCTCCGAAAGTAGGATTGTGCGGCGCATGTATACGTTTCAGGAGGAAAGGGCGAGCGTCAGCGCGCCCGCCCCGTCACTCTACTTCGTCGCTTTGACGAGTTCGTGCTCCACTTGCTTGAAGCCGGCGGGAACGCTGAGGCGGGACGCGTCCACCGGATTCTGCGAGAAGGAGGTGAGTTCCGTGTGCATCTCGAGCATCACGGCCTGCCCTTGCGGCGGCGCGTTCTGACCCGCGGGCGGTTGCTGCTGTTGCTGCTGCTCCTGTTGTTGCTGGTTTCGCCGGCGGCCGAAGCCTCCCAGTCCACCTGCCAGTCCGCCCAGACGTCCGAGCCGTCCGCCAACACCGCTGGCAGCAGCGCCAACCGCCGCATCGCCCGCGGCATTCCCTGCCGCCTGACCCGCCGCTTCGCCAACCGTGGGGCCCGATGGAGCCGGAGGAGCGTCGGGCGAAGGAGGTTCGATATTGCCGTCTGCCCCAACCATGCCCATGCGCATCAGTTGCAGCACCGGCACGCCGTCCAGCTTGGCGGACTCCTTCATCATCTGAGCCATGCCGCGCTGCATGCCCGGCTGCGCGCGGAACATGCCGGTGGCGCCGGGCGACCAGGCCACCTTCTGCGCCATCTTCATCGACAGGTTGCGCACCTCCTCATAACCCGGGAAATTCTTCGCGATCCACATACTGGAGACAAAGGCCATGCTGCCCTTCTGCCCCGACTGCTGGTCGGTAGCCTCCATACGAACGGTCATGATGACTTCACGCGTGTCCATGCCGGAGATAGCACGCGTCTTGCCGGTCTCCTTGACGTCCATCTTGAAGTCCATGTTGCCACGGGAGTCCTTGCTCATCTTCTGCGCCATCTTGTCCATCGCCTCCGCCATCTGAGCGAAGGTGATCACCGAGTACTGCTTCTTGCCGTAGTCGATCATCGTGATGGTTTCGGCGTCGACGTCGACAATGCTCGCGGTATCCCCCATGAGGGTTGCCATGCGATTGCCCTTCACCAGCACGGTGTGCGAAGTGGGCTTGCCGCCGCCGAACGTCCGCATGACGCCGGCCATCGCCCCGCCTGCGATCTTCGTGGTCTGCTCGTAACTGAAATCGGCGCGCAGTCCGGTGGTAGCCAGGACCAGCGCACCCGCGCAGACAACTGCTCGTTTCATGGTTGCTCCTTCCCGTGCCATAGTACGATATTGCTGTTTGCGAGGAAACAGGGATGAATGCCTTAGTGGTGCGGCCGAGCGTGAAGCACGTCATTGCCAAGTATTGTTTTTGCGGAATCCTGGTGGTGCTGGCGCTCGTCGCCTACGCGCAGTACCCGCGGACGGTCCCCGCATGGTTGCCGGCGGTGCCCGCCGCGCTCTTCCTATGGCCGCTCTCTCAGCACATTGCCCGGCAGTTCACGAAGGTGACGGTGGAGGGTGGCAGGCTGCGTTTTGAGACGGGCATGCTGTCCAAGTCCACGCGCACCATGGATCTCGCGAAGATCCAGGATGTGCGCGTGGACCAGTCGATCGGACAGCGGATCTTGGGTGTAGGAATGTTGAGCCTGGAAACGGCCGGGGAGACCAGCCGGCTCGCGATCGAGAACATTGATGACCCACAGGATGTAGCGGATCGGATTCTGACGGCAGCGAAAGGCAACGCCAAGGGGGCGGGGGCCTGATGCCGCTTCGGAACCGGGTTGCACTGATTACGGGAGGCAGTAAGGGCCTCGGCAGGGCGATGGCAAAGGCGCTGGGCGCCGCGGGGGCGAAGATCGCGCTCGTTTCACGCAAAGAGGCCGAACTGGCGGCCGCCGCGATTGAGTTGCGCGACGCGGGCATTGACGCCGAATGGTTCGCGGCGGACGTCACCGATGAGGCGCGGGTGGCGGAGTTGGAGGCGGCGGTGCGAGCGCGCTTCGGCCCCGTGCAGATTCTCATCAACAACGCCGGCATGAACAATCGGAAGTTGCTGCCCGATTACTCGCTGGCGGAATGGCGCGAGGTGATGGACACCAACCTTACCAGCGTGTTCCTGATGTGCCGCGCATTTATCCCCCACATGAAGGGCACCGGCTACGGGCGGGTCATTAACATGACCTCGATCATGGGGCACGTGTCGCTGCCCATGCGTTCCGCATACTCGGCCAGCAAGGCTGGGTTGATGGGGCTGACGAAGGCTTTGGCGCTGGAGGTGGCCGCCGATGGGATCACCGTCGTAGGCATCAGTCCGGGCTTTCATGCCACCGAGATGAACACCGTGCTGGTGCAGGACCCCGAGTTCAACCGGCAGTTGAAGGAGAAAGTAGCAGTAGGACGGTGGGGGCGGATTGAGGACATCGGTCAATTGGCCGTATTCCTTTGCTCGGAGGGCGCGTCGTATATAACCGGAACCGACATTGTCGTCGATGGGGGGTATACGGCCCTTTGAACCGCCGCTCGTTTGTGTTCGTTTCGCTGGCCGCAGCGGCCTGCCAGCGGAATCGCAAGAAAGTCATCGCCGTCATTCCGAAAGCGACCTCGCACATGTTCTGGCTCTCGGTGCAGGCCGGCGCAATGGCCGCGGCCGAGGAGTTGAACGTGGAGGTGCTCTGGAACGGGCCGGCGCAAGAGACCGAGTACAGCCGGCAGATCCAGATCGTCGATTCGATGGCGGCGCGGCGCGTGGACGGGCTGGCGATCGCAGCGACCGAACGCAAAGCGCTTGTGCAATCGGTCGAGCGCGTATTCGATTCCGGCATTCCCGTGAGCGTGTTCGATAGCGGCCTCGACACGGAGAAGTATACGAGCTGGGTGGCGACAGATAACGTGGAGGGTGGACGCTTGGGAGCGCGGACCCTCGCCGGACTCTTGAAGGGAAAGGGCAGGGTCGGCGTTGTGATGCATGCTCCGGGAAGCGTCTCCACAGGCGACCGCGAGAAGGGCTTTGAAGAGGCCATAGCAGCCGAATTCAAGGGCATTCAGGTGGTGGCGCGACAGTTCGGGCAGTCCGATCGTGCGCGGGCACGCGCGGCCACTGAGAACATTCTCACGGCGTTCCCTTCGCTGGACGGGCTGTTCTGTTCGTCGGAGCCGAGCACGGTGGGCGCGGCGCTGGCAGTGAAGAGCCGCGAGCTCTCGGGGAAGGTGAAGATCGTCGGCTTCGACGCGGCGGACTCGATGGTGGAGGATCTGCGCGGGGGCACCATTGATGCGCTCATCGTGCAGGACCCCTTTAAGATCGGTTACGAGGCCGTCCATACCCTGGTGCAGAAGTTGAACGGCAAGACACCGCCGCGGCGCCTGGATCTGCAAGCGCGCGCCGTGCGGCGCGAGGACCTCAACAACCCGGACGTGCGGCAGTTGCTTTCGCCGGACGTGAAGCGATACCTGAACAAGTAGCCGATGAAACTGACACTGGGCAATCTGCGCGAGGGCTTCAGCCCCGTCTTCTGGGTGGCGAATACAGTTGAGTTGTTCGAGCGGCTGGCGTTCTACGGCTCGAAAGCAGTGCTGGCGTATTACCTGGCGAACTCGATCGGGCTGGACCTTGCGACCACGGGTTGGCTGCTGGGCATGTTTGCGGGGCTCATCTGGTCGTTACCCGTGCTGGCGGGCGTGGTGGTCGACCGCTATGGCTTCCGCGTAGCCCTGCTGGCTTGCTTCGCCATCTTCGCCCTGGGCTACTTCTCCGTCGGACTGGCCGGCATGCCGGAGGGCAAGCCGCTCGTCGACCGGATGGGTAAGACAGGCTTCGTGGCGGCGGCGCTGATTCTGACGGCCATCGGCGGCTCGCTTATCAAGCCGAGCGTGGTGGGGACGGTCGAGCGGACGGCGATGCCGGATTTCCGCGCGCTGGGCTTCTCGATTTACTACGCGCTGGTGAATCTCGGCGGGGCGATGGGGCCGCTGCTGGCTTCCGGGATTCGGACGCGTTTCGGCTTCGAGTGGGTGTTCATGATGTCCGCGGCCGTGAGCGCGGCAATGTTCTTTGGCGTGCTGATCTTCTTCAAGGAGCCGCCAATGCCCGCCGGAATCGCCGCGCAGAGGCGGTCCTTCGGGAAACTGTTCCGGGATATGGGGCTGGTCTTCGCCAACTTTCGCTTCGTCAGCTTCCTGGTCATCTTCTCGGGCTTCTGGATCATGTTCTGGCAGGTGTTCTACTCGCTGCCCTTCTATGTGGACAAGGTGCTGAACTTTCCGCGATTCGAGATCATCGAGACCGTCGACGCGTGGACGATTATCGTGCTGAGTGTGCCCTTGACGGCGCTGGCGCGAAAGATGCCGGCGATGACCGCGATGGTGCTCGGCTTCGTGATCTCCAGTTCCTCCTGGTTCTTCCTGGTGGCGTCGCAGACGATCTGGGCCACCGTGCTTGGCATGGGGGTCTTTGCCGTAGGTGAGTCTCTCCAGAGCCCGCGCTTCTATGAGTACGTAGGGAGCCTGGCGCCGAAGGATCAGGTAGGGACGTACATGGGCTTTGCATTCCTGCCGATCGCGATCGGTTCATTCATTGCAGGCCGGCTCGCGACCTGGCTGGTGGAGCACTACTTGAACCAGCCGGCGACGATGTGGACAATTGTGGCGTCGATCGGCTTTGTGACCGGTGCGCTGCTCTGGATTCACAGCCGGGTGTTTCAGGCGCGGCCGGTCACTTCAGAGTAGCCACGAACTCCTCGAGCGAGCGGTTAAACTTTGCCGGGTCTTCCATCATGAGGAAGTGCCCGTAGCCATCCCACACTTCGTACTTGCTGAGCTTCGGGAAAAGGGAACGGGTACGCTCTTCCGCCCCGGGCCGGTTAGAGGAGGGGACGACCACCGCAGCGGCAGGCACATCATAGGACTCCCCGGACTTCGGCCCGGGCATCTTGAACATCTCCTCGAACGCCGAGGCGCGCACGTGGTTCGGCGTGGCGATCATCTTGGATGCGATCTCCGCCTTCACCGCCGCGTTGGTCTTCTCCGAGTACATCGAAGCGACAAACTTCGCGGCCTGGTCCTTCCAATCTGCCCCGCGCCACACCGCTGAGAACTTCCCGGCCATCGCGTCCCACTGTTTGCGCTCGTCGGGGGTTGACTCGCCGGGCGGGATGAAGGAGTCGACCATGACGACGCCCTTTACCTTCGAGGGAAAGAGCCGTAGAAAAGTGATGGCGACCGGGCCGCCCATGCTGTGGCCAATGAGCACGCCCCGGTCGACACCCTCCTTCTTCATCACCGCCTCAATCGCGCGCGCGAAACGCTCCTGCGTGTAGGCGACTTCCGGTTTACCGCTCTCGCCGTGGCCAGGGAGGTCAATCAGCAGTGAACGGTACTTCTGGTAGACGGGAGCCTGGCCGCGCCAGAAGGTGAGGTCGCAGGTCCAACCATGGACGAAAACGAGGGCCTCCCTGCCCTTGCCGTAACTCTCGTAGTTGACGTGTACACCTTCGGAGACCGCTGTCGCGGCGAACAGCGCACGCGCCAGCAGAAGACCGGCTGCTAGCTTCGTCATAGCGGCCCCAGTATATCGCCTGGGCGGCGGCCCTTCAGTGCCCGAGGAGATGCGCCCAGCGGGCCTCACGAGTGCCCGGCTCCCGAGGCAGCAGGATTACTCGCGGCGGTGCTGTCTCCGCCAGTTTGCGTAGCACGGACTCCACCTCTTCGAGGTCGCTGAAGCCGTGCAACCGCTCCGCGCGGCTTCGCAACTCTCCCGGCGTCTGCGGGCCGCGGAGCATCAACTCGCACAACAAAGCCGCCTCCCGCCGCCCCAGGTTTAGCGCCTCGGTCAGACGCTGCCCGTGCTTGGGAACGCGGTGGCCCGGGCCGGAGAGCTCGAATGCCAATCCTCGCCGGCGCAGGCGCTCCAGCGCCCCGGCGACGGCCTGCTCGGCAAGGCTGGTGACAGGCTCCCGGTTGGACTTCTGGTTGCAAGCGTTTACGAGCGCGTTCAGTGTCAGGGGATAGTATTCCGGTGTGGCCATGTCCTTCTCGACGAGGGCGGCCAGAACGCGAATTTCAATAGGGTCGAGGTCCAGATCCACAATGACGATCCTACCAGCGAATAAGTGTATTGCCCCAGACCGTTCTTGCCGATAGGAACTCTGTGAAGTTGCTGTGCACGATCGACAACGGCCAGGAGTGCCTGCTTTCCGCCGCCGGGGAGGTCCGCCAGCCTGGCAACTGCGTGATCTGTCGCCAGGTGAATACCTGGCTGAGCGAGGGGCACCGCTGGGTGCTGCTGCGGGAGGATGCCGGCGACGACCTCTCGGCCGTGCTGCTGTCCGGCCGCTCGGAGTATCCGAGCGAACAGGAGGCTCAAGGATGCCTCATCGTGATGCGATTGAGTCCGAGCACCGCGACTGAAGTGCGTGCTTGCATCAACATGGCCGTGCAGAGCCTGGAACGCGTGACCATCGAGGGACACGAGGTTCGCTTCACGTCGACCGCTCTCAAGGCGCCCGCCGCCTGACGTCTGCGGTTAGGATAGAGGCCATGCGCATCGTTGCCTGCCTCATCCTGTCGTCTCGCCTCGTCCTGGCGGCGCCGGACATCGATCCTGTCAAGGCCGGTATGGACACCGCTCGGCTCAAGCGCATGACCGAACGCATCAAGGCCTTCTCGGATCAAGGCACTGTAGCGGGCACCGTAGTGCTCGTCGCTCGTCATGGCACTATCGCCGCCTTCGAGGCCTCCGGCTGGCAGGATATCGAGGCGAGGAAGCCCATGCGGCCGGACTCCATCTTCCAGGTCATGTCGATGACCAAGCCCGTCACCGCCGTAGCCATCCAGATGCTGGTGGAAGACGGCAAGGTGCGCGTCGGCGACCCTGTTGAGAAGTACCTGCCGGAGTTCCGCGGGCAGTGGATGGTGGAGTCGAAGACGGGAACGTCCATGGTGCTCAAACGGCCCACGCGCGCCGTCACGGTCCGCGATCTACTCACACATACCTCTTGTATGGTGGGCCCTGGCCCGGCGCTGGCCCAGCTATACCAGAAGATGGACCGTCCGCTCGGGGAGGCAGTCGCCGTCTTCGCGCAATTGCCACTCGACTGCGAGCCGGGCTCGCGCTGGCTCTACTCGAACACCGGGATCGCCACCCTCGGCCGTATTGTAGAAGTCGCGGGGGACCAGCCTTTCGAGGCGTTCGTTGCAAGTCGCATCTTCGAGCCTCTGGGCATGAAGGACAGTTTCTTCTTTCCGGATCGCGCCACGCCCGGCCAGCGTGAGCGCATCGCGGCGGTTTACCGAAGCGAGAAAGGCGCGCTCTTGAAGGCCGGCGACGACATCCTCGGCGGCAACGCACTCGCCCACCGCAAGGGCGCCCGCTATTCCGCTCCCGAGTTCGGCCTCTACTCCACCGCAGCGGATCTGCTGAGGTTCTACGATTTGATGCGCGCCGGAGGTGTGCACGGCGGCAAGCGGCTGTTATCGCGGGCCTCCGTGGAGCTGATGACCTCCCTCCATACCGGTGACCTGCCGAAGGCGGGCTGGTGGGAAGGGAACCCCGGCTTCGGGCTGGGGTGGGAAGTGGTGAGGGATGCCGCGGGAGGCCTCTCGCTGCTCTCACCAGGGACCTTCCACCACGGCGGCGCCTTCGGCACGCACGGCTGGATCGATCCCAGGAAGGACCTGGTGGGAGTGTTCCTCGTGCAGCAGGCGGACGGCCGCGCCGACGAAGTCAAAAAGGCTTTCATGGCGATGGCCGTGGCGGCGATCACGGACTGACTACCAGCCGCGAACCCCCATCCACACCGCGTAGGCGACGAGGAGCAGAAGCACCAACGCGTTCAACTGCACCGACAGGCGGTGCAAGCGTCCAAACTGGACCTGCCCCGCCGCGCCCGCATCGCGCGCGGCATTGATGGCCGGCGTAAGCCAGTACCGGGCAAGCAACGACAGTACGGTCAGGACGCCGAAAAGCGCCAGCGATTCCCCGGCCATTGCAAACCACGCCCAAGACAGTCCTCGGATCAGCGAAACCGCTGCCAGGGCGCCGCCGCACAGAGCACCCACCAGGTAATAGCGCGGGAAGATCGCACGAACGGCGCGCGCGGCGTCGGCAGGTGCAAGCGTGCGGAAGAGAGCCGGGGCGGTCAAGAATGAAAAGAACACGATGCTCCCCAGCCACACAGCGAGGGCGAGCGTTTCGACGATTCTTAGGACGGTGGGCATGACTCTACCTCGACTCCTCACGGCGGCGGCCGCCGCCGCTGCTGCTATCACCCTCACACCAATATTGCGAACCGAAACGCCTTCGCCGCTGCCCCCCTTGCGCGAACAGGCCCGGTTGCAGCAGTCCTGGCTCCAGCTGAGGCTCGATCGGGTGCTGCCTGATTTGATGCGAAAGCACAACCTTCAGATGTGGGTCGTCGTGTGCAGGGAGTACAACGAGGATCCGGTGTTCCTCTCACTGGTGTCGCCTACGGTCTTCGCCGCACGCCGCCGCACGATTCTGGTGTTTCACGACCGCGGCCCGGAGAAAGGCGTCGAGCGGCTCGCTCTGGGCGGCGGCTCGAACGGCGGCCTCTACCAGGTGTATCGGGATCCTGAGGTGGAAGGCCGTGAACTGTGGGGCGACGGGCAGTGGGCGCTGCTCCGTAAGCTGGTGGACGAGCGAAAGCCGTCAACGATCGGCGTGAACATCTCTCACACCCACGCCTTCGCGGACGGGCTGTCGGCCGGCGAGCGGGAGAAACTGGAAGAGGCGCTGGGCCCCGAGAACCGGAGGCGGCTGGTGCGTACGGAGAGCCTCCCGGTGGAGTACCTCTCGGTGCGCGTGCCCGAGATGCTGCCGCACTTCCGGCGCATCATGGAGGCGTCACACCACTTGATTGGGCGCGCATTCTCAAACGAGGTGGTGACACCGGGACGCACCACCAACGAGGATGTGGTGTGGTGGCTGCGGCAGCGGCTGGATGAACTGGGCTACCAGACTTGGTTCCAGCCGTCCGTGCGCGTGCAGAAGCCAGGCACGGAACCCGGGCGCGTGCTGAGCGAGGATGGCCCCGTCGTTATCGAGCGCGGAGACGTGCTGCACGTGGACTTCGGACTCACGGCAATGCGGCTGAATACGGACACCCAGCATATGGGATACGTGCTCAAAACTGGGGAGACGGAGCCCCCGGCCGGAATCCGAAAGGCACTCGCCGCGGGCAACCGGCTGCAGGACATCGTCCTCGGGCAGCTCCGGCCGGGGCGGACCGGCAACCAGGTGCTAGCCGCCTCACTGCAGGCAATGAAGGCGGAAGGCATCAACGGCACGGTCTACTCGCATCCCGTGGGCGATCATGGGCACGGCGCCGGTCCGTTGATCGGATTGTGGGACCGGCAGGAGGGAGTTCCGGGCCGCGGGGACACGGCGGTGCTGCCGCAAACCTGGTTCTCCATTGAACTCGCAGTGCGTGTGCCCATAGCAGAGTGGGGCGGCAAGGAGCTGTTTGTCGGGCTGGAGGAAGACGCTGCGATCGACGGGGCGGGTAAGGTGGGGTGGGTGCTACGCCGGCAGATCGAGTATCATCTCGTCCGATAGGTCAGGCCGCGAAGATCCTCGTCACCTTGCGCGGAACGACCGTCATGTACTCGCGCTCAAAACGGACCGCTTGGCGGCGGCACGCCGACTCGGGATACATCATCCGAAAAACGTCGCGGACGCCCTCGAGGTCCAGCCCTGGCGTCAGCTCTGCCACCGACCTGGCGGTCTGGGAGACACAGACGCCGCACTCTACGTCTACGTCCTGGCATTCGTGGTTGCGAGCTTCTTCAGGTCGGTAAGACATTAGAGTTTCCTTTTGGAAGCTCTATGTGTACCATGCAAAATACTGACCGAATACGGGGCGAATGGGTACTAAGCCTCGGTCTTGTGGGGGTGGCATATACCCCCACCGGCGGCGGCTACTACCAATAAACCCATCCGATTGATGCCGAAGGAATAAAGTCTTGGGTTCGCTTCGTTGCTATTTTGCGGCGACGAGCTCGCGCACCTCAGACAAGCCTAGACGGACCAGTAGTTGTTCATGGATGGCCCCAGGAGGAATAGTACCGTCGATCGTTACCATGCGAGGAGAGGCGTAGTACTCCAGCAGGGGGGCCGTGCTCTTGTTGTAGGCGGCTAGCCGGTTCACAACGGTTTCTTCGCAGTCGTCCTGACGGGTGACCAGGGCACACCCGTCAGAGTCGCACCGGTCGCTGACCTCCGGTGGCTGGAACTTCAAATTGTAGATATGGCCGCAGGATGGGCACTGCCGGCGAAGGCAGATGCGTTCGATCACTGTTGCATCGGCAACGGTGATGTGAACGATCACCGGCTGGGGGAGTTGGCGCTGCGCCAGTAACCCGTCCAGGTACTTCGCCTGCGCAACGGTGCGGGGGTAGCCATCGAGCAAAAAGCCGGAAGCGCAGTCGGGCTGCGCGATCCGGTTAGCCACCATAGCGTTGACGATGTCGTCGCCCACCAGTCCGCCAGCGAATGAGATCGCGGCGGCGGTCTTTCCGAGTTCGGTCCCCGCAGCCATCTCCGCCCGCAGCATGGCGCCGGTCGAAAGCGCCGGAATGCCCAGGCGTTTCGTCAGGAGTTCCGCTTGTGTTCCCTTACCGCTTCCCGGGGGGCCCAACAGGATAAAGATGGACGGCACCACGCACCTCAGTTCGAGGTTAGTGCAAATTCCGATATCAGTCAAGAAGGTCTGAATATACGGCGAAGGGCGGGTGTGAGTCGTTTTTGCTGAATCTTCATCGAACGGTATGAGGACTTGGAGACGATGAATAAGGCGATTTCAGGAATCCATCACATCACGGCGATGGCGGGGCACCCGCAACCCAACATCGACTTCTACGCGGGCGTTTTGGGGCTCCGGCTGGTGAAGTTGACGGTGAACTATGACGATCCGGGTACGTACCACCTCTACTACGGGGATGGGGTGGGTTCGCCGGGCACCATCCTCACCTTCTTCCCTTGGCCCAATGCGCTTCTGGGGCGGCCGGGCGCGGGGCAGGTGACGTCGATTGCGCTGGCCGTCACGTCGGGTTCGCTTCCGCACTGGCAGCAACGGCTGCGCGATGCGGGCTTCGAGGTATCCGGGCCGGTAGAGCGGTTCGGCGAGCAGGTCCTGACGACGGGGGACCCGGACGGTCTTGCGGTGGAACTCGTCGAGACCTCGGCGGAGGGCGCACCGGCGGTGATCGGGATCCACAGCGCGGCGTTGACGGAGTGGAACCTGGAACCGACTTCGCAGCTTCTGACGGAGGTCATGGGGTTTCGCGCGGCGGGCGTGAAGGGGAACCGTCACCGGTACCTGACCGGGGGTGGCGAGGCTTCCTCAACCGTGGACATCGTTCATCAGCCGGACGCCGCCCGGGGGCGGGTATCGGCCGGGGCGGTACACCATATCGCATGGCGGACGCCGAACGACGAAGAGGAACTGGCGTGGCAGCGGGAACTAATGGAGCTCGGGTATCACGTGTCGCCGGTGATGGACCGGACGTATTTCCACTCCATCTACTATCGAGAGCCGGGCGGGGTGCTCTTTGAGATCGCAACGGACGGGCCCGGGTTCGCTGTCGATGAGCCCGCGGAGACGTTGGGAAGCAAGCTGGTTTTACCGGCGTGGCTGGAGCCGCGGCGCGAGGCGCTCGAGAAGCGGTTACCCAAGGTGCAGTTGCCCGATAGGGAGGTAGCAGTCCGATGACAATAAAGGAGTTGACGCACGTCCACGTATTCCAGCCGGGCGACGCCGGGAAGGCGCCCCTGCTGCTGCTTCACGGCACCGGGGGAGACGAGCGCGACCTGCTGCCGCTGGGCCGGGTTTTAAGCCCGGGTTCGCCCCTGCTGAGCCCGCGGGGCAAAGTGCTGGAGCACGGCATGACGCGGTTCTTCCGGCGGCTGGCCATGGGGGTGTTCGACCAGGAGGACCTGCGGCAGCGAACCCAAGAACTTGCAGACTTCGTACGGGATGCAAAGGATGTCTACGGCTTCGACGGCGCTCGCCTGACAGCGACCGGGTACTCGAACGGCGCGAACATCGCCGCAGCCATGCTGCTGCTGCGACCCGAGGCGCTGCACGCAGCGGCGCTCTTCCGGCCGATGGTTCCTTTCGAGCCGGAAGCGGTGCCCGATCTCAGCGGGAAGCGGATCTTCATCGGCGCGGCACGGCGGGACGAATATTCGTCCGAAGAGCAAACCCGGCGCCTCGCTGAGCTGCTCGAGTCCGGCGGCGCCGAGGTCGAGGTGCACTGGGTGGGCGGCGGCCATGCGCTGACGCAAGCCGACGTGGACGCCGCCCGCGAGTGGTTCGCTACTTCTTCTTCAGCCCGGTAGCCGGCGCCTTGAAGGTCTTGTCGGGATAGGGAGGAGAGACCGGCTTATAGAGCGGTTTCTCCTTGATCTCCCCCTTCAGGAAACTAATGGCCGCTTCCAGTTGCGCGTCGCGCCCCTTGAACGTCTCGTGCGGCAGGTTGTCGACGACGATGTCGGGATCGACGCCGTGCCCTTCGATGAGCCACTTGCCGTCGGGGCCGAAGACGCCGATCTCGGCGGCGGAGGCGATGCCCTGATCGGCGAGGCGGTTCGAGCCCGTGAGCCAGATCTCGCCGCCCCAGGTACGGGTGCCGATCACCTTGCCGATACCGAGCCGCTTGATGCCTTCCGCGAAGGCCTCGCCGTCGGAACCGGTCCATTCATTGCAGAGGACGACGATGTGGCCTCGGAACGCATAGTGCATGTTCCAGGTTGGCTGGCCCATCCGGCCTTGCCAGTAGAACCATGCCTTCCGGACCAGGCGGTTCAGCAGCCACGAGTCGATGTTGCCGCCGCCGTTGTGGCGGACGTCGATGATGAGGCCGGCGCGGTCGTGCACCGGGTAGTAATGCTCGGCGAACTGGGCGATGTCATTGGGGCCCATAGCGCGCAGGTGCAAGTAGCCGATCTGCCCGCCGGAGGCCTCTTCCACCTGCAAGCGGCGCGTGTACTCCCACTCGTGGTAGCGGAGGTCGGATTCCTGCTGGAGGCTGATGGTCTTGGCGACGACTTCCTTCGGCTCGGTCTTGCCGGCCGGCTTCACGCGCAGTAGCACCTGCTTATTCACCCGGTTGCGCAGCAGTTCGCCGATGTCTGCCGCGGCAAGCGTCTCGCGGCCATCGATGTTCAGGATGACATCCCCTACGTTCAGTTCGACGCCGGGCTGGGCGAGGGGCGAGCGCTTGTCGGGGCGGTCGGGGTCGTGTTTGTAGATGTGGTCGACGACGTAGCCGCCGGCCGCGGGGTCGCGGACAAGCCGCGCGCCGAGCGCGCCGATAGCGATGTTGTCCTGCCCGCGGCGAAGGTCGCCGCCGCCGACGGAATGATGCAGGGCGGAGAGTTCGCTGACCATCTGGGCGATGAGGTCGTTCAACTCCTCGCGATCGCGGACGCGAGAGGCAAGCGGCGCATACTTGTCGCGGGCGCCTTTCCAGTCGACGCCGTGCATCTTGCGGTCATAGAAGTAGTCGCGGTGCAGGCGCCAGGCGTCAACGAACATCTCCTTGAACTCGTCCGAGGGAATCACCGAGAAGGCCCAGTCCTTGAGATCGACCTTCGAGTCGGCGAGCGTCTTGGGGGCTTTCGCGGCGCCCTCGCCGATGCCGGAATCGAAGATGAAGATGTCGTTCTGCTTGGTGACCATCATCTTCTTGCCGTCGCCGGACACCTGGTAGCCGCCGGCGCCCTCCATCAACGTTTCGGGCTTTTCGCCTTTGTTGGCGATGTTCACGCACTGGAGGTTGGTTTTGGAGAAGTCGGCGCTGTCGTATTCGATCCAGCAGAGGCGCTTGCCGACGGCGTTGAGCTGCCGGTAGTTGCCGGCCGGAACAGGCACTTCACTGAGGCGCGAGGGGAGGCCCTCGAAGTCGATCTCCACTTTCGCGGCTTCCGGTTTTGCGGCTTCGGGTTTCGCGCCTTCGGGTTTCTTCTCATCGGGCTTGGCGGCCTCGGGTTTCTTCTCCTCAGGTTTCTTCTCGTCCGAAAGCTCGTCGGCGGGCTGAAAGGGGGACCGCAGCCCCTTCTTGAGCGAGACTTGATAGATCTTCATGCTCTTGTCGAAGTGGGGTTCGGGAGCGCGGGGTCCCCAGGGGGACATCACGGTGCTACGCAGCGCGCGGTCAGAGAGGAAGTACATCCATTTGCCGTCACCGCTCCAGGCGGGGTCGACGCTGTTGTAGCGGTCTGTGGTGAGGGGCGTGGAGACGGCGGTGTCGACACTGTAGAGGAAGATGCGCTCGAACTGGTTGGCGGCGGTCATGGAGTAGGCAACCCATTTGCTGTCCGGCGACCAGCGAACGTTGAACGCGGGGAAGGAGTTGTGGCCAAAGGTGGAGGTTGCGATTTTCTTCTGCGTCTTCGTCGCCACCTCGAGCAGCCAGAGCTGGTTGTCCTTGTCCTGGTGCGTCACCCATTTGCCGTCGGGCGAGGGTTGTGCATTCCAGCGAAGAACCGTCGAGTCCTTGGTCAGCTGTTCGCCGGGGCCGATGCCGTTCGCGGGGATGCGCCACAGCTCGACTTCCCCGCTTTCTGTGGACAACGCCAGCAGGTTCTTGCCGTCGGGCATCATCACGGCGTCGCGGAAGCGTGACGCCTTACGGGCGGTGTTCTCGACGAAGCGCCCCTCTTTCGCCGGCGCGACAAAGACCTTGCCGCGGGAGATGAGGATGACTTTGCTGCCGTCCCACGAGATGCGGGCGTTGACGCCGAACTCGCCCGGGTTCTTCACCCATCGCTCACGGAGATGGTCGAAGTCGGAGGCAAGTTCGATGTTGAGCGCCTTATCCGAGCCGGAGGCGATATCGAAGAGGTGCAGGTCGGCGCCAAGCTGATAAGCGATCTTACCCTGCGAGAGAGACGGCGACTTGGCGTCCCAGCCCTGATGCTTGGTGTGCTGCCGCAAGTTCTTGCCGGCCTCGTCCATCGACCAGAGGTTCATGGCGCCGTCGCGGTCACTGAGCAAGTAGACGCGGCCGTTCCACCACATAGGATCCTTGCTGGTGCCGGCGTAGTCGTTGGTAAGGGGAACGGCTTCCGAGCCTGACGTGAACTTCCAGAGCTTCTGCGCGGTGCCGCCCTGGTAGCGCTTGGCATGGCTGCCCTGAAAAGGCAGGCGGGTGAAGAAGAGAGTCTTACCGCTGGCGTCGTATGCGCCCGCGGAGGCCTGCGCGAGCGGGACGCGAGTGACGGTATTGTCGGCGGCGAGCACGACCATCTGCGGATCGAAGAGGTTGCCAAAGCGGTTGGTGAGGACGAGCAGCTTACTGTCCGGTGTCCAGCCGGCGACAGAGGCGTTGCCCCAGAAGGTGCGCCGCGTGGGCAGGCCGCCGGTGGCAGGCATCGTGTAAACCTCACTGGGTCCTTCGTAGTTGGCCACGAAGGCAATGGTCTTGCCGTCGGGCGAGAACGAGGCGCCGCGTTCTGCACTCAGGTGCGTGGTGAGCCGGCGGGCCACACCGCCCTCGACGCCGACCTGCCACAGGTCTCCTTCGGCAGTGAAAACGATGGTGCTCCCGTGGATGGCGGGGAAGCGGTAGTACCCACGGGTATCCTGGGCGGCGAGAGCCACAACGAACACGAAGACGGCGAGCAGGCAACGAAGGGCCATTATGCAGTCAAGTATACGCCCGGGGGGGCGGCGAGCCGCGTAACAAAAGGCCGCGGAGCAATTGCGTTCACGCCGCCCGCCTCTTGCGCGGGGCGGTAAGGTAGGGGCGTGGCTGATGGCGAGATCCAGATCGTTTCAAACGAGGCCGGCGAGCCCACGGCTGTAATCGTTCCGATCGCCCTGTGGAAGGAATTGCTTAGGAGCGCGAAACGGCATAACTGCTGAAGTCTGTGAAGAATCGGGAGCGCTCGCTGGCAGCGCTGGGTCGCTCCAGTGGGCTCGTTGGACGACGCGGTGGCGAAACTGGCGCTGTGAGGAGAGTTGAAGTCGACCCTGGCGCCTTGAGAACTTAGCCTAGTGGGCCGCGCAGGATCGATTTCAAGCAGCCCGCATCATCCGACTCATCGGAGAGACTCAGCGTGATCCGTTTGTCGGTATTGGCAAGCCGGAGCCTCTCCGCCACGAGCTAGCCGGCTGCTGGTCACGCCGGATCGACCGCGGACATCGCTTGGTGTACCAAGTGCTGCCGGACAGGATTCGGATTCTTGCGTGTCGTTATCACTACTAGCTAGTGAAGTCGGTGGTTGCGAGCGGCGAGTCGTTGGGCGGCGCGAACAGAATCTTCGTTGCCCGTGCAGCGACAGCCGCTTCCGTCAAGCCGTGAGCGCCGGCGCGGCCTTCGAGCCGAGGCGGCACTCGCCGTGTACTGCTTTCACGGCACTCTCGAGGCCGTCGAGCTTTACCACGATAGCAATGGTCAATTCGCTCGAGCCCTGGGAGATGGCGATGATGTTGACGTTCTCGCGCGAGATGGCCGTGAAGATGCGGCCGGCGAGGCCGGGGGTGCCGCGCATGCCTTCGCCAACGATCGCCAGCAGTCCTACTTCTGTTTCTACTTCGATGGGCTTGAGGTAGCCGTGGTTCAATTCGAGTTCCAGGCCTGCTTCCAGGCGCTGCATCACGGCGGGCAGCTCGGTCTGGCGCACGAGGAAGCAGAAGCTCTGGCGGTAGCTGGAGCTCGAAATCGCCAGCAGTTCGGCGTTGGCGTGAGAGACGGCAGCGAGAGCGCGGGCCATGAGGCGGGTGCCGTTGAGCGATGCGCTGTTGGGCTCGAGCGACACGAGGGCGACGTTGCTCATGGACGTGACCGCGCGGGGGCCGCGCGGGGCGGACGTCTCCGGCACGATGCGAGTGCCGAGCTTTTCCGGCGCGAAGCTGTTCTTGCTGATGACGGGGATCTGCCGTTCCATGAGCGGCGCGAGGGTTCTCGGGTGAAGCACCTTGGCGCCGTTGTACGCGAGTTCGGCGGCCTCGCGGTAGGTAATCTCTTCGAGGACGGCGGCATCGGGAACCAGGCGCGGGTCGGCGGACATGATGCCGTCGACATCGGTCCAAATCCAGAGTTCGGCGGCGTCCAGCACGCCCGCGAGGATGGAGGCCGAGAAGTCCGAGCCACCGCGGCCGAGCGTGGTGGGGCGCCCGTCAACGGTGGCGCCATTGAAGCCGGTGACGATCGGGATGCGGCCGGCGGCGAGGTGGGGGAGCAGCAGGGCCCGGGCCTTCTCGCGAGTGGGCTCCATCAGAGGCGTGGCATTACCATGGACGGCGTCGGTAACGATGACGTCGCGAGCGTTGACGGCGATGGCGGGGACGCCGGTAGCGTCGAGGTATTCGGAGACCAGTAGCGCCGAGAGGCGCTCGCCGACGGCGACGCCTTCATCGACTGACCGCGGCGGCATCTCGGCGAGCATGGCCATGCCGTTAGCAATGCGCTCGAACTCCGCGACGAGCGCCCGCACACGGGGACGGGTCTCGGCGCAGCGGTCGGGAGGCAGGAGTTGCGCACAGGCTTCGAGGTGGCGATCCTCGAGGGCCTTCAGGTTGGCGGCGAGGCGGTCGCGCTCGCCGCGCTCGGCCATTCGCATGGTGTCTAGGAGAAGATCGGTAATCTTCGACATCGCCGAGACGACGACTGCGACCGGGCGGTGGGCGCGCTGTTCCGCGGCGAGAGAGGCGGCGGTGCGCATGCGTTCGGCCGAGCCGACGCTCGTTCCGCCAAACTTCATAACGAGCAGGTTCTTCAACGGGCGACTTCCTTTCCATTGGCCGTCCGGTCGCGGACGGTCTTCAGGATGCGTTCTTCGACTTCCTCCGGTGTAAGAGCGCTGGAGTCGAGGTACATAGCGTCAGGGGCTTGAACGAGAGGAGCTTCCGCGCGGGTGCGGTCGCGGGCGTCGCGCTCGGCCAGCTCGCGGGCAACCGATTCGGCGCACGCGCCGCCGTTGCGGTCTTCGAGTTCCTTCACGCGGCGCGCAGCGCGCACTTCCGGGGAGGCGTCGAGGAAGAATTTGACCTCGGCGTCGGGGAAGACGACCGTACCGATGTCGCGGCCCTCCATCACGACGGAGACCGAACGGGCGGCTTCGCGCTGCTTCTCGACGAGCGCGCGGCGAACGCCGGGAACAGCGGAGACCTTCGAAGCAGCAGCGCTGACCTCCGGCGTGCGGATGCTCGCCGAAATGTCCTCGCCGTTCAGGAGAACGCGGCGGCCACAGTCTTCGAAGGTAATGGCAGCGCTGAGGGCGAGTTGTTCGAGACGATGCATATCGTCGAGCGAGGTCTGCGTGCGGAGCGCCCAGAGCGCAACGGCGCGGTACATGGCGCCGGTATCTAGATAGAGGTAGCCGAGGCGCTCGGCGACACGACGGGCGATGGTGCTCTTCCCTGCCCCGCCCGGGCCGTCGATGGCGACGATGATGCGCTTCATGACCTTTGCACTATTATGGCTTGCCGCTCAGCGGGTCCATGGCGAACCGGTAGTCTTCCACCGGGCGCCCGCCGATGAGATGCTCCTGAATAATGCGTTCGAGAACCGCGGGGGTCACGGAGTGATACCAGACGCCGTCGGGGTAGACGACCGCGATGGGGCCTTGCGCGCAGATGCGCAGACAGTTAGCTTTAGTGCGGAAAACGGCCTGGTCACCGTTGCAGAGGCCGAGTTCGTTGAGGCGGCTCTTGAGGTAGTCCCACGCCTCGAGCCCCACGTCTTTGGAGCAGCACTTGGGGTTCGTCTGGTCGGCGCACAGGAAGATGTGGCGGCGCAGCGAGCCGACGCCATACAGCGCGGCGACCTTGGCGAGTGCGTTCGTTTCGTCACTCGTTAGACTCAAAGGGTGTCTCCTCGCGAGTTCGATCTGCTGGTGGAAGAGGCGCTGGCAACGATTCCGGCACGGTTCCGTTGTCGGCTGAAGAACGTAGCCCTGGTGGTGGAGCCGGAGCCGCCGCGGCCTGGATTGCTCGGGCTATATGTGGGCCGGCCGTTACCGCAGCGGAGCGTCAGCGAGGGGTTTGCCATGCCGGATCACATCTACATTTACCAGGGGCCGCACGAGCGGATGGCCCGAACGCCGGAGGGGTTGCGGCGACTGGTGGAAGAGACAGTATGGCACGAGGTGGCGCATTATTTCGGGATGAGCGAGCAGCAGGTGCGGCGGTGGGAGCGGCGGCGGGATCAGCGGCGATAGCGGCCGGAAAGACCGTACCAGCGGACCTCGAACGGGTCGAGAAACGCGCGCAGTCCGCGCACGAAGCTCACTTTGGTGCCGGCCACGTCATTCCAACGCACAGGAACCTCTACGATCTTGAAGCCAAGCGCCTTGGCGATGAAGAGGAGTTCGACATCGAAGCCGAACCCTTCGATTTGCTGCAGACTGCCCACGGCTTTCGCGGCCTTCCCTTCGAAGAGCTTGAAGCCGCACTGGGTGTCGCGAAAGGGGAGCCCGGTGACAGAGCGCATGACCACGTTGAAGAAACGGCCGGCGGTCTCGCGGGCCCAGGGCTGGTGAACGCCGACCAACGATCGGTCGAGAGCACGGGAACCGATGGCGATGGCGGCGCCGGTGCGAGTGACGGCGTCCCACAGCTTTGCCAGTTCCTCGATGGGCGAGGAGAGGTCTGCGTCCGTAAAGAGAATCCACTCACCGCGAGCCTCAGTGAGGCCGTGCCGGACGGCATATCCCTTGCCGCGGTTACCAGGGTTTGAGACGAGCCTGACGCGGTTATCGCGAGCGCTGTACGATTCGATGAGCCGCGCAGTCCCGTCGCGGGAACCGTCGTCAACGGCGACGACTTCGGAGAATCGCCGAGGGTTGCGATCGAGATAAGCGAGCACCTGATCGAGCGTTTCGCCAAGCCGCCGTTCCTCGTTGTAAGCGGGGATGACGATCGAGAGAGAGTCCAATCCTCAATTATAATAAGCATTTTCGGGAGTCCTCTATTGTCGTTAGAAGACGAGCTGTTTACCCAGCGCCACGCGCGCATCCGCGAGATCGAGGCGCTGGGGTATCAATCCTACGGTCATCGATTCGATTTCACGCACACCATTCCGGCGATCGTTTCCGCGTATCACTCGAAGACGGCCGAGGAGTTGGATCCGCCGGTGCGCGTGCGGATCGCGGGGCGCATTCAAACCGTACGGCGCATGGGAAAGGCGGGCTTCGCACACCTGGCGCAGGACGGCGAGAGGCTGCAGATCTATGTCCGCAAGGACGCTGTGAGCGAGAACGACTACAAGCTGTACCAGTTGCTGGACCTCGGTGACGTGATCGGGGTTGAGGGGTACCTGTTTCGTACGAAGACCGGAGAACTGAGTGTTCACGCGGAGAAGCTGTTCTTCCTGGCGAAAACGCTACTGGCGATGCCGGAGAAATGGCATGGGCTGGAGGACGTTGAGACGCGCTACCGGCAGCGCTATCTGGACCTGATCGCGAACCCGGACGTGCGGCGCGTGTTCGTCACGCGGGCGCGCATCGTCAACTCGCTGCGACGGCAGCTCGAGGAGCGAGGCTTCATCGAAGTGGAAACTCCGATGATGCAGCCGCTCTACGGCGGCGCCACGGCGCGACCCTTCGTCACGCATCACAACACGCTCGACATCGACCTCTACCTGCGTATAGCTCCGGAGTTATATTTGAAGCGGCTGGTGGTGGGGGGCCTCGAGCGGGTGTACGAGATCAACCGCAACTTCCGGAACGAGGGCATCAGCACCCATCACAATCCCGAATTCACGATGCTCGAGTTCTACCAGGCCTACACGGACTACCGGGGCCTGATGGACCTGTCGTGCCAACTGCTGCAGCAGGTTGCCATCGACGCCACGGGCAGCACGGAAGTGCCGTACCAGGGTGCAGTGCTCAACTTTGGCGCGATGCGCCGATTCAGCATGCGCGAGGCGGTGATCGAATTCTGGAAGGGCGATGGCCGGCCGACGATGGACGACGTGAACAACCGCGAGTGGCTGCTCGCGCACTCGCACGAGCGAACTCCGGGGAAGGCGCTGGCCGAGATTTTCGAGCGCGTGGCGGAAGACCAACTGATCCAGCCGACGATCATCTACGACTATCCGGTGGAGACCTCGCCGCTTTCGAAGAACAAGCCCGACGAGCCGTACTTCGTGGAGCGGTTCGAGATCTACGCCGGCGGCATGGAGATCGGCAACGCGTACACCGAGTTGAACGACCCGCAGGAGCAGCGCCGCCGCTTCGAGATGCAGTTGGCGATGCTGGAAGGCGGGGACGAGGAAGCGCACCGCATGGACGAAGACTACCTGCGGGCGCTGAGCTACGGCATGCCGCCGACGGGCGGCGAGGGAATCGGCATCGATCGTCTGACCATGCTGCTCACCGACTCGCGCTCCATCCGCGACGTCATCCTCTTCCCCCTGCTGCGGCCGGAGGGCGAGATCGGCATGGCGGACCGCCTGCGAGCCCTGGAGTAGGGCGGCGGCGTGGCGAACCGCTTCGAACTTTTTGTCGCCGGGCGGTATCTGCGCGCCAAGCGCAAGCAGGCGGCGCTCTCACTCATCACCGGCATTTCGATTCTCGGGGTAGCGGCCGGCGTGATGGCGCTGATCGTGGCACTGGCCATCAACAGCGGCTTCCGCAATACGTTGCAGCGGAACCTGCTGGGTGCGACGGCGCACATCAGTGTGCTCGAGAAGACGCCGGGCTACGGCATCGAGAACTGGCGAGAGCTATCGAAACAGTTTTCCGCGCTCCCGGGCGTACGCGGAGTGTACGCGAGCCTCTACGGACAGGTGTTCCTGAGCGGGGCGCGCAACAGTACGGGCGCCGTCTTGAAGGGCGTCGACATGTCCGATGCGGTGGCGACGGAGGACCTGCGGCGCCATCTGAGGCAGGGCTCGCTCGAGCGAAGGGCGAAGGATTTTCCGGGCTTGGTGATCGGCTCACGCCTGGCGGACCATACTGGGCTGCAGCTAGGGCAGGTGGTGAACGTCATCAGTCCGACCGGCGAAATGACGCCTCTCGGCCCCCGCCCCAGCTATCACGAATTCCGCATTACCGGCATTTTCGAATCCGGTTTCTACGACCTGGACAACGTCTGGGTGTTCTCAGACCTGCCCGAGGTGCAGCGCATGATGGGTTTGGGGGACGTGGTGAATTCCGTGGAGATGAAACTCGCCGACATCTACCAGGCGCCGGGCGTTGCGCAGCAGGCGGAGCGCCTCGCCGGCCCGCATCTGGCCGCGACTACCTGGATGGAGCAGAACCGGCAGTTACTGGGCGCGCTGCGCATGGAGCGCGTGGTGACGGTGATCACCATTGGGCTGATTCAACTGGTGTCGGCGCTGAACATCTTCATCACGCTGGTGATGATGGTGATGGAGAAGCAGAAGGACATCGCCATCCTGGTGAGCATGGGAGCGCGGCGGCAGCAGATTCGGAACATCTTCGTCGCGCAGGGAGTGCTCATCGGAATAGTGGGCACGGTGATCGGGCTGGTGGCCGGTTACACGCTGAGCTTCCTGGCGGACAAGTACCGTTGGGTTCGGCTGGACGAGCAAGTGTATTCGTTGAGCTTCGTGCCGTTTGAACCGCGAGTCTTCGACGGCGTGTGGGTTTCCGCCGCCGCCATCTTGGTGAGCTTCGTGGCCACGCTCTACCCGGCGCGGAGCGCGGCGCGAGTGGTTCCCGTGGAAGCGCTGCGCTACGAATGATGGAGCGGCGTTACCAGGCGATCGTCCTGTTCTTCGCGTCGCTCGTGTTTCTGGGCGGCACGATCAGTCCACCGTCCCTAATGGACGACGTGGACGCCGTGCAGGCCTCGATTGCGCGGACGATGCTCGAGTCCGGCGACTACGTGACGCCGCGGCTCAACGGTGTTATCTATCTCGAAAAGCCGCCGCTCAAGTACTGGCTGATTGCCGCGTCCTTCGCGGTATTCGGGCCGCACGATTGGGCGGCGCGCCTGCCCATCGCCCTTTCCGCCATCGCACTCTGCTGGCTGACCGCGCGCTTCGCCGCATGGGCCGCGGGACCGGGAGCCGGATTGTGGGCGGGTGTGGTTCTCGCCACCTGCGTGGGGCTGTTTCTCTTCACGCGCATCCTGATTGCAGACGTGATGCTGACGCTGACGGTGACGCTTGCGATGTGGGGGTTTCTGCGTTGCCTGGACGAGCAGGAACCGCGGCCCAGCGGATGGGCAGCGGTGTTCGCCGTCGCCATTGCGTTGGGCATGCTGTTGAAGGGCCTGATCGCGGCGGTGATTCCCTTCGGCGGCGCAGTGGTGTTTCTGGCGCTCACACGCCGGCTGTTTCGCCGGGACACGTGGCGGCGCATTCGCCCCTTTCGCGGCGCGGCCATCATTCTCGCGATCGCCGCCCCGTGGCATGTTGCGGCCGTATTGGCCAACCCGCCCTACCTGGATTTCACGATCCGCAGCGAACCCGGGGTGTGGCGCGGCTTCTTCTGGTACTACTTCTTCAACGAACACCTGCTGCGCTTTCTGAACCTGCGCTATCCACGCGACTACAACACGGTTCCCCGGCACCTGTTCCTGCTGTTCCATCTCCTCTGGCTGTTCCCCTGGAGCGCCTACTTCCCGGCGCTGCTCAAGCTCAGCTACCGCAGCCAGGACCGGGCTGCCCAGGCTCGCCTGCTCGCGCTCTGCTGGACTGGGTTCCTGCTTGCCTTCTTCTCGCTCTCGACGACGCAGGAGTACTATTCGATGCCCTGCTACCCGGCGCTGGCGCTGTTGATCGGCTCCGCGCTCGCGGCGGGGAAGCAATGGTTGACGGCGGCGACGAAGGTGGTGGGCGCCGTGGCGGCAGCGGCGGCGGCGGCGTGCTTCGCGATCCTTTGGCTGGTGCGCTCGATTCCGGCGCCGGGCGACATCGCGCGGGCGCTGACACAAAACCCCGAGTTGTACACGCTGTCGCTCGGACATATGGCAGATCTGACGTTGAATGCGTTTGCGTATCTAAAGCTGCCGCTGGCAGTGGCGGGAACGGCCTTCGCGATAGGAGCCATCGGCGCGCTGGCGCTCCAGGCTTTGCGCGCTCGCCTGGCGGTCGCCGTCATGATGGTGCTCTTCCTGCACGCAGCGCGGCTGGCGCTGGTGACGTTCGACCCCTACCTTTCATCACGGCCTTTGGCGGAGGCGCTCCGGCGCTCGCCCGCCGGGACGACGATCTTCGACAACCAGTACTACACGTTCTCCTCAGTGTTTTTTTACGCGAACACACGGGGGCTGCTGCTGAATGGACGGGTCAACAACCTGCACTACGGCTCGTTCGCGCCGGGCGCACCGCGGGTGTTCATCGACGATGCCGAGTTTGCGCGGCGCTGGCGGACGGCGGAGCGCCACTATCTGCTGGTGGAGGGCCCTTCGCTCGCGCGGATCGAATCGCTGGTGGGAAAGCCGGCGCTTCACGTGGTACACCAGAGCGGCGGCAAGTTCCTGTTAACGAATCAGCCCATGGCGGCGCGAAAGAACTCGACGGAGGCCTTGCCGCAGCGTTCCCAGGTGTAGAGCTGAGCGCGATCGCGCCCCGCTCGTCCGAGTTGCTCCCGCAGGGCCGGCGACGTGAGCAGCCGTTCGAGACCGGCGCGGATCTCGGCTTCGCTTACCGGGTCCACACAAAGGCCTGCGTCGCCGACGATTTCGGGGAGGCAGGAACTTGTGGAGGTGAGAACGGGAACGCCACAGGCCATGGCCTGCGCGGCGGGAAACCCGAAGCCTTCGTAGAGCGACGGGTAGGCGAGCAGGATCGCGGAGGCGGTGAGCGCCGGCAGGTCGTCCTCCGGGACGTAGCCAAGGTAGCGAACACCTTCAACGCCGGCGTTCAACCGGGCGAGCACGGCTTCAGACTTCCAGCCTGCGGGTCCGGCGATGACCAGGTCGAAGCCGGTTCGGACGCCGGCGGGCAGTGCGAGCCAGGCGGCGAGCAGACGCTCGACGTTTTTACGCGGTTCGATGGTCCCGACGCAAAGGGCGAACGGCTTTTGCAGACCGCGTGCAGCGAGCCAAGCGGGGGCGGCCGGCTGCGCGTGGAAATAGGGTTCGGCGACGCCCGGGTAGACGACCTGCACCCGCTCCGGCGGGAGGCCGAGGTGCTCGAGCGCGTCGCGGCGAGTGTGCTCGGAGATGGCGAGCACGCGTGCCGCTCGGCGCAAGACCTGCGTGTGGAATCGCTTTTCGACAGCGACGTTGGCGGCGAGGTGCATCTCCGGGTGCACGAGGGTGGTGAGGTCGTAGAGGGTGGTCGTCAGCGCCCGTTTTCCCACGTCGGCGCGCATGTGGGGGGTGACGTGGAACACGTCGGAGGCGGGCTCGGCCCAGGCGGGAACCCATCCCAGCTTGTTCACCAGATGCAGCGTGGCGAGGGAGCGGACGGTCTTGGGCAGGGAATTCTGAGAGGCCTGGTGATTGAGCGAGCGCGGTTCGTCGACGAGCGGATAGAGGGAAAGGACATCCCCGGCCGGGAGGGCGGCACGAATGGCGCGTAGCCAATGGTAGAGGTAGTTCTTAACGCCCGCGCTTCGAACCAGCAGCGGTGTGCAATCGATTGAAATGCGCATCAGGGTGTAACGGGCCGGGCGCGGTTCACATCTTATTGTGCACCTTTAAATTAAAGCGATTCGCAAAACGCCTTGCGATACAATAAAGGGGTTTCAGCGCTGAGTGGCGGGGCTGATCTCTCATCCGGATGTTAGGTTCCAAGTCCAATCTGGCGCCAGGTTCCGTTGTATCCCACTACCGCGTGGTTTCGCACCTTGGGACTGGCGGGATGGGGCAAGTGTGGCTGGCCGAAGACACGCAGCTGGGCCGTGCCGTGGCGCTGAAAGTGCTCTCCCCGCAGCTCGCCTCCGATCCGGAGCGCCTGAAGCGCTTCGTCCTGGAGGCACGCGCCGTCGCCGCCCTCAACCACCCGAATATCGCGCAGATCTACGAGTTTGTGGAGGCCGAGTCGATCCCCATGCTGGCCATGGAGTACATCGACGGCATTACGCTGAAGGAGCGCATCGGCGGCAAGCCCATGCCGGTGGAGGAGGTGCTGGAGATCGCCATACAGGCGGCGGATGCACTCATCGAGGCGCATGGAAAGGGCATCGTTCACCGCGATATCAAACCCGGCAACATTCTGCTGACACCGCGCGGGGTGGCGAAGGTGCTGGATTTCGGTCTCGCGAAGATCGATTCCGACAGCCAGGTCGTCATCGACGACCATTCCACCGCGACGCGGTCGCTCACCGTTCCCGGCGAAGTGATGGGGACGCTCCGCTACATGAGTCCGGAGCAGTGCCTGGGTAAGGAGGTGGACGCCCGCAGCGACATCTTCAGCCTGGGAGCGGTGCTGTATGAGATGGCGACCGGGATCCAGCCGTTTGCCGGGAATACGTCGGCGGCCGTCTACGACGCCATTCTCAACCGTGTGCCCGAGACTCCTTCGGCGATCAACCCGAAGCTGACGCCGGAACTGGAGCGCATCATTCGCCGCGCCATGGAGAAGGACCGCGATCTGCGATACCAGACCGCGTCCGACCTGAAGGCGGACTTGAAGTTCGCGCGTCGCGATTCGGAAAGCCATTCCATTGCCGCCCTGCAACGCCGAGGAAGCAACCGATGGGTCTGGGGCGCAGCGCTTGGCCTGGTGCTCGGGGTCATCGCATTTATCGCCTGGCAGCAGCGGCAGGCGCCGCCGGCGGAATTGAAGGTGATTCCCTTCACCAGCACGCCCGGCAGCGAGAGCCAGCCGAGCTTCTCGCCCGACGGCAACCAGATTGCCTATTCCTGGAGCGGGGAGTCCGGCGAGAACGAGAACTACGACATCTACGTGAAACTGGTGGATGCCGGGACGCCGCTGCGGTTGACGACGAACCCGGCGCAGGACATCAGCCCGGCATGGTCCCCTGACGGCCGATACATTGCCTTTCTGCGCCAGTCCGATAGAGCTTCGTTGTTCCTGATGGTGCCGGCCTTGGGGGGGCCGGAGCGGAAACTGGCTGACGCCAGTCACGGGCGTACGGGTCTGAACACGCCGTACCTGAACTGGAGTCCAGACGGAAAGCTGCTGGCCCTGGCTGACCGCGACTCCGCCGATGAACCGATGGCGATCTTTCTCCTCAACGTGGAGAACGGCCAGCGCCGTCGCCTCACCACTCCGCCTCCCAAGGCCTTTGGCGACGGCGGCCCGGTGTTCTCCCCTGACGGGAAGCGTGTGCTCTTCGTGCGCTCGGTGACCATGACAGAGCAGGACGTGTACACGGTACCGGTCGACGGAGGTGAGCCCCGACCCGTCTCGACGGACAAGAAGCGCATTTTTGGAGCGGCATGGTCGGCCAAGGACAACAAGATTGTGGTGTCCAGCCAGCGCGCGCCGAACTACCGGTTGTGGGCGTTCCCGGCCGAGGGCGGCTCGCCGGAGCGGATCACCGGTATCGCCAGTGAACAGGCGTCCTTCGTCGCGGTGTCCTCGAACAGTAAGCGGCTCGCGTACACCAGAACGATCGTCGACACTAATATTTGGCAGTACCCGCTGCCGGGGGCGGGTGCTGGAAGCGAGCCGGTGAAGCTGATCTCCTCCACGCGGCTGGAGGTGGCGCCGCAAGTAGCGCCGGACAACAAGCGCGTTGTGTTCGCGTCCAACCGTTCCGGCTACCTGGAGATCTGGCTGAGCGAACGCGACGGCTCCAATCCCAGCCAGCTGACGTCGTTCAACGGCCTTCCCACCGGCAGTCCGCGCTGGAGCCCCGACGGGCGGTTTATCGTCTTCGATTCGAGGCCGCAGGGACGAGCCGACGTCTACATCATCAGTGCGGAGGGCGGCAATCCGCGGCGGCTGACCGAGGATCCGAGCGACGAAACCGTGCCCAACTTCTCGCGCGACGGCAAGTTCGTCTACTACTCGTCCGCGCGCACCGGCATGGCGCAGATCTTCAAAGTTCCGGCTGAGGGTGGTGCGAGCGAGCAGGTGACGCAGGGCGGCGGGTTTTTCGGGATGGAATCGGCCGACGGCCAGTGGTTCTACTATGCGCGGTCACCCAACGAACCCGGGCTGTGGCGTAAGCCGGTGAAGGGCGGCCCCGAAGAGCCGGTAATCGCGAACTTCCGGCCGGGCTTCTGGTCGTACTGGACGCTGTTCGGAGACGGCCTGTATTATTTGGACCGCCAGGAAGTGGAAGGCGTGGGCATACGGTACCACCTGCGCCTGCTTGACCTGAAGACGAAGAAAGACTCGCAGATTCTGACCTTCAACCGCCGTCCCTTCAACGCCGGCCTCAGCATATCGCCGGACGGCAAGTGGGCGCTCTACAACCAGGTGGACCAGAGCGATTCCGACATCATGCTGGTGGATGGCTTCCGGTAAGGTAGCCGCTCCGTCCACGCTATCCTGGAGTCAGTACAAAGGAGAACGACATGTCCTGTGGCAGCGGCATTCCGCTGAATCGTCCCATCGATCCCAATGCCCGCAAGGTGATGTGCGTGAAGTTTGGACGCGAGATGGAAGGCCTCGACGAAGTGCCCTTCGAGGGGCATCCGCTGGGGCAGCGGATCTACGATAACGTCTCCAAGGAAGCTTGGAAGATGTGGGTAGAGCACATGAAGATGCTGATGAACGAATACCGGTTGAACCTCGGAACCGCCGAAGCGCAGGAGTTTCTGCTGGGACAGATGGAGCAGTACTTCTTCGGTGAGGGAGCGAAACTGCCCGAGGGCTTCGTTCCGCAGAAGTCGAAGGGCTAACGAGGGGGAGGCAGCGCGGGCAGCGCCGCGGCGAGGTCGAAGTGGAGCGCGGCGTGGGCGTCCCGCAAGGAAGCCTCGACTGCGGCCGGGGTAGCGCCCCCCGCGAAGAGGAAACCAAGGTAACTGGCGCCTTCCGGCAGGGGCAGCATCAGCTGCCCCACTTTCGCCGTGATCTCGACAGCGTGAATTCCCGGAACTGCCGCCGCCTCCGCCTCCCCCCGTACACCCTGGTACACCCCGGTTCTGGGGATAGGGATCATCATCACGCCGGACGCGGGACCGTCGAGGGTGACGCCGTGAACGTCCTCGCCCACCGCGTGCCGGAGCAAGATCTCCTCAAGCGGCGCGCCCCCGTCGAAGGTGAGCGCTTTCGCGCAGAGCCCGCCGATTGGCCTGGCCGCAACCTCCAGCATCCACACTCCGTCCCGGTTCACGCGCATCTCAGCGTGCACCGGACCGTCCGTCAGCCCCAGCGCGGCCGTCGCTCGCGCCGTTGCATCGACAATCGCCTTCTGCTCCGCCGCCGGCCTCCGGGACGGGGTCACATAGATGGTCTCTTCGAAGAACGGCCCCTCGAGAGGGTCCGGCTTGTCAAAGAGGGCGAGGACCTGGAGCAAGCCGCCGGTGAGCACGCCCTCGACAGCATATTCCTCCCCGGGAATATAACCTTCCACTTGAATGTGCCGGTTGCGGGGGTCCTTCAGCCGCGCCAAGTCAGGAGCGAACAGAAGGCGCCGGATGCGGGCGAACGCCGCCAGGAACTCCTCCTCGTCGTTCGCCCGGATGACGCCCCGGCTTGCCGAAAGACCGATCGGCTTTAGCACGCACGGGTACGGGGCTCGCCGTGCTGCGTCCTGCGCGCCCGTATCCGCCTCCACGCGGAAGTACGGGGGAACCGGCAGGCCTGCGGCCGCGAACCGCTCGCGCGAGAGGAATTTGTCCGCGCACGCCTCTACGGCCTCCACCGGATGAAAGCGGAGGCCTAGCCGGCGTGCCGCATGCGAGGCGAGAAGCGCAGGCCGGTCGCCGAGGGCCACAACGCCGTCGAACGGCCCGTCTAACTTCGCGCTCGACCGCTCCGGGCTCTCGAAGCGGACGGCGATCGCCGAGTCCGCCCACGGGTCTTCGAGGACGTGGCATCGGTCCGTAGCCAGCTTGAACTCGAAACCCAGCCGGCGGGCAGCGTCTGCGAACACTCGCGTCTGGTATCCAGTAGTGGCCGCTGCCAGTAGTACACGGCGCTCGCCGCTCACGCCGCCGATTCCTCTTTGGCGTTTTTCGGCAGGGTAAAACAGAACCGGGACCCCTTGCCGGGTTCGGATTCCGCCCAGATGCGGCCGCCATGCCGCTCCACAATGCGGCGGGCAATCGCCAATCCCACACCGGTGCCCTCATACCGCGATCGCGGATTCAACCGCTTGAACGGCTGGAAGATCTGGTCCGCATAGGCCGCCTCAAAGCCCACGCCGTTGTCCTTCACGCAATAGAGCACCTCGCCGCCGGAATCCGCCGTGGAGACGTGAACCACGGGTATCACCCCGTCTGCATGGAACTTGATCCCGTTCTCCACCAGATTCTGGAACACCTGCGTGAGCTGGCGGTCATCGGCGAAGGCTTCCGGCAAGGGATCATGTGTCACCTGGGCGCCGGACTTCTGGATCAGCGGCTGAAGCAGGTAGAGCGCGCTGATCAGCGTCCCTTCCGTGGGGATCACCCGGCTGGGCGCCGGAGCGTTGAGGGAGCGGGAGTATTCCACCAAGTCCCCGAGCATCGTGCGCATCCGCTCGGCGCCCTCGCGCAGATAGCCTAGGAACTCGCCAGCCTCGGCATCGAGCTTCCCTTCGAGTCGCCGCTCGAGCATCTGGCTATACATCGTGACCATACGAAGCGGTTCGTGCAGGTCGTGGGAGACGGCGAAAGCGAAGCGTTGCACGTCCTCCGTTGCGCGGATCACCTCGGCGCGAAGCCGCGCAACTTCGTCCTGTTCAGGGTTCATAGAAGAGCCACCTGCTCTTCGGTCGGTTCCGCTCAACAGTACCACGGCTCATCCAGGTACGGGATGGCCGCGCGCGGCAACAGCCTGAACTCGTCGGGGCGCGGCCCGCCGGCTTCTTGAACGATGCGCTCGAAGATCTCACTTCTGGTTCTTCTCCCCCGCTGCTCCTCATTCACCAACCGCAGCATGCGTCCCGAGAGTGCATCCATCTGCGGGTCCGGGTGGCGCCATCGCCACACCAGCGCCGACGGGTCGAACCCCTCGAGGACCGCGCGCACCTCGCCCAACTCCAAGAGCCGCGACGAGGCGGGAACAAGTAGACGCAGAGCCAGTTGAACCGGTGACACGTTTTCAATCAGCCCGAGGCGTTCAATCAGCGCCAGCAGGTCGCGGTAGCCGTCAGCCGTGGTCCACGGCGTGAACGGGATGAACGTAGGGCTGAGCGTGATGCCGCTTGCGGCGCAGACGCCGACCGCCTCGATGAAATCGGCTCGCGTGTGGCCTTTCTCAAGCAAGGCGAGAGTCCGGTCATCCACGCTTTCTACCGCGGTGGTGACGAAGAGACAGCCGTAGGCTGCGAGCGCGGGCAGCAGGTCACGGTGGCGCAGCAGATGCTCCACCTTGATGGTCGCGTCAAAGGTCAGGGCCGGGAAGTCCGCGTGAATGCGCTCGGCCATCCGCAACGCGTGCGCCGGGCCGTTGAAGAAATCGGGATCGCCGAATGTAATGTGCTGCGCGCCGGCTTCCACCTGGGCGCGGACGTCGGCCAGCACGGTTTCAACAGGAACGGCGCGGAATCGTCCCTGGTAGACGGGAACCACGGGGCAGTGGCGGCACAGGTGCTTACAGCCGCGGCTTGCCTCCGTGTAGCCGACCAACCGGCGATCTCCGTTCACCCGCAGCCGCGCGTAACGGGGCAGCGCCGGCAGCCCCGTGCGATCCGGCACGCGCCATTCGATCCGATCGAGGGAGATCAGCGGCCCGACCGGTGGTGGGCTGCCCGCTTCCAGGGCGTCGGCAAGCGCGGCCAGTGAAGGCTCGAACTCGCCTCCGAACACGTGCGGAATTCCGAGTCCGCGCAGGTACTCGGCATTCAAAGGTGCATACAGCCCGTACGCGCACAACGCCGCCTGCGGATTGAGCAAACGCACCCGCTCCACCACTTTCCCGGCCAGGCGGGTGGCAGTGTGCATGGGCAGATAAAAGCAGACTAGCTGAGCTTCGCGGATCACAAGCGACGGCAGCGGGGAGACGGCGAGATCGACGAGTACGACACGATGACCGCGCTCCCGGAGCCACGCCGCCGGCGAGGCCAGCCCGAACGGCTGCCGCCCGAGTTCGTAGGTGTTGAGGAGGACGATGTTCACGGGCCCCGTCGATCTATTATCGCGTGGGTCCCAAGGGGCGGCCGGCCGCCGCCCCATGAGGCAGGCTACTCGCGGACGAACTGGGGTTGGTGCGTTCTTCTGGTGAGCACTTCGCGCTCAGCGCGCAGCCAATCTTCCTCCGCCGACCCTCCGCCTCCGGCCGCGCGGTGCAGATAGTACTGGTAGGCAAGCTGCGAGATCTCGTCATTGAGCGACTGGTGATCGCCCGCCGAAGGCATGTTTAACGCCTGGTAGCTCTGCACGCTGTTGTCTTGGGACGTAGTGTTTTCAAGGCCGCTGGTGGCATCGGTCCGCTGGACCGTGTCTTGCTGGTAAGGGCCCTGCTTCAGCCGCTGTTCCGCCTCTCCCTGCGGTTCAAACGGACGCCTGGCGGATTCCGCCTGGACTGATTTCTGCGCCATGTCCTAGGTCTCCTTTTTGGGGTGAACTCGTTCTCGAACATGGACTGCCTTATAGCGGCGAAAGTTTCGGCTACATCTCGCGGCGGTTCTCGAGCGATTTAGACATGGTGACCTCGTCGGCAAACTCGAGATCGCTCCCCACCGGAAGGCCCATGGCGATCCGTGTCACCCGCAATCCCAGAGGCTTCAACAGTCGGGAAAGGTAGACTGCTGTCGCTTCGCCCTCCACAGTCGGATTCGTAGCGAGGATGATCTCCTTGACCTCGCCTGCCGCGATGCGATCCACCAGGCTCTTGATCTTCAACTGCTCGGGACCGATGCCGCGGAGCGGCGAAATCGCACCGTGCAGGACGTGATAGAGGCCGTTGAAGGTGCGCGTGGTTTCGACGGGAACTATATTGTGCGGCTCTTCCACTACACACAAGACCGATCGGTCTCGATCCGAGTCGCGGCAGAACGGGCACAGTTCGGCGTCGCTGATGTTGTTACATTCCCCGCACAGCCCCAGCCGGTCTTTCACGTCAAGCAGCGCCGTGGCCAGCCGCTCCACGTCCTCACGCCCAGCGCGCAGGATATGAAAAGCGATGCGCTGCGCCGATTTCTGCCCGATGCCGGGCAGGCGCTTCACCTCCTGGATCAGGCGCGCGAGAGGCTCAGCGAAATCGGGCATTGTTTAGAACAGTCCCGGAGGCAACCCCATACCGCCGAGCATGCCGCCCATGATCTTCTGCGTCTCTTCGTCGACCTTCTTCACGGCTTCGTTGCAGGCCGCCATGACCATGTCCTGCAGCATCTCGACGTCGCCCGCGGCCTCCGGGTCGATCTTCACACCCAGCACGTTCTTGTGACCATCCATCTTTACGGTCACCATACCGCCTCCGGCGCCGGCCTCTACGCGGATCTCCGCCACCTGTTCCTGCATGCGCTGCTGCATCTGCTGCGCCTGCTTCATCATCGCCTGCATGTTGCCTGGAAGCTTCATTGCGACTCCTTCAAGTTGCGCACCTGGCGCACTTGAGATTCGGGAAACATCTCCTGAAACCGCTTGACATCCGGGTGCGACAGAGCGCGCTCGGTTACTTCATTCTCGCCCGCCGCGGTCTTCCTGGGTTCGCTCGAATCGGCGACCGCGACGCCCGCCTGAAACGTAATCTTCACCGCGCGCCCAGCTAGACGCCGGACGGCTGCCTCGACTGACGGATCCTGGATGCCCAGCCGGTACTCGGCAGGTGCGATGAAGCGCCACTCCGCCGGCCCTTCCACCACCTCCGCCGCTTCCACAGCGTCCGCGCTCATTGGGTTCTTGTCGCCCAGCGCGGCCAGAAGCCGTTCTTTGGCGCTGCCCGAAGACGGCAGTCGATCCGTCGCGGCGGGCGCGCCGGAAACACTGTTTGCCGCCACAGGTGCGCTTCCGCCGGTAGACGGCGGCGCTGCCGCACCCCGTCTTTGCAGGTCCCGCTGCAATGGCGTAGGACCAGTGCGCACGGGAGGCGCCTGCACCGGAGGAGGCGCCAGCGGCGCCTGCTTTGCCGCAACAATAGCAGCCGGCGGCGCTACCGCCCCAAGCTTCGAGAGCTCTTCCTCGATCCCGCTCATCCGCCCGGCGTGCACCAGCCGCAGCAGCCCCAGTTCGAGGTGGAACCGCGGCTGGAGCGAGTATTGCATCTCGCGAAACATCTCGAGCGCGAGGTGCAGCCAGCGCGTCAGGTCGTCCTCGGCGAAGCGTCCCGCCGTCCCCGCCAGCCGCTCCTGCTCCTGGGGCGAGGCGGCAATCAACCGGGTGTTGGCCCCCGCGATCTTCGCCACCAGCAGGTTGCGGAAAAAGCGTGCCAACTCGCGACAGAAGTGCTGGAGGTTATGGCCGGACCTCTCCAGTTCGGCAACCACGTCAAGCATTGCCGCAGAGTCGGATGCCGCCAGCGCGGCGCTGACCTTCTCCAGCGAGTCCAGCGAGAACATGCCGAGCAGCGCCCGCACATCCTCCGCTCGCAGTTCGTTTCCGCAGCAGGCGATGGCCTGGTCCAGTGCGCTCAACGAATCGCGGACACTCCCTTCGCCGGCTTGCGCCAGCGCCGCCAGGGTTTCGTCGTCTACTGCGATGCCCTCTTCGGCGCAGATCCAGCGCATGCGCTCGATCAGCTCGGGAAAGTCGACCGAGCGAAAGGCGAACTGCTGGCAACGCGAGGCGATGGTCGTTGGGATCTTGTGCGACTCGGTGGTACAGAGAATGAAGACTACCCAGTCGGGCGGCTCCTCAAGTGTTTTCAGAAGCGCGTTAAACGCTTCGTTCGTGATCTGGTGCGCCTCGTCAATGATAAAGACTTTGTAGCGGTCGCGAGCGGGGCGGTACCGGACGTTCTCCCTGAGCTCGCGCATCTCATTAATGCCCCGGTTCGAGGCCGCATCGATCTCGATGACATCCGGCGAATTGCCGGCCGAAATCTCTACGCAGCTCGAGCACGTCCCGCAGGGCTTAGCCGTCGGCCCGTGCTCGCAATTGAGACACCGCGCCAGAATGCGCGCCACGGTTGTTTTCCCTGTCCCGCGCTGCCCGGCGAAGATGTAGCCGTGAGCGATACGCCCTTGCGCAATGGCGTTCTCCAACGTCACCCGCACCGGCTCCTGGCCGATGAGCTCCGCGAAGGACTGAGGACGGTACTTCCTCGCGATGACCTGGTACATGGAAGGGTGCGATTGTAGCCCGGATAAAGCCAGACCCCGGGTGATCCGCGGCACACAAGCTAAGCCGCTACCGTTGCTTCCTTCCGGACCTGGCGGGGTTAACGGCCGCCCGTTGCACGAAGCCCGGGGCCTGACACTCACTCAGTTTAGCACGCGCCTTCCCAGCCACCGGCGAAGCTGCTACGATACCAGACAGTCGAGTTAACGTCCCTACATGAGCGGGACAGCTGGCCCCATTTGAGGCACATGAGCGCAAGGCACGACAGAATCAGGTCCGTAGTTTCCCTTGCGCTGATTCTTGTCTTCACGCTGGGCAGCCTGGAACTCTTTGTTTCCCGGAGACTGGACGCCCGCCGTGGTTGCGTTCGGATGACGCGCGCCACGCAGACCCTGGCCGTGCGTGCGTCGTCTTCGGCGCCCCAGGCCTGCGCGCTCGGCGTCCCTCAGTCGGCGGTGGATCTACCCTTGGCTGATCACACGTTCGCCGAACTGGTCCTGCCGCCGGAACCGCCCCGAATCGTTCTTGAACCTGCCGCCCCCCTCGACAGCCGCCCACCTCCCGCTTCCCGCCCCGCGGCCTGACACCCAAGAGCGTTCCCCAAGAGAAGCACGGAGGTGTGTGCGTGAAGAGACTTGTCGAAGGAATTGCGCGGTTCCAGCGCGACGTATTTCCGAGTATAGAGCCCCAATTTCACATGCCCGGCGGGCAGAAGCCGAGGGCACTGTTCATCACCTGTTCGGATAGTCGAATCGAGCCGAACATGCTTATGCAGTCTTCGCCCGGCGATCTGTTCATCTGCCGCAACGCCGGCAACATCGTCCCGGCCTATGGCGGAGCGAGCGGCGGCGTGTCGGCCACAATCGAGTACGCCGTACTGGGCCTCGGCGTCCCGAACATCGTGATCTGCGGGCACACCGATTGTGGGGCTATGGGCGCGATTCAAAACCCCGACAAGGTGAAGGACATGCCGACGGTCCGCAGCTGGGTTCGTTATGCCGAAGTGGCGCGGCGGATTGTCGAGGAGAACTATCCGGATCTGGAAGGTCAGGAACTGACGCACGTGCTGGCGCAGGAGAACGTGCTCGCTCAACTCGACAACCTGCGGACGCACCCGTCAGTCGCCGCACGGATGGCGCGGGGGCAGCTGAACCTGCACGGCTGGATTTATCATCTGCACACGGCGGAGGTGATGGCCTACGACGGCGAGACGCAGCACTGGGTGCCGCTGGGTCCGGGAGAGATTCCCACGGCGGTCCCGCACCCGCGGCTGGCGCGAAAAAGCCCGGAAGAAGTGCCAGCCTAAAGGAGGCCGCTCATGCCGAAGACGCTCTGGAAGGACCTAGGGGCCTCGATCGTCGTCTTTCTCGTCGCGATGCCGCTCTGCATGGGCATTGCGATCGCCTCAGGTGTACCGCCGGCGCTCGGCCTCATCACGGGCATTGTCGGCGGGGTTATCGTGGGCCTTCTGGCCGGCTCCCCGCTCCAGGTCAGCGGTCCTGCCGCCGGTCTTGCCGTGCTGGTCTTCGAGATCGTCCGCGACCTCGGCCTGCCCATGCTGGGCACTATTCTTTTGGCGGCGGGCATCATCCAAATCGCCGCGGGCTTCCTGCGCATCGGGTTCTGGTTCCGCGCGATTTCGCCCGCCGTCGTCTACGGCATGCTCGCGGGCATCGGCGTGCTCATCTTCGCCGGCCAGTTCCACGTCATGTTGGACGACAAGCCGCGCGCTTCCGGCATCGCCAACCTGCTCTCCATTCCAGCGGCCATCTACAGCGGCATCTTCCCGATTGACGGCAGCCCGCACGAGCTTGCCGCCGTCATCGGGCTCCTCACGATCGCCACCATGGTCCTGTGGGCAAAGTTCCGGCCGGCCGCGCTCTCCTTGGTACCCGGACCGCTCATCGCGATCCTGTTGAGCAGCGGTCTCGCATTGCTTTTGAAGCTACCCATTCAATACGTCAACATTCCCGACCATTTGCTGGACTCGGTGCGCCTCCCCACCGTGGAGACGATCTCCCGGCTTACCGAGCCGTCGATCCTCGGCATCGTGGCCGCGCTCGCTTTCATCGCCAGCGCGGAGACCATGCTGTCCGCCGTCGCCGTCGATCGCCTGCAGAGCGCGATTCGCGCCAACTACGACAAGGAGCTCATCGCGCAAGGCATCGGCAACACGCTGTGCGGCGCGCTGGGGGCGCTCCCGATGACGGGGGTCATCGTGCGCAGTTCGGCGAATGTTCAAGCGGGCGCGCGCAGCCGGCTCTCCGCCATCCTGCATGGAGTGTGGCTGCTGATCGCCGTGCTCTCGCTGCCCAATGTCCTCAGGCTTATCCCCACCTGCGCACTCGCCGCGATCCTCGTCTATACCGGCTACAAGCTGGTGAACCCCGATAACGTACGGACGTTGATGCGCTACGGCAAGATCCCCGTGGCCATCTACTTCGCCACCGTCGCGGGCATCGTAGTTTTCGACCTTCTCACAGGAGTGATCGTCGGCATTGCTCTCTCGCTCGCGAAGCTCCTCTACAAGGCGTCCTTTCTGCAAGTGCGTCTGGAGCGCGTGGATGAGCGGCGCATGGACCTGCACCTGGAGGGCTCGGCCACGTTTCTCCGGCTGCCGAGGCTCGCATCGGTGCTCGAGAGCGTGCCCCCCAACACCGACCTGCACATTCACGTCGAGCGCCTCCACTACATCGACCATGTCTGCATGGACCTCATCGCCCAATGGGACTTGCAGAATCGCGAGCGCGGCAGCCGGCTGGTCGTGCAGTGGGAAGGGCTGGCCGCACGCTATTGGCAGACAACGGTGGAGCGGGAGAACGTAGCGGTCGGCTAGCGCTATCGTTTGCGCCCTGCCCACACCATGCCGGCGGTCGCAGCCAAAATGCACGACCCGCCGGCGATCGCCAGGGTCGACGGCCGTTCACCGTGCACCATCCATGTCCAGACCGGGTTCAAGGCCGGCTCCAGGAGTACGAGCATCGAGGTTTCGAGGGCCGGCAGCCGCGAAACACCGCGGGTAATCAGCCAGTACGCCAGGCCAATCTGAAAAACTCCCAGGTACAGGATAATGGCGGCGTCAGCCGGACCCGCGGTCACCGGCGTGGAAAGCGCAAGGGGCAAGGCAATCCCCGCCGTCATTACGTTGCCCATGGCCACACTCCGAATGGAGCCTCCGTGATCCTCGCGGCCGAGCCACCGCAGCCCGGCGACGGTGAACGCCCAGGTAAGGCCGGAGACAGCCCCCAGGACATTGCCCAAGGCTGGATTCGGCGCGGTGCGCTGCGGCGGCTCGGTAGCCAGGAAGAACAGCGCTAGTCCCGCGGCCATCATCGCCAGGAAGCCGTAGTCTTCGCGGCGCGTATGCTCTTTCAATAACCACGGGCCGATGAACAGCAGGTAGAGCGGTCCGGCGGACTGCATGAAGATGGCGTTCGCCGACGTGGTCGTCTTGTTCGCCAGGACGAACAGAATCAGTGTCGCGGCGTAGGCCAAAGCCACCAGGGCGGGACGCCAGGACCAGTTCCGCCTCGCTTCCGGAAGCAGCACGAGCAGCGTCGTGGCTGCCACCAGCGACCGTGCAGAAGCCGCCTGCCACCCGGCCAGGCTGGTAGCCTTGATGGCCGCCCCGCCAGTGGAAAAGAGGGCGGCGGCAGCCAGCACCTCCAGCCGGCTGGCGACAAGCGACGACTTCATTTCGCGGTGATCCAGCTTGCGATGTCCGCCACCGCCTCCGAGGCTACATGGCCCTCCTTCTGGTATTCAGCCGGCGTGGATTTGCCTTGGCCTTCCATGAAGAGGTGGTTGAGGGAGGGGTAGCTCTTAAGCGTTGCGGTGTTGCGATCGCCCAGCGCCTTCTTCCAGCCGGCGAAGTCCTCCATTGTCACCTGGTGGTCGCGCTCGCCGTGCAGCACCAGGATCGGAATCGACAGCTTCCTCGCCTCCCCCGCGGGATCGTACTGGCGCAATCCGATGAGGTACGACGCAGGCATGCCCAACACCATGGCGCCCTCAACCGGCTTCTCCATCTTCTTGAGAGCCGCTACATCCGCCTTCACCGCCTCCAGCCGCTTCTGCATGTCCGCGTTCTCGGGATAGAGCGATGCGAGATACGTCATCTGCTCGAGGACCAGATCTTCGAGCGGGCGAGTGAATCCCGCGAGAATGGCGATGCCGGCGAGATGGCCGTCAGCGGCAGCGATGCGCGGCGCGGCGTAGGCGCCGAGGCTGTGGCCGAGAACGTAGATTCGCTTGGCGTCGACGTCGGGCTGCGTACGCAGGAAATCGGCCGCGGCTACAGCGTCGTCAACGGTCTCGCCGTCGAGCGTAATCTCCTTCGCCAGGGCGAGTTTCGGCGCGTGTTGCCGGGTTCGCTTCTCGTAGCGCAGCACGGCGATGCCGCGCGACGCCAGACCCTCGGCCAGATCGCGGAACGGTTTGTTCGGTCCGATGCTCTCGTCACGGTCGTTCGGGCCGGAGCCGTGGACCAGCACGACGGCGGGGAACTTGCCGTCGCCCGCGGGCAGAGTGAGCGTGCCGGGTAGCGGCCAGTCTTTGGCTCCGACGGTTACCTGGCGTTCGCGGAAACTGTCGGGCTTCACATAGGGGGGCCGCTTCCAGGATGCCGCCTCGCCCTGCCTGGGCCGCATGAACATGCCCACCAGCTTGCCCTCCGCGTCCACCGCCACTTCGAACGTGATGTTGGCGTTGGCAAAGTCGCCGGCGATGGTGACGACGCTATACGGACCGGCGATGCGCGTCTGCGGCTCGGCGATTTTCTTCGCCTCTCCCAGCCCGGCGACGCTGGGCTTCACCTGTTTCTCCAGAACCTCCATGGTGAGCTTCTGCTTCATCTCGGCGTTGAAGAGGGCCTGCAGTTCGGCCATCTTTCCGGCCAGCAGGAAGTCCAGGGCTTGTCGAGCAATGTGCGCGGGCGTCGGCGCTTGCGCGCACAACAGGGCGGCCGTCAGAAGGAGAATGGTACAGAATTTCATGATGAGCCTCGGATGTACTACGCGCGCCCTACGAAAACGATGTCAGGCCGTGCGGGCGGCAACGAGATTCTTAATCAGGATGACCTCGTTCCCCTTTTCGTTATAGAACAATCCGTCGAGAAGCTGGCGGGCGAGCGAAATGCCGAAGCCGCCCGGCCGCATGCCGCGTTCCTGCCGGACGCCGAGATGATCGGTGGCAGAGTCAGGCGGGTTCGAGATGGCTGCGTGCTTGAGGTCGTCGAAGGAGAAGCCCGGTCCCGGATCGCGGATGTAGAATCCGACAAACGTGTCCGTACGCAGGCGGGTGACGGTGCACTTGTTGTTCGGGTTGTTCTTGCCGCCGTGTTCGATGGCGTTCAACAACACCTCGCGCAGCGCGGTCGCCATTTGATCGCGATCCTCCGGCCCGAAATCCGTGTCGAACTCGCGAAAGAACTGAACGGCCCGGTCCGCCGCATCGAACTTGCAGGCGAGGCGCAGCGCAACCCAGTGGGGAACGGCGCTCACCAGTTCAATGTCGTTGATGCAGCACGGGTCCGTAAGCGCCAGCTTCACCATGTCGATCAGCGCGGGCGCCGGGTACGGCCTGCGGAAGAAACTGTAGGCCTGGTCCCGGATGGCAGCAATGATCTCTTCGGGATGGGCGGCCGCCGCGGTAAGAATCAGAGGAGTGCCCGGAAAGCGGGACCGCATTCGCCGTAGCAGATCGAAGCCACCGAGCCCCGGCAGGTCGCGGTCGGCTATCACCAGGCGGCAGCAGTGCTGGTTCAATCGTCGCCAAACTTGCTCCCCGTCTCCCGGCGTCTCTACGGAACACATCGCGGGATTCAGTTCCCGGCGAAGCATTTCGCTGATCCCGGAATCCGGTTCACCGACAAGGATCGTGCAGGGCTCTGCCATGTTTGTCCGGATTGCTTCCATAGATTCTATCGGCCTTGCAGTGCCCCTGTGTAGAGGCGATCACACTTTACCGTCCGTTTACGGGTTAAAATCGAGCCGAACCATCATGAACCGACGCGGATTCCTCCTGGCATCATTGTTTTTGACGTGCGCCGTTTCCCTCCCGGCGCAAAAACGCACGGCCCTCGACGAATACGTCGCCGCGCCGGACGAGAACTACCGGTACGAGTTGGTGAACACCGCGCAAGGCGGGGGTGTCACGGCTTACATCATCGAGATGACCTCGCAAGCGTGGCGAAAACCGAGCGAGGTCGATAACCCTCTCTGGAAACACGTCCTCACGGTGATTCGCCCGGATACGGTGAAAACCGATACTGCCCTGCTGTTCATCGATGGCGGGTCGAACGACGGCCGGCGTCCGGCCGCCGCTGATCCGCGCATGGCCAAGATCGCCACGGAGACCCAATCGGTTGTCGCACACCTGCGGCAGGTACCCAATCAGCCGCTCACCTTCACCTCCGACCCCTTCCGCCGCCAGCTCCGCGAGGACGCGCTCATCGCCTACGGCATGCGGAAGTACCTCGAGACGGCTGACCCGCTCTGGGTCCTGCGTCTACCGATGACCAAGAGCGCAGTGAAGGCCATGGACACGACCATCGACTTTCTGGGCAAGCAGGACGGCGGCCCGAAAGTGAGCAAGTTCGTGGTAAGCGGCGGCTCCAAGCGAGGGTGGACCACGTGGACGACCGCGGCGGTGGACAAGCGCGTGACGGCCATCATGCCGATGGTCATCGACGTTCTGAATAATGAGGTCTCGATGCGCCACCACTGGCGTGCGTACGGTTTCTTCGCCCCGGCGGTAGGCGACTACATTGAGTTACTGACTACCGAGATGGGCAACCCTCGTCTCAAGGAGATAGCCAGGATCGAGGACCCATACGAGTACCGCGACCGGCTGACGATGCCAAAGTACATCGTGAACGCGGCCGGTGACCAGTTCTTCGTCTCCGACTCCTCGCAGTTCTACTGGAACGATCTGAAAGGCGAGAAGTACCTTCGCTACATCGCCAACGCCGACCACGGCATGCGTGACACCGATGTGCTGGAGACGTTGATTGCGTTCTACCAGTCCGTCATCGACAAGAAGCCGCGCCCGCGCTTTGACTGGACATTCGAAAAGGACGGCTCGATTCGGGTGAAAGTGCTCGACAAACCAACCGAAGTAAAGCTGTGGCAGGCGAGCAACCCGCTGGCGCGAGACTTTCGAAAGGAGCGCATCGGACCGAACGGATATAAGGCCAGCGCCCTGGAACCGCAGGCCGGGGGCGAGTACTTTGCCAGCGTGCCGAAGCCGGAACGGGGATGGTCCGCCTTCTTCGTCGAACTCACCTTCGACAGCGGAACGAAGTACCCCTACAAGTTCACCACGGGCATTCGCGTGACTCCGGATGCACTCCCATTCGCGGACCTGAAACGCAAATAGGCTATTTCAGGCGGAAGTTTCTGCCGGAGGATTCGAGGACGTAGTATTGCGGGTCCGCTCCGGCATTGCGATAGGCGGCACCGAGCGCGTGCTGATATGCCTCCCGCAAGGCTTTCGCCTCCCCGGTGCTGAAGAAGGTGCGCAGAGGCCGCTCCGGCTGCTGAAGGCGGTAGCGTGTGAACGCCGCCTGCATCCGCCTGTGCAATGTGACCAAATCCCGCTCATCCGCCTCTTGCATGCGCGGTGCCCCGGCTCGCAACTCCACCACGTGAGCGCTGATCGGCGCGAGGTGCGCTACCCGTGCCGGCGGTTCCGCCATGCGATCCCCTTCCGCAAGGGCGGGCGCTAGCACGACGGCGGCGAACAGAGCAAAGCGAGACGCTTTCGAAATGTTACAGAACCATGACATTTCGATCCCGTCAAAATTATGTTTCAGAAGAGTTACGAAGTCAATGAAAAGTTCGTGCGCGATCTGCCCTGGGAGATTCAGTACGACCGAAGGATGCGCACCACCCTCAAGCCAAGTCTACGAGCCAGGAGGTTCTCGTTTGAGCACTACAGACGGACAAGATCGGCGCGGTCTTCTGCGCAGATCGCGGTAGACAAGCAGAGGACGAGGCGCTCTTCAGCACGCTGCGGAGCGCTTCAACAGCTCTCCACCGGAGCGCCTCTTGGCCGCCTGTAGCGCCCGCAACCAGATGAGCAGGCAAAGCAGGTGGCTGACAATGATCGCGTAGTACGCAGGAACCGCAAGCCGCCGATCGATGATCGTGAGGGATAACGCGATCGCGTGGCCTGCCGACTGGAGCCCGAGCCCCCCCGATAGCATCAGGACGGTGCGATCGAAGTTCCCGCCACTGGCCATTTTCATCCACAACGCCATGTTCGCCAAGGCCACCCAGAACCCGAGGTTGCGTGTGACGTTCGCCATCAGCATGTAAATCGAATGGTCGGCCCAAAGCTCATAGAGGACGCTGATCAGCGTCACCACAAAGGCACCCGCCACGACCAGCCGCAGCATCGGCCCGCGCGTTGGCCGCGTTGCCAGAGCCCGCTGAATAAACGATAGGACTAACGCGGTTAGCAGGATCGTCACTGCCGTTTCCAGCACCCAATAGTACTTCGCGATACCCGAGTTCCACGCTCCGCCTTCGATGTAGAGACTATTGGATACGACGGTAGCGGCAAACATGCCTAGCAGGTAGACAGCAAGGGTGGGAAACTCGCGCAGCCGACCGCGCACCAAAACGGACAGCACTCCGAGTTGGAGTGCTGCCGATAGGCCCGCGAGTGTGAGAACAACAACTTCAGGCATGGCGACCCTCAATTACAGATCGCCCGAACTGCCCGCTTTCGATAGATGATTGGCGAACTTTCCGCCAGCCACCACCGACAGCCTTACTTGTCTTCCATGTGCGGATCGGCCGGCGGCACCGGGATCAGGTTCAGCTTGTCTCCCATGTGCGGATCAGCCGGAGGCACCGGGATCAAGTTCAGCTTGTCTTCCATATGGGGATCGGCCGGCGGCACCGGAATGAGGTTCAGTTTGTCCTCCATGTGCGGATCGGCCGGAGGCACCGGAATCAGGTTGAGGACGATCTCCATGTGGGGATCGGCCGGAGGAACGGGGATCAAGTTCAGCGCCACTTCCATGTGTGGATCGGCGGGAGGCACGGGGATGAGAGCATGGGAGCCCCCGAAGAGGGAGCTGGCGCCGAGGACGACCAAGAGCGTGCTGAGTGTGACCAGAAACTTCAACATATTGAGGGTTTTGGACATTTCTTGTCTCTTTTCTTGTAGTGTCTGCACCTTAGGCTCTGGTAGTGATTGAGGGACAGAGCTAAGAGGAACAACTCAAGCGTAAGAGACAACACTCCGCGTCATCGTTAGGATTATTCCTTATCTACTAATAAGGTGACAGCTCTAGGACAAACCGAGGACAAAAGGAGGAGACTCTAGGGGAAGGAACCTACTCAAGTCGGCGAGTAAAGGCAGTCGGGTCAGCGACTTCCACGAACGCGCGGCGCGGACGGCGGCCCGGCCACTCCAGCCGAAGATCGTTGCACACTTCGTCGAGCATCTCGAGCGACGCCTGCCGCGACTCCAGAGCGAATGCCGTGAGCAGGAGGTTGTCGCAGATGGTATTGATCAGACGGGGGATACCCTGGGATCGGACCTGCAACTCGGTGATCACCTCGGGCGAAAAGACCGTCTGGTGAGGCATTCCCGCTTTCTCCAGGCGGGAATTCACATAACTTGTTGTTTCTTCCATGTCGAACGGGCGTAAGTGGCAGCGCAGAATGATTCGCTGCTTCAGTTGGCGGAGATCCGGCGCGTCGAGTTTGCGGTCGAGCTCCGGCTGGCCTGCAAGGATGATCTGCAACAGCTTGCCGATTCGTGGGTTCTCGAGATTTCCCAGCAGCCGGATCTCCTCGAGCACCTCCCAATCGAGGTTGTGCGCCTCATCCACCATCAGCACCGTGGTGCGGCCTTCGTTCGCCTGCTGGATGAGGACCTGGTTGAGGGCGAAGAGTACCTCCGTCTTCGAACTCCGGTTGCACCGGAGGTCGAGATCGTATGCGATCATCTCAAAGAACTGCTGGACCGTCAGGCGGGAGTTGAACAGGAAGGCAAACTCGATGTACTGCGACGAAAGGTAGTCCCGCAGGCACTCGAGCATCGTGGTCTTGCCGGTACCGACCTCACCCGTCAGGACGATGAAACCTTTACGGCTTTGCACGCCGTAAATCAGGTTGGCCAGCGCCTCCTCGTGGGGACGGCTGCGGTAGAGGAATGCCGGATCCGGACTCAGCGCAAACGGGTTCTCTTTGAAGCCGAAGAATGCGTTGTACATTTCAAACCGGAAACCAGATCCGCCGACAGATCGAATAGTACCATGAGGCCCCGCGTCCTAGCCGACCTCGAGAAGCACCCAGCCCGGGAGGGCAGCCGGCTGATTGCCGACGAACACAATTCGACGTGTCTTCGGGAAGGGCATGCCGGAGGCCAGCGCCCGCGCAAAGAACGGAAGTTGACCGACCGTTCTCCGGTAGTCCTCACTTCCTGTATCGACCGTACCGCTCTTTCCCAGCAGACCCGTACCCCATCCTAAGGGGAAAATGCAGCCCTGGCCCGCTCCCCGCACGGCGTCCAGGCGTTGCTGCAACATTTCCAGCGACGCCCGCAGCGGCACAAGCCCCGTCCAGTCGGCATACTGGCGATGAAGCGACAGAATCCGCGCCGAATAGCTATTCGCCGCCTCCGCAAGTCGCGCATAGTCCACCGGTTCCCTCCAGTGGAGGGCGCGCAGCACGTCCGGCTGGCTGAAGAACGGTCGCTGTTGCCACTCGCCCTCAAACACCGCGCCGGGCGCGGCCATCTCCGCAAAGATCGGCGTACTCTCCTCGATCCGCCGCGTCTCCACAGTGCCGCGCGGACTCTGCTTCCATCCCAACTCGTAACGCCCGCCCTTTGCGACAAGAGTAGAAACACGAACCAGATAAACCCGGAAGGCCGACGCGGGAACCGCCCGGGAGTCGCTCACGGCAACCGGTTTGAGTCGGCTGACACCCGCCGCGCCGAGGGACGCGTTCTCTACCACCTCCCCCGGATTCCGGGGAGGCCGGTCGCCCTTGAACCGGTTGTCCAGTTCCTTGAGCGCCGCGTCGCTCCACCGGGCGTTCAGCAGACCAGTACGCAAAGCGCCCTTCAGTGCTGACCCCGGGAGGTACGCACCGGCAGGCCCAGAGGCAAAAGTAGGAATAAAAAGGTTTTCCGATCGCGCCTTCTCCCAAACAGCAGTATAGGCAGCGTGGTCGAACGGGATGCGGCGGCCGGCAAAGTTCTGGGCAAAACCGCCCCAGGACGAGAAGTCGAGTTTGTCGGCTTTTCGTATCTGGGTCAGGTAGCCTTCCAGGCGAGAGCCTTTCGCCAGCAGGCGGAAAATCCGAGTCTGGTCAAGGACGTTCACCTGATCCCGCCAGACCATGTAGTCGATCGGCGAGAGCTTCCCGCCGTCTCCGACTAGAGTAGGAGTAAGGCAAGTGACGCGGTAGTTCATCAGTCCTCTCGCCATGGGATGGGAATCGTGAAAGCAAAGCCGGCGCGGTACACGGGGTGGGGGAATCCCTCCGGCGCCACATCGGCGGCCCGCCCCTTCGGCGCATCTGCCGCCACCAGGACCGACCCCTCGGCCACCATCCGGATGGTCTTCTTCAGTTCACCAGCGCGGACCGGGCTCTCGATGCGGCCGCCCCGGGTCACCAGTGCGTAGCTGCCGCGCTTCCAGTCGACGGCGTCGCTGGCGGCCGGGTTAAAGAGCGAGAGCAGCCACCACGCCGTCCCTTTGCCCGGCGCGTCCGCAGCCGGCACGGGAATCGCCTCCTGCGGGTCGACACTCTGTGGGGCCTCGGTCATAGCAGATTCCTCAACAGGCATGGTGGGGGGCTGGTCGACGGCTGCCGCTTCCACCGGCTCCGGAATGCTTGACTGCGCGACCTCGCCCGCGTCCTGCGTCTCGTCGGCGGCGCCACTGACGGTCTCTGTCGACGGCCCTCCGGCACCGGCGTCGGCGTCGGCCGCGGGCACGGGGGCCGGTTCGCCAGGTTCTGCCGCCGGTGAAGGCGGTTCCGGGGGGCTTACCGCAAGGGCACTTGGGGCTTCGGCTCTCTCCCCGTTTTCGGTTCCGGCAGAGGCGTCTTCAGCGGGGGCCGGCGGCGCCTCTGAGAGGTCGACGCCAGCCGCCTCCACGGGCCTCTCCGCCGGGGTGTCCTCCCGGTCCAGGGCCAGCGGCTGAACCGGCGCAGGCTCCAAAACGCTTGCCGCCGCCTCCGCAGGCTCCGCCCCAGGCTCTTCAGCAACCTGCTTGGGACCTTGCTTCTTGCGTGCCGGCGCGAGCAGCAGGTCCGGCAACGGGCCTTCATGGAATCGAGGCTCCATCGACCGGCCCCACCCACGGCTTCTCTCCCCGCCAATGCCGCTGTCGGCGAGCAGCCGGAACGCTGCGCGCAGCGGTCCGATCCATCGATTTCGCGCCGCCTCGCCGGCGAACGCCACCGCGCACCACAACCCGGAGTTCTCACTGAACTCGAGGCAGGCGGTCGAATACACGTCACAGGCGCCCGGCGACAGCCGGTCCACCGCCGCCCCTGTCCGCATCGATATACGATACGGCCCGTACGGCGAGCGCCGGTTCAACGGCAGCAGACAACCGCTCGATCCGTCCACCACCCAGCGCTCCTCGTCCACCGGCTTCCCTTCAAGCAGCCCGGGAATCAGCGACAGCGGAACGAATTTCGCTCCCTTCCAGCGCACCTTTCCTGACGCCGGGGGCGGCCACAACCCTGCCGGCGGCGCGACAAACAGCATGTCGTCTTGCCAGGGGAAACAGGAACTGAAGGACAAGGCACTCTCAGGGCCCGCGGCCGTTGCCTCCACGAACGCCTCGAACTGCCCAACGTCGCGCATGGCGGCGCAGAGTGCGGAATACAGCGTATCGCTGTGGCAAACGCGGTCGACGCGGTCCGGCGCGCCAGAGTCCGGTCCGAAGCGAAAGGGAGCGGACGCCCGAAGCCGGACCAGCAGTCCGGGGAGACGCTGGTGGTTCATGGGCTACTCTTTGAGACCGGCTACGAAATCAGCGCCGGCAACGGCAGCTTGCAGCGCCGCAAGGTCCGCGCCTGATGCCAACGACTGCTCACCAGTGCTACCGCTGTAGAAAGCCCGGCTTCGCCAGCCGAGGCTCACGTTCTCGAAGCGCACCCGCCCGCTGCCGCGCGACCCGCCGCCGCCGAGGGTATCGTCCTCGAGGAGGCGGAGGCCCTGGAGCAGGAGGCCGATCAACTCCTTGTCCTCTTCGGCAAGGATATCGAGCACCATCCGGACCTTGAAGCGAGCGCCGGCGGGCACACGCTCGAGAGTTCTCGGGTTCGCTTGCGACGTAATGCGATCGACGGCGTTCTCGCTCTTGACCTCGGTGATCTCGTCGTCGAGGTTTTCGCGCATCTGGGCAGTGATGCTTTCGGCTACGAGGGGAGCATCGTACACCGTCAGCCGGGCGGGGCTGGCGGTGGCCGTTTCGAGCGCCTCACCCTGCACGCGCTCCATGCGGCCGGGGTTGCGGCCGAAGAGGATGCAGACTTCGTCGTCGGGACGGTCACTCTGGTGGATGCGAACTTCCTGGCCGCGGCGGCGGGACAGATAGACGAGCTCAGCGGGGACGGCGAGGCCGGCGGCCTGTTCGAGGAGGGAGCGGAGCCTGCCGCGGAGGGAGCTGCCGGGCACGTAGGGGCGGCCGAAGGCATCCTTGACGACGGGATTATCGGCGCCGCCGATTTCGAGGGAGCCTTTGCCGGCGCCGATGTGGAGGCCGGTTTCGCAGACCAGTTCTCCCTGGAGAATGAGCTTGCCAATGAGGCGGAGTTGGGTCTCGGCGGTGTGGGAACTCATGAATCCTCTGCTATTCGTTGTAGGCGACGATGGCTTCGAAGAGGTCGCGGAAGCGCTCGTAGCCGCGCGTATCGTTCTTGCGGGTCACCTGGAGCAGCAGTTTTTCGAGGGTATCGAGGCTGCGCAGCGAGTGACGGGCGATGGTGTAGGCGAGGCGGGCGCGGAGCATGACGAACTCCTGCTGGCGCTCGCCTTCGGTGAGGCGGCAGGCGCGGCGCACCGCGTTATAGAAGCGGCGGAGCTGGCTGCGGGTGCCGGAATCCATATCGCGCATGCGGGCGACGACGGCATGCGCCTGGTTGTCGAGATAGAGGGGGTCGGCGATCAGCTTTTCGAGATCGATCTCGGGAGGGCCTTCGAAGCGGCCGCGGTCACGGTCACCGCCGCGGTCCGGACGGCCGCCGCGGTCGCCGCGGTCGCCGCCCTCGCGTGGGGGACGGCCTTCGCGGGGCGGACGGCCTTCGCGCCTCTCCTGCTGTTGTGGTTGGTCTGCCATGAGCTATGCCTCGGTGAGTAGACTGGCCCACTCGAGCGCGACGCGGCCCGCGGGCCGAAGACGCGCCTGAGCGGCGTTGCGGCCGATGAACTCGGCCGTCAGCGTGGTCCTAAGTTTTTGCAGTTCGCGGTCCTTCTGCGGTCCGAGAACGCGGTTGAGCCGGCGATGGAAGCGCCAGGGGCGCTCAAAACGGTTGCCGCGCGTGCGCGAGTTGCGGAGCGGCTGGGCGGTCTCTTTATAGAACGAGCCGAGTTCCTGCACGAACTGCGGGGGGCAGCGGTATTGCCGCACCATGCGGACCATGATGTCCTTCATGTCGGCGGCATCGCCCACTGACTTCCATTCGAGGGTACGGCCGAGAAGATGAAACGCGTCCTTAGTGCTGGATTTCGCGATTTCGAGCTTCTGCACTGCGTCTTCGTAGACGGCGGGGAGGTCGGCTTGGCCCGGCGGGGCGAGGGCGAGGGCCATGCTGATGGTCTTGCCTTCCGGGCCGGGGAACTCGCGGAGCGTCTCTTCGGCGAGTCGATGGAAGAGCCGCTGGATTTCGCGCGCGAGCGGAATGAGCGCATCCCAGGAGCCGTAGACGGCAAAGTCGTCGCCGCCCGAGTAGAGCACGGTGATCTTGCGCCAGTAGTCCGGGAGCGACAGCATCACTTCCAGCTCGCCGGCGAAGAACTGCTTGAAGGTGAGCGAGAGCTGGATGTGCTCCTCGACGGACTGGGCGCGGCGGAGGCGGATGCCGAAGTTGTCGACGTCGCCGCAAAGGACGCCCCAGAGCGGGCGGCCCTCGGAGCGGGCGGCGAGGAGCGCAGTTTCCGCCGGAGCACTGCCGTCGTCGTTCAGCGTGGTGTGGCGCGCGAAGGTGATGCCGTCGAGGCCCCCGGTGAAGGGCCACGTGTATTTGCCGCCGCCGACCACGAGACGCGCGGGGGCCTCGGGCGACCAGCCGACGCTGGTGGCGTCGCGTAACGCCCGGAACATCTCGGCCGCGAAGTACTCGTCGCTGGCCTTTGCGGCGACGTCGGTGAATGGCTCGAAGAGGCCGTCGGCTGCGCCTTCGCCGGCGGTGCGAGCGGCAAAGTCCTCGGCGATGCGTTTGCGGACGTCCGTCCAATCGCCGAGATTCTCCGTGCCGGCCCAGATGAGGCGCAGGTGGCCTGCGCTCATTTCGGCGATCTGACCAGCGGCGGCGGAGAGGAATTGATCGGCGTGCGCTTTCGCCTCTTCGGGAAGGACGACGAGGAACTGGCCGCCGCCGGAGGTGCCGAGGAGGATCTTGGCGAGGCCGAGTTCGGCGAGCAGCGCGCGCGGCAGGACTTCGGCGAGGAGCGTGACCCAGTGGCAGCGTCCGGCGAAAATCTCATCGGCCGCGGCGCCGCCTTCGGGCGGGAGTGCAGACAGGAGAAACGGTTCGATGCCGAGCAGCTTGCCCTGCAGAAAATACTGGACTGACATTGGTTGCGGCCTTTGTTAAAGGAAGGCGCGAAACCACAACAGTAACACAGGGGATCGGCAGCGCGTTAGAGCTTTGTGATCGCAACTCCATTCGACCACGGGTGTTTCACAAAGTGCATGATGGCTCGTCTGCTTGCGTTCGTCGCCCTCTCGGCCGCGGCTGGGACCGCCCAGGACTTCTCGTCGGTCGAAGCCATTCTGGAAGAGATGCAGCAGCGCCTGGGGGCAAGCGCCACGCTGGTCGTGTCGCAGAACGGCCGGATCGTCTATTCGCGGTCCACCGGGACCTGGAGCGCGTCGCGAGCAATCAACATCGCGTCGGCCTCGAAGTGGCTCAGCGGAGCGGTGCTCATGACTCTTGTCGATCGCGGCGAGCTCTCGCTTGGCGATCCCGTGTCGAAGTTCCTTCCCCACGCGGCCGGCGCGGCCGGCAGCACCACCGTGCGTCAACTCTTCAGCATGACCTCGGGCCACGGGCGCAGTGAGCCGCCCTGTCTTTCGGACCGCACAACGACGCTTGCCATCTGCGCCGACCAGATTATCGCCGCGCCGCTGGCGATCCCGCCGGGCACGGGTTTCATCTACGCGAGCACAGGCATGCAACTGGCTGCGCGCCTGGCGGAGATCGCAACGGGCAAGCGCTGGGCGGACCTGGTGCGCGAACGCCTGACCGAACCGTTGCGAATGTCATCGACGCGTGTTTCGCTGCTGAACCAGGAAGGCAATCCCCTGGTTGCCGGCGGCTATGTATCAAGTGCGTCCGACTACCTCCGCTTCCTGCAGATGGTTCTCGACGGCGGCGTGTTTGAGGGCCGGCGCGTTCTGTCGGCGCGGGCGGTGGAAGAGATGTTGGCCGATCAGACGGACGGCGTGCCGATTGTGTTTTCGCCTTACCGGGTAACGTACGAGGCGATTCAGAGCGGGCTGGGCGACACCCGCTACGGGATCGGAAACTGGCGCCAGCGAGTGCACAACGGCGTCCTTGAAGAGTCGAGTTCCACCGGTGCATTCGGCTTCACACCCTGGACCGACTACTCGCGCAACATGACGGGGGTGCTGTCGGTCCTCAATGACAACTCAGACGTCGTGCCGTACTTCCTGAGGATCCGAACGGCGCTGGCTGCGGTTGTGCCTGCCTCACCGCTCCTGCGCCGGGACGTTGCGAGTGCGGCGACGCGCGAGGCGGGCCACGTCGCTCCCGGTGAGCTGGTGACGATTCCTGTGGCGGAGCCGGCGCGCGTGACCTTCGACGATCTGCCGGCCCGCGTGGAGGCGCGCGCAACGGATCGGGTGACCGTTACGGTTCCTGTAGAACTTGCCGGGCGCGTGTTGACGGCGCTTCGCGTGGACGAGCTGCCTGCCATCTCGGTTCCTGTTTCGCACGCGAAGCCGGGGCTTTTTACGTGGACCGGCAACGGAGATGGACTCGCTATCGCCCTTGAGGCAGATGGGGCGCTGCACGGCCCGCTGCATCCCGCGCGACCGGGGTCAACGCTCACGCTCTTCCGTACGGGCGTCGGGCCAAACAGGGCGGGCGCTATCGCCGTTACCATCGGCGGGCATGACGCGGAGGTCCGAGCAGTGACAGCTAGTGAAGATCTGCCTGCGGGGGTGGCTGCTTTGACGGTCCTTGTGCCTCCGACAGCACCTGTGGGAGAGGCGCGTGTGCGCGTCGCGAGCGGCGGGACCTGGGATCGCGGCGGGGCAGTTGTGTTAGTGCGCCGCTAAGGGCGGCGACGATAGCTCGTCGAGCACAAAGTTGAAATTGCCGGGCTTTGAGTACGGGGTTTGGAGTAGCCGGTGGAGGTAGAGCGCGATACCGGCGGCTCCGGTGGCGAAGTCGGCGCTCTCGCGTCGCACCTGGTCGCCGGGGAAGGCGAGTCCCTCGGGCCGGTCGATGCCGAAGAGCAGGATGCCCTCGGCGACCTGCCATGCGGCCAGGAGGTGGGTCTCGTCGCCGCTGTACAGCCACAGATCGAGGAGGAAGTTGCCCAGGCCGGCCAGGCCGCGAAACAACTGGGGGAAGGCTGTGTATTTGCGGGAGGTATCAGCGGCCAGCGTGGCGAGCCACTGCTCGTCGTCGGGTTCGGGGCACAGACGGGCATAGCGCAGCAGTGCCGTACCGACTCCAGCCGAGCCGACGTCCCAGTAGCAACTCAGGGCGCCGGCCTCGGGAGCGGACTCTTCGTTATTGGCAACGCGCGCGGGAAAGCCGGCGAACTGGCCGTCGATCCACTCGCCGTGAGAGAGCTCGAAGCGCAGCGCGGCGCGGCCGAGGCACCGGGCGGCATCATCCTTTGCGGCCATGGACAAGTACAAAAGGAAGAGAGCAATGCCGCTTCCGCCATGCGCGTAGCCGAGAGGAACGATGCCCCCGGCCCAAGGCCAGCGGGCTCCACGCTCATCGCGCACAGCGGTGTTGGCGAGACGCTCCCCGGCGCGGACGGCATCATCGAGAAATTCGTCACCGGAGCCCATCGCATACAGATGGAGGCAAGTGAGGCCGTAGCCGGCGGCGCCGTACAAGATGCCGGCGGAATCCCAGAGCAGCGGGTGGTGGCGAGCGGCGCGAGCGAGGTCGACGGCCTGATCCAGATAGCCCATGTCGGCAAGCACCCAGGCAACTCCAGCCTGCCCGAGGTACAGCCCGGGCGGGTACGCGTCGGTAGCAACAGGGTGACGAAGCACCCAGTCGGCGAAAGACGGGGGAACAGAGCGCTCAATCCGGTGCAGGGCGTGGAGAACCCCGCAGGCGCCGTAGGCGAGGGAGAGCGGGTTGGTTTCAAAGACGAAGAGATCGGCAGGGAAGAGACGATCGTGCCTGGAAGGGTCGGCGGTGCCGTGAAGGTAGGTGGCGATTCTCGTGACGGCGGACTGCACTCGGGCGCGAAGCTCCTGACGGTCTGACGCGTGGAAGCGGTCGGGCAGAGGACCGGCGAGCCGAGGGACTCTGAAGGAGGTCGGGGAAGTAACCGGCAGCTCTTGGATGGCCTCCGCGGCGAGCGACGGAGCGGTGGCGAAATGCTCCGGCTGGGTCATCAAAGAATCGATGAGGGCGCGCAGCTCTGGTGGCGTGGCGAGATCGCGCTCGAGCTCCGCGAGAAACACGGCTCGCAACGGAGGATGAAAGCCAGTGAGTCCATGGATGAGAAGCATGCTGCCGAGCATGAGTGCGCCGAGCGAGTAGTAGTCATTTGCGCGAGCAGAAATGCCGGCGGCGGACATGCCGGGAGTATGGAGGCCGAGAGGTCCGTCGACGCCCTCCTCGACGGCGGTCTCGAGGTCGCAGATCCGGAGCGCGCCGTCGTCGCTCACCAGGATGTTGGTGAAGGAAAGGTCCCCGAGGACAATGCCAAGTTGGTGCGCGGCGGCAATCGCGTGTGCCAGCTGGAGCCAGAGGGCGCGCATGCGCTCGAAGTAAGCGGCGAGGGTTTGCGTGGAGGCGGTTCCGGAGTAGATGGGGTTGTGACGGAGGCTGAGCAGGCCCAAGTGCGAGCCGGACACGTGCTCTTCCGCGAAAAAGGCATGCTCCCAGGCGCGGAAGAAAGCGATGGGGAGGACAAACGCGCCGGTGGCGGCGAGGCGTTGCAGCAGGCGGTATTCCTTCTCCAGTACCGCGACGGCGTCGAGCTGCGAGGCGCCGATTTCGACGCCCGGGCGGGCCTCCTTGAGGACGACCGTGCTTCCCGTTCGCCGGTCCAGAGCACGGTAGACGCCGCCGCGGTTCGAGAAGGCGAGAGCGGCCTGGACCACAAAGCGGTCGTCGCAAAGGGTGTGGGAGAGCAGGGGCGCGGGCGGATCCGCGTCCTCGGGAAGCGGGTCGCGTGCCCAGGGCGGCGGATTCCAATAGGGCACGCGGGTGTCGAACAACTCTGAACCGTCCGGGCAGCGAAGGACGTGCCGGCGTGTCCCATCGGCCTGCAGGGCGGCACGGGCCGTGAAGCCTCCGTAGCGGTAGGAGACGCATGACGAGCCGGGCCAGCGGCGGTCCGAGAGGATGTATGGGCCGGTGACCGAGGCAAGGGCATCGGCGAGGCGGCGGCCGAGCTCATGGAACTGCGGCGGTGAGGCCGGATAGACGGTGATGAACTTGCCGCTCGAACCGCGGTGCCACAACTTGCCGTTCGAGAGAGCGGTGATGCGCCGGTCGAGGAGGAACTTGAAGACGGCCGGTTCGGCGCGCAGGACTTCCGCGGCAGCGCGGAGCACGGCCGGCGCCTCAGCGGAGGATGCCGAGACGTGGAGCTTCCAGCCGTGCTCCGGCAGCGAGATGCCCGGCGGCGTAACGGCGTACCACAGCCCTTCGCGCGCGACCGGCCAGGAGGCGGGTATGACGCCGTCGAGGGCGTCAAGGTGTTCGCTGCCCGGAATGTAACGCGCGGGACTCTCGAACCACCGCTCGTGGAACTGGGTATAGAGTTCGAGCGCCTCCAATGTGTGCATGACGCACCACGGGCCGCGCTGCTCAGCGCGGGGGCGGTGGAGGCGAGGGATTCGGCCCGGAAGGCGGAGGAGTGGTAAGGGTCGGGGGCTTGTTACAGCTATCCTGCAGGCACGATGTACAGCTGCGGACGAAGACGACGCCATCGGGAGCGGTCAGCGACTTTTGCAGGTCGAGCACTACGGCCTTGATCTCCCTGCTCAATTCGAGCAGTTGGTCGATCCGATGATTCTCACCTGTTTGACCGGCCATGCGGTATACCTCTCGGCAATAGTAGGGTCGGGGGTAGTGGAAGTCAACGGTTTTTGTCGCGGGCAGGCGGATCTTTTGGGGGTGCTGGCAGCGCCGCCCCTCAAGAGTGGCTGGTGGACCGGCGAGGGTTCGGGGCGGTTGATAGGATAGCTGCCATGCGATGGACTGTGGCGGCGATGATGCTGTTGATCGCGCGCCCAGGGCCTGCCTGCGAGTGTCAACCGGCGGACTTGCGGCGCGCTGTGTCGGGGGCGATGGTGTTCGTGGGAGTAGTCGAGGATGTGTTTCCGGCCACGACCATTGAGGAGTACGGAAAGCTCATCCGCGAGATCGGTGCAAAACGAGCGGCGGGGAGACCGGCGTTGGAGGCGCGCAGGATAGTGCTTCGCGAGATTTGGGGCGAGACGCTCACGCCCCGCGACGTCGCTCGCTCAGAGGCTGCGAGGGACCTCGCGGATCTGGACTACCCTTTCGAGGATGTGCGGCAAACCCTTCCCATGCGGGTTCGCCTGCGGGTAAGCGAGGCACTGATGGGGCGCGAGCAGGGCTCCGCCGAAGTGTTTACCGCGGTCGGCGAGGGCAGTTGCGGTGTTGCCTTCCGGGTGGGGCAGACTTACCTGGTGATTGCCCGGCGTAGAGACGAGAGTGCGCGATGGACGACGAGCGTTTGCAGCGGCACCACGATTTCCGCGAACGCGTCCGCGGAGGTAATCACACTTCGGGAGTGGAAGCGGACGGGCGCGGTACCTCGCTCGATTTCAGGCCGTGTGCGGGATTTCACGACGCGTTCCCTCTTCAGCAATAACGTGCGCGGCGTCGTAATCGAGGCGCGCAGTGGAGAGCGAAGTTGGCGCGCTACGGTGAAGGGCCCGGACGGCAAGTTCGAGCTGACAGATCTCCCTCCCGGCGCTTTCGAACTGAAGGCCTCGTTACCCGGCTGGCGTGTGTTTCAGGTCTCGCTTCCACGACAGGTCGACCTGACCGACAGATACCATGCCGACGTGGAATTCATGATGGAGCGTCTGCCGAAGTAGCTAGTTCGTCGGCGCGCCCCTCCGCTCTAGCCGTAGCGCCACTCTTGCCCGATTCCCTGAATCGGGACGAGCGTGTTCTCACCGCGGGCGGCTTCGAGGAAGCGTTCGATGGGTTCGAGCAGCGGCTCGTTGCTCAAGAGGAACGTCTGGTGGTGAATGGGGAGGTAGCGCTCCGCGCGGGCCATCTGGCCCATTTGCCACGCCTCTTCCGGGTTGCAATGGTTCGAGTGCCAGGGGTCGTAGCAGCCGATGGGCATGATGGCGAGGTCGAAGGGGCGTGAGGTGCGGACGCTCGCAAAATGGCGCGTATACGCCGTATCGCCGCCGAAGAGGATGCGGCGGCCGGCGGCTTCGATGACGTAGCCGTTGTAGCCGCGCCAGGTGTCGTGGCGAAGGCGGGCGCCCCAGTGGCGGACTTCGAAGGCGCGAATTTCGGCGGGACCGACGCGGGTCCGCTGGTCCCAGCCGATTTCGGTCACGCTTGCATATCGTCTAGGGTTGAGTAAGTCGGCGGTTTTCGCCGCGGTGACTACGGCCGTCCTCTTTGATTTCAGGCGATGCAGCGACTTGGTGTCCCAGTGGTCCATGTGCGCGTGGGACATCAGGATGAGGTCGAGCGGCGGGAGGTCTTCGATGCGGAGGGCGGGTTCGACGAGGCGTTTGAAGCCGAGCGAGAACAGCGGACCGACGTGGATTCCGGCGTAGTCACTGAACTGCGGATCGGTGATCAGGGTGAAGCCGTCGATCTTCACGAGTACGGTGGCGTGGCCGAGCCAGGCGGCGAAGAGGCCGCGGTCGGGCCATGCCTTGGGATCGGGGCGGTGCGGCGCGGGGCCGATGGACCGCACGCGCTCCTTCTGATACCGTTCCCAAAACCAGGGGGCGGCAGTGCGGGCGAAAGCGCCGAAGCCGGCAAACGCGGCGCCGCCGGCGGCGAGGGTGCCTCCGGCGGCGATGAGGGCGCGGCGAGTCCAGTGTTTACGGGGTCGGGTAACGGGAACGTCCATCCAGTACTTTCAGGCCAGCTACTTTCAGGTTACGGCTTGTGGGCCGTAATCTGAAGGACGTCCGGAAGCTGTGCAAGTTGCATGAGTTTGGCAACGGCGATGCGGCCGATGCGGATCTTGGCGACGCGGCCGGGTTTGGTTTCGACGAAGCCCGCTTTCTTGAGTGATTCGAGGACCTGCGGGGTGGCGTCGGTGAGCCAGATTTCGACGATCACGTCGCCCGGTGCGGCGGCGGCCACCTGCCGCGACAGTTCCGCGGACAACTTGCCAGGGGAAGCGGCGAGGTCGGCGCGGGAGGCTTTCTCCAATTGTTGAGGGCGGGCCTCCCGGGTGGGACCGGGAACGCCGCCGATGATGCCGCCCACCACGCCGCCGCCCATTCCGCCCATGCTGTAGGCCATCGAAGCGGGGGCGGCGAGGTTCCTCTTCCGCTCGTCGCCGAAGATCCCTTCATGCGCGACGCCCTCCGGCATTTCCACCGGCACTTCGATGCGGCGGGGGGCCTTGCCGGGTTCGGTAACAATCTTCTCTTCGACGGCGACGAACGAGGTGTACTGCGTCATCAGTTTGAAGTCGAGACCAAGCTTGGTCACCTGCTCCTTGATTGCGTCGTTGTTGCCGGACCAGTCATCGGCCATGAGGCCATCGATCTTGGCGCGGGCCCAGAGAGTGGCCATGGTGTCGTGCGCGGGTTCGCTGGCGGGCAGGTTCACTTTCACTTCGCGGACGACGTCGCGGCTGGACATTTTTCCGCGCAGCCGAACGACGCCCTGGACGGGGCCGCCGTAGCGCGCGTGAATGAGCACCGGCTTGGCGGAGAAGAGGTCGGGGATGCGCTTGGGGTAGACTTCCGTCACCGGGAGGCCGGCGAACTCGACGGTGACGTCGGTGAGCAGCGGGTTTCGCACGCGTTCGTGGAAGCGGCGGGCGGCGGCGGAGCCATCGTCCTGTAAGCCGACGTACTCCACTTCACCGCGGCCCGCTTCCGCCATCTTGTCGAGCAGAAACCGATTCACGGAGCTGCCGATGCCGAAGGAGAAAACGCGCGCATTCTTGTACGTTTTCACTGCGTCGATGATCTCGCGGTCGTTGCCGACGTAGCCGTCGGTCATAAAACAAACGATGCGGATTTTATCGGCCGCGCCCGAAGGCTCGAGCGCCGCGCGGATCGCCTTCATCATCTCGGTACCTCCGCTGCCGCGCCTGCCGGCGAGGAACTGCTGGGCTTTGGCCACGTTCTCGAGAGTGGCGGGGACAGGCTCCGGGAACAGGAGATGCGTATCGCCGGCGAAGGAAATGAGGTTGAAGGTGTCGCGAGGATAGAGGCCGGCGATGGCCATCTTCATCGTCTCTTTTGCCTTCTCGATGGGGAAGCCCATCATGGAGCCGGAGGTGTCGATCACGAAGACGAGTTCCTTGGGCGTCACGTCTTCGACGGTGACGCGCTCCGGCGGCTGGAGCATGAGGGTCAGGAAGCCGCCGCGGGCGGCGCGATGGGCGATGACGGCGTCCTGGACTGTTTTGCCGCTAATGTCGTAGCGGAGAAGGAAGTCTTTATTGGGGATTTCGGTTTTGCGGCTGAGGCGGATGAGCGCCTGCGTGTGGGAGGGACGTTCGACGGCCACTTCGTGGGTGGGCGATTGGAGCGCTTCGATGGGGAGGCCGGCGTCCAGCTTCACCTGAATGCTGATGTCGTGCCCGGCACGGGTTCCCTTGGCGGCGACGGGCGGCGAGATGCGCTCCGCGTTCGGCAGCCCCTGCGGGATGTAGCGAGGGCCGACGACCATCGGGAAGCCGAACTCGTAGCGCCCCTCTTCGAACTTGAGCGTCTCGACATAACTAATGACGACCTTCACGGTGGCTTTTGGGGGGATGTTCGCTACGGATTGCATGAAGACGTTAGGCCGCTCCTGGTCCAGCAATCCGGCCATCTGGCCTCGCGACCGCGCTTCCTCGTAGATCTTGCGCGCTTCCTCGCGCCGCTTGATGGTCCCCTTCACCGTGCGCTCTCCGATGAGCAGCGTCATATCGTCGACGGCGCTGTTCTGCGGCAGCGGGAAGATGTACATCGCTTCGATCTTTTGCTCGAGCGGGTTGTGGTACTCCTGCGTGACCGTAACGCGCGCGACGAAGCCGCTGATTTCGGCCTTCACATCGGTGTTCTTGAGCGGGCAGGGTGTGGGCTCGCCTTTGGGGTCGATGCGCAGCAGGCCGCCGGTGTCAGCGAGGACGGGCGTGGCGGCAAGGGCCATCGCGGGTAACAGGCGGCGAAGTGTCTCGTACATGAAGAATCCCTCCACCCGGGACATGCCGCGGCGGGAGGGTTCCTTTCACCGAACGGGGACGGGAATTTCGAAGTTTGTGAGGCGGCCGCTCTCGCGCAGTTCGAGGCGAAGGGTCTCCGGCTTGCCGGCGGTGATGAGGTAGAGGGATTCGAGGGTGCCGGCGGGACCGATGACGGAGCGAACGGGGACGAGCGTTTCGGCGCCGCGCACGAGCACGAGTGTGCCGCCGCCGGGCGACGTGACCACGAGGCGGAGGACAGCGGCGGGGGGTGCTGCTTCTCCGGCGGCCAGAGGTTGGAAGGCGTCATTGGCGCTTTGCCGCTCCCATCGCCAGTTCACGAGGAGGCGGGCATCGGCTTTCCGCGCCGAAGCCATGTTCGCGGCCGGGGCGCGGAACCCGGCGGGCGGGGGGGCGCCGCCGATGACGCCGCCCACTACGCCGCCAGCCGGGCTGTCGGCTGCCTGGCGGCGCCCCGCCTCCTCGCGACGCTCCTTGTTTTCGGCGAGGTCGGTGAGGGCAAGCGCCTTGGGGGCCTCCAACGCCTGCTGTTGCGGGGCGGGAGGAGGCGGGGCGGAGGCGGCCTGTTCGGAGGCGGCCTGCGACTGCTCGGACTGCGCGGAAGGGCCAGATGGGGGCGCTTGCGTGTTGCGTTCGGCGACCTTTTGCTTGAGACGAGCAGGCGCGGCGGCAGGGGCGGAAGGGCGCTCGCGATCTTCGCGCTTCTCATCTTCGCGCTCAGTGGGCTGCGGAGCGGCAGGAAGGGCCACTGGTCTGCTTTGCGCCGTTTCCGTGACGGGCTGCGACTTGGGCAGGTATACGGCGACGCCGACGACAGCCGCTGCGGCGAGCGCCGCTGCGGGCCACATCCACTGCCGCCACCAGGACTGACGTTCGGGCGCGGGCGGCGGCGATGAGGGAGGCGCGGGCAGCTTGGCGAGCAACACCCGTTGCGCTTCGGCGGCCTCTTCCTCCATGGCCGCCATCAGGCGCTGCTTCACGCCCGGTTGGGCGAGCAGGTCGCGCAACGCGTCTTCTTCGCCCAGGGCGTTGAAGAGTTCCTGATCCTCGAGCGCGGCGGCAAAGAGCGCTTTACGCTCCTCGTCGGTGAGGGAGCCCGTGGCGTATCCTGCCAGCAGCCTGTCGTGGTCCGTCATGGCACCCACCTTCCGCCCAACCGCTCGAGCAACTCCTTCCGGCAGCGATGATCCCAGGTATACACGGTGTTGATGGTGGCGGCGCCCATGATGGAACGGATCGAGTCGAACGACAGGCCGTCGAGCTTCAAGAGCAGCAACTCGCGGCAGCGTTCGCCCATGCGGCTCAGTACGTCCATCAGGCGGCGGACGGCCTCTTCACGCGCGGCGGCGACTTCGGGATCCGGTCCCATGTCGGCTATGGGCGTCTCGTCCACGGACACGGCGGTATGCTCGCCGCGCCGGATGGTCTTGCGGCGCCACGCCGTCATCTTGAATCTCAGGATTTCGAAGCCGAGCGGCACCAACTCCTCCAAGGCCTCCACGTTCGGGTACTTCTGTTCGAGCACCAGCAGGACTTCCTGCGCCAGGTCCTCGGCGATATCCCTCCCACAACGGGATGCCGCGAAGCCGACCATCCTTTCGCGCAGCCGGGCGAGAAGTTCCGCCCGGCCGCCGCCGCGCTCGACCTGGGATCCGGCGCCGGTCATCAATGGTCATTATGACGGGATGCGGGTTTCGAAGGGGTACGTGCTAACCTCTTAAGTAAGGTCGCAGCTTCACCATGGCCACCGCTCCCGACGCCACGAAAAACCCGCTGCGCGAGCGAGGCATCCGCCTCACCCGTCAACGTCAAATCCTCCTCGATCTCCTCAACAAGTCGGGCCAACACCTGGACGCCGAACGGTTGTACCAGATGGCGAAAGAGGTGGATCCGAAGCTGAACCGGGTGACGGTGTACCGGACGCTCAAGATGCTGAAGGAAGGCGGGCTGGTGGACGAGCTCGACCTGATGCACCACAAAGGCGACCAGCATTACTACGAAACGCGCCTGAAGCAGGAACACGCGCACATTATTTGTCTGCGCTGCGGGCGGGTGGAGGAGTTTTTCGGGGAACCGCTGAGCAGGTTGCGGCGCCAGGTGGAATCGCACTTTGGCTTTCAGATTCTGATTGCGCGGACAGAGATCGGCGGGTACTGCGCGCATTGCCAGGCGCTGCGGTCGCAGGAAGTGAAGGCAGCAGCGGCGACTCACGGCGAGGACCCCACCCGATCACGACCGCGCCGCGGATGAGTTCACCCGTGCAGGCAGCCGTTCCTACGTCGAAAGCGGCCGCGCTAGTGGTGGTCAATCCCGCCGGCAACCGCTCGAAAGTACCTCTTGAGCCGCTGCCGTTCCTCATCGGGCGGCAGGCGGACAACAATCTGGTGCTGCGCGACAACCGCGTGTCGCGCACGCACGCCCGCATTGTTGCCGATGACGGAGGCTACGTGCTGGAGGACCTCGGCTCCACACACGGCGTGCACGTCAACGGCGAACGCGTCGAACGTCACAAGCTGGTTCCCGCCGATCGCATCGAGTTTGGCGTCGCCAACTCCTATTCGCTGATCTTCACTCAGGAAGAGAGTGACCTCAGCCGCCTGCTCGATCAGTTCGACGCGCCGGTGAAGACCGGCGGCGGCACGAATCTGGCAAAGCTGAAGGCCGTCGTCGAAGTGGCGCGGGCACTGGAAACATCGCTCTCCACCGACGACGTGCTCGCCGCGGTGGTGGACGCGGCGCTCATCGTCACGGGCACGGAGCGAGGCTTCCTCCTGCTGCGCGACAGCGATGGGCTGGAGGTGCGCGTCGCCCGCGACCGTTACGGCGCGGCGCTTCCGTCCACCGATCTGCGGGTGCCGCGCAGCCTGATTCAGCGCGCGCTCGACCGCCGCCGCGAGCTGCTGCACATGAACTTCGACCCCAACGGCGGGGAATTGGAGATGGATCGCAGCGTCGCCTTCCTGGAGCTGCGGAGCGTAGTCTGCGTGCCGCTCGTAAGACTGCGTAGCGCGGTCGGCGACGACACCGGCGGGGCCACTCCGAGCGAAACCGTTGGTCTGCTCTATATGGATTCCCGCGCCGGCGCGGCAGATCTTTCCGCCGGCAACCGGGAGCTGCTGCAGACCCTGGCGCTCGAGGCGTCCACGATTCTCGAGAACGCGCGCCTGCTTGAACAGGAGCGTCGCCGGCGCCGCCTGGAGGACGAGCTCAACATCGCCCGCGAGATTCAAATCGGCCTGCTCCCTCGCAACCTCCCCTCCACGGGCTGGTTCCGCATTGCCGCCGCCACCATCCCCTCCCACCAGGTCGGCGGCGACTACTACGATCTCCGCCGGGTGACGGAGAGTTGCTGGACCGTCGTCGCCGCCGACGTGTCCGGCAAAGGCGTGAGTTCTGCCCTGCTCGCTTCCCTGCTCCAGGGCGCCTTCCTGTTCGCGACCGAGGGCCCGCTTGCCATGGAAGAGACCATGATGCGGGTCAATCACTTCCTGAACGAGCGCACCGGCGGAGAGAAGTACGCCACCATCTTCTATTGTTCACTGGAGCGCGACGGCATGCTCCACTGGTGCAACGCCGGCCATTGTGCCCCCATCCTCGTCGCCCGTGACGGCACGCTTCGTTCCCTTGGCCCCACCGGCACCCCGGCGGGACTGCTCGACTTCGCCACCTTCGAAGTGGAACAATGCCGCCTCTCACCCGGCGATCAGCTCGCCATCTTCACCGACGGCGTCTCGGAAGCCCAGAACGCTGAAGGTGAATTCTTCGAAACCCGCCGCATTCGGGAAGTCCTCAAAGCGCACGCCGGGCAGGGCTGCGCTGCGACGCACCAGGCCCTGATGGCCGCCCTTGCGGCATTCACCGGCGGAACCGAGCAGTCTGACGACATCACGTGCGTGGTCCTCGAATACCGCGAGGATGTGTAATGGACGAGGTCCAGTTTGAACGGATCGCGAAGGCGCTTGCCGACCCGACTCGATTCGCTGTCCTCGAGTCCATCGCCGCTGATGACGAGGTATCCTGTTCGGCCCTCGCCGAATCGTGCGCTGTCACTATGCCGACGGTTTCGCATCACCTGAAGGAACTCGCCGTCGCGGGTTTGCTTGAGGCTCGCCGGGAGGCACGGTTCGTCTACTACCGATTTCGCCGTGACACAGCCGCCGCTTACCTTGGGGAACTGCAGCGCCGCTTGCGCACAGAGATTAAGTAGCATCCCGGACGGAGCCTCCCTCATCAGTTCGATAGTTGTCTAATCATCAAAACGGAGGGAATTCGAAGATGAGCAGGTTATCAGGAAAGGTTGCAGTCGTTACGGGAGCTTCAAAGGGGATCGGCGCCGCCATCGCCGAGCGTTTAGCGGCGGAAGGAGCCGCGGTTGTCGTGAATTACGCCCGCGACGAGGCTGGCGCGGGGGCTGTTGTCTCCCGGATTCAGGAAAAGGGCGGCGTGGCGAAAGCGGTGCAGGCAGACGTGCGCGACGCAGCTTCCGTGGCGCGGCTCTTCAACGGCGCCGGTTTGGGTCCAGTCGATATTCTGGTCAACAACGCCGGGGCGTATGAGTTCCGGCCGATCGACGCAGTAGATGAGCAGCACATCGCAGCGCTCTTCGACATTAACGTCAAGGGGATGCTGCTGACCACGCGCGAGGCGGTGAAGGCGTTCGGAGACCGTGGCGGTCGCATCATCAACGTGAGCTCGGTGGTCGCGGATATGCCGCCGGCCGGCGTTTCCGTGTACAGCGCCACCAAGGGCGCCGTTAACACCATTACCCGGTCGCTCGCCGCGGAACTCGCCGGCCGCAAGATCCTGGTGAACGCCATCGCTCCGGGCATGATCGAAACCGAGGGCGCCGTGGGGATGCCGGGCTACGAGGACTTTCGGGGCTACGTGGTGTCGCGTACCGCGCTGGGCCGAGTTGGCGTGCCCCAGGACCTGGTGGGCCTCGCCGCCTTCCTGGCCTCCGACGACGCCGCGTGGATCACGGGCCAGGTGATCTCTGCCGACGGCGGACTTCGCATGTGAGCTCCCGGCGGGGCGACGCCTCCGAAACCGCCGCCCCGCCCCTCCGCGTCCAACCCGGTGAGCAGCGTTGCCCGAGGCCGGGCAGGCCGGCGCGGAATGTTACACTGAAGCGAGCCCATTCGTCGATGAAGCGATTCATTCTGTGGGACTATCCGCGCGCGGGCTGGCAGTACGACCTGATGGTCGGCCTCATTCTCGCGTTTATTTTTCTGACCCCTAGAGAATGGTTCCGGGACCAGCCTCGTGCCGGCAGCATCGTGATGCTCCCGGCGGAGCAGCAGACGAATGTGTACTGGCTGGAGCCCGACCTTCTCCTTGCGGTGCCTGAGGAACGGCGCTTTGCGAACGCTGCGGAACTGCTGAAAGCCCAAAAGCGGTTGGAACTGGTTCGCTTGGAGCCGATCTTCGACTCGGAGCAGGAAATTCGCGGGTTCATGGCCTATACCCGCCGCTGAACCAGGTGCGCTGCCGCGGATAGGAAGGACAATGCTTTACCTGCGTTCTCTAGTTGCCGTCGGACTCGCTTTCGCCGCCACGCCCCTCGTGGCCGTAGAGAACATCGAGTCTGTGCTCGGCCGGATGGATCAATCGGCGAAGAGCTTTCGGTCTCTGTCCGCCGACTTGAAGCGCATCAGCCACACGGCCGTGCTCAATGAAAGCACCACCGAGACCGGGACCATTTTGATGTCCCGGCCGAAGCCGAAGGACATGCGGATGCGGGTAGAGATCGAGCAGCCGGACAAGCGCTCCGTCTCCTACGCTTCCAGAACCATGCAGGTGTTCTATCCGAAGATCAACACGGTGCAGGAGTACGACTTGGGCAGGCAGGGGGGCCTGGTAGACCAGGCGCTGCTGCTTGGCTTCGGTACGAATAGCGGCGACCTGCTGGGCGCGTATGGCATCAAAGTACTGGGCGAAGAGGCCCTCGGGGGGCAAACGACGACCCGCGTCGAGTTGACCCCGAAGGCGAAGGAAGCCAAAGAACATATTACAAAAGTAGAACTTTGGGTGGGAGAAGCAGGGCACCCGTTGCAACAGAAGATCTGGTTGCCCTCGCGCGATTATTACCTAGTGACTTATACAGGCATTAAGGTGAATCCGCCGATAAGCGAAGAGGACCTGAAATTGCGACTACCCAAGGGCGTGAAGAAGGAGTATCCCCAGAGGTAGTCATTTACGGATGTCAACGAGCCAAGCACAGAATATCTCCTCCCGCCTTGGTTTTCTGGACTGGACGCGCGGATTGGCCGCGGTCATCATGCTCCAGGGGCACGTCTTTCATTCCCTGACGGCAAAGGAACTGCGCCAGGACGGACCGTACGTCCTGTCACAGTTCATCGGCGGCATTACGCCCGCCGTCTTTCTGTTCCTGACGGGTGTCACCCTGGCATTTTTGCTGGAGAGTCGTGAACGCAAGGGACAAAGCCGCCGCGAAGCGATTTTCGGCGGGCTTCGGAGGGCGGGCTATCTCGCCACGCTTGCCATTCTGTTTCGACTACAGTTGTGGATTTTCGCCTGGGGGCAGTCCCCTTGGACAGACCTCCTGAAGGTAGACATTCTCAACCAGATGGCTCTCTCGGTCGCCCTGCTGTCCCTGACCGCCCTGGTACCCACGTTGGATCGTATTCGTTGGGCCGCAATGATCGGCGCGGGTATCGCAGCTCTCGCGCCAGTGATGAGTGTCCTCGATACCGGTTGGGTTCCCCCGTTGCTTCGTAGCTACTTCGTACCGGACTATAACCATTTTGCGTTCTTCCCCTGGGCGGCATTCGTCGCGTTCGGTGTCAGCGCCGGGTCGCTGCTGCGCTCGCTCAGGGCGGAGCCTCTGGCGCGCATCATGCAGTGGTCCGCCGTTGCCGGGTTCGCTTTGATACTCGCTGGGCAATACTTCGCCAATCTGCCGTACACCATCTACCACAAGTCCGATTTCTGGCTCGACAGCCCCGCCCTGACATTCATCAAGTTGGGCGTCATCCTGCTGATTGCAGCGTTCGCGTTCCTTTGGAATCAACAAGAAGCGGTTCAGCGGTGGAGTTGGGTCAGGCAGCTCGGCACCACCTCGCTTATCGTCTATTGGGTACATATCGAACTCGTCTACGGCCGTTGGCTCGGCGCCTGGAAGGAATCTCTACCCGTACCGCAGACCATCGCCGTCGCCATCGCGGTCATCCTTTTAATGCTGGCTCTCTCGGTGCTGCAGACGCAGTGGAAGACGAAATGGCGTTATCAGACTGAGAATTGGCCTGCTTGGGCGAGGGAGTACTTTGCTGAAACGCAGCTGTCGAACCGGCGAGTGCCGGGCGACTAGGCGGCCTGAAAGCCGCCGGCGTGGCGCAGTTCCCGCTCTACACGCCGCTGTGCCCGCTCGCTGATCAGATTCGCGACCTGGTCGAGGATCTCCGGCACATCTTCCGGCTCAATCAGCACTTGCCGCTCTTCGAGCGAGTTCTGTTCGGGCCGGTAGGAGGCGATCAAAGCGGTGGCCGGTTTGTAGTTCATGTTCCTGGCGTGAGCCAGCACACGCAACCCCGACTCCGGCGTTTCCATCTCTAAGTCACTCAAAACAAGCTCGTATTCGTGCTCGTCGAGTTTTCCAACAGCCTCGGCGGCGGAAGCGGCAGCATCCACCTGGTATCCGCTTGCCCTCAAGACGGTCTGGAGGGTGAGACGAGCCGTCGGATCGTCGTCGGCTAACAGAACTCTTGCAACGAAGAAGTCAGTCATAACCGTCTCACAACGTTCTCAGTGTACCCTAAGATGTCGGAAATCCGATCCCAGATTTTGTAACTACATCAGTAGAATTCAAAAACTGGGTACTGTAAGATGGAGTACGGTCCGAAGCGGAGGGCAAGAAGTTGGTGCTGGAGGTGGGGGTCGAACCCACATGCCCAGTGAAGGGCGCGGGATTTTGAGTCCCGTGCGTCTGCCAGTTCCGCCACTCCAGCGTTCGGGGCGTGAGACGTACTCATGGTAGCATTCCCGCTGTGCCCCTGCTGATCCGTAATGTCACTCGAAACACCGTCCTAGCCACGCGTGCCGAGGTCGCGGACACGGCGGCCAAACGCAACACGGGGCTGTTGAAACACAGTTCGCTTCCGAAAGGGGAGGGGCTGCTGATTCCGACGCAGGCGGTGCATTGCTTCGGGATGAAGTTCCCGATCGATGTGGTGTTCGTGAATCGCAAGCGGCAGGTGTTGAAGGTCCGTCCGGAGATGGGAAGGAGGGCGATTGCGATCTGTTTGACGGCGCACGCCGTGCTGGAGCTCCCGGCGGGAATGATTGCGGAGACGGGAACGCAGAAGGGCGACCAGCTCGAGTTTGAGAAGGTCTAAGCGTCGAGGGGGGCAGGCAGGGTGAAGCAGAAGACCGAGCCGGCCTCTCCGGCGGGCTCGACCCAGATGCGGCCGCCCTGCCGGTGGACGATCCTCTGACAGATGGCGAGTCCGAGGCCGGAGCCCTCCTTCTCCTTACCATGGAGGCGCTTGAACATTTCAAAGATGCGGGTCCGGTGTTCCGCCGGCACGCCGATTCCGTTGTCGCGGACGCACAGCTTTCGCCAACCGGGCTTTTCCGGCTCCGACCACACTTCAATACGCGGAGGAGCTTCGGTGCGGTATTTGATGGCGTTGCCAATGAGGTTCTGGAAGACCTGCGCGAGTTGCGTGGGGTCGGCGATGACGGCAGAGAGGTCGTGCCAGCGAACCTCGGCGCGGTTCTCCTCAATGGAGGCCTGCAGGTTCTCAATGGCTGCGCGCAGCGCTTCTTCCGGGCTGACCGCGGCGGCGCCCTTCTTGCCTTCGGACACACTCGAATAGATCAGCAAGTCCTGGATCAGGCGATTCATCCGGCGCGCGCCGTCCACGATGGTCTGAATGAACAGCTTCGTCTCGGCGTCAGCCTCGGGGTTCTTGCGTTCCAGCAGCTGTCCATAGACGGCAATCATGCGCACGGGCTCGCGCAGATCGTGTGAGGCGGCGTAGGCGAACTGCTGGAGGTCGGCATTCGACCGTTCGAGCTCGGCGGTGCGCTCGGCGACGCGCTGTTCCAACTCCGCGTTAAGGCGCTGGATGGCTTCTTCCGCCTGCACCCGCTGGGTAACGTCGCGCACGACGGCAGTAACGAGCAACCCCTCGCCTGTTTGCAGGGGGCTGAGGCTGATCTCGGCCGGGAATTCGCTGTCGTCCTTGCGAAGGCCGAAGAGCTGGAGGCCGGCGCCCATGGGACGCATGGAGGGCTGCCCGGCGAAGGCCTTGAGGTTGTGGCGGTGGCGCTCCCGGAAGCGGGCGGGGATCAGGATCTCGAGAGGGCGGCCCAGCATCTCGTGGCGGCTCCAGCCAAACAATCGCTCGGCCTGGGTGTTCACGATCTCGATCAAGCCACTGCTTCCGGTTATGACCATGGCGTCGGGAGCGGCCTCCAGCAGAGTGCGGAAACGCTCCTCGGTACGGCTGCGCTCCATCACTTCGATGGCGAGTTTGCGGTTCGCCTCGCGCAACTGGGCGTGGCTGGGAAGGGCAAGCGCAGCCGGCATGAGGCGCACGAGCATCACGGACGTGCTGACCGAGATCAATCCGGTGAGCAGCTTGACGAGGCCCTCGAGGCGATAGGCTCCCGACCAGAGCGTGACAATCTCGAGCAGGTGCGTGGTGCCGCAGAAAAAGATGAAGCCGCCGAACATGTAGAAGACCCGAGAGAAGACGATGTCGGAGCGCTTGCGAACGAAGTAGAAGAGGATGACAGGGATTGAGTAATAGGCGAGGACGATCAGCGCATCGGAGATGACGTGCAGCCAGACGACCTCGGGCCGCCACATCATGCAGAACCCGTGCGGCATGAAGTCGCTCGCGAAGAGCTTACGGAGAAAATCGAACATGCGCCCTCCCAGGCGGGCGTAGAAAGAACGTGTCGGCTACCGCGGCGAGAGCTGGCCAGAGACGGAGAAGCGCCGGTGCTCCTTCAGCATACAGCGATCCATGACGACCTGAAGGCCGGCCTCGCGGGCGCGCTGGGCGGCGGCTTCGTGAACTACGCCTTCCTGCAGCCAGATGGCCTTGGCTCCTTTGGTGATGGCCTGTTCAACGATCTCAGGCACATATTCGGGTCGGCGGAATACGTCGACGACGTCGACCGCATCGGGCACGGAGACAAGGTCCGGGTACGCTTTCTCTCCGAGGACTTCCTGTTCCTGGGGATTCACGGGGATGATACGGTATCCCGCGCCCTGCATATACTGAGAGACGCCGTAGCTCGCGCGGAAACGCCGGTTGGAAAGGCCCACTACGGCAATGGTTCGGGAACTTTTGAGGATATCGAGCGCTCCATCGCTCATTCGTCGTTCTGCTCCATTTTCAGTTGCCGCCGGAAGCGTGCGACCTCCTGTTCGGTGAGGCTTCGCCACTTGCCGGCCTTGAGCGCGCCTAGTTCCAGGAAACCGATGCGCACCCGGCGAAGCCGCTCCACCAGCAGCCCGAAGTGTTTGAACATGTCGCGCACCTGGTGCTGCCGGCCCTCGATGAGCCGCACCTCATACCATGGATTATCGCCGCGCTTGAGAAGTTTCAAGCCCGCCGCGGCGGTGCGCCGGCCGTGGAGGGGAACGCCGCTGCGGAACTGTTCTTCCTGCTCCTCGCTGAGGGTTCCAGTGACCTTGACGTGGTAGATCTTCTGGACGTGAGTGGCCGCGGAGGTAATGCGGTTCGCGAACTCGCCGTCGTTAGTGAGCAGCAGAAGGCCCTCACTGTGATAGTCCAGTCGCCCGACCGGGTAGACGCGCTCTTTCACGCCCTTGAGCAAGTCCATGACGGTCTGACGCCCCTGTGGATCGCTGACGGTGGTAACGACGCCGTCCGGCTTATTCAGCGCCAGGTAGACGAGGCTTCGCGGCTGCCGGAGCAGCTTGCCGTCCACCTTGATGTGGTCGTGGTCGAAGTCGGCCTTGGTGCCTAGTTCCGTGACGACAGCGCCGTTTACGGTGACGCGGCCTTCGACGATCAACTCCTCGGCCTTACGCCGGCTGGCCACGCCGGCGCGTGAAAGGATCTTCTGCAGCCGCTCTTCCGCCATCAGTTCTCGCTGCCCGCGGCCGACGCCTCTTCCCTGGGGGCGGTTTCTTCCTCTGCCGCCGGCGCGGCGGCGGGCGCAAGCTCTCCGGATACGACGTCAACGGGAGGCGCTTCGAACGGCAATTCGGGATCGTCCGTGAACGCGAGGCGCCGCAACTCTTCGAACTCCTTGAGCGTGGGCAGCTCGCCCAGATCCTTCAAGCCGAACTGCACCAGGAACTCTTTCGTGGTCTTGTAGAGGATCGGCTTGCCCACGACGTTCTTGCGGCCGGCGGTGGTGATGAGCTTGCGATCGAGCAGCGTCTTCAACACCCCGGTGCCCTGCACGCCCCGGATCTCCATGATCTCCGGAGCCGTGATGGGCTGCTTGTAGGCGATGACCGCCAGCGTTTCGAGCGCCGGCAGCGAGAGCTTCAGCGGCGGCTTCAGGTTCTTGACGAACTGCCGGACGGCTTCGTGGTGCTCCGGCTTGGTTCCCATCTTGTACCCGCCGGCCACCTCGCGGATGGTCAGCCCGCGGTCGCTCTGCGCGTATTGCGCGACGAGACGTTCGAGCAGCCGGTTCACTCGTTCGATGGGGGTGGCGAGGGCGGCGGCCATCTGTTGGGCGGTCAACGGCTCGTCGGTGATGTAAATGATCGCCTCGAGGACGGCGGTGGTTTCCGCGTCGGCGGAGTCGAGGTCTTCCGGGGAGGCGACGGTTTCTCCCACCAGCGCCTCCGCCGTCATCGTTTCCAGGGCCGGCACGGGCACGGCGTCCGGCTCGCCGGGCAGCGGCGGCACGTCGATCTGCGGCTCCGGGTCGGGAACGGGAACGGGCGCGGGAATCGGGTCGGGATCGGGCAGGGGAACCGGCGGCGGAGTAGGTGAACCGGCTTCGACGGCCGGCGCAGTTACGGGGGCGGGGTCCGGATGCGGCTCCGGCTCGGGCGATGGCTCGTGCGGCATGGGGACCGGCTCGGGCAAGGGCATGGGCTCGTCGCTCGCCTTCATAGGCGGCTCATTGGGAGGCGGGTCTCCGGCCGGGGTGTCCGGCTCCTCCTCCGGGGGAGGCGGGTCGCCAACCGGCGGAGCACCCTCCGGATCGTCCGGCTCATGATTCGCGCCCAATACGTCGAGCGCCTTCTGGTCCTGCTGTTCCATTGTTGCTGCTGGTCCTACTTGCTGTATTCCTGCTCGATGGCCGTGAGCGCTTCGCCCTTTTCGAACATCTGCTCGAAGCCTTCATGCCGCTTGATCACGATATCGGAGAACAACGTTTCCTGCTCGAGCGCGACGGCTTGCCGCTTCACCATCTCGAGAATCGCGAGAAACAGGCAAATCATGGCCCGGCGGCTGTGCTGGCGCTCGAACAGCTCCCGCACGGAGTGCCGCTCGTCCGGCTGGGTTCGCAGGAGCTGTCCCACGTACTGGATCATGTCCGGTACGCTGACATCTTCCTTCTGCACCTGGTAAACGGGGCGGTTCTTGGCGCGCTCCAGCACGTCCTGCAGGGTCTTGACGAGGTCAAAGAGCGACACCGCAAGACCGGGTTCGTCATCCTCGGCAATGAACTCCTGCATGTGCGAGTTCGACCAAACCGCTTCCTCGATCATGCGCTTCTGCTGCAGCATTTCGGCCGCGTTCTTGAACCGCTCATGCTCGAGGAGGCGATCCACCAGTTCCTTCCGCGGGTCTTCCTCGGGCGAAATCTTCTCGAGTTCGGGGTCGCGCGGCAGCAGGGTCTTCGACTTGATGTGGATGAGCGTCGCCGCCATGTAAACGAACTCCGCGCTGAGTTCGATATCGAGATCCGCGGCGCGCTGCATGTACTCCATGTACTGCGCGGTAATCCTGGCGATCGGGATGTCGTGGATGTTGATCTGCTGTTTCCGGATCAGATCCAGCAGCAGATCGAGCGGCCCCTCGTAGTGTTCCAGTTGAAAATGCAAAGGCGCGGACACTTTCTCTACGTTAACACGCGCACCGCTTCCAGACCGCTAGAATAGAGGCTCGGAGGACTGTTTGCGTCTTATTGTCACTGGCGGCGCCGGCTTCATCGGCTCCCATCTCGTCGACCGTTTGATCGCCGAAGGCCACCACGTCGTCGTGCTCGACAATCTGATTACGGGCGCGCCTCGCAACCTGGCGCATCTCGCGCACAATGCGGAACTCGAGTTTGTGCGGCACGACGCGACGATTCCCTGGGACGACGGCAGCCAGATCGACGGCGTGCTGCACCTGGCATCGCTCGCGAGCCCGAAAGATTACCTGGCGCACCCGATCGAGACGCTGGAGAGCGGCTCTACCGCGACTCGCAACATGTTGGACCTGGCGCGCCGTCACGATGCGCGGTTCCTCCTCACCTCTACGTCCGAATGCTACGGCGACCCGCTGGAGCATCCACAGTCGGAGAGCTACTGGGGCAACGTCAACCCGGTGGGGTTGCGCTCCTGCTATGACGAGAGCAAGCGTTACGCCGAAGCGCTGACGATGGCATATCACCGGACGCATGGCGTGCGCACCACGATTGCGCGCATCTTCAACACTTACGGCCCTCGCATGCAGTTAAAGGACGGCCGTGTGGTTCCGGCGTTCCTTGACCAGGCGCTGCGCGGCGAGCCTATGACGGTGTTCGGGGACGGCACGCAGACGCGCAGTTTCTGCTTCGTGTCGGACCTCGTCGACGGCCTCTACCGCCTCTTCCTGAGCGACGAACGTTACCCGGTGAACCTGGGCAATCCGCTCGAACTCACGATGCTGGAGTTTGCCGAGCGCATCCGCCGCCTCACCGGCACGAACTCGCAGCTGGTCTTTATGCCATTGCCGGAGGACGACCCGAAGCGCCGCCAGCCTGATATCGCCAAGGCAAAACGCGTGTTGGGATGGGAGCCGAAGGTGAGCCTGGAGGACGGTCTGCGGGAGACGGTGGAGTACTTCAAGTCAGTGCAGGCCGTGGAAGCGAAAGCTTAGTGGTTCTGCCGCTCTCTCAGGAGTTCGAGCTCAGCGATGATCTCGAAGTCCTTGGGGCGACCCGCCGCCCGCTTGGCCTTAATCAGATGGTCGAGGTCCAACACCCGGCAGGTGATTCCAAACAAGGAGACCTCGATTGTGAAGGGCAGCAGATCGTCGTAGGCGCCGCCTCCGGTAATCTCGCCTAACAGATCCATCCAACTGAGCGTGGTGGTGAGCGTGAAGTTCAGGCCACTTCGCAAGGTGGGGGCATCGAGGTGGAAGGGGAGGCCGGGAATCGGCGCCTCTGGCTGAGCCCGGCTGGCGATCACGAAGAACTTCGACGCATCGGACGACATGGTCCATTGCTCGGTATAGCCATATCGGAGACGGATCTTCCGATCTGCCATGACAAATACCGGAGGCGCCGCTTCCAGCGAGGATCCGGCCGGTTTGAGGGCGACGGACATCAATGCGCCGTCGGGCGCCAGATAGACGATTTCGCGGCCATCGTTACGCCAGTGAGGCTGCACTCCGCCAGCAGTCGAGATCTGCCGCCTTTCATCCCACTGGGGAAAGCGCGCTACGTACACTTCCCACGTCCCGGATTCAAGCGATCCGTAGGCGACCCACTTGCCGTCAGAAGAGATCGCAGGTTCATCCACCGAGGCTTCCGACTCGTACAGCAGCCGCGGTTCAGCCTTCTCGTCCGGGCGCAACAGGAAGTACTTGCGGCCTCGAAAATTGCCGAAGAGAATCGAGCCGTCCCGCAGCCACGCCTCCGACGATTCGCGATCCGGTCCTCGATAGAGCAACTCTTCCGGTCCGCCACCGATTGGTCTTGCGGTACAGGTGGGGCAGGGAGAGGCGGTCGCTCGTGAAGACAATTTGGCGGCCGTCGGGGGAGAACACCGGGTCCCGCTCGTTGCCGGGATGAGATGTGATGCGGGAGAAGACACCGGTGGGGAGGTCGTACAACCAGATATCGTAGCGGCCGAGCTGTTGGCGGTCAATGGCGAGGCGTGTTCCATCCGGCGAGAGTGTGATCTGGCCGTAGACACCCGGCGGACCGGCGACCCCGAGTTTCTATCCACGCCGGTTCAGAATCATCAGGTCTGAGACGAATTCCGCTCCTTCCCGATAGACAAGGACACCCGCTTCGGAAACATCGGCGACGACCCCGGCTGGGCTGCTGACGACGCGATCGGCGGCCGGAAACGCCTCGCCTGTGAACTGAGCGGAGGCCGGGTCGAAGGGCCGTGCCATGAGCGCGCCGTTGACGGAAAGGAAGAGCAGATGTTGGTGTGGTCTTTGATGAGCTGCTCGAAAGTGGTCCATTCCTGGCCGGAGGCGGGGACGAAGTTGGCGGTCGTCTTCGCAGACGGGACATTCGGGGGGCGGGTTGGCGGAGGGGGTGTATTGAGTGCCGCAGGTGGTGCAGAGGTAGGGGTGCATTCCTCCAGGGTACGGCGCTCGGGCTAGGGCAGGGCGAGGAGGTAGCTGGTGATGCGGTCCATGTCGCGGCCGTTGAATTTGTAGGGGGGCATGACGGTGCCGGGGGAGTACTTCTGGGGGTCGGCGAAGTGGCCTTCGATCCACTCGCGGGTGCGGCGGGAGGCGAGGCCGTTAAGCTTGGGGCCCATGTTCATGCCGACGCCGTTGGTGACGTGGCACATGCCGCACCGGTGCTGCTGGTAGACCAGGGCGCCGTCGACGGCGAAGGCGGGGGCGGATTGCAGCGCTTCCGCGTTGGCGGGGGTGAGTTTGAGGAGGAAGGCGGCGAGGGCGTTGAGCTGGGAATCACTGAGCTGGATGGCGGGCATGGAGGATCCGGGGACGATGGTGGACGGATTCTTGAAGTGGGCGATCATCCACTTGGCGTCTTTCTTGTGGGATTTGGCTAGGTCGGGGCCTACTTTCGAACCGGCTTCGCCGAGGGTATGGCAACTGGAGCAATTTTCCTTGCGGAAGAAGCCGACGCCGGCGAGCTCTTCGGGAGAGAGCAGCTGCCAGGTGGCGGGACCCTCGCCTTCGGCGATTTCCGTGGACGGGGGGGTGGTGGCGACGGCGGCGGCGGTGAGGCCGCCGAGGGTGAGCACGGCGAGGGCGACGACGGCGATGGCGGTGGTGCGGCGGGTGACGTGGACGACCTTGCCGCGGTCGAAGAAGGGGACGAGGAAGAGGGCGGCGACGGCGAGTCCGGGGAGGACGTGCGCGCCGACGACTTCGAGGGGGCCTTCGAAGAACTTGAGGGTCTGGAAGAGCCAGAGGAAGTACCAGTCAGGGCGGGGGATGTAGGAGGTGTCGGTGGGGTCGGCGAGGCAGCCGAGGGGCACTTTCACGACGACAGCCATGACGACGAGGATGGTGAAGGCGACGAAGATGGCGACCGTGTCTTTGAAGACCTGTTCGGGGTAGAACTTTTTGGTTTTGAGGACGCCGGTTTCGAGGTCTCTGGGTTGCGGCGCGACGCCGTGTTTACGGACGAGGAAGACGTGCGCGGCGATGAGGAGCATGGTGAGCGGCGGCAGCAGGAGGACGTGGACGGCGTAGAATCGCGCGAAGGTGACAACGCCGACGGAGAGGCCGTCACTGCCCAGAAGGCGAAGCAGGTAGGGTCCGGCGCCGGGGGCTTTGGCGGCGATCTGGGTGGTGACGACGGTGCCCCAGTAGGCGCGGTTGTCCCATGGCAGGAGATAGCCGGTGAGGCCGAAGCCGAGGGTGAGCAGGAGCAGAACGACGCCGGCCATCCAGGTGGCTTCGCGGGGTTTTTTGTAGGCGCCCCAGAGGAAGACCTGGACCATGTGGGCGACGACGACGACGATCATCATCGACGCGCCCCAATGGTGAAGGCCGCGGATGATGCGGCCGCCCGTGAGTTCGGTGACGATGTACTTCAGACTGTTGTAGGCTTCGCCGGGCGTGGGGGCGTAGTTGAAGGCAAGCAGGATACCGGTGAAGGCCTGGACCAGGAACAGGAACATGGCCACGCTGCCGAAGACCTGATGCCAGCCGCTCGAGAAGGGGATGTCCTCGTAGAGGAAGTGCCGGGTGGCGGTTTCGAGACCCGTGCGGTGGTCGATCCAATCGAGGATGCGGCGGATCATGAGTTAGGCGTTCCTGATTTTCCCGAGGAGGAGCTTCGAGCCCTGGAGTTTGGTTTCGTAGCGGTCCAGGGCGCGGGGGGCGGGGCCGGTGAGGACTTCGCCTTCGGGGGAGAACGTGGAGGTGTGGCAGGGGCAGAGGAACTCGCGGGTACGGTCGTTCCAGTGATAGGCGCAACCGAGGTGGGTGCACTGCGGGGCGAAGGCGATGACCTCGGCTTCGGACTTCTTGAGGACCCAGGCGGTGGTCTTCTCACTGACAATCTTCCAGCCGTCGACGCGGTTGCGCCGGAAGACCATCTCCTCGGGGTGGCCGGGCTTGAGATCCTTAATATCGCCGGCCTCGACCCAGTCGCCTTCGCGTTTGGAGTTCGGCGGGAACAAAAGATAGGCGCCCGCCGGGATGGCGAGTGCGGCAGAGATGAGGGCCCAGAGGCCATAGATGGCGGTCTGAAAGAAGCCCCGCCGGCCGGTATCCATGAGGCCATTTTACGAAAGGGCGGCTTTCCGGCGGCCTTCAGAAGAGTTAAATGACGTTGAGGAGTTCGGCGCGCACTTTGGCTTCGAGGTCCGCAGGGAGCTTCGCCGACTGCGCGGTGACGTAGAAGACATCGAGCGCCTTGTGGGCTTCGGTGTCGATGAGAACGACTTCGATGTTGCAGCCGTTGCGGGCAAGCACGTTGGTGAGGTCGTATAGCAGGCCGGGGCGGTCCTCGGCGACGACTTCGATGAGGGTGGCGGTGCGCGAAAGGTCGCGTTCAATGGTGACGGAGGGGTGAACGCGCGCGGAGGTCGCGGGGCGGCGGGGGCGTGGACGGCGGGCGAGCAGTTTCTCGACGGAGACTTTGCCGAGGACCACCTGTTCGACGGTGCGCCGGAGGTTGTCGACTTCTTCGACGTTGAGTTCGAGAGTGCGGGTGGGGTCGGCGAAGACGAAGGTATCGAGGACTTCTTCGCGGGCGTTGGCGAAGGCTTCGGCCTTGACGATGTTCATGGCGGCGGCGGCGAGGGCGCCGGCGAGGGAGGCGAAGAGGCCGGGGCGGTCGGGTGCGACAACGGTGAGGGTCCAGAGAGCGCCGTGGCGGGCGAGGTCGACAGCGACGCCGAGGGTGCGAAAGCGCTCGATGAGGTCGCGGTGGCGCTGCATCTGCTCGCCGGTGTGGGTGCGCGAATAGCGGACGGGGAAGCCTTCGAAGGCGGTGGGCTCCGCGATGCGTTCTTCGTCGAGAGCGCGCGTGTGTTCGCGCCAGCCAGCGCGGTAGGCATGCCAGAGCTGCTCGCGCCGCCAGGGCGTCATGGCCTCCGGGTGGACGGCGCTGATGTCGGCGTAGGTGAGCAGCGTGAGCAGCTTCAGGTTTTCGAGAGTCTCGGTACGGGTCGCGATCCAGGCTCCGGTATCTGGGTCTTCGAGGTCGCGCGAGGTAATGACGGAGGAGAGCTCGAGGTGGCGGTCAATGAGGAAGAGCACGGTCTTCGCTTCGGCTTCGGGAGCGCCGATGCGGTTCATGACTTCGGCGGCGATGCGGACGGACTCGACGGAGTGATTGCCGGTGCGGGCGGCTTTGCCGGAGTCGTGGAAGAGCAGGGCGAAGCGGAGCAGGTGCAGTTGCTCGGTTTCGGCGAGGAGATCGCGGAAGCGGCGACGGTCGGGGTCGGTGGAGGCGGCGAGCTCTTCCAGGGTGCGCAGGGTGACGAGGGTGTGCTCGTCGACGGTGTAGCGATGGTAGAAGTCGCGCACGACGAGGCACTCCATATCTTTCCACTCGGGGAACAGTACCTGTAGATAGCCGGTGTCTTCCATGGCGCGGAGCGCGGGTGCGACGTTGGGGAGGCGCAGGAACTCGCTGAGCACGGGCCAAGCGGGCGACGGCACGGGGAGGGGTGCGGCGGCGCGCAGGCGGTCTTCGGTGTCGCGGGCGGGGGAGATGCCATGGCGCGCGACGAAGAAGAAGAGGCGCATAGCGAGGTCGCGGTCGGTCCGGAGCTGGAGGGGTGCTTTGAGCAGCACACGTTCGCGGGCAACGGTGAAGTCGGCGTTGGTGAGGCGGGAGCGCCACTCGCGGAAGCCCGCGAAGAGGCCGCTGCCGGCGGATTCGACGACGTCGATGCGGCGGAGAAGAGCGGAGTGGACGGCTCGCGCGTAGCGGTAGTAATCGCGCATCAGGGCTTCCGGGGAGTCGTGGGAGGGAAGCTGCTCCTGGAGGTCGAAGGTGAGCTGGTTGGCGTCGCGGCCGGCGTCGGTGTGGAGGAACGAGCGGACACAGGCGAGAAAGTCCTTGGCGCCGGCGGGGGGAGCGTCTCCGAACCACTCGATCATGTTGACGTCACGAAGGCCGCCGGGCGATTCCTTGACGTCGGGTTCGAGGTGGTAGACGGTGTTTTGAAACTTGGCGTGGCGGGCGCGGGCCATGGAGGCGAGGGCTCGCTCGAGAGTGGGGCGGGCGCTTTGCAGGAAGCCGGGGAGTTTCTCCTGAAGACGCCGGTAGAGGGAAGAGTCGCCGATGAGGAAGCGTTGATCGAGGAGGCTGATGTTGAGCTCGATGTTGCGCTCATGGATCTCGCAGCATTCGGGGACGGCACGGAGGGAGTGGCTGACGCGGAGTTTGGAGTCCCAGAGGGATTGAATGAAGGCGGAGAGGGCTTCGCGGGAGGAGCGGTCGGGTGCGGCCCGGTCGACCAGGAAGAGGAGATCGACGTCGGAGTGGGGGAAGAGTTCACGCCGGCCGTAGCCACCGACGGCGAGGACGGCGAGGCCGACGGGGAAGACGGGCGCGAGGTGGGCGGAGAAGCCGGCGCGCACACGCGAATCGACGTCCGCGGCGCGCGCCGAGAGTTCTTCCAGGGGGTTAGAGCGCGGACTCGCCACGTTCATCGTTGCGGATCCGGATGGCCTCCGCAACATCGAAGATGAAGACCTTGCCGTCGCCGATCTTGCCGGTTTGAGCGGAGGTGACGAGGGTGCGGACGACCTCGTCGCAGCGGGCGTCGGCCACTACCATTTCGATCTTCACTTTCGGCAGCAGGTCGACTTCGTACTCCTGTCCGCGGTAGACCTCCTTGTGTCCTTTCTGACGTCCGTGGCCGCGGACGTCGGCGATGGTCATACCGTCGATGCCGATGCCCTTGAGCGCTTCCTTGACCTGCTCGAGCTTGAAGGGTTGGATAATCGCTTCGATTTTCTTCATGGATCTGCTCCTACGCCTCGAGGTTGTAGCCTTCTTCGCCGTGCATGCTGAGGTCGAGGCCTTCCACCTCATCGTCCTTGGTGACCCGCAGGCCGACCGTCATGTCGCAGACCTTCAGGATAATCAGCGTGCCGACGATGGCAATGCCCCAGGCAATGGCGGCGCCGATCGCCTGGTTGAGAATCTGGCCCCCGTTTCCGTCGAGCAGGCCGAGGTTGCGGTCGCCGCCGAAGGCGGTTTTAGTGGCGAATACTCCGGTGAGGATGGCGCCGAGAGTGCCGCCGGCGCCGTGCACGCCGAAGGCATCAAGAGAGTCATCGTAGCCGAACTTGTTCTTGACCACGGCGACCATGAAGTAACAGACAACGCCGCCAGCGAAACCGATGATGAGGGCGGACATGGGCGTCACGAAACCGGCGCCGGGCGTGATGCAGACCAAGCCGGCGACGGCGCCGGAGATGCCGCCGAGGACACTGGGCTTACCCTGCCGGAACCACTCCGCGATCAGCCAGCCAAGGGTGGCGGCGGCGGCGCCGAAATGGGTGGTGACGAAGGCGTTGGAGGCGAGACCGCCAGCGCCGAGAGCGGAGCCGGCGTTGAACCCGAACCAGCCCACCCAGAGAAGACACGCGCCGACGAAAGCGAGGACGACGCTGTGCGGCTTCATGGGCGTCTGCGGATAGCCAAGCCGCTTACCGAGGTAGAGGGCGCAGACAAGGGCGGAGACACCGGAGGTGATGTGGACCACGGTGCCGCCCGCGAAATCGAAGCAGGGGACGGAACCTTCCAGGAAGGCGTTAAGGAGGCCACCCTTGCCCCAGACCATGTGCGCCATGGGCAGGTAGACGATGAAGAGCCAGAGTGTCATGAAGAGCACCATCGCGCTGAACTTCATGCGTTCGGCGAAGGCGCCCGTGATGAGCGCCGGGGTGATGATGGCGAACATCAACTGGAAGACCATGAAGGTCTGGTGCGGGATCGTGGCCGCATAGGTCGCATTCGGCGCGCCCCCCACGCCGTTCAGAAACAAATAGCGAAGATCGCCAATGATCGGTGAGCCCTCCCCGAAAGCCAGGCTATACCCCACCACGCCCCAGATTACGGACACCAGCGCCATCATCATGAAGCTTTGCATCATGGTGCCCAGCACGTTCTTCTTGCGCACAAGGCCGCCGTAGAAGAGAGCAAGGCCAGGCCCGGTCATCATGAGCACCAGGGCGGAGCTGGCGAGGACCCAGGCGTTGTCGCCCGCGGTCTGCGCATTGCTTGCCGCCGTCTCCACAGCCGCCAGCCGTTCTTCGACAGTCGCGGCGAAGCTCAGGCTGCATGCGGAGAGCAGTAATAGCCACAGTCGAGACATTCAGAAACCTCCAGAGTTGTCGGGGAAATACAGAGCAGACGGGGCTCGGGCGTTGAGTACCCTATCTTGCACGAAAGGATAGGGCCTGCGCAGCTAAACGTTTCTATCCGGGCGATTGAATTTTTCTATGGTTGAAACGGCTGTGGTCCGCTGTACAATCACAGGCACGCGGTAGGTCCCCCGTCCGGAGCTACGAGTCAAACCACATTTTAAAGAGGTAGTTTTCCGATGAAGCACGTAGTGCGCCCTGCCCTCGTCGTGTGTCTGCTGATTCTGACGCCGACTATGGACGCTCAAACCACGCCCCCGCCGGCGGACAAGAACACCATTCTGCCTTTTGGGCGCGTTGATTTCAGTGGCCTGCTCGACGGTTACTACAGCCTGAACTTCAACCATCCGAAGAGTGGTGTTAACCAGCTGCGGAACTTCGACGTGGACGCGAACTCCTTCGCGCTGAACATGGCGAAGCTGACGATCGAGCAGAGCGCGGAGCCGCTCGGGTTCCGTGTGGACGTCGGCTTTGGTAAAGCCTTCGATATTTTCCACGCGACCGAACTGGAGGGCGGTGGTTACATGGATAACATCATGCAGGCCTATGTGTCGGCAAAAGTACCGGGAGGCCTGAAACTCGATTTCGGCAAGTTCTATACCACCGCCGGCGCCGAAGTCACCGAGACGCATTTGAACTGGAATTACTCCCGCGCGCTGCTGTACGCCAACGGGCCCTACTACCACTTTGGAGTGCGTGCGACGCAGCCGATCGGGAAGAACTTCAGCGCAGGCATTCAGCTGATCAACGGCTGGAACAACATCAAGGACAACAACTCCGGGAAGACGGTGGGTCTCACATCGTCGGTGACGACGTCGAAGGTGACCTGGTCGAACACGTACTACTTCGGGCCGGAGAAGACCGACACCAACGAAGGCAAGCGGCACTTCTACGATACGGTGCTGCTGCTGACACCGCACGAGAAGTTCGCGGCGTACGTGAACTTCGATTACGGCGTGGACAAGGCGCCGGTGGGACCAGACAACGAGTTTCTGGGGATCGGGTTTGCGGCGCGCATCGCGGCGACGAAGACGATTGCGTTCAGCCCCCGCGTGGAGTGGTACAACGACAAGCAGGGGTTCATCACCGGGACTGCGCAGAAGATCAAGGAGTTCACGTTCACCGGCGAGAAGCGCTGGAACGACTACTTCGTGACGCGCCTGGAGTTCCGGCGCGACTGGTCAAACCAGCCGTTCTTCTTCCGCGGGAACGACCCGGCATCCTCGAAAGCGCAGACCACGCTGCTCGCCGGTATGGTCGTACACTTCGGACCAAAGCGGTAACGGCGGGCGCGGGGGGAGGGTATCAAGGAGGGCGCCCGCCCGGGCGCCCTTCGTTCATTGCGCGGCCATGCGGGGATTGCAGACGGGCCAGGGGGCGAAGCCGATGGTGAGGTCTTTGCGCTCCACCCAGAGGAGGATTTTCTCGCCACCAGACGCATTGAGGGAGGTGATGATGCCGGCCATACAGGATCGCTGCTTGTCGAGCTTGAGGCCGGCCGGGTTCGCAAACTTGCTTTGGGGCCCCCAGTCATCGAGGAAACTCTGGTAGGGGTAGTGGCGGCAGGGGGTGGCCTGGGAGCAGCCCCAGGTCTGGTAGGCGCCGGGGTAGTCTTTGGCCTGCAGACGTTCGAGGAAGAGGCTGGCCTGGCGTTCTTCGCGATAATCGCGGAAGAGGTACCAGGCAATGCCGCCGCCGATGGCAACGACGAGAGCGGAGATCACCAACCACTTAATGATTCGCTCGCGGCGGGCGTCGGCGGCGCCGTAAGTGTCGAGATAGCCGCTCACGGTACTACTTGGCCGGGTGCGCTTTGTCGTACTCGGCGATGGCTTCGGCGGTAATATCGGAAGCCGGCTTGAGGTAGATGAGATTGCTGGCTTCGATCACCATGTCGAGGCCCTTCGCTTCGGCCAATTTCTGGACCACGGCGCGCATGCGGGTGCTGGCGCGCTGGAGGATATCGTTCCGTTCGCGTTCGACGTCCTGCTGGAGGTCCTCCTGGACCCGCTGCAGCTCGCGCTGGCGGCGCTGGCCGGTGGCCTGGAGTTCCGCCTGCGCCTGGGGCGTCAGGTCGGGCGTCTGCAACTTCTGCTGGATTCCCTGCAGTTCGCTCTGGAGCTTCGTCAATTGCTCCGTGCGCGGCTTGTAACGAGCCTCGAGTTCGGCGGAGGCCTTCTTGATGTCGGCGGTGTCTACGATAGCCTTCTGAATATCGATGACGCCGACCTTGGACTGGGCAAACAGGCTGCCGCCGGCGAAGATGGCGGCGGACAGAAACAACAAACACTTCATTGACTGACGCTCCTAATGGGATCGACGCGAGGGGGCGCTACGTGGTTAGCACGCCAAGGATTTCGTCCTCGCGAAGAATGAGATACTCCTGACCATCAATTTTGACATCGTTACCGGAGTACTTGCCGAAGAGGATGCGGTCGCCGGCCTTGACGTCGATGGTCGCGCGCTCCCCGTTCTCCAGCAGCTTGCCGCTGCCGACGGCGACGACCTCGGCCTGCTGGGGTTTCTCTTTCGCGGTATCCGGAATGATAATTCCACCCTGCCGTGTCTCCTGTTCCTCGAGGCGGCGCACGAGGACCCGGTCGTGAAGGGGACGGATTTGCATTGCGGGTTCTCCTTCTGGCGGACGTCGTGTGCGAGCGGCATACGCCGTCCGATGGTCACTATAGCACAGGCTTACGGCGTGCCAGAACGGTGGCGGCGAGCACGAGCCCTACGACGCTGCCCGCGCTGACGATGGCGCCGGGAAGGAGGCCAGGGGTGGAGTAGGACAGGACCACCTCCTGCTGGCCGGCGGGGACAACCACGCCAATGAGGGCGTGGTCGACCGCGAGCAGGGGCGCCGGCGCGGAGGCACCGGCGACGCGGGCGGTCCAGCCGGGATAGAACGGGACGGCGAAGCGGAGGAGAGAGGTCTTGGTCACGGTGGTCTTCAGGCGGAAGAGGTTGTCCTGGCGTTCGACGAGTTCCACGGCGCCCTTGGGGTCCTGCTCGGGGACGGGGCTTGCACCGGCGACGAGGGCACCGGTTCGCGGGTCATGACCGGAGAGAGCGGTGCGTGGGTCGGGCGTGGGCAGGACCGCGGGGACGAAGTGGACGAAGGGGAGCTTCTGGAAGTTCCGGTAGATGCCGCCGGCGTTCATGTCAAGCGTCGCGCCGACGTTAAGGGCGTCCAGCAGTTTCGGGTTCGCTTTAGCAGCTTCCATGTACTCCTGGTAGCGCGCCAGTTCCAGCGGATTGTAGCCGTAGGTGGTCTGGGTGCGCGTGTCCAAAGCGTGGTTCTGCGGGCCGAAGGAGGGCGTTATGTACGGTGCATGGAGGCGGGTGTTCGACGGGATGATGGGAACGAGTTTGGCTACGAAGAAGTCAAGGCCGGCGCCGTAGAGCTGGGTGAAGCTCTGGCGGGCGTAGGCGAGAGGGTTTCGCCAGCTGTTAGCCCAGGCGAGGTTCAGGACGAATATGGCGATGAGGGCGGTGCCTACGATTCGCGGCGGGAAGCGGCGGGTAAGAATCTCGAGCCCCGCGGCAGCCAGCACGGCGAGCGCCAGCGCGGCGACGAACCAGATGTGGATCGGTGAACGAACGCTTGCGAAACCGGGTAGCAGGGCGAAAGCGTGGTAGAGACCGACAGCTGGCCCGGCGGCGTACCATAGCGGGACGAGCAGCAGCAGCAGGGCGGGAAGGCGCGTGGAGCGAAGGGTAAGGCCGAGCGCGGCGAGTGGCAGCAGCAAGAGGCCGGCGTAGAAATAGTGCTGGGTGCGGTCGACCGGTCCCGTATATTTGCCGCTTTGAATGCCGGTGGAATCCGGCAGGACAAGGGTAGACAAGGTCGCGGGATTCAACGTGGCATCTGCCTGTTGGGAAAAGTCGGCGCGCGCGCGGATGGAGTGCGAAGTGAGGATGAGGCCGGGCCATATGTGAATGGCGCTCAGGCCGACGGCGAGCAGGGCAGCCAAAGCGAGCGCCGGAAGGCGGCGCAGGCGCGTCCGGTCTTCCATCAACCGACACAGGGTGAAGAGGGCCGCGGCGAGAGCGGAATAGAGGGCGGTTTGGAAGTGTCCGGGAAGGATGACCATGGCCCCGGTTGCCGCCGCGGCGACGAGCGCGCGGGCGCCAGGTGCACTCAGAAGGCGGTCCACCGCGAGCAGGAGCCAGGGGAGCCATGACGCGGCCTGGAACATGCCGACGTGTGAGGCGTGGCCGGCGAAAAAGCCCGAGAAGGCGTAAATAAGACTACCCAAGGTCGCCGCAGCGGGGGAGAGGCCGAGATGTCGCAGGAACAGGAACGTTCCGGCGAGTGCGAGCACGCTGTGGAGAATGAGTTCCCACTGAATCGCTTGCGGCGGTACGCCCGAGAGCAGGAAGGGCCAGTTGAGCGGATACCAGGCGCCCACCTGTGGGTCGGCCAGGAAAGGGAAGCCGGAGAAGACGTAGGGGGTCCAATGTGGGAGCCGGCCCGCTCGCACTGATTCCGCGAAGTAGCGCTGGCTGCTCCAATGCACGTCGACGGCGTCCCACTGGATGCTGGTATTGCGCGATGTCAGCGGCTCCCAATAGAAGGCCACCAGCGCAAGCAGGAAGACCGCGGCAGGAAGGAGCCATCCGGGAAACGAGACGGACCGAAGGGGAGCGGGCGCCGCTTCCTTCTTGGAAGTTCTGCGACGACTCATGGGTGCTGTTGTGCTAACGCCTCGGTGAGAACGCGGCCCGTGGAGCCCGAGGGAGTTTCGATTTGAAGCATCTCGGCTAGCGTAGGAGCGATATCGTTGACTGCCGCGCGCGCGGGATAGACGCCAGGGCGAATGCCACGGCCCATGATGATTATAGGGACATGGGAGTCATAGTTGTACGGCGAGCCATGGGAGGTACCTGTGTCTTCCGCCTTATCGTCGAAGACCCAATACGGGGCGGCAATCACGAACAGGTCTGAGGCACGCTCATAATGAAAGCCATTGCGTACGCGGCGAGCGATAAAATCGTCGCCGATGTGCCCGAGCTTGAGCTGCTCGCGAGTGTAAACGCGCGCAACCGCGGGAAGAGAGCGAACGGCTTCGGCGGCCGCATTTTGCACTTCGGCCAAATCGAGGCCATTCTGTCGTATGAGATTGTGGTCGAAGTACGGGGCGGGTCCACTCTTGCCGACAACCCATTTGGCGGGGCCGTACTTGGCGGTGACGGCGTCTTCGGCCGCCTTAAGCACGGCACTTTCCACGATGCGCCCCCCCGGCATGCGGCGTTTCTTCTGCAGTTCGGGGACGGGAGCAACGCCGTGGTCCGACGTGAATACCACAACGACATTTCGCATCCCGATCTGTTTGTCGAGGATGTCGAAAAGTCGATTGAGTTGCCGGTCGGTGGCGATGGAAACGTCACGAACTTCGGGGGCGTCGGGTCCGACATCGTGTCCTATGTCATCGTTCGAAGAGAAGCTGATGGCGAGGACGTCGGTGTCGGGGCCGGTCCCGAGCTTCTCGGTTTCGATCGCACGCTCGGCGAAATCGATGAGGATCTCGTTGCCCCAGGAGCTGTTGAGCAACGCCGTGTAGTAGGCGCGGCCCGGCTTGGCGGGGAGCCGCCCGAAGAGAGTGGCAGGGGGGAGATCCTTTGCGGCGGAGGACGGAGACCATTCCTTGCCAAGAAAGCGATCAACGGTACGGTTGCGGTTGAACTCGTTCACCCAGGGAGGCAGGTCCGAGAAATAGTAGGTGCTACTGACGAAGTTGCCGGTATCGCGATCGAACCAGTACGCGGCGTCCGCCATGCGACCAACGGTGAGGATGGCGCTGCGGTCCTTGATGGAAATGCCGAGGGCCTTCGATCGGCGGCCTGCCATCTTAAGCTCGTCGGAGATCGTGCTCGCCAGGAGGCGGCGCGGCGAGGCTGCCTTGCGGGCCGGAGCGCCGAGTGTCTTCTCCGTAAGGTCGGTGATGCTCTCGACTGTCTTGGCAGCCTCGCGGTCGAACCATTCGTTGCCAACAATACCGCTCACTGACGGTGTAGCGCCGGAAAGAATGGTGGAGTGTCCAACGGCGGTTACTGTGGGGAAGTGCTCGTAGTGCGCGGAGGTGAAAACCGCACCCTCCTTGAGAAGTCGCGCGAGGCCACCTGAGTACTCCGAGCGGAAGCGGGTGAGGTAGTCGTATCGGAACTGATCGGCAACGACAACAACAACGAGCTTCGGTCTTGGGGCCTGCGCAGAGACGATCGCCGCGCAGGCCAGTAGCGCTGGAACAAGCTTCATGGACTAGTGGGCGAGGAGGACCGCGCCAGTGCCGGCGATCTGGTAGACGGTCTCCCCACCTTTCACGGAGTGGGGGTTGAACTTGCGGCCCTGCTCTTCGGCCTCATGTTTCGCGCGGGCGACGACTTGTTCCTTGGTCAATTCCATCTTGGCGAGTTTCCCTTCGGCGATTGCCATCTTGCCCACAGCGTCCTTCGGGAAGACGATCTCGCCGTCCTTGACCTTGATCCGCACAGACTTGGCCGAGGCAGAGTCTACCAGATTCATCCAACATCCCATGTTCTGGCAGACCTCTGTGACCTTCCCCTTCACCTGGACTGTCTTTCCCACGAAAGCATCGGGTTGGGACATAAGCTCGGCGACAGAGATCGGCTTGTCAATGGTAAGCTGCCGGCCGAGCTTGACATCTGCGGCGGCACATAACAGACACGCAAAGAGTAGTAGAGCAACGGTTCTCATACCGGGATTATCGCAAAGACGGTGTCCGGCGAGGGCGCGTTAGAGAAACGCGCGAATCAGACGCCGCTGGACGTCCTTGAGGTTATCGTGGGCGGCGTCGAGCTCAGCGAGCTTATCACGGAGCACGCGCAGCAACTGGGTACGCTCAATGGCGCTCTGGATGACCAGCAGCAGCTGCGAGTTGTCCCAGGGTTTCTCCAGGTACTGATACAGCCCGATCTCGTTAATCGCCTGGATGGCGCTCTGTTTGTCGGCGTGGCCGGTGAGCAGGACGCGGGCGGCCTCTGGCTGGTGCTCCTTAGCCTTCGCCAGGAGCTGGATGCCGTTCATCTTGGGCATCAGGTAGTCGGTCACGACGACATCGACAGGATTGGTTTCCAGGTGCTTCGCGGCATCGACAGGGCTAGTGAAACCCTGCACGTGGTAGTCGGTTTCGAGGCGCAGGAAAGCACGGATGCTGGTAATGACCATCTCTTCGTCGTCAACGACCATCACGGATGGCCGGGCGTTCTTCGCTTCCAAAGTTCCTCCGGGTGTAGTCACTCAGCGGCTTCCGGGCGCTGCCGGAGCGGCAGCCGAACGTGGAACGTGGTGCCCACGCCCACTTCACTTTCAAAGCGGATGTCGCCGCGGTGGGTATCAACGACGATCTCGCGGGCCATGGCCAAGCCCAACCCGGTGCCTACGCCGATGGGCTTAGTGGAGAAGCCGGTGGCAAAGATGCGGGCGCGATCCTGGGGCTTGATGCCGTGGCCTGTATCGGCGACGGTAACGTATGCGCTCTCCTCATCGCGCCATGTTCGAACGCGGACATCACCCTCGCCCTCGATCGCCTGACCGGCGTTGACGAGCAGGTTGAGGAACACCTGACTCAGCAACTGCGGATGGCACTCGATCTCCGGGATGTCGCCAAAGTCAGTCTCCACCCGGATGCGGCGGCGGAACTCACAACCGCTGAGTTTCAGAGTGTTGCGGAGGATCTCGTTCAGGTCCGCCATACGCAGGTCGCCTTCGTCGACGCGGGAGAACGTCTTGAGGCTTCGGATGACCGAGGAGATGCGCTCGCAGGCAAGCTTGTCGACCGCCGCCAGCGAAGAGATCGTTTCGACGATGTCGTGAGCGCGCTCGGGCGCATTGCACTCTGTGAGCAGGTTCTTCAGGTGCACGAGGCTGCGCAGCGTTACCTCATTGTTGGATAGGATCGATCCGATCGGGGTGTTGATTTCGTGAACGATTCCGGTCACCAGGCGGCCGATGGAAACCAGCTTGTAGGCCTCGGCCAGCTTGCGCCGCGCGGCGTCCAACTCCTCGCGGAGCTGTTCCTTGTCCATGTCGCTGGTGCGCACCGCGCTGTTGTAGTCGGTCATGGAGAGGCGTCCCACTATTGATTATAGGCGCGCTAGCCACCCACCAACTGCCGGAAGCGGCGCACCATGGTGGAGAAGATGGACGCGGTGATCTGCATGTTATCGCTTAACAGGTCAAAGAAATCATTGCGGGCGATGGACAGCAGCCGCGTGTCTTCCAAGGTCTTAGCCGTCACAGGCATAGGCTCCTCATCAAAGAGCGCCCACGTGCCCAGGAGCTCATTCTGGCGCGCCGTGTGAAGGACGTCACCGTCGCGGCTGAGCTCCACGGCGCCATCGAGAATGACGTAGAGCGAATCGAGCAGCCGGCCAGGCTCGAAAATGACCTGCTTGGGCGCGAAGGTGATCTCTCGAGCGATGGAGGCGATGCGTGCAAGTTGATCCGGACTCAGCCCCCGGAAGAGTTCGACGGCTTCGAGGGCGATGACCTTCTCGATGATATTCAGGGCGCGCACGGTCTTCTCATGTTAGTGCCAAGAGGGCAGAGTGCGCGACGTCGCCGAGGTCCTGGCCTGCGCGCTTGGATACGGCTCGGATGTCAGGCGCGAGAGAGTGCATTTTGAGTTCGGCGGCGGTGGCGGCGGCGCAGGCGGCCAACCATTCGTCCCGTGAATTCAAAAGGTCGCGGAGAGCGGCTTCCTCGTTCTTGGGCGTGAACCCGAAAAGCTCTTCGGCGCGCTCGGCCAGGTGGGTTGGGGAATCGAGAAGCGGGAGCAGTACTCGCTTCAACTCGCGATCGAGAACGCCTTCCAGGAAATCGATAGCGGCTCCATACTCCTCCCCTTGCCGCCGGTTGACCGCCTGATAGGCGGCCGAAATCTCCTTCTGTGGATACTGAAGGCCGAGGAGCGTAAAGAGCCGCTCGATGGTATTGCGAAGCCGTTCCTCCAGGGTGCGGGCGAGCAGGCTGGATGCCGTGCGGCGGGAGGTCGCGTTTTGAAAGGGCGCCAGCGACATGTGCAGCGAGAAGTAATATCGCGCCTCGTCCAGGATCTGGCGGGCCACCGGTTCACTGCGGTAGCTGAGAGCGGGGACCGCGGACCGTAGCTTTGCAAGAGCGCGTAGCACGGCCGCGCGGATGGTCAGGTCTGGGTCGCCGATGCGAGCCAGGATAAGCTCGACGCTGCGCTGCGCGGGGATCCGCTGCAGGACGCGGGGGATGTGACGGCGGATGGCGAGCGGGTATTCGACATCCCCGAGAATGTCGGCAAGGGTTCCATGGATACGTGCGCCATAGCGGGCGAGGGCTTCGATTGCGGCCCCGCGGACGCGGGAATCGGAGAGGCGGGCGAACAGGAGGGAGAGGTGCTCGCGTTTCTCGAGGAAACCCATCGTCCGGCAGGCGGAACTGACGACGGCGGGGTCCGGATCGTCCGCAAGCGTGCGCAGAAGGCTATCGGTGTCTTCGGGCCGGATTCGGATCGCGATGGCGGCGAGGCAGCGCCGGCGCGAGTCCCAATCGTTGGCGGCAGCGGCGATCCAGTCACGCGAAATGATACCCGGCGCCAGTTCCGGATGATTGGCGAGTTCTTCGAGTGCGCTTTCGACGGCCTGGTGGTTGGAGTGATTGACCAAGGTGGCGGCAAGCTGGGCGGTATCCGGCGCGACGCGCAGAGCATAGGCCGCGGCAGCCTTGACGCTGGGCGCATCGTGGTCAGTTTCCAGTTCGGCCAGGGCGTCGGGCAGCAGTTCGCCAAAGGCGCGATCCCGCGCGAGTTCGAAGACGCGTGCGCGCATGTCGGGAGCGGGATGACGCACGAGCTTCCGCAACTGGTTCTCGAGTGGGTAACCGGGAGCTTCCGCGAGCAGGTTCAGGGAGTACGTCGCCTGCCGGGGGTTCTCACCGTGCGCGGTCTGCTCGAGCAGCCGAAGGGTCTCGGGTTCGTTCACCGTGAGACGCGCGCTCTCCAGATCCAGGCGACGCAATTCCAACCGTTTTCGAACCGTCTGGACGTATTCGCGCTGAGCGCGGCGTGTGAGGAAGATCCAGACCAGCGTCATCACAATCACGACGGCAGCGATAGCGCGGGTCCCGAGGTCGAGTACGCCCGTAAGGAGGATGAGCAGCACGCCCCCAAGGCCGCGGGCCATACGGTCAACGAAGATGTCGACGAAAGCCTTAGTCCGGTTCTTGAGTTCCGTCGGCAAGGGCAGATAAAGGAGTTCCATGCCCGTGCGGTTAAACGAGTAGCGCCCGGCGGCCTCGCTCAGCCGCGCAGCCGCTACGGTGAAGAGCCCGGGCGAGACAACCGTGGCAGCTGAGGCGAGCGCAAGCGTTACGGGCATGATCTGAAGCGTACCGCCGACACCAAAGCGGCTGACGACGAAACTGGTGAGGAAGAGCTGGAGCGTGAACGTCACAAGATTGACCCAAAGGCCGCGAAAACTGCCGAGAAAGGCGGTCAGTTCGTCGCCCTGGTAATGCTGCTTGGCGATGGCGCTGAATTGGTACTCAACGGTCACGTCGACCATGTACGTCAGGGTGATGATCGCGATGATGACCTGCAAATGACGGTAGCGCTTGACGGCGCCCCCGATGTCGGCGAGGGTGAAATCCTCGGCCTCGGTCTCGGCGGCGCGTGCGCGGTTAATCGCGACGCCGGGTTGCGCGGCGGTAAGCCGGAAACAGATCCAGGCGAGCACCACCATGGTCGCGCTCCCCCAGAGGAGGTTCTTGGTCCCAAACGTTTCGACAAAGAGCGCCGTGAAGGAGCCACCGAAAGCGGCGCCGAGGACAGCGCCTAAGCCCAGCAGTCCGTAGACGCGCCGGGCCTCCCGCGTATCGAACACGTTTGCTGCCACCAGCCAGCCTTGCGACACGAACACGATACTGAAGAGGCTGACCCAGACGCTGAACAAGTAGTAGGCCCAGGTGCGTCGGGGTGCCTCCTCCACCGGACCCAGCAGCACCCAAAAGCCGGCCAGACACAGCAAGACGGCGATCGTTGCGCAGTTTACGGCGGTCCGCAGCGAGGCGCGGACGGCCAGCTTTGTATAGGAGTATGCGAGGACTCCGCCGGCGGCTGCGACGAAGATGTAGAGATACGGGAGCCGCTCGACGTCGAACTTGTTGAGGAACATCGACTGCGAGACGGGCTTGAGGATGTAATAGGCAAACAGGACGAACATCAGGTACATCGCCATGAGCGACGTTCGAACATATTCGCCCTTGCGGATGTCGAACAGATTACGAAAATAGGCGCGAAGCCAGCGAAGAACGCGAAACAAGCACTTTCGATGATAGCGCCCGCGCTACCCTAGAAGGTATGCTCCGGGCCCGCGCCCGCCAGTTCCTCTTCGACTCTCGCGTGGAACACGATCCTGGCTTCCGGGCGGAGATCGTACGCCTGAGCCTGTTGGCCATGAGGGTCGGGGGGTGCGTCTCAATTGGTCTCTCCTGGTTCTTTTTCCTGTCGCGCTTCGTGGTGTCGCCCGAGCCGCGAACCGTCGGGATACGGGCCCTGGAAGTAGGAGCGTTCACACTTCTTGGCCTGCTCTCACTGCTGGCGCCGCGCTGGGATTGGGTACGCCGGCGGGCGAGGGCAACGGCGATCGGAACGGTGATCCTGGCCGACGTCATCGCCGTTGGATTCACGCTGCGGCTGCAGGCCTCCCACGAGACGCGCGTCGATGACTACATTCCGGCCCAGGTGACGGTACTGATGCTGATCTGCGTCGCGTCGATCCCGCTGAGGCCGATGCAGACGGGATTGGTCGGCGCGGCGTTCGTGGCGGTCTACCTGCTGTTCGGGACAGCGGGCGCGGCTGTATTGCCGCTGGTGACGGTGAAGCCGGCGCATGTGCTCTTTATGAGTACGCTGACGATGTTGAGTGTGGCCATCACCGCTGTGGTGTACCAGCAGCGGGTCGAGGGACATCGGTCGCACCAGGAAGCGCTTGCGGCCGTAGAGGATCTGCGGAAGGCCGAGGCCCGCATGCTGCTCAGCGAGAATGCCGCGTTGCTCGGGCGCCTCTCGGCTGCGCTGAGCCACGAGCTGAACTCGCCCATCGGGGCATTATTGAGTGCAGTCGACACGCTGTTGCTGCTGTCATCAAGGCAGGCGGTTGCGCCGGCCGATGACCAGGGGCGGCTTGTGCTGTTGCAGGGGGACATCCGCAAGACCATACGGACGTCAGTCGAACGGTTAAGAAGCACGGCGGCGCGGATGCAACGGTTCACGAACCTGGACCGGGCGGAAGTGCAAGAAGCCAACATTAACGGCTTGTTGGAGGACGTGGCAGCGCTAATCGCCCCCGCGGCGCGGGAGCGTGGAACGCTCGAACTCCAACTGGAGGACGTGCCGCCGTTGATATGCCGTCCGCAGCAGATCAGCGCGGTGTTTCATAATCTTCTTTCAAACGCGCTACAGGCGGTCGACGGGGATGGCAGGGTCACGGTGCGTACGCGTGTTCGAAACCGGACCCTGGAGGTCGAAGTCCACGACAACGGCGTGGGGTTGTCCAAGGACGAAGTGGACCGGCTGTTCGATCCGGCATTCCGCGAAACGGGGGGAATTGTGAGCACCGGCAACTGGGGGATGTTCGGCGCGCGGCAGATCGTCCGGCAGCACGACGGAGAGATCACGATAGAGAGCGGGCGCGGGTCGGGGACGAAGGTCTTGGTGACGCTGCCCTACAAGCGGATTGCGGCAGCGTCAGCGGCTGCTCACCGTGATGCGGTAGGTGAGCCGGAGCGGCTTGCCCGGGGATAGATCGATCTGCTCGGTTCCCGGGTAATTGACGCCCAGGAAACCGTATTCGCGAAGGCACCAGCCGTTAGGGAAGGCGGGATTGTCCTTAACGATGTCAATGCGAAGGGCGGCGCGGCCTTTGTCAAAGGCTCCGGCGAGTTCGGCCCAGGGTAGCGGCTTGCGGTCGCTGGAAGGCTCGCGGCCCTGTTCGGAGGTGATCACTGTCTCCTTGCGCGGCGCAAAGCGGACCGAAAGGCCCCCGTAGCCTTTGTTGTCCGTAGGCTCGCCCTTCAGAGTAATGGGCTCCAGGGCCTCAAAGACGAGTGTAATGTCGATGGCCTGCGCTCCGTCTTTGGACGGGTGGACGCGGAAATCAACTGTCTCTTTGAGAATCCTACGGTCTCCGACGAACCATCCGTTCTCAGCGGCAAGGCGAGCCGGACTGCCGTTTTCACGCGCCACCCAGCGTACGAACTCACTGCGTATGCCCGGCTGCAGGAGCCACAGATCGTAGCGTCTGCCCTGATAGGCGATGACGGGCCACATCCATGAGATGCCACGGTGGTGATAGTGGTCAGCAGGGAAGTCGTCCGTGACAACTACCCCGTTGGGGGCATAGACCGGATGCATGTAGCCCGACCGGCGGTAGCGCTCACGCACACCCTCGGGGAGCTGCGGCCCGTAGTTGTACACAAGGACGGGTCGATTGTTCTCACGGAGCTCGAGACGTCCATCAGCCAGTTCGTTCCAGGAAAGGGTGCTAGCGAGCAGCGCGAGCGCGAATGTCATCTTCCTTTACCTCCACGCCTAGTCCCGAGCCGGCGGGCACGGCGATGGCGCCGCTCCGCGCGGCCAAAGGCCTTTGCAAGTAACTGACGGCCGACAGGAACTGTGGGCCGTTGAGAGCACAGGGCTCTGATATGCCGTAAGCCGCGTACAGCTGCAGCGATGCCGCCAGAGACAGATCGGGGTCGGTGAGGCCGCTTCCCAAAACCATCAAGCCATTCTCGCGCGCCAGTTCGATCTGCCGACGAGCGTCGAACAGGCCGCCGGTGCGGGCTGGCTTCATTGCGATGCCGTCCAGAAGGCCCAAAGCGATGAACTCGCGCAGTTCAACGCTGGAGACCACTCCTTCGTCCATGAGGATGGGAATCGCCCCAAGCTTTTTGAGGTCCCGGAAGGCGGTCAGACGGTTGGCGGCCACGGGCTGCTCGAAGACGTTCATGCCGAGATCCGCCAGTTTCGGGGCCACGGCGAGCGCCTGTTCCGGCTGGTAGCCTCCATTGGCGTCGCCCCAGAAAAATGCGTTGGGGGCGAGGCGGCGGACTATGCGGCACATCTCGATGTCAAACTTGGGGTCGGGAGCGAGTTTGACATTGAAGTGGCGATAGCCGAGGCGCTTGCCTTCTTCGACGGATTTCTCCGTGTCTTCGAGGGTCGCGGGGTTGACTGTCCAACTCAGCGTCAGCTCTTTGAGCGGCGTGCGCTTCCAGAAAGCCGCGAGCGGCTGGCGTATCAGATCATGCAGCGCGAGATCAATGCCCGCCTTGGCGATGGGCATCCCCGTGGAGAACGAAGGCGATATGGCGGCGTTCATCGCCCGGTGTGCGCCTTGAATATCGGCGGAGTCTCGGCCAATTAGCGCGGGCGCCATGTATTCGCGGATGGCGGTGACGACGCTCTCCGGCGTTTCATAGCTCCAGGTGGGCATGGGAACCGATTGGCCCCACCCGCTGGAGCCGTCTTCGCACGTAACCTTGACGAATACGGAAAAACGAACGCCGTTTCGGAAGAAGCGAAAGCGGCCTTGCGTGGGGTAGTCGACGCGGAATGTCTCGATGGAGCGGATGGGCGAAGCCTTTGCCCGCAGAGGTGCGGACGCGAGCAGAGAGAGAAAGACGCGCCTGGAGGTCATCAACGACAGCAATTGTATTACGCTTTGAGCGTGAAGCCTCTGGGCTATCTGTTGAGTGAGTATCCGGCGATCAACCACACGTATCTGGCGAACGAGGTTGCCGCGCTCAGGGCTGGCGGCATTGACGTCCGTGTCATCTCAATCGGAACGGCGCGAGTTCAGCATTTGGGGCCTGAGGACTACAAGGAAGCGGCCGCGACGCTCTATGTGAACGGCGCGGGGTGGAGGGGTTTTGCCAAGGCGCATCTGCGCCGGAGTGTGATCCGCCCGTCGCGCTACTTGCGGGGGATGGAAGCGGCGGTCCGGCTGGGGGGTGGGTGCATTGGCGAGACTGCCCGGTGGCTGCGGTGGTTCGCCCAGGCAGTGGTGGCGGGAGAGATGGCCTTGCGGCTGGGCGTAGGTCATGTTCATGCCACCTACTGTTCTTCGGTGGCGCTGCTTGTTGGAGAAGTTACAGGGTTGGAGGTCTCACAGAGTATCCACGGGTCCGGGGAGTTTGAGAATCCGGTGACCTTCCGGCTGCGGGAGAAGATCCGGGCGGCGAAGTTTGTCCGGGCCATCAGCCGCTATGGAATGAGCCAGTTGATGAAGCACGCGGATCCCGAGGACTGGGGGAAGATTGACCTTGCCCCGTTGGGAGTCAATCTGGAGAGATTCGGATGCCACCGGCGCGACAAGCACCGGCCGTTCCGCCTGCTGACGGTCGGGCAGTTGGCGCCGGCCAAGGGACAACTGGTGCTGCTGGAGGCCATGGAACAGTTGGTTGCGCAGGGCTTGGATGTAGAACTCCGTATTGTTGGGGATGGGCCGCTGCGGGCAGCGCTCGAAGCTCGCGCGCCGCAGGGCTGTGTTCTCTTTGATGGGTACCGGCATAATGACGAGGTCGTTCGTATGTACGCGGAGGCCGATGCCTTCGTCCTTCCTTCCTTTGCCGAGGGGATTCCGGTGGTGCTGATGGAGGCCATGGCGGCCGGCTTACCGTGTGTGGCCAGCCGGATCACCGGTATCCCCGAGTTGATCGAGGATGGCGTCTCGGGTGTACTGGTGCCGCCCGCGGACGTCGGAGCCCTCACTGCCGCTGTTCGGCGGCTCGCCACAGACCGCGAGTGGGCGGATCGGCTGGGAGAGGAAGGGCGGCGCCGCGTGCGGGCAGAGTATGATCTGCGGCGCAACGGAGAGGCCCTCGTGGAGGTGTTCCGACGGCGAGTCACAACAATTTGAAAAAAATATTCTTAGTATTCTTCGCTATTTAGCGATTGTCGCTGAAAAGAGCGGGAGGAGGGCATGCTTATCTGTGGTCGGGTTGATAACTGATCCGACACGAGGATGGCATGATGAACGGAAGGCTGGTTGTGAGCCTGACCCTGGCAGGCGTTATGGGTCTCGCGCAGACAAGAATTGACTTGAAGAACCAGGGGAAGACCATCGATTTCTCCGGCGCCACCTATACGCGCCCGATCAAGACGGGGACGTCACTCCCCGCCACCTGCGACACGGGTGACCTCTTTTTCCGCACGAACGCGGCGCCGGGCCAGAACATTTACGGGTGCTCAGCCACCAACACGTGGACGTTGATGAGCGGCACGCTCTCCACCTTAGGCAGCAGCGATGGGCAGTTGCTATCGGTGGACGGCCAGGGCGGGATGATGTGGCGCACTCTAGCGGGAGGACCGACCGGCGCTATCCAGAGCGCTACCACGTCGAACGAGTACTCCGTCGACATTGACCCGGCGGTTGTACCGAGAAAGGCGGCCGGCGAGACAATCGGCGGGCTGTGGGAGTTCGACCAGGGCGTAGTGCTCAAGCCGCAGGCGAGCCCCGCATCGCCGGCAAACGGACGCATCTGGTATGACGGATCGCTACATAAGTTCCGATGCCAGCAGAACGGCGTCACCGTCGATTGCATCGGATCATCGGATGCCGCGCAACGGTCGGCCAATCTGGCGGACCTTACGAATCCCGGCGCCGCTCGGGTCAATCTCGGCTTAGGCGGGGCGGCTACGCTGAACGTCGGTACGACGGCTGGCACGATAGCAACTGGGGACCATACTCACAGTGGTTATGCCACCCTGGGCGGAAACGGCCGCGTTCCAGCCTCGCAGTTGGGGGCCGGAACTGCCGACGCAAGCGTCTTCCTGCGGGGAGACGGCGCGTGGACGGCGCCTTCGCCGGTCTCTGCGGGAGTGGGCTTGAATCTGATCGGTAGCACGTTGTCCATCAATACGGCGGTGGCCGCGGACCTGATGAGTGCGCAGAGTTTTACGGGGCCGAAGATCGCCGCTCCGTTGGGAACGGAAGTGGCCTTCGGATGGGCTCCGAGCGCAGCGCCCAGCGTTGGGGTAGCGGCGGGGGCAACTTACTTCTCCAACGTCTCCAACGATCCCTACTGGCACTCTGGTGCCGCCTGGAGACGCGCTACGAGCAACCCTTTCACGGGGCGCGGACAGTTGATGATGTCGGGCGATACCACGGGAGCGCCCGCGGCACTGAACCCCGGTGAGATGAACCAAGTCCTCCTGGCGCAGGGCGCCGGTAACTTGCCGGCGTGGGCAGTGATGCAGTGCGCCAACGTTTCCAACTCCGCTTGCTTGGATCAGGCGAACGCGTTCACTGGCTATCAAAACATGCAGAGCGGCTCCTGGCGTCCGCCCGAAACTACATTCAGCGGGCTGCCCGCGGCCGCCGGTGTTACCGGCCGCGTGTACGTGGTGACGGACTCCGCCAGCGCCAGTTCATGCGCGGCGGGAGGCGGCAGCGTTCGTGCGCTCTGCCGGTCGAACGGAACGAGCTATGAAGCTCTGGGTGGAGGCGGGGGGACGACAGCGTTTTCCGGCATCGCCAGTGGTGAGAACACGACGGCCGCCCTGCAGGTCGGTACGGGCGCATCGCTGTCGCCTTCCGGCAGCGGCGCCATCTCCGCTAATCGCTTCCCCGACTCCGGCTTGGCGAACGCCAGCAACAACGTGAGACTCAAGTACGATACCACTACCGGTGGAGTGTCGGTAAGAAATGCGGCGGACAGCGCGTATAGCCGCCTCGACGCGCAGACTCTGGTGGGACAGTATGAAGTGGTCGGCAACGAACGCATACGTGTACAGGGGAGGATTGGCATGTATGGCGACTTCGGTACCGGAGACTCAGCGCTCGCCATGTCGGCGAACACAATGATCCGATCGTCGTCCGTCATGAACGACTCGGGCGGCCCCGTGGACGTTGGATTGCGGCGAGCTGCAGCAGGAGTATGGGAGGTCAACAGCGGAACTGGCGGCATTTACCGCGACTTGCTTGCACGCAGTTACCGCTTGAATCCGAACGCGGATCTTCGACCGACCTGCGATGCGCTAGTCCGCGGAACCGTCTGGCAGACGTACGGAGGCGTCGGCGTGAAAGACGAGGTCGCCGTATGCGCGAAGGATGCTTCAGGTAACTATGCATGGAGGCTTCTGTACTGATATGAAGCTCCCCGTTACGTCGCTCCTTCTTGTCGCTCCTCTTTGCGCCCAAACAACAATCGAGACGGTCACGGTCACCGAGGCATTCGGCGCAAAGCATGGAGCGCAGGTGTGGGAGTTGCCCACCACCACGGCGCTCCCGGTGCTCAATTACTCGAATGCCCGCGTCTTGATGGATGGCGCGGAAGTGATGTGGCAGCAGCGTTCCAATGGGCGAGTCGTTGTGTGGTCGTCGCTCGGCCGCTCGACTGTTCATTACGAGTGGGGCACCTCCTCTCGCATCGGGACCTACTTCACGACCAGCGACGAGAATAGCCAGCCGTTTCTCTATGCGGGGCTTCCTCTGACGCTGAAGACCGGCACATGCGGGCCGTTCGTTGCGGGTACGACTTACTACATCCAGGAGGATGCTACTTCGAGGGGCAATTGGGGCTACCGGGCATACCGCATCGGCACCGGGTTGGGCTCTGGCCTCCTGCACAACACTGTTGATTCGCAGGTCTGTGATGTCGTCACCATCGGCGCAGGCTTCGACGGGACCAACAATCGTGTCATCTGGCCGAATCACGGGTTGGCCACCGGCGACCCAATCACACTCACCGTTCACAGCGGCACGTTCCCGGCTGAGGTTACGGCAGCCACCAAGTATTACGCCATCGTGGACAACGTAAACGAGGTGGGGCTGGCGACCTCGCGAGCGAATGCACTCTCCAATACGCGCATCGACTTCGCAGCCTCCACCGCCCGCGCCAACGTGACCGCCGATCACGTCTTCCAGATCCAGACCGGCGCGCCGTCCACGTTCTCTCGCGCGAACGCTGTGGCCATTGACACGTCGAACGCGGCCTATCTTCAGATCGCGAACGAGCACGCGGGAGTCCGCATCCACAAACCGGGCTCCTCGTTCACCGGCGTCTCTACGAGCGGTAGCGGTAGCACCCGAACGTTCACGTTTCCGCAGGCGCACGGCCTCTCCGTTGGCGACGCCTTCGGATTGAGCGACTGCGATGTGGAGAAGCTGAACAACGGCTACATTGTGGCGTCAGCGCCGACAGGCACGACGGTGACAGCGGCCTTGCCGAGCGGGATTCCCGCCGCTACCGCTAATGCGACATCCTGTGCTGCTCAGTTGCACACGGATCGTATGCCCTTGCGCGGGCACCGCTGGAAGAACGGGACGTGGGCCGACAGCACGGCGAAGCTCTACGGCATCAGCAGTACCGATTGGTCCGGCCTGGCGGACATGGAGGCGGCGATCTTCAGCATCTCGGGCGGGACGAGTAATCGACAAGCAGCGCGCCTCGGGCGTGTTGCGTTCCTTGAGTCGGGGCCGCTGGTTACTTCCGTCGCCTTCGAGTACGACTTCCGCAAGCCGCGCTACGTATACGCCTCGGATGATCTGAGGGAGTGGACACCGGGCGGCAAGGGCTACATGCGCATGGTGGTGACGCTGGAGCACGGCTCGCAGGGCTACCGGGTCGATACCGACAGCAATATGTACTTCAAGTGGTACTGGAACCTTCGGGGGAGTGAGGTGTTCGTGCCGAACCGGATGCTTGCGCGGAGCGGTTCTGAGCAATGCGCGGACGGTTATGTCGCGGGCGGTGGCAGATTTACGTTTACCGCCGATGGCTCGTCCGACAAACTGACGCCCAGTGCTCCCATTCTCTACGGAACGCAGTTCCGCGTGAAGACCACGGGAACACTGCCGGGAGGCATGAACGACAGCACGACATACCGGGTCGGAGCGGCGCTCTCCGATGGCGCGTTCACGCTGCTGCTGGATTCCGATGGTTCGACGGTGAACATTACGGACGCCGGGACTGGCACCCACACGCTCACGCGCGGGAACTGCAACGGCACTACGGCGGCGGCGAATTTCACCGGCGAGGACGTACATCCGAACAACAACGGTGCTTACGAGGTCATGACCGCTTTTACCGAGGTTGAGGTGGGCGGTGCGAGCGTGCTTCCGACCACGAACGAGGCACCGGCGGGCGCGGCATTCTGTACGGGCATCAATTACCGAAATCTATACCGGCGTGGGTGTCTCGGCGCGGCGGCACTCCTCTACGACAGCGCGGGGGCCTCTACGGCGCCGGTGCTCGGGCTCGCTTCGGGCAGGCAGAGTAAGTGGCAGGGAGCGGTGGACACCATCTCGTTTTTCAAGAACGCAGCGGGGAACAGCAGCGTTCCGCCGTTCGATGGGACTTCGCTGGCCGGAGCGGGGATCGCGTTCATCACAAAGAACACGAGCAACGGGGCGCTACCGACCCAAAAGCGATGGGCGCACAGCTTCATGGTCTGGAGTGGAGAGAAGCAGCAACTACCCACACCCACCGAATACCAGCGGGCCAACCTCTCGCGATCGAGGTTCAAGTTCGACGAGGACGCAACTGCCGCCCGAGGACAGGGGTTGAGCCTGTACGCTAGCATGTCGTCCATCGCAGACCCGCCCGGAGGATGGAAGCCGCTAGTGTTCTCGCAGGCTGCTTTCGATACGCTCGTGGCCTCTATCCGCAACGACGCCACGCCTTCCCCAAAACCGGGACACGCCAACTTTTACGCCTGGGCACTGTCCAACTATGGGTCCACCAGTATGAGTTACGACGTGCTAAAGACGATTCGCGGCGAGATGACCGTTGACGAACTGCTACGGAACGTTTCGCGAGCGCCCGTGATGTACGCGGCCTACCACTCCGAATTCCCAATGGCCGATAATGCCTTCGTTCTCGGGCCTGAGAAGGCACGCGCACTGTTGGACAACACGCTGAAGCTATACGTCATCCTCATCCTCGACACGGCGACGGCGGCGCAGAAAGCGCAAGCGAAGCGCTTGCTCGGGCTGCTCGGGACGCTCGCAACAAGCAACGATTTCCTGCCTCTCGACGACGATTTTCAGGACAAAGGCAACTATAACCAGACGCTCGAAATCCTGTTCGCCCGCTCGTCCGTGGTCGCACTCCTGCGGCACGCGGTGAGCCAAGAGCGCGTCTCAGAGGCCATAGCCACAATCAACGCGAACGTCCCGGCTGTATTCATGGCCAATGGGACCAGCGATGGCAGTTCGAATTACCACACTGCCTACATGCCCGTCGTGGTCGGAGCGGCTTTGTGGACGTTCCATCACGGCGAGAGCGAGTTATCCTCTGCGACTCGCGCAGCGCTGGAAAATACGCACCTGTGGCTGACGCGATGGGCGGTTCCCGACCCGCGATACACCAGCCGGTTCCGTAGACTGTTTCCCATCGGAGACGGGGCGAATCAGCGCACGTTCATGCCGGGGTTCCTAGCTACGCACTTAGCGAATCGCGGGCTGACGACCAAGGCGCAGGAGGCGACGTGGTTCTGGAAGAAATCGGGAATGCCGATCTCCGATTTCTATGGGCCGTCGATCCTGCAATACCGCACCGACTTGTCCGAAACAGATCCGGCGATTAGCACAAAGCTTCAGGGAGAGGCATACTCAAACCTCCGCTACGGCTGGGAGACGATCAAGGAAACCTCCGTGTTCGCATACGACGGGACGACGGGATCGGCGGGCGGCGGGCACGTCTACGCGACAGACACGAGCAGCGTTCAAATCTACGCGCTCGGCTCCTATCTCACCATGAGTATGCCGAGCTATGGTCGGTACCCGAGTCTCTATTCGACGCTGATGCGTTCTGGAGTCGAGGTTCCCGAGTTGCCGGGTGGATTCCTGCACTCGTACAGCGGAACCGACTATCTGTGGAACACGAGCCTTGCGGGCGGGCCGAGTTTTGCCGAGTTCGGGGCCGGGGCCGACCGATCCTACGACAAGACGCTGAGCGATAGCCGGGACTTCGGCGGGTTCTCGAAATCAGCCTTCACGCAAACGCGGTTCACCAACGCGGCAGGGCGCTACACGACAAAGCGGGTGAGCCTCATCTATGCGAATGACTCGTTCCCGATTATCCACTACCAGGCAACGTTCAGCGGCACGGATGCGGCCACCCCGAAGGTGATCCAGTGGAACTTCCCGCAGACGAACGGGACGGCGATCACGCTGCCCAGTGGCTCCTCCGTCGTCCCGACGCGCAAGGACTACCCGAATAGCGGCAGCATCAACATCGAAACCGGGGACGATGCCCCTCCCGTCAGCCACCAGCACGCGCTATCGGCGGGCTTGAATCGCTGGCAGATCACGGGCATGAACCACGGGGCACTCTACGATCCGGCGCTCAACTGCGCTTCGAACTGCGGAATCGACTGGGACGTGTACGCGGTGAGCAGTAGCGGGGACGCCGCGATTCTCAATGCCTTCTCCCATTTCGGTGTGAACAACGACCACGGGACGAGCATGACCATTTACGGCATCCGATACCGGGGAACGGGGCCTCTCCAGTTCTTCTGGTTGCCGCGGCGAAAGGGTCAGCCTCCGCCCGATAGCGTCTCTGAGCAATCGTGCGGTATTCAGATCGTTCGCGGCACCTCGACCACATGCTTCAGCACGTCGAAGATGACACATACGGACGGCTCAACCGGCGTCGTCGCTGCCTTCGGCGCATTCCCAGTCAGCTCGGCGGGAATGAGCCTCTCGGGCGGTAGCGGGGAATTGGTGAGAGGCAGCGACGGCCTGATCACTGCGACAATAGGAGGCTTGACGCCGGGAGAACGCACGCTGCAACTCACTGGAAGTTACTCGCCGAACATGGGCTTAGTGAAAGCGGGAAATGATTGGAAGGTGTACCATGACGGGTCCGCCGACGCTCCCGTTACCGTACTCTTCACGGCGGCTCCTGTCACTCTTCGGGAGGTGACATTACGGATCGATGCTCCCGCCGGCGCAACCAGCGCAGCTATCGCTTGGGGAACTCAGAAAGCGCAGATTCTCGCCCCCTGCAGCGCTGGGTCGTGCTCGGTTACCATCCAAAGCCCGATCGGCGATCACACTTACTCATATACGTTCCACGGAGCGCGGGGGGGCGGCCTGTCCTCTTACCGGGTGCAATGACCGCTGAGCGCACCTGTCGCAACGTGTGTACCTGTAATGAACACGGAACCCCATAGCTGAAGGTTGAGGAGGCGCCATATGCGGTCTGTGGCGTCCTCCTTGCCGGACGCTTGGCGTTCCAGCAAATCTCTCACTGCCGGCAGGAACGTTACCGAAGACAGCAGCCCGTCCTGCTGGGTTAGGATCCGGGATAGCGATTGAAGCCGGGAGGCGTCGCGAAGCCAGACAGTCAGCGGCGTGGGGAAGCCCTTCTTTGGTCCCCACACGATCTCGCGTGGCAACAGATCCTCCACCGCTCGCTTGAAGATGTACTTCCCGGAGGAGCGGCGTAACTTCAAGGCGTTCGGTACCCTCGCTGAAAACTCCACCAGTCGATGGTCGAGGAGGGGGACCCTACTCTCAATTGAGCATGCCATGCTCATTTGGTCCTGCTTCATGAGCAACTCGGTGAGGTAGGTCTGTTGATCCGCGCGTAATAGCTGCCGGAGCGGATTAGCTCCCAAAGCTTCGTCCCAGTACCGCCGGAACACGCCATACGCGTCGCCCTTGACGCCAATCCGTTCTCTCCCTCCTTCGTCGAAGGCGCATAGAGAATTCTCGAGGTAAAGAGATTCAATCGTCCCGCCCCGCCCCAAGAAGGTGTGGCCAAGCTTCCGGCGGAAATTGGCTGACAGCAGGGAACTGCTCTCGATGAAATTCCTGACCATCCGCCGCAGTGGAGCAGGGGCGTGCGACCAGTACCGCATGGCCTTCATATTTGACAGCAGCAGTTCATAGCGGGAGTAACCGGCGAAGATCTCGTCACTGCCCTCCCCGGTCAAAACCACCTTCACATCCTCAGCTGCCAGGCGCGAAACCGCATAGAGCGAGACACTGGAAGGCCAGCAAATGGGCTCGTCTTCATGCCAGATAAGCCGTGGAAGCAACTCGAAAAACTCGTGGACGCCAAGCCGCACCTCCCGGTGGTCGGTCTCAAGAGCCCGAGCCGTCATACGTGCCTTGTCAAGTTCACTGAATGGCGCTTCCTCGTAGCCGACAGAGAAACTCTTAATTCGCCCCGGCACCATACGCTTCGCGAGCGCTGCAATGGCGCCCGAGTCCACGCCGCCGCTCAGGAAAACGCCCAGGGGGACGTCGCTCATCAGTCGCATGCGGACGGTCTCTTCCAGCCTGCGGCGGCATTCGAGAACCCACTCCGTCTCCGAACGTCGCTCACTCTCTTCTTCCTCGAGAGGCACCTTCCAGTAGGGCTGGGTTTCTATGCCCAGCAGCCTCTGTCCCGCAGAGACCGACAGCCAGTGTCCTGGCATCAATCTCCGAATCCCTCGGAACATCGTCTCTTCGCCTAGCCGGTAACCGAAAGCAAGGTACTCCGCCAAGCCTGTTTCATCCGGGGTGGGAGTGACGGCGGGGTGCTCTAAGAGCGCCTTGATTTCGGAGGCAAATGCAAACGTACGACCGTCGCTCCACCAATAGAACGGCTTAATACCCAGACGATCGCGTGCACAGAACAGTCGGCCGGCGGAGGCGTCCCAGATGGCAAAGGCAAACATCCCCCGAAAATGCGAAAGGCAGTCGGCTCCATACTGCTCGTAGGCATGGAGAATCGTCTCGGTGTCCGTGCGGCTCCGGTAGCGGTGCCCCGCCCGTTCCAGTTCTGGCCGCAACTCTGCGTGGTTGAAGATCTCTCCGTTGTACGTGATCCACAGCGACCCGTCTTCGTTGGTCATTGGCTGGTGGCCGGCCGAAGAAAGGTCGACGATGCTAAGCCTACGGTGTCCCAGTGCCGCCATCCCGCTCTCGATGACGCCGCTGTCGTCGGGTCCGCGGTGGCGGATGACGTCGATCATCCGGCCCACAAGTACCGGGTCGGCGCCACCGCACGTGCTTACAATCCCTGCTATTCCGCACACGCCGTCACCTCCCAGGGGCCGCTGAGGCCGCCTGGATCTCGTGTGCGTGCCGGACCGCCACGCGCTCTAATGCCACGGCCAGGCCCGTCAAGGTGAAGACCTGGTAGTTGTAGGCGATGCTGAGGAACATTCCGAACACGCAGAAGCTGAGGAATGCGAGGCGAATGGTAACGGCGGAACGGACGATCGACTGAGACACGGGGTGCGGCGAGCGGGCATGCAATCTCTCGGCCCTACCGATGGCGCGGAACGCGCCCACAAGCGCGAGCACGTAGAAGATCAGCGCTGGAATGCCGCACTCGCTCGATACCTGCGTATAGAGATTGTGAGTGACACGCCAAGCGGACCATTCCGGGCGGTCGTCCTTCTTCTCCTCACTGGTCGCTACGGGAAACATTCCTGGTCCAACCCCAAAAATGGGGTGCTCGGCGGTCAGGATGAGGCTCTGTTTAAACAGCTGGCGCCGATTGACGGTAGAGCCGACGGCATCGCCGACTTCCTCCGAGCCCTGCTCCAGTGTGACGTAGCGTTCCTTCAATTTGCCCGGCAGCACCAATGCTGTTCCCACCAGCGCGATCGCCCCCAAGGCGAGCAACTTCGCCTTCCAGGCAAAAGGCGCGCGAAAAAACAGCACTACAAACAAGACGGCAGAGGTGAGCAACATCGCGCGAGATCCCGTTCGTGCAAGCGACCATGCCACCGGCAACATCGAGAGCGCTACCAGAAAGCGGGCGAACGGCTTGTCCTTCCACTCGAAGAACACAAAAACCAGGAACGGCAGTCCCATCAACAGCAACTGCGCAAGGTCGTTTGCGTTGCTGAATGTGCCTTGCTCTCCCATGAGCCGCTCGTTGATTGTCTCCCCTGTCAACGCGGTAAACACGGCGAAGAAAACGGTGCAGAAGCCGAGCGTTATCAGTATCGAACGGAGATGCCGTATGGAAGTGGCCAGACCGCCCACGGCGACGAAAATGGCCGCGGCATAGAGTGTGTTGATCAGCGTCGCCACGCTGCCGCCTCGATACACGCTGGTGGGCACGGCGATGGTCATCCAGAAAAGGAACGCGCCGAAGAACAATGCCACACGATGGTTGATCGCGCGCTGAACGCCGCCGACGAGAAGCGTCAGCACGATGGTCAGCAGGAAGAAAATGGCGGGTAAGCGCAGGCCGGTGAGCACGAAGTCGGTCGGCCGGGCGAACAGGATGAATAGATAAACGAGGAAGATCCGCAGCGCGAGCGATTGGCCGGTATTGTCGGTGGAGGGCAGTGGCAAGGCCTGCGGCGGCGCTGCGAGCGGCGGAACTATCACTCCACTGGAACCGCGAGCGTTCATTTCGTCTCCTGCATTATAGCCGTGGCCTCGCCGCAGCCCGGTTCGTCCGTGAGCGAGAGCACCGTCTCAAACCGATGCGGCAGCGTGAAGCGGCCGGACGCGACGATGACCGGGGCCGGAACGCGCGAGCCGAACTCCGGTGCGACCCATCCGTACTCGCCGCCTTCGCCGACATGAGCAGCGGCGCTGGTTTCGAGAAGTAGAGCGTTACCGACGACAAAAGATTTCGGGGAACGAGCGGCGGCGGGGCGGCCGCAGTGCCAGAACTGCTCGAGCAGGTGTTCTCCGGGAGGGCCGTGGATTTCGTCGGTTACGACGAGGCACAGCGGTTTTTGAAAACGGACCGTTCGCCGGTGGAGGAAACCACGGTAACGGCATTCCGCGGTAAGCGTATCTTCGGCCTCGCTTACCGTCCAGCCGGCGACAGCGACACTCGGCGGGTTCCGCCAGCGGAATGGGCCGTCGGGCGCCGCCTGGTCATCGCCGCCGATTCTCACCGTATTGTGAAAAGCGGTACCCCTGAACCGGTCACGCCACTGCGGATCCGCCACGTAAGTGTAAGTGCCTGGGTCGACGAGAAGTTCTTGTCCTTTGTAAGTGAGCACCAAGCTGAGGCAGTCGGCGTGGCTGTGTCCGGCGGCGCCGGGACCGAAGGGACCAGCGTCGATGATGGCGCGGAGCGGGCCGTCCACCAGGACGGCCAAGCCGGAGGGGAGATGCAGGCGGCTTGATTGCGCGGGGACGGCGGAGGGGCGAGCTACCGCCGGATACAGTTGGCCGCCGTCGTCGTCGCCGAGGCGGGGCGGCACCGGCGGGACGCCTTCCAGGTCCGCCAGGAACCCGGCCATGCGGCTCACGGGTTCCGGGAGGGCGCCACCGCGAATGGAGTAATGGAGCGTGAACAAGTCCAGGGCGTACCGCTGGTAGTAGCTGGAGAGTTCGAAGTAGCTCCCGTCCTTTCCCACTTTCGCGGCGAGGTGCGCGTCCACAATCTCCGCTCCGCGGCGCTTCCATCGGCCGGAGAGCGGCCACAAGGGATAGAGACTGCCGAGCAGGTGCAGCGCGACTGCTTCACCCAAGAGGTGGGTATTGGGCGAGAAGTAGATCGACAGGTTGTTCTCCAGGTACATGCCGTGGGCGTAGAGAGCTGAGGCGAACCTTCGCCGGAAGTCAGCGGGGAGGGCAGCGCCGGCGAAGCCGTCGACGGCGGCCCAGGAGATGGCGCGGAAGGCTACCTCGAGCGCGCTGGTCCAGTTGATGCCGCGAAGCCACGGGTTCTGCTCGTTCCAGGAGTGCCATTGGCGCTCGATCTCCTCGACGCAGCGGCGGTCGCCGGTCTGGGCGAAGGCCTCCGCGAGCATGACCCAGTGCTGATGCCGGCTCAGCTCCCAGATGTTTTTGTGGTCGCCGGCTGCGGCGAAGTCGAGGTAGGGGATGCGGCGGAAGTAGGCAAGGGGCGTCTCCTGCCCATGGATGGGGTCCTGACGCCATCGCACGGCAGAGCCGACGGAGACGAGTTGGCCGAAGAGGCGAAAGCGGCCGGCGAGCAACTCCTCGACGGCCTCCGTCGGGACGTGAGCGGCGGGGCGAATGGGCGGCGGCGGGGGCGCCGTCACGCCTGGTGAGGGCATGCCGGAGGCCAGGAGCCACAGGTTCACGGCTTCCTGCCTCAAGCGGTACCGGATCTCAGCCAGACTTCGCATGCCTTAGGGTATTATCGGAGGCCGGATGAAGATTCTTCACGTGGTTGGGGCGCGGCCGAACTTCATGAAGATGGCGCCGCTGATGCACGAACTGCAGAGGCGCGGGGACTCCTGCCGGCAGATCCTGATTCACACCGGACAACATTACGACCAGAAAATGTCGGACGTGTTCTTCCGCGAGTTGGGGATGCCGGAGCCGGACATCAACCTGGAAGTCGGTTCGGGGACGCACGCGGCGCAGACGGCGCAGATCATGATGCGGTTCGAGCCGGTGCTCACCGAGCATCGCCCGGACTGGGTGGTGGTTCCGGGGGACGTCAACTCGACGCTGGCGTGCGCGCTGGTAGCGGTGAAGCTGGGCTTTCGAGTGGCCCATGTCGAAGCCGGGCTGCGGTCGTTTGACCGCACGATGCCCGAAGAGATCAACCGGATTCTGACGGACCAGATCAGCGATCTCCTGTTCACCCCGTCGGCGGATGCGGATGAGAACCTTCGCCGGGAGGGCGTGGCGGAAGAGAAGATCCGGCTGGTGGGGAACCTGATGATCGACACGCTCGTGCGGCTGCTGCCGCAGGCGGAGGAGGCCTGGCCGGCGGTACGGGCAGGGTTTGGCGTGGAAGGCCAATACGGGATGGTGACGCTTCACCGGCCTTCGAACGTTGACGATGCCGGCGTTCTTGGGGGGCTGGTGGAGTCTCTCAACCGGGTGGCCGAGGAGATCCCGCTGGTCTTTCCGGTGCATCCGCGCACTGCGCACCGGCTGGCAGGCGTGTCGGAGCGGGTGCGGCTCGTGGAGCCGCTGGGCTACCTCGCCTTTCTTGCCGCACAGAGGAACGCGACGGTGGTGATTACGGACTCGGGGGGGATTCAGGAAGAGACGACTTTCCTGGGGGTGCCGTGCCTGACGCTACGGGAGAACACGGAGCGGCCGGTCACGATTACGCATGGGACGAACCGGCTGGTCCGGGTAGGCGAAGATATGGCGAAAATCGTCAGGTTCGCTTTGAGTGAAAAAAAATCGCGGGCCCCGGTGCCGCTTTGGGACGGGCGGGCGGCGGTTCGCGCAGCGGATGCCCTACTGAGCGAGTCACTGCGTGCGAAAGGCGCCTGAGGGCTGCTCGGCGGCGCACAGCAGGCGGTAGTGGTATTGGGTATGGGGCTTGAGGCTGACGAGCCGAACGGCGCGCTCGCGGTTGTTGCCGCCACCGTCGCGGAGACGGCGGCCGGTGCCCCAGGCCTGGCTCTCGCCGAACTCGAGAGTACAGGCGAAGGCGTCTGGGGCGGTATAGCGAATGACGGCGCCGGTGGGGGTTACCTCCTCGACGCGGGCATCGAGAACGCGTCCCTGGCGGGCGGCGAGCTCCCGTTTGCGGTGCGCCTCGGCCGCGAGCGGCAATCCGGCCGGCCGGAGGGCGGCGTAGAGCGCGCGTTCAGTGGCGTTTCGGCGGGCGGCCTGGCGCCCGGGCCACTGGGTGGAGGGCGGGTAGGCGCCGGAGTACCCGTCCAGACCGCAGCAGATCACGTTGTTTTCGAAGATCCAGTTGGGGCGATCGTCGCGGCGATAGCCGCGGTTCAGGGCCTCGACGCCCAGAGCGTTGCTGTGGAAGACGGCGCGGAAGGCCATGTCTTCGTCGAAGGTGAAGGTATTACCGGAGAAGTTGAGGCCTTCGGAGACGAGTTCGGTGCCGAGGAGGAGCGGCATATTGCCCCGGTTACCGTTGAAGAGGTTATCGGTAACGGTGAGGTCCTCGAGCCAGCCGAGGTTGAGGACGGTGCGGGCGCCGAAGTCGCCGTTGCGGTACGTTCCGTCGCGGTCAACGCGGCCGCCGCGAGAGAAGGGCCGGATATTGAGGTCGGTGCTTTCGTTGTTGCGGAGGGCGATGCGCCGGGTGGCGGGCAGGTGGCTGAAGCCACAGCCCGTAGTGCCGGTGACGCGCAGCAGTTCAGTGCCCTCGCGGAAGGTATTCCACTGCATGAGGACGTCGCTGATGCCGCGGTTGGAGGCGCGAAGGAACAGGCGGCCCTGTAGGGCGGCACCGGGCGGGGCGTCCTTCAGCCAGAACCTCCGGCACTGGCCGGCCTCGCACTCCGCGGCGGCGATCTCCCAAACTCCTTCGAAGGGGCTATCGGTTCCGGTGAGGGCGACGACGTCGCCGCTCGAGAGCATGAGCGAGGAGGCGAGGGTCACGAGGCCATTGGCGATGGAGGTGACATTGACCGCTGGGGGGAGCGAGGAGCAGCGTGGGGTGAGCAGGAGGAACTGGCCGGCGGTGAGGCCGGAGAAGCCGTACTCGAACTGGTTGCCCTCGACGCGGAAGCGGGCGCCCTGCTTGAGCTCCCAGTGATTGCGGTGAGAGTAGACGACGCCGTTGTTTTCGGGATCGCCGAGCCGCCACTTGGGATAGACGCGCATGGTGTTGCGGGTGAAGGTGACGTCGTGCACCAGGACCTGGGATTGCAGGTTGTTATTGGGGGCGAAGTAGCCGATGCCAGCGACGGCGATGTAGTTGTTGTCGATGAGGGCAGGGCCGTCGCTGAGGTGGAGGATGCCGTTGCCGCCTTCGTTCTGGTTGTAGCCGGAGGAGCGCCACCAGGAGACTTCATCGATATAGGAGTTCACGATGGCGACGTTCTTGCCGGCTAAGGCAAAGCCGGTCATCAAGCGCTGCGGGTAGGGCCAGCCGTGGACATAGCAGCGGTCCCATACGATTTCGTCGCCGTAGGAACTGATCAACTGGCGGTAGACGCCCTGAGGCTGTCCGCCGTTGATGAGGCGATCCCAGCCGGCGGGCAGCGGTTCGGGCATGCGTTCATGTGTGACCTCGAGCCCGATGAAGCGATAGCGGCGGGCGTTCGCGGGTACGAGGATGGCGGCGTGGGGGTCGCCGAAGGGGTTGACGGGGCGGAAGAGACGCCACTGGTTAGGAGCGGTGCACCAGAAGATTTCGCCGGTAGCGGGGCGGAAGAACCAGTCTTCCTGGCTGCAGGTTTCGGGTAGGGATTCGCCGGACGTATGGGGCGCGGGTTTCCAGTAAGGGTTGACGGTGAAGGTGGGGTTCAACGAAGGATCGAAGACCACGTTGGCGCCGATGCGAGCGAGGGGACGTAGCAGAAACCGGTCGCCGTCGACGCTCTCGACGATGGCCTGGTTAGCATAAGCGTATCCATTGTCCGAGAGGCGGATGACGTCGCCGGGAGCGAGCTGGTGGCCGGGGGCGGTGACGGTGAGGGTGATATGGCCGGTGATACCGGTGATGCGGTTCGCTGCGGCGTACTCGGGGCGGCTATTGCGGCACACGTAGACGGGGAACATGCTTGTGGGGAGGATGGAGACATAGGCGTAGCCGCCGTCGGAGGAGTGCGTGTCGCAGGGTCCATTGGGTAGGAAGCTGGGCTGGGTAGCGATGGATACGGGAAGGGCGTTGCCGATGAAGCGAGCGGTAGCGCCTTGCCAGACGGGGTGGAAGCGTGTGCCCTCCGGTGCGTAGCCGTCGGTACCGGCGATGGCGCTGCGGACGACGACCCAGCCGTTATGGTTGGGACGGGCGGGGAACTCGAACTGGCCGCGGCATTCGGCGCCCATGGGGAGGACGACCTCGTAGTGTTGGTCGCCGGAGAGCCGGGTTAGCTTGCGCAAAATTTCGTTGAGGTTGGAGCAGTCGGCATGGACGGCGAGTTCGGAGGAGTCGCCGTAGTCGCCGGCGGGCATTGCGATCTCGACGGGTTGGGGGTCCACGGGCAATTCCGGGTGAACGTCGGGTTCGCTTGGAGTTGAAAATGTGATTTCGCGAGAGACAATGGCGCCGCTGTTGAGGCGAGCGGCGAGCTGGTAGGTGGTTCCGGGGGTCAAACCGGTAAGGAGAGCGGTGCTGGTAAAGGGCGTTGATGTCACGCGGGCCGCGGGGAAGATTCGCGGCGTCATGCCGGTGCGAGTGATGGCGACGTCGGAGTTCTGAGGGTCGGCGCTGGTGATAAAGGTAACGCGGGCGGTGCTATGGGTCAGGTTCGTAACCAGCGGGCCATGGAGGATTTCCTGGCCGGCGAGGGGAGGCGGCGGCAGGATGAACAGGGAGAACAGCGAGAGGGCCTGGTACAGGAGCTTCATATCGTACGCGCCCAGGGCGGCTCAGAGTCAAGTATAGCCGCTGTGCGCGCTCCGGCTACGCGTCGGGTTCGCTTCGCGTTCGAAGCGCGCACGCGGGGTATTCGTTTTAGGGGGTCCGGAACCAGCCGGAAGGCTGCTCGGCTTCGCAGAGGACGCGATAGTGGTAGAGGGTTCCGGGCGTCAGCGGGGCGAGCGGCACGTTGCGCACACGGGGACCGCCGCCATCGGCGACCCGGCTGCCGATGCCCCAGGTGGGGGAGACTCCGTACTCCACGGTACAGGCGGCCGAGTCCGGGGCGAGGTAGCTGACCACGGCGGAACCGGAGGTGACGCTGCGAGCGCGGAGGTTGCGGACGCGGCCGAGGCTTTGCTCGAGGAGGTCGATGTTAACGCCGAGGTCGCGGTTGTCGGTGCCGTGGGAGGCGCCGGCAGAGATGTAGGGCGATTCGTGTCGGAGGTGGAAGTCAAACGGCTGGACCAGGCCGGGCTTCATCCAGAAGACCTCCGCTTCCGAGGAGGGCCAACGCGTGGTGGGCGGATAGGATCCGGCGGAAGAGCCAAGGTTGCAGCAGATGACGTTGTTGTTGGCGGTGTAGCTGGGATTGATGCCGCGTCTCCAGGTGCCGTTGAGGCCGGCGGTACCAAAGGTAGTCCCTCCGACGTTGCCGCCGAGGGCGCTGAGCGTTCCTCCGCCGTTCCACTGGTAGATGTTGTTATCGAGCCGCAGTCCTTCATTTCCGGGCTCGGCGAAAAGCAGGAAGGGCATGTTGCCGCGCTGGGAGTAGAAGGAGTTATTGATGACGGTGACGTCCTCGACGTTGCCCATGATGTAGACGCTGCGAGCGCCGAAGTCACCGTTCAAGAAGGTGCCGTACTGATCGACGCGTCCGCCGCCCGAGAAGGAGCGGATGTCGGTATCTACGACGAGGTTGTTGGCCATGGCGACGCGCTGGGTGGGAAGGAGGCGCAGGTTGGAGCAGGAGGTGTCCGAGCCGGCGACGCGAAGGGTTTCGGCTCCCTGATAGAAGAAGTTGTTGCGGACGTCGACGTCGCGGATGCCCTTGTGCGACTGGCGCATCTGGATGGAGCCGCCGGTTCCAGCGCCGGAGACGACGCCCTTGAGAGTGAGCTGCGTACAGGTGGGGCAGTTGGTGGATTCGACTTCCCAGAGACCGTCGTGGCCGCCGCCTGTTCCGGAGACGAGCACGACCGCGCCGGGGTAGAGACTGTGGTTGGCGGAGGTGGTGATGACGCCGTTGTTGAAGGAAGCGATGGTGATTGCGGTCATGGTGGCATTGCCGCAGCGGGGCGTCATGAGCACGAACTGCCCGGCGGTGAGGGAGGAGTAACCGTAGTCGAAGGTGTTGCCTTCGACCTTGAGGCGCTCGCAGTGTTTGCACTCGATATGGTTGCGGTGGGTGAAGTTGACGCTGGGGTTGGCGGGGTCGCCACGGCGCCATTTCGGGTACTGTTTGAAGGTATTGCGGTAGAGGGTGATGTCTCCCGCCATGGGTCCGGAGACGCCCTGATCGGGGGCAAAGAAATGAATTCCGGCCACGGCGATGTAGTTATTGCGGGCAAGGAAGCCGGAACTTTCGTTCCACAGGTTGATGCCGCCGCTACTTTCGGTTTGAGAGTAACCGGAGGAGCGGCCCCAGGCGATTTCGTCGATGTAGCTGCCAATGACGGCGGAGTTTTTGAGATAACCGCTGACGGCGTAGCGAAGGCGGTGAGGGTGCTCGAAGCCATGGAGGTAGCTGCGGTCGACGATGATCTCACTGGCGCCGGTACCGACATAGATCAGGTGGCTGACGGAAGCCTGGTAGGCGGAGCCGTCGGGCGTCGGTGACATCCAACCGGCGGGAAGGGGGAGCGGATAGCGTTTGCTGCGGACCTCCAAGCCGATGAAGCGATAACGGCGAGCGTTAGAGGCCACGGTGATGGCTGCCTGTTGTTCGGTCTGATTGATGGACGAAAAGAGGGTGTAGCGCTGCCAACCGTCCTCGCGGCACCACCAGAAGCGCTGGGCGGAGGTGTTCCAGTGCACCGTTCCGACGGTGCAGGGACCGGTGGGGTCGGCGGTGGAAGCGATGTGAGGCCACGCTTTGTAGACGGGGTGGAGGGTGAAGGTGGGATTGAGGGCGGGGTTGAAGGAGCCGCCGCCGATCCAGCCGTTGGGGGTGAGGTTGAAGGTATCGCCGGACTTGTTGTAAACGACATAGCCGCGGTCGGGCGAGATGGCGCCGTTGGCGGTGACGCGGATGACGTCGCCGTTGTTGAGGGTGTTACCCGGCGCGGTGATGGTCAGGGGCGTCGGGCCGGTGATGTTGGTGATGGCGTTGGGTCCGGCGTAGGCGGGGTAAGACATGCTGCAGCGGAGGAGGCCCAGGACGCCGTTATCCATCGTGAACTGATAAATGGCGAGGGGGCCGTCCTCGCCGTCGGAATTGCAGTTGGTGCGATCCTTCCACCCGTAGTCCGCGTACTGCGGGAGGCTGTAGACGAGAGCGTTGGTCTGGAAGGTGGCGAGGGTGGAGGCAACGGGCCATTTCGGAGTCCAGCGGACGCCTTCGGGCGGGAAAGCCGAGGTGCCGGCGGCACTCGATCGCACGAGGACCCAGCCGGTATGGTTGGTGCGGGCGGGGAAGGTGAACTGGCCTTCGCAGAGAGCGCCCGCGGGGAGCACGAAATCGAAGGTGTCGGTGGTGGCGGGGAGGCCGGAGAGCCAGCCGAGCTTGGTGGATAGGTCCGAGCAGTCAGAGGCGACGGTGATGCGGCGGCCGGCGGGGTTGGTGGTGGGATGGTACTCAGCGGCATTCGGGGCCGAGGGCGGCAGGGTGATATCGACTTCGGCGGGAGGGACGGGTAAGGACGGGTGGACGGCGGGTTCGGCCGGGGTAGTGAATTGAATGGTGGATGAGACGATGGCGCCGGTGTTCAGGCGGGCGCGCACATTGTAGGTGGTCCCGGGGATGAGCGTCGTGAGGATGGCCGTCCCGGTGACGGGGGAGGCTGTGTTGACGGCGGCCGAGACGGTGTTCGAAAAGCTGAGGTCGGTGCTCCACTGCACGTCGGCGTTGGTGGGCGCGCCGCTCAGGGTGAAGGTCACGCGGGCGGTGGAGTGGGAAATGTTGGTGGCCTTCGGTTGAACGGTGAACGTCTGGGCCGAGAGGACGGATCCGCCCCCGAGGAGCAGGCAGCCGAGGAACAGACGAGCATTTCTAATCGTGGACATTGTGTATCTCCTGCGCGGGTCCTGGACGATTTACTTCCGCGCATTCAAAGAGAAGCACATGGAAAGTCAGGGTTTGCGGGTCACTTTTTGTAAATAGCTAGAATTTAGCGAGATATTTTCCTGCGATTTACGTGACCGGCGATTTTGGGGGCTTACGGGATGGGTATTGGCGGGGTAAGAAATGGCGTGCGGGGGCGGCGGAGTTGGGGCGGGTGGCGGGAGCGGGGTTTCGCGTCGCAGCCATGGACGTAGGTATAAAAATGGTATAAGTACACCATGGCGATGAACATCAAGAATGCGGAGGTTGAGCGGCTAGCCGCGGAGGTCGCGCGTCTGGCTCATGAGACCAAGACGGAGGCTATCCGACTGGCTTTACTGGAGAGGCGGGCGCGGCTGCAGGCGAGGGCGGGAAGGCCGGGGAGCCACAGGGGCTTGCGCGACTACCTCGAGAGGAGTGTTTGGCCCCTGATGCCACCGGGGGAACTTGGCCGAGTGCTTACCCGGGAAGAAGAAGATCGGATCCTCGGCTACGGCGGGGAGGGGTACTGAGATGGTCCTGGACACTTCCGCGATTGTGGCCATCCATTTAAGGGAAGCGGGCCATGAGGGGCTGATTGAGGTTATCGAGGAAGCCGAAGTCGTGGTGGTGGGAGTGCCTACGCTCGTGGAAACGACCATGGTGCTCACGGCTCGACTGGGCCAGGACGGAAGGCCGCTGGTTGCGGCATTCCTGCGGCGCGTGGAGGGCGAGGTGGTGGCGTTCAACGAAGCACACCTGGATGCGGCGGTGAGCGCCTTTCTTCGGTTTGGCAGGGGGCGGCATCCCGCGGGGCTGAACTTCGGCGACTGTCTTTCGTACGCGGTTGCATCGGTGGCCGGCATGCCGCTGCTGTTCACGGGGGAGGATTTCGCGCGAACGGACATCGAACGTGCGGGGACTGGCTGTCGATAAGCAGGGGGACGCGGCAGGTACGAGAGGACCGGATTGCGGGGTGCGGGGTGGGACTGGTTCATGCGGGCGCTCTTGCGGCGGATACCAGCAGGCCGTAGGATGTTCGACGACGGCAGCCGCAAAGGTTGTGACTCCGTAGGCCGGTCTTACATCTGATATCGCGATTCGAGGGGGGAAGCGTTCCGGTGCCGCGGGGTGCTGGCCGGGCTGCGGTATCAGGCTAGATTAGACCTGATCTATGGTAAAGGTGCTTCTGTCTTAGTACGCAACATGTCCCAAGCAAGAGCTGAACTTTCGGCCCTGATTAAAGAGGTGCAACAGGGCACGGAGGTGATTCTTGTCAAAGCCGGGAAGCCGGTTGCGAAATTGGTCCCATATCGCGGCATCGCTCCTCCACGGGTGCCTGGCTCGATGGCCGGGGAGATCTGGATTGCTCCCGACTTCGACACGTTACCGGAGGACATGGCGGATGCCCTTGGTAGGAAGGGGCCAGGGGAGTGAAATTCCTTCTCGATACTCACCTGATCCTCTGGTGCTAGCGAAGAGTCACTTTATGAGATCGCCACCGACTACGGCGACCTCGTTAGGCTCGTACGCTGGTCTCGGCTTGTGTGCGGCGCCTCAGCCGGGGAGCTGAGGATCACTTTCGTCGAAGAGCGCGACGCGCGCGTTAGGCGCTCTGTGCTGCACGGCGAGTTTCCATTAACCGCTTGTGCCCTTTGAGCCGGTTCGCGCGGGTTGGTATCGCTACGACCGAAGAGCGAGGTGGGCAGCGAAGACGTCCTCGACGGCGAGGCCGAGGGATTTGAAGACAGTGACTTCGTGGGGGTCCCGGCGGGTGGGATGTTCGCCGAGTTCGGCTTCGATGTGGGCGGAGGTCCAGATTCCTTCGTGGATGCCCATGACGACGTCGCCGGCTTCTTTGAGCGCGGCGGCGCGGGAGTCGACGAAGAGGCGGGCGCGGGCGACGAGGGCGGGGTCGAGTTCGCGGCGGGTCGGGAGGCAGGAACCGACGGCGATGACGTGGGCGCCGGTGGAGATCCAATCGTTATCGACGACGGGCGTTGAGGACGGAGTCAGGGTGACGACGATATCGGCGCCGCGAACGGCCTCTTCGGCGGTTTCGGTGGCGTGGGCGCCGGTCTCGGCAGCGAAGCGAAGGCGGTTGACGGGAGTGGGGCTCCAGACGCGGACCTCGCTGAGGGGGCGCACGCAGCGCAGCGCTTCGAGGTGACTGTGGGCTTGTACGCCGGATCCGATGAGGCAGAGCACGCGGGCATCTTCGCGTGCGAGAAAGCGGGCGGAGACGGCAGAGACGGCGGCGGTGCGGACTTCGGTGATGTAGCGGCCATCGACGAGGGCTTCGACGATGCCGGTGACGGGATCGAGCATGACGATCACGGCCTGGTGGGTGCCGAGGCCGCGGGCGGCGTTGGCGGGGCAGACGGTGACGAGTTTCGCGCCGAGGGCGGGGAGGGAGGGGACGTAGCAGGGCATGGAGCCGAAGAGGGAGGTTCCGTCGCCGAAGGGGAAGACGGTGCGGACGGGCTGCTCGACGGCGCCGGTGGAGAACTCGGCCAGGGCGCGTTCCATGGCTTCAATGAGAGCGGGCATGCGGAGGCGGGCGCGGACATCGTGCTCGGTGAGGATGCGCGGAGGGGTCATGTCTGAGGGATACGGACGGAAGCTGTTATACCATCATCGGCGATGGGCGGGCCCGGGAACGAGGTGGCGAACTTCTGGAGAGACTGTGAGGGGGCCGAGGGCGCATCACCAGATTCTTGGTCCAGCTCATTTCTCGCACCAATGGTGCGAGTTTTCGCAGGAGTGCCCGGTCAGAGTCGCGCGCAAGACTGCTTTCGTGCGGGCGCCAGGGATGTCTTACGGAAGTAAGACGTGGCGAACGTAATCTACCGAGCCACGGACTTCCTCACGCCCATAAGGCGTGAGACCGTCGCCAACGTCGATCAATACCTGATACGCCCCCCGCGGGGACTTCGAGCGAGTATAGCCCCACACGATCGTTAGGTGAGCAGTAGCTGATGTGGGGTGCCTTCTCGGGGCGCCAGCAGACCCGCGCCTTATCGCTGGAACGACCACCCTTCAGGACGACGCCAACGATCGTACAGTAGTCATCCGTCCTCAGCGCTTGTACGTTTCCCGAAGGGAGGCGCACAGAAATTTCCTGTCGCCCATCATGAGTCACTCGGAATGGCCCAACGGTAAGGGGTGGCGCCGCATCCGCCACTATGTTGAGGCGGTAGTAGCCAGGAAGGAGTTCCCGAAAGATGTGATCACCTGAAGAATTCGTTACGCCCTGGCGGAGGCCTTTCGTGGGGGCGCCAAGCTGATGAAGCGTTAGGCGAGCCCCTTCATATGGGCGGCCCACGGAAGTGTCCACATGCACCTGCAAGCCAAAATTATGAGTGTCTTGACCGCCCATGCCAAGAAAAACACTGCCAAGTAGGAGAGAAACGCTGAAAGATCTCAGAAGCATAAGCCTCATCGACTGTATCGCTAGCAGACGACGCGGCGAGATTGGGCTGACGGAAGTTTTGACCAACGAGAGGCATCTCGAGCCGGAAGGTTTCCGCGCGCTGTCTCGGAATATGTGAAGATCCGCACGGAATGCACCGCAGCGTACTCGGGAAGACCACCTCGGCGTAGGATCGGCGCGGCTACTGGCGGAGGAACTCGAGGATGCGGGTGTTGACGAGTTGTGTTTGGGCGAAGGTCAGGTCGTGGCCGGCGGCCGGGATGCACTCGGCGGTGACGGACGGGGCGGCGGAGCGCAGGCGGCGGAGGGCTTTGGCGGCGGGATAGATGACCTCATGTTCGCCGACGAGGAAGAGGGTGGGGACTTTCAGGGCGCGCCATTCGGCGTCCGTGAGGACGGGCGGGAAGGGCATCGGCCGCTTCTGCATGTTATCGAAGTTGAGCAGGGTCTGGTCGATGACGGTCTGGACCCACTGGGGGTCCTTGCGCGTCATGGCGGGGAATACCCAGCGCAGGAAGGGCGGAATGAAGCGGCGGCGGGAGAGGGCGATGAGGAGGACGCGCGCCATGAACTTCAGGGGCGTGCGGAAGACGGTGGACCCGGGCGCGAGGAGGACGATTTTCTTGAGCCGCTCCGGGAACCGTAACGCGTATTGAACCGTGAGCGCGCCGCCGTAGGACATGCCCGCGAGGTTGAGGCCGCGGCGCAGGTCGAGCGCGTCGAAGAGTTCGGTCATCCAGGCGAGGAGATCTTCGAGGGTGGGGAGGGGGCGCGTGCAGAGGCTGCGGCCGAAGTCGCCGGCTTGGTCGACGGCGAAGGTGCGGAAGTGAGCAGAGAGAGCGCTGATATTGGGGGCCCACATCAGCGAGGTGCCGGTGGCGCCGGCGAGGAGGACCAGGGGCGGAGCTTCGCGAGGGCCGGTGACGCGGACGAAGGTGGTTCCGTACGAGGTGGTGACGGTTCGCGATTCGGAGGCGGCGGGCCAGGTGCGGGCGGCAACGGAGTCGAGGTAGGCGAAACAGCGGTCTCGAGAGGCTTCGGACCGGTAGGGATAGAAGAGGGACGACGCCATGGGAGGTTCCCGCCGCTACAGACACCGGGGGCGGGGGCGGGTTCCTGGAGTACACTGTCCGGATGCATCCGGCGGCTGAGGTAGAGAGGGGGCGACTGGACCGGTTCGCCTCGCTGGTGGCGCGGGCGGTTCCGGACGCGATTACGGCGAGCGTGATCCTGCTGCTGGTGCTGGGGGCGGCGGCGCTGGTAATGGGCAACCCCGGCGGCGCGGTGATGGACGCTTACTATCGCGGGCTCTGGATGCTGCTGCCGTTCACGATGCAGATGACGCTGATCATTGTGCTGAGTTCGGCGCTGGGGTCGACGCGGTTCTTTCGTTCGACGGTTGAGAAGCTGGCGGCGGCGCCAAGGACGGCGAACCAGATGGTGGCGCTGGCGGTGCTGCTGACGGCGGGCGCGGCTTACGTGTATTGGGGTTTGGGAATCGCTTTGTCACCGGTGATTGCGGTGCATTTCGCGCGGGAAGCGGAGCGGAAGGGGATCGCGATCGACTTTCCGTTCTTCCTGGCGCTGGTGGCCGGGGCGAACGCGGTGTGGCAGTTCGGGTTGTCGGCGAGCGCGCCGCTGCTGATGGCGACGCCGGGACATTTTCTCGAGAAGAGCATCGGGGTCATGCCGCTTTCGACGACGATCTGGTCTCCGGCGGCGATTTTGCAGGAGGTCCTGTTTACGGGGCTGCTGATCGCACTCGGATGCGGGCTGATGCCGAAGCGAGGGCGGCCGATCTCGGCGTTTCCGGGAGCGATGGAGGTGGCCGAGTCGAAGCCGGTGGTGGAGCCTCCGGCGAAGACGGGGTCAGAGAGGCTGGAGCGGGCGCCGTACTTCGCGCTCGTGTTGTGCGTGGTGCTGGCCGGGTGGCTGTGGCAGCACTTCGCGGTGAAAGGGTTGTCGCTGGACATCAACTCGCTGAACACGACGCTGCTGCTGGCGAGTTTTCTATTGCATGGGAACTTCAAGAGCTTTACGCGCGCGTTGGAGCGGGCGGTGGTTTCGGCGTGGCCGGTGCTGGTGCTGTATCACCTATACGCGGGGCTCGCGGGGCTGATTCAATTCACGAACGTGGGGGAGAAACTGGCGGGGTTGGCGGCGGGGGTTTCGAGTCCGCTGACCTATCCGTTGTTAACCGCGAGCATGGCGACGGTGTTTGCGTTTTTCATTCCGTCGAGCGGCGGGCAGTGGGCGATTCAGGGGTTTATTACGACGAAGTCGGCGGCGGCGGTGGGGGTATCGATGCAGCGGGGGCTGCTGGCGATGAGCGTGGGGGATCAGATGGGGAACCTGACGTCTCCGTTCTGGTACGTGGTTATCTCCGGGATTGCGCGCGTGGATTTCCGGGTGTTTTTCGGATACGGGCTGCTATGGGCGGCGTTGTGGTTTGTGGTGGGGGTGACGGTATTTACGTTTGCGCCTTGCTAGTGTCCTGAGCGAGAAATACGTTGACAAAAGCGCTCGACCTTGCCGAGGATCAGATCTGCGCTGGCGGTCCACACAAAAGGTTTGGGAGCGCGGTTTCGGTCATCGAGATAATCGAGCATGGCTTTCTCCAGGTGCC